>NZ_JBIAFD010000002.1:0-536950 GCF_042869095.1 Streptomyces sp. NPDC007264
GCGAAGAGCAATGAGACACCCGCCTTCATCCCTCTCCTGCAAGACCTCGACCTGGACAACACTGTGATCACCGCGGACGCGGCGCACACGCAGCACGCGAACGGCCTGTGGCTGCGCGAACAAGGCGCCCACCACATCGCTGTCGTCATGGGTAACCATCCCGGCCTAGGTCAGGCACCGCAGGAGCGGAGGAACGCGCGGGTGCGTACGGCGATGGGCAGCGGCTTGTCCGGCGGGCAGGGGTACATGTCCTGCTCGACGATGGCGAACAGGTCGACGCCGAGGCCCTGGGCGGCGGCGAGGACCGGTTCGAGAGCGGGAACGCCGGCCGGGGGCTCGCACATCACGCCGCGCTGCACGGCCGGCCCGAAGGGCACCCCACCCCGGACGACATCGGCGAGGATCTCCGGGTCGACCTGCTTGAGGTGGAGGTAGCCGATGCGCTCGCCGTAGGTCTCGATGAGCTTGACGCTGTCGCCGCCGCAGTAGGCGTAGTGCCCGGTGTCCAGGCAGAGGCCGACCAGGCCGGCGTCGGTGGCGTCGAGGAAACGCTCGACGTGCTCCTCGGTGTCGATGTGGGTGTCGGCGTGCGGGTGGACGACGATGTCGAGCCCGTAAGTCTCCCTGACCTCGTGGCCGAGCCGCTCCATGCCCTTGGCGAGGTGGGTCCACTGCTCGGCGGTCAGTTCGGCGGGCTCGAGGATCTCGGCGGTCTTGTCGTCCCGCCAGAAGGAGGGGATGACCACCAGGTGTCGGGCGCCCATGGCCCGGGTGAGCGCGGCGACCTGGCTCACCTGCTCCCAGGTGGACTCCCACACGGCCGGTCCGCGGTGCAGCGCGGTGAAGACGGTGCCGGCGGACACCTTCAGGTTCCGCCGGGCCACCTCGTCGGTCAGCCGCGCCGGATCGGTCGGCAGATAGCCGTACGGGCCGAGCTCGATCCAGCGGTAGCCGGCCTCGGCGACCTCGTCCAGGAAGCGCTGCCAGGGCACCTGCTGCGGGTCGTCGGGGAACCAGACGCCCCAGGAATCGGGGGCCGAGCCGACCCGGATGCGGTCCAGGGCAGGGGTCATGGGGTGTTCCCTTCGGGAGCTGCCGGCACGGGTGCCTGGAGGTCCTTCTCCTCGGGGAGTTCCTCGACGGTGACGCCGCTGACCTGTGCCAGTTCGTGCTTGAGGGCGGCGAGTTCGGCCCCGCCGGCCATGTGGTCGGTCAGCTCGTCGAGGCCGACCCGGTCGCGGGGAGCGGACAGTTCGAGGGTGCCGAGGCGCAGCACGCTGAAGTGGTCGCCGACCATGTAGGCGTGATGGGGGTTGTGGGTGATGAAGATGACGCCGAGGCCGCGGTCGCGGGCTGCGGCGATGTACTTCAGGACGACCCCTGACTGCCTGACGCCGAGCGCGGCGGTGGGCTCGTCCAGGATGAGGACGCGGGCTCCGAAGTAGACGGCGCGGGCGATGGCGACGCACTGGCGCTGGCCGCCGGAGAGGGTGCCGATGGGCTGTTCCAGGTCGTCGAGGACGATACCCATGTTGCGCAGTTCCTCGTCCGCGGTCTTCTTCATGCGGGCGATGTCGAGACGGCGGACGGGCCAGGGGCCCTTGGTCATCTCGGAGCCGAGGAAGAAGTTGCGCCACACCGGCATGAGGGGCACGGTGGCCAGGTCCTGGTAGACGGTGGCGATGCCGCGGGCGAGGGCCTCGCGCGGAGTGGTGAAGCGCACCGGTTCGCCGTCGACGAGGAACTCGCCCTCGGTGTGCTGGTGGAGACCTGAAATGATCTTGATGAGGGTGGACTTGCCGGCGCCGTTGTCGCCCAGGACGCAGGTGACCCGGCCCGGGTGCACAGCGAGGTCGACGTCGTGCAGGGCGCGGATGTTGCCGTAGGACTTGCCCGCGCCGCGCAGCTCCACCACGGGTGCCGGGTCGGCCGGGGCGACCGGGCCGTTGTTCTCGCTGAGGTCAGCGGTGGTCATGGACGATCACCTCCGGGTCACCGACTGGCGGACCCACAGATTGATGAGGGTGGCGCCGAGCAGCATCACGCCCAGGAACGCCTTGAACCAGTCGGCGTTCCAGCCGGCGTAGACGATGCCCTGGCTCACCATGCCGAACATGAAGGCGCCGAAGACCGGGCCGATGGCGGAGCCGTAGCCGCCGGTCAGCAGGCAGCCGCCGATGACGGCCGCGGCGATGTAGATGAGCTCCTGGCCCACGCCCTCGCCGGACTGCACCGTGTTGAAGGCGAACAGCTGGTGCATGCCGACGAACCAGGCGCCGAAGCCGACCAGCACGAACAGCGAGATCTTGGTGAAGTGCACGGGCACGCCGACGGCTCGGGCGCTGTCCTTGTTGCCGCCGACGGCGAAGACCCAGTTGCCGTACTTGGTGCGCAGCAGCACCCAGGTGGCCAGCGCCGCGAAGGCGAGCCACCACAGCACGGTGACCTTGAACTGGACGCCGCCGACGGTGAAGGACGACGAGAAGACCGCCTTGGCCTGGTCGAAGCCGTCCATGTCGCTGATGTCGTCGGTGGCGACGTTGCCGGTGATCAGCTTGGTGACCGCGAGGTTGATGCCCTGCAGGCCCAGGAAGGTGCCGAGGGTGACCAGGAAGCTGGGCAGGCCGGTGCGCACCATCATCCAGCCGTTGAAGGCGCCGATGGCGAGCGAGAGCACGAGCGCGACGACGACGCCCACCCAGACGTTCATGGTGAGCTGGAAACTGACCATGGCGGCGGTCAGCGCCGAGGTGATCACGGCGACACCGGCCGACAGGTCGAACTCGCCGCCGATCATGAGCAGGGCCACGGGCAGCGCCATGATCCCGATGGTGGACGACTGGTAGAGGATGGTGGCCATCGCGCTGCCCGAGCGGAACGCCGGCGCCATGGCGAAGAAGAAGACGAAGACCGCGACGGCCCCGAGGAAGACGCCGACCTCGGGCCGGGCCAGCAGCCGCAGGGCGAGCGGGCGCCGCACGGTCCGCCCGTCGCGTTCCTGGGGGCCGGAGGCCGGCGGTGAGGTGACCGCCGGCGCAGCCTGCTGGGTCATCGCGATCACCTGGTGCCCTTCGCGGCGAAGGCCGCGACGGTGTCGACGTTGGACTTGTCGACGAAGGCCGGGCCGGTCAGCACCGGCTGCTCGCCGCCGCCGCTGTAGTTGCCGTTGTTCTTGTAGAGCCACAGGGAGTCGATCGCCAGGTAGCCCTGGAGGTAGGGCTGCTGGTCGACGGCGAACTGGATGTCGCCCTTCTTGACGGCGGCGGTCAGGTCCTTGTTGAGGTCGAAGGTGGCGACCTTCGCCTTGCTGCCCGCGTCGGACACCGACTGCACCGCGGTCAGGGCGTACGGGGCGCCGAGCGTGGCCACGTAGTCGATGGAGCTGTCCTGCTTGAGCTTGGCACTGATCGTCGACTTCACGGACGGCATGTCGGTGCCGTTGACGTACAGGATCTGTGTCTTGCCGCTGAACGTCTTCTTCAGGCCGTCGCAGCGCTGGGTGAGGCCGACGTTGCCCTGCTCCTGGATCACACAGACGGTGTTCTTGGCGCCGAGTTCGGTGAGCCGCTTGCCGAACGCCTCCCCCGCCACGCTCTCGTCCTGCCCGAAGAACTCCATCAGTCCCAGCTTCTTCCAGTCGCTCACGCCGGAGTTCAGGCCGACCACCGGGATGCCCGCCTTCGTCGCCTTGCCCACGACGTCCTTCATGGCGTCCGGCTTGGCGAGGGTGATCGCGATGCCGTCGACCTTCTGGTCGACGGCGTTCTGGACCAGGTTGGCCTGGGTGCCCGCGTTCGGGTCGTTGGAGTAGACGAGCTTGATGTTGTCCTTGGCCGCGGCGGCCTCCGCTCCCTTGCGGACGATGTCCCAGAAGGTGTCGCCGGGCGCCTGGTGGGTGACCAGCGCCACCGTCATGGGGGGAGTGCCGGCCTTTCCGGCGCCGGCGCCGGAGTTGTCCTCCGTCGCCTTCTTGCCGCCCGAGCTGCTGGAGCAGCCGGCGACGAGCAGCGCGGACGCCGCGGCTATCGCGAGGAGAGGGGCGACTCTGCGGGAACGGCGGGGCTGAAACGTGCGGTCCATCTGTCCTGCACCTCACTGTGCGACCGGGGAAGGGAACGGGGTGGGGCAGCGCGGGCCGGGAGCCCCCGCGTGGACCCCGGACGTGGGGTCCGGGCCGTGTGCCGGTGAACCGGCGGTTTCGCTCGGACCGGATACAAACCCTTGTCGTACCCGGCTGTCAATACTTTGTTAAGACATCATTTCAGAAGTAGGTCCGAATGTAAGTACAAAGTCTTGACAGCGGGTCGTCCCGCGGCCTACACCTGTGAGACATCCGGGCCCGGATGCCCGCCGTGCGGGCGGCCCGCCGCCCGCATCCCCCCGCCTGAGGAGCGACGCGCATGCCTGAGCACGCCGGACGTTTCGATCTGATCACCATGGGACGCATCGGAGTGGACCTATACCCCCTCCAGACGGGCGTGCCGCTGGCGCGCGTCGAATCCTTCGGGAAGTTCCTCGGCGGCTCGGCGGCCAACGTCGCGGTCGCGGCGGCACGCCTCGGCCGGAGCACCGCGGTGATCACCCGGACCGGGAACGACCCCTTCGGCACCTATCTGCACCAGGCGCTGCGGGAATTCGGCGTCGACGACCGGTTCGTCACCCCGGTGGACGCCTATCCGACCCCGGTCACCTTCTGCGAGATCTTCCCGCCGGACGACTTCCCCCTCTACTTCTACCGCCGGCCCAAGGCCCCCGATCTCGAGATCCACACCGGCGAACTGGACTTCTTCGCCATCCGCGCCGCGCGCATCTTCTGGATCACCGGCACCGGCCTGAGCGAGGAGCCCAGCCGCTCGGCCACCCTCGCCGCCCTCAAGGCGCGGGACAGGGCCGGCATCACCGTCTTCGACCTCGACTGGCGCCCGATGTTCTGGGCGGACCCCGAGGCGGCACGGCCCCACTACGCCGAGGCGCTGCGTCACGCCACCGTGGCCGTCGGCAACCTCGACGAGTGCGAGATCGCCACCGGGGTGCGCGAGCCGTGGGCCTGCGCCCGGGCCCTGCTGGACGCGGGCGTGGAACTGGCGGTCGTCAAACAGGGCCCCAAAGGGGTGCTGGCCGTGCGCCGCGACGGTACGGCGGCCGAGGTGCCGCCCGTGCCCGTGGAGGTGGTGAACGGGCTCGGCGCCGGGGACGCCTTCGGCGGCTCGCTCTGCCACGGGCTGCTGTCCGGCTGGCCTCTGGAGAAGACCGTGCGCCACGCCAACGCGGCGGGCGCGCTCGTCGCCTCCCGGCTCGCCTGCTCCTCCGCGATGCCGACCGAGCAGGAGGTCGCCGGCCTCCTCGACCGCGGCTGACCGCCGCGCCGGGGCCCTCCTCGCCCGCGGCCGACCGCTGCCACCCCCCGAACGGAGCCTGTTGTGAGCATCAGCATCCCCGCCCTCGTCAGGGTGCGCGCCCGGCATCCGGAGGCCATCGCCGAGGCCGCCGCCCGCCGGGTCCGCCGCCCGCTGATCGGCGACAGCGGCCGCCTCATGATCGTGGCCGCCGACCACCCCGCGCGGGGCGCCCTGGGGGTCGGCGACCGCCGCCTGGCCATGGCCAACCGCGCCGATCTCCTGGAGCGCCTGTGCATCGCGCTGTCCCGGCCCGGCGTGGACGGGGTGCTGGCCACCGCGGACATCCTGGAGGACCTGCTGCTGCTCGGCGTCCTGGACGACAAGGTTGTCATGGGATCCATGAACCGCGGCGGCCTCGCGGGCGCGTCCTTCGAGATGGACGACCGCTTCACCGGCCACCGCGCCGAGGACATCGAACGGCTCCGCTTCGACGCCGGCAAACTGCTGCTGCGCATCGACTACGACGACTTGGGCTCCCTGCGGACCCTGGAGGCCGCGGCGCGGGCCGTCGACGGCATGGCCGCACGCCGGCTGCCGCTGTTCGTCGAACCGTTCATATCGCGCCGCGTCGAGGGCCGGGTGCGCAACGACCTGAGTGCCGAGGCCGTCACCCGGTCGATCGCCATCGCCTCGGGCCTCGGCGGCACCTCCGCCTACACCTGGCTCAAGCTGCCCGTCACCGAGGACCCCGACGAGATGGCCGAGGCCCTGGAGGCGTCCACGCTGCCCGTCGTGCTCCTCGGCGGCGAGGTCGGCAGGGACCAGGAGGGCGCGTACGAGCGATGGCGCAAGGCGCTGCGCCTGCCCACCGTGCAGGGCATGGTCGTGGGCCGGTCGCTGCTGTATCCCGCCGAGGGCGGCGTGGAGGCGGCGGTGGACACCGCGGTCGGCCTGCTGTGACACCGCGTCCCAGAAGGGCACCATGACCACCACGCACCACCTTCCCGCCGCCAGGGCCACCCCCGGAGCCTACGCCGTGGACGTCGCACCGGAGCCGCCCGGCCGCGCTCTCTTCCGCCCGCGTCCGCCCGCCCCGGCTCCGCGGCGCCCGGACCGCGGACGCCGGTCCGTTGTCCCGCTCCCCCACCGTCCCGTCCCAGTGAGGTCCCGATGAGCCGGTCCACTCGCCGTCTGACCGTCGCCCAGGCGCTGGTGCGCTTCCTGTCCGTGCAGTACACGGAGCGCGACGGCGCACGCCACCGGCTGATCGCCGGCACCTGGGGCATCTTCGGCCACGGCAATGTCGCGGGCGTCGGGCAGGCGCTGCTGGAGGCCGGCGAGGACGCCATGCCCTTCCACCAGGGCCGCAACGAGCAGGCCATGGTGCACGCGGCCGTGGGGTACGCGCGGCGGCGGAACCGGCTGTCCGCGCAGGCGGTCACCACGTCCATCGGCCCCGGCGCCACCAACCTCGTCACGGGGGCCGCGCTCGCGACGATCAACCGCCTGCCGGTGCTGCTGCTGCCCGGCGACTACTTCGCGACGCGCCCCGCGGAGCCCCTGCTGCAGCAGCTGGAGCACCCGGTCGAGGCCGATGTCTCGGTCAACGACACGCTGCGCCCGGTCTCCCGCCGCTTCGACCGGATCACGCGCCCCGACATGCTGATCCCGTCCGCACTCGGCGCCATGCGGGTCCTCGCCGACCCGGCCGAGACCGGCGCGGTCACCCTGGCCCTGCCGCAGGACGTGCAGGCGGAGGCGTACGACTGGCCGGAGGAGTTCTTCGCGGAGCGGATCTGGCACGTGCGCCGTCCGGCCCCGGACCCGGTGGAACTGGCGGAGGCGGTGCGGGCGGTCCGCGCCGCCGAACGGCCGCTGATCGTGGCCGGCGGCGGCGTCCACCACAGCGGGGCGGAGGAGGCGCTCAGGGCGCTGGTCGACGCCACGGGCATCCCGGTCGCCGCCACCCAGGCGGGCAAGGGCTCGCTGCGCCACGACCATCCGGCGGACCTCGGCGGCATCGGTCACACCGGTACCGCGGTCTGCGACGAGATCGCCCGCACCGCGGACCTGGTCATCGGCGTCGGCACCCGTCACAGCGACTTCACCACCGCCTCCGGCACCCTCTTCCGCCACCCCGGCGTGCGGTTCCTCAATCTGAACATCGCCGCCTTCGACGCCCACAAGCTCGCCGCCCGCACCCTGGTGGCCGATGCCCGGGCGGGCCTCGAGGCGCTCACCGAGGGGCTGTCGGACCACCGGGTCGGTGAGGCGTACGAGGCGGAGTACCGCGCGGGCAAGGAGCGCTGGGAGCGGGTCGTCGAGGCCGCCTTCCGCGCGGACGACGAGAACGCGGCACCCACCCAGACCCAGGTCCTCGGCGCCCTGGACGCGGTCGTGGGCGACGACGACGTGGTGATCAACGCGGCCGGCTCGCTCCCCGGCGACCTGCACAAGCTGTGGCGGGCCCGCTCCCCGCACCAGTACCACCTGGAGTACGGCTACTCCTGCATGGGCTACGAGATCCCGGCGGGCATCGGCGTCCAGCAGGCCGCGCCCGGCACCGTGGTGTGGTCGCTCGTCGGGGACGGCACCTATCTGATGATGCCCACCGAGATCGTCACGGCGGTGCAGGAGCGCCTGCCCGTCAACCTGGTCCTCGTCCAGAACCACGGCTACGCCTCCATCGGCGGGCTGTCCGAGGAGACCGGCGGCGAGCGCTTCGGCACCGCCTACCGCTACCGGGCCGCCGACGGCACCTTCACCGGCGCCCCGCTCCCGGTGGACCTGGCCGCCAACGTCGCCAGCCTCGGCATGGACGTGGTGCGCGCCAGGACCGTGCGGGAACTGCGCGAGGCCCTCGCCGCGGCGCGCGCCTCGGACCGGCCGACCTGCGTCCATGTCGAGACCGACCCGACGCCCACCGCACCGCCCGCCGAGGCGTGGTGGGACGTGCCCGTCGCCGAGGTCGCCTCCCGCGAGGCGGCCCGGACCGCCCGGGAGAGGTACGACCGGCACATCGCCGGCCGACGGCGGCATCTGTGACGCCCTGACTCACGCCAGGTCCACCCAGGTGCGCCGCTCGGCGGAGCGGCTCATCGCGTCCAGCGCGGTGGCGCTGCGCACGGCGTCGTCGAGGGTGGCTCCGTGGGCGGTGCCCTCCGCGACGGAGCGCAGGAAGTGGTGGGCCTCGACGACCTTCAGGTCGTCGTAGCTCATGCCGTTGGCCGAGCCCGGCTGGAAGGCGGCGTACGCGCCGTGCCCGGGGCCGACGTAGCAGGTGCTGACGGGCTGGTCCTGGTAGGCGGTGCCGCGGCTGACACCGAGTTCGCCCATGCGGCGGAAGTCCCAGAAGACGGCGCCCTGGGTGCCGTGGACCTCGAAGCCGTAGGCGTTCTGCTCACCGACCGAGACCCGGCACGCCTCCAGGACGCCGCGGGCGCCGGAGGCGAAGCGCAGCAGGCAGTTGACGTAGTCCTCGTTCTCCACCGGGCCGGGCTCGCCGCCCGTGGCCCGGGTGTGGCCGGCCGTGGCCCCGGCGGGACGCGCCCGCTCGGGGACGAAGACAGCGGTGTCGGCAGCCAGCGACTCGATCTCACCGAGCAGGAAGCGGGCCAGGTCCACCCCGTGCGAGGCGAGGTCGCCGAGGACTCCGCTGCCGCCGCGCTCGCGCTCGTACCGCCAGGTGAGGGCGCCTTCGGGGTGGGCCGCGTAGTCGCTGAAGAGACGGATGCGGGCATGGGTGACGGCGCCGATCCCGCCCGAGGTGATCAGCTCGCGGGCGGCGGCGACGGCCGGCGCGTTGCGGTAGTTGAAGCCCACCGTTCCGTGCACGCCGGCCGCTGCCGCGGCGTCCGCGACCGCCCGGGCGTCCCCGGTGGTCAGGCCGACCGGCTTCTCGATCCAGATGTGCTTGCCCGCCCCGGCCATGGCCACGCCGATCTCGCGGTGCAGGAAGTTCGGGGCGGTGATGCTCACCGCCGCGACGCGCGGGTCGGCGGCGATCTCGCGCCAGTCCTGGACCGCCGTGGCGAACCCGTACCGCCCCGCGGCCTCCTCGGCGCGGCCGGGGACCTCGTCGGCGACGGCGACCAGTTGGGGCCGGACGGTCAGCCCGGGAAAGTGGTGCGGCACACGGATGTACGCCTGGGTGTGCACCCGCCCCATCCAGCCGAATCCCACGACGGCGACACCGAGCGTACGCACCATGCTCCACCCTCCTCCGCCGTCCGGCCGGTCAAGGAGTGTCCTGCCCATCCGGAGGCCGCGCATGACATCGCGTGCGCCGGCATCCTGCCGGCGGCCTGGGGGCTCGCGCTCCGGAGCGCCGCACGCCGCACGCCGGTCAGTCCTCGTGTCCGAGTTGCAGATCCCGTTCCGTCCGTCCGCCGCCCGCCACCTGCAACACCGTGGCCACCGGGGGGTATCCCGCGGCGATGACGGTGTACTCGCCGGAGGACAGGTCGACGAACCGGAACGTTCCGTCCGGGCCCGTGGTGAGCGTGTCGACCACGTTTCCCGCGGCGTCGAGCAGCGTCACCCGCGCGTCCTCGACGGGCCGCCCGCCCCCGGCGCGCACGGTGCCGCGCAGTACGGCGCCGCCCGCGAGTTCGACGTCCTGCCGGGTCTCGCGCGCGGCCTGCACGGTCACAGGCAGGGCGGCGGGGCGGAAGGCGGGCGCGCTGGCGGCCAGGGTGTACTCGCCGGCCACGAGTTCGGTGATGACGTAGCTTCCCTCGCGCCCGCTGCGCGTGCTCGCGACCACTTCTCCGTGCACGTTGGTGAGCGTGACGGCGGCGTCGCGCACGGGCGTGCCGTCCGCCGTCAGCACGCTCCCCGCGAGCCTCCCGGCGCCGCCGAGCACGACGTCCAGCTCCACCGGGCGCTCCCCGACGGTCACCGAGACGGCCTGCGGCTGGTGACCGCCTGCCGCGGCGATCAGGACGTACGCACCGGATCCGGGGGTGGACAGGGCGTACCGGCCGTCCTCGCCGCTCGCGCCCCGCCCGATCTGCTGCCCCGCGACGTCGATGAGGGTGAGCGCGGCACGGGGCACCACGGTGCCGTCGGGGTGCTGGACCGTGCCGCACACGGGCACTCCCGCGGGATACGGCGAACGCGCCTGCGGGATCTGGGCCGTGAGCGGGGACTCGACGGGGGCGTTGTGGGACACCAGCGGTTTCTCCTTGAGGAAGAAGGCGATGAGCAGGCCGGCGAGGAGCACCGGCACGAGCCAGAGGAAGATGCGCGGCATGGCGTCGGCGTACGCCTCGATGTACGCGCCGCGCAGTGCCGGGGGCAGCGCGTGGACGAGCTGCGGGGTGATGGACTCGGAGTCGGGCAGGGCGGCAGCCGCCCGTCGGGGGAGCCGCTGCTCCAGCGCGTCGGAGAGCCGGCCCGCGAACAGGGTGCCGAAGACGGCGGCGCCCACGCTGCCGCCGATCTGCCGGAAGTAGGTGTTGGCGCTGGTCGCGGTGCCGAGGTCGGCGGGGCGCACGGAGTTCTGCACGGCGAGGACGAGGACGGGCATCGCCAGGCCGATGCCGACGCCGAGGACGGCCATCCACACGCTGTACTGCGACCGCGGTGTGTCCGTGTCGAGCCGGGACAGCAGCCACATCCCCACGGCGGCCAGGGCGCTGCCGAGGACCGGGAACGCCTTGTAGCGGCCGGTGCGGCTGACCAGTTGTCCGGAGACGACCGAGGCCCCCACGATCCCGGCCATCATGGGCAGCATCAGCAGCCCGGACCCGGTGGCGCTCGCCCCGTCGACCATCTGCAGGAAGGTGGGGAGATAGCTGGCGGCGCCGAACAGGGCGACGCCGATGACCAGGCCCACCAGCCCGGTGACGGTGAAGACCGGGTCGCGGAACAGGCGCAGCGGGATGAGGGGTTCGGGCGCGAACCGCTCGACGACGAGGAAGAGGACGCTCGCGAGGGCCGCGCCGGCGCCCAGTCCCAGGATGACGCGCGAGCCCCACGCGTACTCGGTGCCGCCCCAACTGGTCAGCAGCACCAGGCAGGTCGACGCGGCGGCCAGCAGCAGGGTGCCCAGCACGTCGAGGCGGGCCTTCCCGGTGGGCTTCGGCAGTTTCAGCACGGCGGTGACGACGGCCAGGGTGACCAGGCCGAAGGGCACGTTGACGTAGAAGCACCAGCGCCAGGAGAGGTGGTCGGTGAAGTAGCCGCCGAGCAGCGGCCCGGCGACGGAGGCGAGGCCGAAGACGGCACCGATCAAACCCATGAAGCGGCCCCGCTCTCGGGGCGGCACGATGTCCGCGATGATCGCCTGGACACCGATCAGGAGACCGCCGGCGCCGATGCCCTGGACGGCCCGGAAGGCGATCAACTGGTCCATGGTCTGCGCCCGTCCGGCGAGCGCCGAGCCGACGACGAAGACGGCGATGGCGAACTGGAAGACGCCCTTGCGGCCGAAGAGGTCACCGCACTTGCCGTAGACCGGCAGCCCCACGGTGGAGGTCAGCAGGTAGGCGGTGATCGCCCAGGACATCCGGTCCAGGCCGTGCAGCTCGCCGACGATCTTCGGGAGCGCGGTGGCGACGATCATCTGCTCGAGGGCGGCGAGCAGCAGTGCGAGCATGAGACCCGTGAAGACCAGACGCACCCGGCCGGGGGCGAGCGCCGGCCGTCCTTCGGTGCCGGCCGGCTGCCGGGGCGCGTCCGGGACCACGGGCGGCACGACCCGCTCGCTGTCCACGTCCACCACAGTGGTCCCGCCCACGTACCGCTCCCCTCGTCGCGTCTGCGCCGCCCATTTCTCGCATTGCGCGACAACTGGGAGCAAGCGCGACGAGTCACCCGGAGGCCGGTCCGCGCGGAGGTATGCGCCGGTCGGAGCCCTACGGCGTACAACCGCGTCGTACGGAAAACCACTCGAAACGGTGAGCGTGAGAATCAGCCGGACGGCTGACGGGGTGCGCTCCGGGGGCTCGGGGCACGGGCTCCGCGCCCCCGGACCGCGCGAGGAGCCGTGACGGCGCCTCAGGTCTTCGCCTCCTGGCGCTACTTCTCCATCTCGACGGCCAGCTTCGCGAGGACCTCGTCGTAGATCCGGGCGAGGCCCTTGGGTGCGAACGTGCGCTCGAAGAAGCCGCCGATGCCGCCCGCGCCGTTCCAGACGGTGGTGACGACGACGCGGGACCTGCCCTCGCCGGCCGGGGTGACCCGCCAGGTGGTGACCATGGAGGAGTTGCGGTCCTTCTCGACGAGATCGCCGTCGGTCGGCTCGCTGACCTCCATGAGGCAGTCACGCACGCGCTTGCTGGTGGCCTGGAGCTTCCAGTGCACGACGGTGCCCTCGCCGTCGCCGCCCTCACGCACCTCGTACTCGCTGAAGTGCTCGGACAGCAGCTTCGCACGGGTACCGCTGTAGTCCGCGAGAGCGTCGAACACGTCGTCCGCCTCCGCCGCGATGACCCGCTCCGTCGTGGCCTCGACCTGCGCCATGGCCTCCCTCTTCCCTGTGCATGTGATGGGGTGTGCGCCATCCCATCACACCCGGGACCGCGGCCATGGACGGGACCGGGACATCGGGGGTCCACGGCGCGCACGACGGCGCGCGCCGCGGCATCTCACGCCACCAGACCGGCCGGTATGCGCAGGGCGAGGACGGCCACATCGTCGTCGAACACCTGACCGTGCCCGGCGACCAGTTCCGCGCACAGCCGGTCCAGGGGTGCCGTGGACAGGCGGGCGGCCTCGTCGGCCAGGGCCGTCAGGCCCGTGTCGATGTCCTGTCCGCGGCGCTCCACCAGCCCGTCGGTGTACAGCAGCAGGGTGCTGCCCGGCGGGAGCGGGTGCTCGTGGTCGAATCGCGGCACCGAGGGATCGACACCCACGGGGATCCCGTGGTGGGTGGGGGCGAGGTAGGTGCCGACGCCCTCGGGGCCGATCAGCAGCGGTGGCGGGTGCCCGGCGTTGCTCCAGCGGAAGGTGTACCGCCCCTGCCGGCGCTCGATGCGGCCCAGCACCAAGGTGGCCGTGGGCGGGTCGTCGAACATCGTCAGGGCGCGGTCGAGTTTCGACACGATCAGGCCCGACGGCCCGCCCCGGTCGTACACCAGGGCCCGCAGCATGTTGCGGATCTGCCCCATGAGGGGGGCGGCCTCCACGTCGTGACCGGTGACGTCGCCGATCATCACGCAGACGGCGCCGTCCGGCAGCACGAGGGCGTCGTACCAGTCCCCGCCGAGCCGGGGCAGTTCGGAGGCCGGCTGATAGTGGCCCTGCACCTCGATGGGTCGCAGGTCCGGCAGGACGGGCAGCATACGGCGCTGGAAGTGTTCGGCGGCCCGTTTGAGGCGCTCGTACAGGCGGGCGTTCTCGATGCTGACGCTCGCGGCGCTGGCCAGCGCGGTCAGCAGGGCCTCGTCGTCGTCGGTGAACGGGGTGCCGTCGCGTTTGTCCGCCAGGTAGAGATTGCCGTACACGGTGCCGCGGACCATCAGTGGAACGCCCAGGAGCGTCCGCATGGCCGGGTGGCCCGCCGGGAAGCCGACCGAGCGGGGGTCCGCGGTGATCTCGCCGACCCGCAGGGGCTTGCGCTGGGCGACCAGGCTGCCCAGCAGGCCGTGTCTCTGGGGAAGACCCAGGTCGGCCTTCAGCCGCTCACCGTCCACTCCCACGGTGAGCAGGTCGACGAATTCACCGTTCTCCCCGAGGACGCCCAGGGCGCCGTAGCGCGCGGGCACGAGGTCGGTGGCCGCGTCCACGATGCGCTCCAGCACGGCCCGGGTGTCCATGTCGGCACTGATCGCCACCACCGCGTCCAGCAGTCGCCGCATACGGCGCTGTCCGAGGGCCAACTGTCGCACCTGGGCGCTCAGTTCCTCCAGGGACGCACCGTCCGGCAGCCGGCCGGCCTGCTCGAGTGCGGCGACCACGCGTGCGGCCACGTCCTCCGGCCGCCGCGGATCATCCGGCATAGGGGCACCTCCCGGGACGTCGGGAGCCGATGCCGCCGTCGCACGCCCCTCCGTCAGGGCCACCCTACGCCGACGACGGGCCGGAGGCGCGCGATCGGGCGTACCCCCAGGCGTGGCGCGGGTACCGGGCCCGGGGAAGGGGACCGGCTCCACGGCGGCGAATGCTGTTGCGGCGCGCGGAAGTTGCCCGACGCGCCCCTCGCGCCCCGCCCGTCCCGCTTCCCGCGCCCCGCCCGTCCCGCGCCCCGCCCGTCCCGCGCCCCGCCCGTCCCGCGCCCCGCCCGGACGCGAGGGGCGCGCGATCGGGGCTCGTGCCGGCCGGTCCCCGGGAGAAGCCCACGGCGTCCGGGCGGTCAGCCCTCGCCCTGCGGCGGCAGCGCGGCGATCAGCGGGTGGTCGCGCTCGATCACACCCTGCCCGGCCGCGCCGCCGGGCGATCCGAGGTCGTCGAAGAACTCCGCGTTCGCCTTGGTGTAGTCCGTCCACTCGGCCGGCACGTCGTCCTCGTAGAAGATCGCCTCCACGGGGCAGACCGGCTCGCACGCGCCGCAGTCGACGCATTCGTCCGGATGGATGTACAAGGCACGCTGCCCCTCGTAGATGCAGTCCACGGGGCACTCCTCGACGCACGCCCGGTCCTTCACGTCGACACACGGCTGCGCGATCACATACGTCACGGTCCGCTCCTCCTCTCGGGTCCCCTCGGGCGGCCACTCCCACCGCGGAATTTTTACGAATGCTACATGTAATAATAGGGGCCGCCGGCGCGGGAAGACGGGAAGGGAAGAGCCGTGACACCGTCCGAGATCCACCTGCGGGCCACCGGGAGCACCCCGGGCGAGCCGCCCGACGGCGGCGCGCCCACGGCCCCGGCCCCGCAACTGCTGTGCGACGTCCGGGCCCTGACCGAGCCGGCCGACAACCCGGCCGGAGCCCTGTGGAAACTGGCCGAGGACGGACGCCAGCTCGACGCGAACGTGATCCATCTGCCGCCCGGGCAGCGCGTGGGCACCCACGCCGAGCCCGACCTGGACGTCCTGCTCCTCGTCGTGGCCGGCGACGGCGTCCTCGACACCGCCGAGGGACGTCGGCCCCTCACGGAAGGCGCCCTGTTCTGGCTGCCCCACGGCTCCTCGCGCAGCCTGAGCGCGGGCGAGGGCGGCCTGTCCTACCTGACCGTCCACCGGCGCCGTCCCGGCCTGCAGATCCGCCGCCCGGACCGGCCCGCCGCGCCGTCCCGGCAGCCGGGCACCGACTGAGCCCTCGGGCCGGCCCGGACGGGTTTGCGCACAGGCGCTCAGCCCGGCGGGGCCAGAGCGTCCTGCCCCGGCCCCGGCCCGGCGTCGAGCCGGGAAGCGGTCCGGGCGCCGGCCTGCGGCCGCGGGCCGGCAAGGCACTCCTCGAAGAAGGCGAGGGCGCGCAGATGGTACGCGCGGGCCGCCCATCCCAGGCTGATGTTGTGGCCCGCGCCCGGCTGCCCCTCGACACGGACGACGGGGGCCGAGGCCAGCCGTGAGGTGATCTCGGCGATGTCCCGCTCCCCGTGCAGCCACCACGCCTCGTGCTCGGCGAAGGTCAGCCGCACGGGGGTGGGGACGCGGGGCGCCAGTTCCTCGAAGATCGCCGTCCAGCGGGGGATCTCGCCCGCCTCACGGGCCGGCATGGGGGCCACCACGGCACCGATCGCGCGGAACGTCTCCGGCGGATACAGGCGCAGCGGCCCCCAGTTGCGTCCCCAGTGCGCGCCGCTGCGGATCCGCCGCAGGTCGTCCGGCTCGGCGGCGTAACGGTGGCCGCAGCCCGACACGTCCACGGCGAGCGCCCCCATGCCGTGCGCGGCGGTCATGAGGGCGAGTTTGCCGCCGTAGGAGTGCGCGAGCAGGAAGAAGCCCGCACCGGTGGCGTGCCCCGCGGCGAACCGCTCCATGACCGCCTCCAGGACCACGGCCTGTTCGGCGAGGGTCTGCCCGTCGGGGAGTTGACCGGCGGACAGACCGTAGCCGGGCCGGTCCACCGCGAGCACGGTGAAGCCGAGTCGCGCGCCGAGCGTGAGCAGGGACAGGTCGGGGTGGGCCTGCCCGTCGAAGTAGGCCGCCGTCATACCGCCGCCGTGCACGGCCAGCACGGTGGCGCGCGGTGTGCCGTCCGACGGCTCGGCGAGCAGACAGGACAGCGTGACGCCCGCGGCCTCCAGCGTGAGGCGACGCACGCCGGCGGACAGGGTCTGCGGCGGTTTCGGCTTCTGCATGCTTCCGTCATGTCACAGTTCGCGACACCTGGTTGCGGGACGCGCCGACAGCGGCGGGAGGGAGGCGGCGGAGCGGCCGCGAGGGAGGCGCCCGTCACTCGAACGGGCGATCGAATCTCCCCTCGCGATCAAGGGAACAGCTGTTCTATTCTGTGCCCAGTGCTACCGAGGAGACGCCCATGCGCTGGGACCATCTGACCGAGAACCCCGCCACGGTCCGCAACCCCGCGTTGTTCGACGCGGACGCGGTGACCACCCGCACCTTCGACACCCCGGAGTTCCGTGGAATCACCTTCCACGAGGTCCGGGCCCGCTCGATCGTGAACCGGGTGCCGGGCGCCTCCCGCATGCCGTTCGAGTGGACGGTCAACCCCTACCGCGGCTGCACGCACGCGTGCGTGTACTGCTTCGCCCGCAGGACGCACAGCTACCTGGACCTCGACACGGGGCTGGACTTCGACAGCCAGATCGTGGTGAAGGTCAACGCCCCGGAGCTGCTGCGCCGCCACCTCGCCTCGCGCACCTGGCACGGCGAGCACATCGCCATGGGCACCAACGTCGACTGCTACCAGCGCGCCGAAGGCCGCTACCGGCTGATGCCGGGCATCATCACGGCCCTGCGCGACCGTGCGAACCCGTTCTCGATCCTCACCAAGGGCACGCTCATCCTGCGCGACCTCGACCTGTTGAAGCAGGCGTCCGAGGTCACCGACGTCGGCGTCTCCGTGTCCGTCGGCTTCGTCGACCAGGAGCTGTGGCGCACCGTCGAACCGGGTACCCCGGCGCCGGAGCGCCGGCTGGACGTCGTCCGCAGCCTGGACCGACACGGCATCGGCTGCGGTGTCCTGATGGCCCCGGTCATCCCGTTCCTCAGCGACCATCCCGCCCAACTCCGCGACACCGTGCGGGCGATCGCCGCGGCCGGGGCCACCTCGGTGACCCCGCTGGTGCTGCATCTGCGCCCGGGCGCCCGCGAGTGGTTCATGGCCTGGCTGGAGCGCCGGCACCCGCATCTCGTGCGGCGTTACGAACGGTTGTACGCGGAGGGCGCCTACGCCCCGAAGTGGTACCAGCGCCGCATCACCGGCCAGGTGCACGAACTGGCCCAGGAGTACGGCATCGGCCCCACGCGCGCGGGCATGCCGCGCAGGATACGGCGGCCCGGACCCGAGCCCGCCGCGGTCGCGGCCGGGCCGGTGGCGCCCGAGCCCGCGGCGGCCGGGCCCACCCAACTCTCGCTCCTCTGACAGCCCCTGACAGCCCCTGACAGCTTCGGCGCGACGGCAGCCGACGCGCATCCGAGCGCTTCCCACGGCCCCAATCGGGTCAACTCCGGCCCGAACATGCTCTTGCGGGCGGACTTTCCGGGACGATGCGGCGAAGACCCGGCACCCGGGTCCGACCCCTTCCGCCCTGGGAGCCGCGACCATGAGAAGACGCGCAGGAGCGCTGTGCGGGACCGCCGTCGTACTGGCCGGGATGCTCACCGCCGCCCCGGCCGACGCGAGCCCACCGCGCGCCGCGGACACCGCGGACACCGCGCAAGGAGCGCCGCTCGCCTGGGAGAAGTGCGGTACCGACGACTATCCGAGGCTCCAGTGCGCGACGCTGACGGTGCCGCTCGACCACGCGCACCCGCGCGGGCGGCAGATCACGCTGGCGCTGTCACGCGTCCCGCACACCGCGAAGACCTCCCAGGGGCCGCTGCTGGTCAACCCGGGCGGGCCCGGCGGCAGCGGTCTTCAGCTCGCCGGATTCGTCGCGTCCGCGCTGCCCCCGGCGGTGGCGGCGCAGTACGACATCATCGGCTTCGATCCGCGCGGCGTGGGCCGCAGCACGCCCGCGCTGGACTGCCGGCCCGACCACTTCGCCCCGGTACGGCCCGACTCCGTGCCCGGCACGCCCGCCCTGGAGAGCGCCAACCTCTCCCGCGTCGTGTCCTTCGCCCGCGCCTGCGCCACCCGGTACGCGAGCGTCCTGCCGCACCTGGACACGGTCAGCGCCGTGCGGGACATGGACGCGATCCGGCGGTCGCTCGGCGCGGAGAAGATCAGCTACTTCGGGTACTCGTACGGCACCTACCTCGGCGCCGTGTACGCGAAGCTCTTCCCGCAGCGGGTACGCCGCCTGGCGCTGGACTCCGTCGTCGACCCCACCGGCGTCTGGTACGAGGACAACATCCGGCAGGACTACGCGTTCAACGACCGTCATCGGGCGTTCCTGGCGTGGGTGGCCCGCCATGACGGGACGTACCGGCTCGGGACCGATCCTGCCGTGGTCGAGGACAAGTGGTACGCAATGCGGGCGGCACTGGCCCACGAGCCCGCCCAGGGGAAGGTGGGTGCCTCCGAACTGGAGGACACCTTCATGCCGGGCGGCTACTACGACGGCTACTGGCCGCACCTCGCCAAGGCGTTCGCGGCCTATGCGAACGACGGGAACGCCGCCCCGCTGGTCAAGGCGTACGACAAGCTGGCGGCGGTCGACGCCGCGGGGCACAACGGCTACAGCGTGTACACCGCCGTGCAGTGCCGCGACGCCTCCTGGCCGCGCGCCTGGGTGCGGTGGCGCAGGGACAACTGGGCCGCGTACGCCAAGGCACCGTTCATGACCTGGAACAACGCCTGGTACAACGCGCCGTGCGCGTTCTGGCCCACGGCCTTCAAGCGGCCGGTGGACGTGTCCAACGACGCGCTGCCGCCGACGCTGCTGCTGCAGGCGACGGACGACGCCGCCACGCCGTACGCGGGCGCCGTGACGCTCCATCACCTGCTGCGCGGCTCCCGGCTGGTGGTCGAACAGGGCGGCGGCAACCACGGCGTCACCCTGAGCGGCAACGCGTGCATGGACCGTCACCTGGCGGCGTACCTCGCCGACGGCACCCTGCCGCGCGGCGCCGGTGAGACCGACGCGGCCTGCCCCAGGCCACCCGACCCGAAGCCGCAGAGCGGCACGGCGGGAACCGCCGCCGCACGCGGGGCGACCCTGCACGGACTGCTGGGCTCCCGCGGCTGAGCGGGAGGGCAGCGGCGATGTCACACCCGTGGTCCACCATGGAGTCATGAGCGAGCCGACCAGGATCCCCGCCCCCGCCGGGGTCGCCCCCGCCACCGCCTACACACACATCGTCATCGGCACCGGGCGCTTCGTCGCCGTCTCGGGCCAGCTGGCCCTGGACGAGGACGGCAAGCTCGTCGGCGAGGGCGACCCGGCGGCCCAGGCCCGTCAGGTCTTCGAGAACCTGCGCCGCTGCCTGGCCGCCGCCGGGGCCACCTTCGACGACGTGGTCAAACTGACCTACTTCGTCACGGACATGGCTCACATGCCGGCGATCCGCGCGGCCCGGGCGGAGCACATACCCGACGACCGCCTGCCGGCCTCGTCGGCGGTGCAGGTGGCCGCACTGGTGGGCCCGCAGTTCCTGATGGAGATCGAGGCGTTCGCGGTGCTGCCCGGATGACGCGTGGCCGCGTGACCGCGTGGGCCCGCGCCCTCCCGGGGTGACGGCGGCGTGGTGAACCGGGGTTCACCGCTGCCGTGGGATGCGCGCCAGCGCGTGCACCGCCGCCTCCGCGAGCGCCGGGTGCGCGAGAGCCTCGCTCAGCACGGGACCCGCACGGGCGTCCCCGAGCGTGCCGAGCCCCTCGATGCAGGCGAGCGCGACCCTTCGGTACGGATCGTGCGGCCCCAGCCTGCGCCGCAGCGTGGTGATCAGCGCGGGCACGGCCTCGGGGGCGCGCAGTTCGACGAGCAGACGCACGGGATGGAGGGCGTAGGCGACGCGGAGCTCGTTGGTGGCGAGGGCCGCCGCCGCACGGGCGGTGCGCGGGTCGCCGAGCAGGGCCAGGGCGTGTGCGGCGGAGGCGCAGCGCTGCGGATCACGGTGGTTGAGCAGCAGCACGAGCGCCTCGAACGCACGCCGGTCCCCCGCGACGCCGAGCCGGAAGGCGGCCAGTTCCCGGGCCCACAGCGGCCGTCCGGCCTCGGTCAGCACGGCGGCCAGCCCGTCGCGATCGTCCATCGCCATGAGTCGCTCGTATTCCGGGGAGCCGGCGGCCTCGGCCCGTAAGCGCTCCGTGAGCGCTCGCAACTCTTCGTCCATGGAGCCGAGCCTAGGCGCGGACCCGGGCGCGGGGACCCAGATCACACAGTCCGGGGGTGGCGTGCTCGTTACCCACAGGTTAAGCTCATTCGAGCGAGTTACCCACTCGCGGCTCGCAGTGGCCTGGTGACGCAGCCACCGCGGGAACACCTCCCCCGCCCCACGGCGGTGGGAGCGCTGGTCGGTTCGGTACATCACGTACCTCAGTACGACTCGGCTCCGGGACAGGGCCGGTCGGATCGCCGCTTCGGACGTGTGCACGTCCGCCACGGCACCCGGGCGTGTGCGCTCGTCAGCCCGGTCACACCCGCATCCTCCGCACCGTGTGCGCCTGTAGGCGCAGCAAGGCGCGCTCCTCAGTCGTCACCTTCATTCCAGGAGTCCCGCGATGGCCACTCCCCTGTCCGACACCCCTCTGTCCCCGCTCAAGACCATAGCCGTGGTCGGCCTCGGCACCATGGGCACCGGTATCGCCGAAGTGCTGGCCCGGGCCGGTCGCGAGGTCGTCGGCATCGACATCAGCGAGGCGGCGGCCACCAAGGCCGCGGCCGCTCTGGACGCGGCCACCGCCCGCGCCGTGAGCCGCGGGCGCCTGACCGAGCAGGAGCGCGGCGACACCCTCGCCCGCTTCCGCACCTTCACCGATCTGCAGGCCGCGACCGACGCCGACCTGGTGATCGAGGTCGTCCCGGAGTCGTACGAGATCAAGCAGCAGGTCTTCCGCGACCTCGACGGCATCGTGCGCCCGGACACCATCATCGCCACCGGCACCAACGCCCTGTCCGTCACCCGGCTCGCCGCCGACTCGGCGCACCCCGAGCGCGTTCTCGGACTGCACTTCTTCAACCCGGCGCCGGCCATGAAGCTGGTCGAGGTCGTCTCCTCCGTGCTGACCGCGCCCGCGGCCATCAGCTCGGTCACCAACCTCGCCCTCGACCTCGGCAAGGAGCCCGTCGCGGTCGGCGACCGGCCCGGCTTCGTCGCCGACGGCCTGCTGTTCGGCTACCTCAACCAGGCCGCGGCGATGTACGAGGCCAAGTACGCCTCCCGCGAGGACATCGACGCCGCGATGAAGCTCGGCTGCGGGCTGCCCATGGGGCCGCTCGCCCTGCTCGACCTGATCGGCATCGACACGGCCCGCACGGTGCTGGAGGCCATGTACGCCGCCTCCCACGACCGGCTGCACGCCCCCTCGCCGATCCTCAAGCAGCTCAGCGAGGCGGGCCTGACCGGCCGCAAGTCGGGGCGCGGCTTCTACACGTACGAGGCGCCGGGCAGCCCGGTCGTCGTGCAGGACGCGCTGACCCCCCTGGACGGCGGCTCCCTGACTTCCGGCCGTCCGGTCCGCTCGGTCGGCGTGGCCGGTTCCGGGACCATGGCGTCCGGGATCGTCGAGGTCTTCGCCAAGGCCGGCTACGAGGTGGTCCTCGCCGCCCGCAGCGAGGAGAAGGCCGAGGCCGCCAAGGCCCGGATCGGCAAGTCGCTGGCGCGCTCGGTCGACAAGGGGCGGATGACGGCCGAGGCGGCCGCGCAGACCCTCGACCGGATCCGGCCGACGGGCTCCTACGACGACTTCGCCGACGTCGACCTGGCGCTGGAGGCCGTCGCCGAGGACCTGGAGGTCAAGCAGCAGCTGTTCGCCACGTTCGACAAGGTCTGCAAGCCCGGCGCGATCCTCGCCACCACCACCTCCTCGCTGCCGGTGGTCGCCTGCGCCCGCGCCACCTCGCGCCCGCAGGACGTGATCGGGATGCACTTCTTCAACCCGGCGCCGGCCATGAAGCTGGTCGAGGTGGTCCGTACGGTGCTGACCGCGGACGATGTGCACGCGACGGTCCGCGGGCTGTGCGCGTCGATCAAGAAGCACCCGGTCGACTGCGGCGACCGCGCCGGGTTCATCGTGAACGCGCTGCTGTTCCCGTACCTCAACAACGCGATCAAGATGGTGCAGGAGCACTACGCCACGCTCGACGACATCGACGCGGCGATGAAGCTGGGCGGCGGCTACCCGATGGGGCCGTTCGAACTTCTCGACGTGGTCGGTCTCGATGTCTCGCTCGCCATCGAGAAGGTCCTGCACCGCGAGTTCCGCGACCCCGGCCTGGCTCCCGCGCCGCTCCTGGAACACCTGGTGGCCGCGGGCTGCCTCGGCCGCAAGACCGGCCGCGGCTTCCGCGAATATGCCAAGCGCTGATCGCCCCGGCGACTGGTTCCGCGGCGAGGCCGACTGGGGCGGACTGCTCGATCCCGCCGGCAACCCCCCGCCCGCCCAGGGCGGGGGGAACCCGGGGCCCGCGCACCATCCTGCGCAGATGCAGTACGTTCGGGTCATGTCCCAGCCCGCCAAGTCCTCCCGTACACCAGCCACGTCCGACGCTCCGGAGAGTGCCGCAGGCACGCGTGCCGCGGCCCAGCGGCTCAAGATGCGCCGAGAACTGGCGGCCGCTGCGATGGAGCTGTTCGCCACCAAGGGCTACGAGGCGACCACCGTCGACGAGATCGCGGCGGCGGCCGGAGTCGCCCGACGCACCTTCTTCCGTCACTTCCGCTCCAAGGAGGAGGCGATCTTCCCGGACCACGACGACACCCTGGTCCGGGCCGAGGCGGTGCTCAACGCGGCACCCGCGCACGAGCACCCGCTCGACACGGTGTGCCGCGGCATCAAGGAAGTCATGCGGATGTACGCGGCCCGTCCGGAGATCTCCGTGCAGCGCTACAAGCTGACGCGCGAGGTGCCGACGCTGCGGGAGGCGGAGATCGCCTCGGTCGCCCGCTACGAACGCCTCTTCACCCGCTATCTGCTCGGTCACTTCGACGAGCACGCGCACGACGACGACGCCAACGACGATCCGCTGCTCGCGGAGGTCGCCGCGTCGGCGGTCGTCACCGCGCACAACCACGTCCTGCGGCGCTGGCTGCGGGCCGACGGACACGGTGACGTGGAGGCCCAGCTCGACCACGCCTTCGCCATCGTCCGCAAGACGTTCGGCAACGGCATCGGGGCCGGACGCGAGGCCGCGCCCCGGTCGGCACCGGCCTCCGCGGCCACGCAGGGGGAGGTGCTGGTGACGGTGGCCAGGACCGACACCCCGCTGGACGAGGTCATGCGCGTCATCGAGCAGGCCCTCAAGGAACGGGCGTAGCCGGTCGGGCACGCGTGGTGGTCCGGGCGGGGGGGGGGGGGGGGGGGGGGGGGGGGGGGGGGGGGGGGGGGCGGGCGGGCCGCGGGGGGGGCCCCCCCCCCCCCCCCCCCCCCCCCCCCCCCCCCCCCCCCCCCCCCGGCCGCACGTCCCCCTGAGGGAGTTTTGATCGATCATCGCTCATTTGTTACGTAAAGATTTCATCTGAGAGCAATATCTGGCACGCAGTGCCTTGCCGAGTGACACGCCGTGCCATACGGTGAAGGTGTCCGGGCGGCCGGCGTGCAGAGACCCCTCGTACGCCGGCTGTCCCCGCAAGCCTCGGCGAGCGCGCCCGGACGCCTGCGTCACAGGCAACTTCCCGCGCCACAAAGCGCTGCCACAGCACCACCCCGCCGAACCGACGGCACCCCTCACACAGCAGCAGCACCGACGTAACCCTCAGCGTCTCCCCTCAAGACGCCATTCGCCGGAGGCACCACCGTGAAGGACATCCTGGACGCGATCCAGTCGGGGACGGCCACGTCCGCCGACTTCGCCGCCCTGCCGCTCCCCGACTCGTACCGCGCGGTCACCGTGCACAAGGACGAGACGGAGATGTTCGCCGGGCTCAGCACCCGCGACAAGGACCCCCGCAAGTCCCTGCACCTCGACGACGTCCCGCTGCCCGAACTGGGACCGGGCGAGGCCCTCGTCGCCGTCATGGCGTCCTCGGTCAACTACAACTCGGTCTGGACCTCGATCTTCGAGCCGCTGCCGACGTTCGGTTTCCTCGAGCGCTACGGCAAGCTCTCCGAGCTCACCAAGCGCCATGACCTGCCGTACCACATCATCGGCTCCGACCTCGCGGGCGTGGTCCTGCGCACCGGCCCGGGCGTCAACGCCTGGAAGCCGGGCGACGAGGTCGTCGCGCACTGCCTGTCGGTGGAGCTCGAGTCCTCCGACGGCCACAACGACACCATGCTCGACCCCGAGCAGCGCATCTGGGGCTTCGAGACCAACTTCGGCGGCCTGGCCGAGATCGCGCTCGTCAAGTCCAACCAGCTGATGCCCAAGCCGGGCCACCTCAGCTGGGAGGAGGCCGCCGCCCCCGGCCTGGTCAACTCGACCGCCTACCGGCAGCTGGTCTCCCGCAACGGCGCCGGGATGAAGCAGGGCGACAACGTGCTGATCTGGGGCGCGAGCGGCGGCCTCGGCTCCTACGCGACGCAGTTCGCGCTGGCCGGCGGCGCCACCCCGATCTGCGTGGTCTCCAGCGAGGAGAAGGCGGACATCTGCCGGAAGATGGGCGCCGAGCTGATCATCAACCGCAACGCCGAGGACTACCGGTTCTGGAAGGACGAGCACACCCAGGACCCGAAGGAGTGGAAGCGCCTCGGCAAGCGCATCCGCGAGCTGACGGGCGGCGAGGACGTGGACATCGTCTTCGAGCACCCCGGCCGCGAGACCTTCGGCGCCTCCGTGTACGTCACCCGCAAGGGCGGCACGATCGTGACCTGTGCCTCCACCTCGGGCTACCAGCACCAGTACGACAACCGCTACCTGTGGATGTCGCTGAAGCGGATCGTCGGCTCCCACTTCGCCAACTACCGCGAGGCGTGGGAGGCCAACCGGCTCGTCTCCAAGGGCAAGATCCACCCGACGCTGTCGAGGGTCTACTCGCTGGAGGAGACCGGTCAGGCCGCCTACGACGTGCACCGCAACCTCCACCAGGGCAAGGTCGGCGTGCTGTGCCTCGCTCCCCAGGAGGGCCTGGGCGTGCGCGACGAGGAGATGCGCGCGAAGCACCTCGACGCCATCAACCGCTTCCGGAACATCTGAGGTCTGCCCCATGAGTGAGCGTCAGAAGGACCGGCCGTGGCTGATGCGGACGTACGCCGGTCACTCCACGGCCGAGGCGTCGAACGAGCTGTACCGGCGCAACCTCGCCAAGGGCCAGACCGGCCTGTCGGTCGCGTTCGACCTGCCGACGCAGACCGGCTACGACCCCGACCACGTCCTCGCCCGCGGCGAGGTCGGCCGGGTCGGGGTCCCGGTCGCACACCTCGGTGACATGCGCCGGCTGTTCCAGGACATCCCCCTGG
Source organism: Streptomyces sp. NPDC007264 (assembly GCF_042869095.1). Taxonomy (NCBI): domain Bacteria; kingdom Bacillati; phylum Actinomycetota; class Actinomycetes; order Kitasatosporales; family Streptomycetaceae; genus Streptomyces; species Streptomyces sp. NPDC007264. The sequence continues at coordinate 25,859 of NZ_JBIAFD010000002.1, forward strand.
AGCAGATGAACACGTCGATGACCATCAACGCCACGGCCATGTGGCTGCTGGCGCTCTACCAGGTCGTCGCCGAGGAGCAGGGCGCCGACATCACCAAGCTCCAGGGGACGACCCAGAACGACATCGTCAAGGAGTACCTGTCCCGCGGCACGCACGTGTTCCCGCCGGGGCCCTCGCTCCGGCTGACGACCGACATGATCGCGTACACGGTCTCCCACATCCCCAAGTGGAACCCGATCAACATCTGCAGCTACCACCTGCAGGAGGCGGGCGCCACACCGGTGCAGGAGATCGCGTACGCGATGTCGACCGCGATCGCCGTCCTCGACGCGGTGCGCGACAGCGGCCAGGTGCCGCAGGAGCGCATGGGCGACGTCGTCGGCCGCATCTCCTTCTTCGTGAACGCGGGTGTCCGCTTCGTCGAGGAGATGTGCAAGATGCGGGCGTTCGGCCGCATCTGGGACCGGATCACCCGCGAGCGGTACGGCATCGAGGACCCCAAGCACCGCCGCTTCCGCTACGGCGTCCAGGTCAACTCCCTCGGCCTGACGGAGGCACAGCCGGAGAACAACGTCCAGCGGATCGTGCTCGAGATGCTGGCCGTGACCCTGTCGAAGGACGCCCGCGCACGCGCCGTGCAGCTGCCGGCCTGGAACGAGGCGCTGGGTCTTCCCCGGCCCTGGGACCAGCAGTGGTCGCTGCGCATCCAGCAGGTGCTCGCACACGAGAGCGATCTGCTGGAGTACGACGACATCTTCGAGGGCTCGAAGGTCGTCGAGGCCAAGGTGAACCAGCTCGTCGAGGAGTCGTTCGCGGAGATCGAGCGCATCCAGGAGATGGGCGGCGCGATGGCCGCGGTCGAGTCCGGCTACCTCAAGTCGCAGCTCGTCGCCTCGCATGCCGAGCGCCGCGCCCGCATCGAGTCCGGCCGGGAGAAGATCATCGGCGTCAACATCTTCGAGACGACCGAACCGAACCCCCTCACGGCCGATCTGGACACCGCGATCCAGACCGTCGACCCGGCGGTCGAGGCCCGCGTCATCGCCTCCCTCCAGGAGTGGCGCGACACCCGCTACCAGCCGCCCTTCAACCACCCGCGCCCGTGCAAGGCGCTGGAGCGGCTGAAGGAGGCGGCCAAGGGCACCGAGAACCTCATGGAGGCCACCCTGGAGTGCGCGCGCGCCGGGGTCACGACCGGCGAGTGGGCCGGGGCCCTCAGGGAGGTGTTCGGCGAGTTCCGCGCGCCGACCGGGGTCTCCTCCGCGCCGGTCGCCGTGGCCGCCGCGGAGGGCACGGCCCTCGCCGCGGTGCGCCGCAAGGTGGACGCCACCGCCCGGGAGCTCGGCGTCGGCAAGCTCCGCTTCCTGGTGGGCAAGCCCGGCCTGGACGGTCACTCCAACGGCGCCGAGCAGATCGCCGTGCGGGCCCGTGACGCCGGGTTCGAGGTGGTCTACCAGGGCATCCGGCTGACGCCGGAGCAGATCGTGGACGCGGCCCTCGCCGAGGACGTGCACGCGGTCGGCCTCTCGATCCTCTCCGGCTCCCACGCCCAGCTGGTGCCGGACGTGCTGCGGCGGCTGCGCGAGGCCGGCGCGGCCGACATCCCGGTGATCGCCGGCGGGATCATCCCCAGCGGCGACGCCGAACAGCTCAGGGCCGTGGGAGTGGCCGCGGTCTTCACCCCGAAGGACTTCGACATCACCGGGATCATCGGCCGTATCGTCGACGAGATCCGCACAGCGAACAAGCTCGACCCCCTGGAGGTCCCCGCATGACTACGCCCGTCAACCGCCTGCGTCCGCGGCGCTCCTGCCTCGCGGTCCCCGGGAGCAACCCCCGCTTCCTGGAAAAGGCGCAGGGCCTCCCCGCCGACCAGGTCTTCCTGGACCTGGAGGACGCGTGCGCGCCGCTGGCCAAGCCCGAGGCGCGGCACACCATCGTCAAGTTCCTCAACGAGGGCGACTGGACGGGCAAGACGAGGGTCGTGCGCGTCAACGACTGGACGACCGAGTGGACGTACCGCGACGTCGTGACGGTCGTCGAGGGCGCGGGCCCGAACCTCGACTGCATCATGCTGCCGAAGGTGCAGAACGCCCAGCAGGTGGTCGCCCTCGACCTGCTGCTGACGCAGATCGAGAAGACGATGGGCTTCGAGGTCGGCCGCATCGGCATCGAGGCGCAGATCGAGAACGCGCAGGGCCTGAACAACGTCAACGAGATCGCGCAGGCCTCCCCGCGCATCGAGACGATCATCTTCGGCCCGGCCGACTTCATGGCGTCGATCAACATGAAGTCGCTGGTCGTGGGCGAGCAGCCGCCCGGCTACCCGGCGGACGCCTACCACTACATCCTGATGAAGATCCTCATGGCCGCCCGCGCCAACAACCTCCAGGCGATCGACGGCCCCTACCTGCAGATCCGCAACGTGGACGGCTTCCGCGCGGTCGCGGCGCGTGCCGCCGCGCTGGGCTTCGACGGCAAGTGGGTGCTGCACCCGGGCCAGGTCGACGCCGCCAACGAGGTGTTCTCGCCCTCCCAGGAGGACTACGACCACGCCGAGCTGATCCTGGACGCGTACGAGTACTGCACGTCCGAGGCGGGCGGCAAGAAAGGCTCGGCGATGCTCGGCGACGAGATGATCGACGAGGCGAGCCGCAAGATGGCGCTGGTCATCGCGGGCAAGGGCCGCGCCGCCGGCATGCAGCGCACCAGCACGTTCGAGATCCCGGAGGCGTAGGGCCATGCAGTTCGGACGCACCTACGAGGAGTTCGAGGTCGGGGCGACGTACAAGCACTGGCCGGGCAAGACGGTCACGGAGTACGACGACCACCTGTTCTGTCTCCTCACCATGAACCACCACCCGCTCCACATGGACACGAACTATGCGGAGAAGACGACGGACTTCGGCAAGAACGTCGTCGTCGGGAACTACATCTACTCGCTGCTGCTCGGCATGTCCGTGCCGGACATCTCCGGCAAGGCGATCGCCAACCTGGAGATCGAGTCGCTCAAGCACGTGGCTCCGACCTTCCACGGCGACACGATCTACGGCGAGACGACCGTGCTCGACAAGTGGCCGTCGAAGTCGAAGAACGACCGCGGCATCGTGTATGTCGAGACCAAGGGCTACAAGCAGGACGGCACGCTGGTGTGCGTGTTCCGCCGCAAGGTCATGGTCCCGACCGAGACGTACATCAAGGAGCGCGGCGGCGAGCAGCCCGGCCGCCCGGAGCTGAAGCAGCAGGAGAAGTAGCCATGGCACGACTCGCCCAGACCGCCGGTCTGACGGACGTCCAGCAGGAGATCATCTCCACGGTCCGCGACTTCGTGGACAAGGAGATCATCCCGGTCGCGACCGAGCTGGAGCACCGCGACGAGTACCCGCAGCAGATCGTCGACGGCCTCAAGGAGCTGGGCCTGTTCGGTCTGATGATCCCCGAGGAGTACGGGGGCCTGGGCGAGTCGCTCCTCACCTACGCGCTGTGCGTGGAGGAGATCGCCCGCGGCTGGATGTCGGTCTCCGGCATCATCAACACGCACTTCATCGTGGCGTACATGCTCAAGCAGCACGGCACGCAGGAGCAGAAGGAGCACTTCCTGCCGAGGATGGCGCTGGGCGAGGTCCGCGGCGCCTTCTCGATGTCGGAGCCCGGGCTGGGCTCCGATGTGTCGGCCATCACGTCGAAGGCGGTCAAGGACGGCGACGAGTACGTCCTCAACGGCCAGAAGATGTGGCTGACGAACGGCGGCACGTCCTCGCTCGTCGCGGTTCTCGTCCGAAGTGACGAAGGACACCCGGAGGGCACGGCGCCGCACAAGTCGATGACGACCTTCCTGGTCGAGAAGGAGCCCGGCTTCGGCGAGGTCCGCCCCGGCCTCACCATCCCCGGGAAGATCGACAAGATGGGCTACAAGGGTGTCGACACCACGGAGCTCATCATGGACGGCCTGCGCGTTCCGGCCGACCGGGTGCTCGGCGGGGTCACCGGCCGCGGCTTCTACCAGATGATGGACGGCGTCGAGGTCGGTCGGGTGAACGTCGCGGCGCGTGGCTGCGGTGTCGCTCAGCGCGCCTTCGAGCTGGGTGTCTCCTACGCCCAGCAGCGGCACACCTTCGGCAAGCCGATCGCCCAGCACCAGGCCGTCCAGTTCAAGCTGGCCGAGATGGCTACCAAGGTCGAGGCCGCTCATGCCATGATGGTGAATGCAGCGCGCAAAAAGGACTCGGGTGAACGAAACGACCTCGAAGCAGGGATGGCGAAGTACCTCGCCTCCGAGTACTGCAAGGAGGTCGTGGAGGATGCCTTCCGGATCCACGGCGGCTACGGCTTCTCGAAGGAGTACGAGATCGAGCGCCTCTACCGTGAGGCCCCGATGCTGCTCATCGGCGAAGGTACCGCCGAAATCCAGAAAATGATCATCGGTCGCCGACTGCTCGAAGAGTATCGCCTCCAGGGGTGATTGCCCGTGTTCGGGGTGTTTTCTTCACCAAGAAGATCACACCCCGTCAACACTCTTCGGCCGTCGACTCGGCTTCCTGGCTTGCCCAGTTGTGGCCCATGACCGGTACGATCGCCGGAAAGCCGCCGTCCCCCGTCGAAGCGCGGCATCATCCGCTACGAAGGTCATCCATGCCCCACAGCCAAACCTCTGCACCACGCGGCCGGGTCCGCCTCGCGCGCGGAGCATCGCCGTGGCTTCTCCCGACCGTTGCCACCGCAGCCCTCAGCCTGGCCCGGGCGCGCCGCTCCGGCGCCGCCAAGGCCGTGGCCGTGCCCGCCACCGCGCTGGCGGCGGGCATGCTGTGGTTCTTCCGCGACCCCGAGCGCGAGATCACCCGGGGCCGGGTCATCTCGCCCGCCGACGGTGTGGTGCAGAGCATCATGCCGTGGAAGGACGGACGCACCCGCGTCGCGATCTTCATGAGCCCGCTCAACGTCCACGTCAACCGTGCCCCGCTCGCCGGCACGGTGACGTCGGTCGAGCACATCCCGGGCGGCTTCGTCCCCGCGTTCAACAAGGAGAGCGAGAACAACGAGCGCGTCGTCTGGCACTTCGACACCGAACTCGGTGACATCGAGATGATCCAGATCGCCGGCGCCGTCGCCCGCCGCATCGTGCCCTACGTGCCGCAGGGCACCAAGGTCGAGCAGGGCGACCGTATCGGCCTGATCCGCTTCGGCTCGCGCGTCGACCTCTATCTGCCGGAGGGCATGGAGGTCGCGGTGGAGGTCGGCCAGAAGACCGTGGCTGGGGTGACTCGTCTTGACCGTGATTGATCCCGATACCCAGTCCGACTGGGTGCCGGAGGCCGACGACGTGGACGAGGAGGAGATGCCCCTCTCGCTCCGCCTCTCGATAGCGGACACGCTCACCCTCGGCAACGCCACGTGCGGCTTCATGGCGGTGTACTTCACCACCACCGGCATCCTCATCCCGCACCTGACGGGCAACGAGGAGTCGACGGGCATGGCCCGGCACAGCGCGGCCACGGCCGTCATCCTGATGCTGTGCGCGGCGGTCTTCGACCTCTTCGACGGTCTGGTGGCCCGCAAGCTGCGCTCCTCCCCGATGGGCGCGGAGCTGGACAACCTCTCCGACCTGATCAGCTTCGGTCTGGCGCCCGCGTACTTCGTGCTCGTCTACGGCATGGTCGCGGACGACGCGCACCAGAGAGTGGCCGCGCTCGGAGCGATCGTGGTACTGCTCGCGGTGGTCCTGAGACTGGCGCGCTTCTCGTGCGTGACGATGAAGGACGGCATGTTCCAGGGCATGCCCTCGCCCTTCGGCGCCCTGACGGTGGTCTCGATCGTCCTGCTGGAGCTGCCCTTCTTCGCCACCCTGCTGGCGATCCTCGGCACGGCGTGGCTGATGGTGAGCCGCGTGGAGTACCCGAAGCCGCGGGGCCGCCTGGCGGTCGCGATGCTGGGGTGGATCGTCCTGTCCATGGGCCTTCTGGCGGCGTGGGCGTTCGACGCCCCCAGCGGCCAGCTCCTCCTCCAGACGGGCTGCGCGCTGCAACTGGTCATGGGCGCGGTGATCCCGCTGTTCGCCACGGCTCGCCGGGTGCACAACTTCCGGGACAACCGCCGCGAGGCGCGGGCGGCACAGCTGCCGTAGGGCCGGTGACGGCGTCTGCGGCCGTACGACGGGAAGGGCCCCGAACCATGACGGTTCGGGGCCCTTCGTCCGCCCACCGGTCACCTTTCGGCACCCGGGCGGCCGCGGACCGGGACGGCCGGGAGCTCTGAGGGCCGCGACGGCACGGACATGGCACGGCATGGACATGGCCGGGAGCATGGGGCGAGCCGGCCACGGCCGTATCGGGCGGCAGCGGCTTCCGTCAGGCCAGGAAGTCCCGGGCGATCCGCTCCGCCACCCGCTCCAGGATCGGTCCGGCGTCCGCGACGCACCTGGCGACGTCCGGCTCCGTCTCCGTCAGCGGGTAGGCACGGCGGATACCGGCCCCTCCCAGCGCCGCCGGCGGCAGGGCCAGTCGGCCGCAGACCGCGACCACCTCCTTGCCGGCCGCCCGGGCGGCGGCGGCGACGCCCACCGGGGCCTTGCCGTGCAGCGTCTGCTCGTCCAGCGACCCCTCCCCCGTGATCACCAGCGACGCCCGCTCCAGCGCCGGCGCGAAGCCCAGCACGTCGAGCATCACCTCGATGCCGGGCCGGAACCGTGCGCCGAGGACCAGCGCCCCGTACCCGATGCCGCCCGCGGCGCCGGCGCCCGGCGACGCGGTGTACTCCGCCGCCCGGGGGCCGATCGTCTCCGCCAGCACCTTCGCGTAGCGGACGAGCGCCGCGTCCAGCCTCTCCACGTCGTCCGGAGAGGCCCCCTTCTGCGGCCCGTACACGGCCGCCGCGCCCTTCGGCCCGGTCAGCGGATTGTCCACGTCGCTCGCCAGCACCAGGTCCACCGAGGCCAACCGCGGGTCGAGGCCCGACAGATCCGCACGGGCGAGCGCCGAGAGTCCACCGCCGCCCGGTGCCACCGGCTCCCCCTCGGCGTCGAGGAGGCGCGCCCCGAGCGCGGACAGCATCCCCGCGCCCCCGTCCGTCGTCGCGCTCCCCCCGACCCCGAACACGATCGTCCGGGCGCCTGCGTCCAGCGCCGCCCGCAGCAGTTCCCCGGAGCCGTACGTGGACGCGGTCAGCGGCGCGAGGACCCCGGCGGGCAGCCGCTGCAGCCCGCTCGCCTCCGCCATCTCCACGACCGCCACGTCACCGCGCAGCGCGAACGCCGCCGTCACCTCCTCGCCGAGGGGACCGGCGACCCGTGCCTCACGCCGCCCGAACCCCGCCGCGACGGCCGCGTCCACCGTCCCGTCCCCGCCGTCGGCCACGGGCAGCGCCTCGACCTCGAGATCCGGCACGACCGCGCGCAGTCCGGCCGTCACCCGCTCGGCGACCTGCACGGCCGTCAGCGACCCCTTGAACTTGTCCGCGGCGACGAGCACCCGCGGCGCCGACCGCGCCGACCGCGCCGACCGCGCCGACCGCGCCGACCGCGCCGACCAAGTGTCGTTCCCTGCAGCGTCCGCCACCTGCGTCCCCTTGCTCTTCGTGCCCTGCGCACATCAAGGTCTTCGCTCGCGTGCATGGCCACAGCCGGCCAGGCACAGACCGAGGTACCGCCTGCCGCGCGTCTCAGTATGACCACAGGTCATGGGCATGGCGGCTCTGCTGCAGACCGTGGTCGTGGGAGCGTGAGGGGCGCACGAAGGTCGGGGGGAGGCGCAGGGGATCATACTCGTGAGGTGCGGCCCGGGTGCTGGTTAGGCTGCCGGGATGAGCACTCCAGACTTCGCCGCGTACATCGCCTCCCTGCCCCGCATCATCGCCGGCGCCGCCGCGCTCTTCCGCGACGCCGAGGGGCGGGTGCTGCTCGTCGAGCCCAACTACCGTGACGGGTGGGCGCTTCCGGGTGGGACGATCGAGTCGGACGACGGGGAGACACCGCGGCAGGGTGCCCGGCGGGAGACCGCCGAGGAGATCGGGCTCGACGTCGAGCTCGGGCGGCTGCTCGCGGTGGACTGGGTGCACGGGGTGGGGCGGCCGCCCTTGGCGGCGTATCTGTACGACGGCGGGGTGCTCGGCGAGGACCACATCAAGGCGATCCGTCTGCAGGAGGAGGAGCTGCTGTCCTGGCGGCTCGTGCCGCGCGACGAACTCACCGAGTACCTGCCGCACGAGCTGGGGCTGCGTGTCCTGGCCGCCCTGAACGCACTGGACGAGGGCACGGGCACGGCGGAGCTGGAGAACGGCCACCGGGTCGGTTGACGGCGGGCACCCCGGCGGCCCGGAGCGGCGCCTCCTCCGCCACCGGCCGGAGCCGATATCCGTTCGCCGTGCCCGGATCGCCCGGCCTACCCTCGGTCACATGAGCAAGCCCCTCGTCGCCATCCTGAGCGGTGCCGGTATCTCCACCGATTCCGGGATCCCCGACTATCGCGGACCCAACGGCCTGTGGCGACGGGATCCCGAGGCGGAGAAGCTCGTGACGTACGCGTACTACATGGGCGATCCGGAGATCCGGCGGCGCTCGTGGCAGATGCGGCGCAAGAACCGGGCGCTGACGGCCGAGCCGAACGCCGCGCACCGCGCGGTGGCCGAGCTGGAGCGGTCCGGCACGGCCGTGCGGGTCATCACGCAGAACGTCGACGGGCTGCACCAGCTCGCCGGGATGCCCGCCCGCAAGGTCCTCGAACTCCACGGCACGGTCCGCAGCGTCGTCTGCACGGGCTGTCATGCGCGGGGGCCCATGGAGGACGCGCTCGCCCGGGTCGAAGCCGGGGAGGACGACCCTCCCTGCCTGGAATGCGGCGGGATCCTCAAATCGGCCACGGTGATGTTCGGCGAACGGCTCGACCCCGTCGTCCTCGGTGAGGCCCTCGCGATCACCAAGGCGTGCACCGTGTTCATCGCGGTCGGCACCAGCCTGCAGGTCCAGCCCGCGGCCGGACTGGCGGGCGTGGCCGCCGACCACGGCGCGCGCCTGGTCGTCGTCAACGCCGAACCGACACCGTACGACGACCTGGCCGACGAGGTGCTCCGCGAACCCATCGGCACGGCCCTGCCCGGACTGCTGCGCCGGCTCAGCACGCAGGCGCCGGGCTGACGAGCCGCTCTCACCGCCCGGACGACCGCCGCGGTTGCCTGCGTCCGGTGCCCGCCGTGCCCCTCGTCCTGCTCGGTGCCGTCCGACAGAAGGACGTCGCGACGAGGGCGACGCTCAGAAGAGGGCCGTGCCGCTCTCGAAGTCCAGCAGGCGCTTCTTGCGGTCCAGGCCGCCGCCGTAGCCCGTCAGGCCACCGTTCGCCCCCACCACGCGGTGGCAGGGCACGATGATGCCGATCGGGTTCCTGCCGTTGGCGAGTCCGACGGCGCGCGAGGCGCGCGGACTGCCCAGGACCTCGGCCAGCTCGCCGTACGAGCGGGTCTCGCCGTAGGGGATCCGGCGCAACTGCTCCCACACGCTGCGCTGGAACGGCGTCCCCACCAGGCGCAGTTCCAGGGTGAACTCCTTCAACTCGCCTGCGAAATAGGCCGCCAGCTGGTCTGCCGCCTCGTCGAAGGGCGTGTCGTCGCGCTCGCCGAAGGTCTCCTCGGGCGGGCGGTGACGCTGACCCACCATGTAGAGACCGGACAGGACACCGTCCGTGGCGATCAGCGTCAGGGGGCCGTACGGGCTGTCGAGCACGGTGTGCTGCGTCGCGGAATGCTGCGCCGCGGGGTGCTGCTTCATGGGAACATCCTCACACGGGAAGGAAGTTGATCGGGTGACCGTCCGTCGCCCACAGGTACTGGACCGCGTACGCCCGCCACGGCCGCCAGGCCGCCGCGCGTGCCGTGAGCGCCGCGGGGGTGGACGGCAGGTCCAACTCCCGCGCCGCGCGCCGGATGCCGAGGTCGGTCGGCAGGAAGGCGTCGGGGTCACCGAGGGCGCGCATGGCGATCACGTCGACCGTCCAGGGGCCGAAGCCGGGCAGGGCGAGCAGCCGGGCACGGCTGTCCTCCCAGTCGCTCTCGATGCCCAGGCGGAGCGACCCGTCGGCGAGTTGCCGGACCAGCGTGGCGAACGTGGTGCGGCGGGTGCGCGGCATCGCCAGCGTCGCCGGGTCGAGCGCCGCGAGAGCATCGGGCGCGGGGAACAGGTGGGTGAGGCCGCCTTCGGGATCGTGGACCGGTTCCCCGTGGGCGGTGACGAGGCGGGCCGCGTGGGTGCGGGCGGCGGCCGTGGAGACCTGCTGCCCCAGAACCGCCCGCACGGCGAACTCGGCCTCGTCGACGGTACGCGGCACCCGGCGGCCGGGGGCCTTGTCCACCAGGGGCGCGAGCACCGGATCCGTGCGCAGCCGGTCGTCGACCGCGACCGGGTCCGCGTCCAGGTCGAGCATGCGGCGGCAGCGGCTGATGGCGACGGGCAGGTCGCGCAGGTCGCTCAGGGTGAGACGGCATGCGATGTGGTCGGCCTGCGGGGTCAGCGCCACGATTCCGTGGCCGAACGGCAGCCGCAGCGTGCGCCGGTAGGCGCCGTCCCGCCACTCCTCCACGCCGGGTACGGCGGTCGCGGCGAGGTGGCCGAAGAGGTTGTCGGGGTTGAGCGGGGTGCGGAACGGCAGCCGCAGGCTCAGGACGCCGGGGGCGATCGCCGTCGTCCGCGGCAGGCGGTCGCGCAGTTCGCTCGGGGAGAGCGCGAAGACCTCGCGGACGGTCTCGTTGAAGGTGCGGATCGAGGAGAACCCGGCCGCGAACGCGATCTCCGCCATCGGCAGCGCGGTCGTCTCGATGAGCAGCCGGGCGGTCTGGGCGCGCTGGGCCCGGGCGAGCGCGAGGGGTCCGGCGCCGAGTTCGGTGAGCAGCTGGCGCTCGATCTGGCGGGTGCTGTAGCCGAGACGGGCGGCGAGACCCGGCACGCCCTCGCGGTCGACGACGCCGTCGGCGATGAGCCGCATGGCGCGGGCGACGAGGTCGGCGCGGTGGTTCCACTCCGGGGAGCCGGGACTGGTGTCCGGGCGGCAGCGCTTGCAGGCCCGGAACCCGGCCTGCTGGCAGGCGGCCGCGCTCGGGTAGAACGTCATGTTCTCCGGCTTCGGCGGCACGGCCGGGCAGCTGGGCCGGCAGTAGATCCGCGTGGTCAGGACCGCCGTGAAGAACCAGCCGTCGAAGCGGGCGTCCTTGGACCGGACGGCTCGCAGGCAGCGCTCCTTGTCGTGGTGCATCCCGTTCCGCATGGCTCCAGCATCGGACATGGGCGGAGCCTGGGCTGGCGGGAATGCGACATGTACGTGGCCGGACCAGCCGTTACCGGGATCGCCGCCGGGTGGCCCGGCGCCGCCCCTCAGGGGCAGGAGTACCGGATGGTTCCCTCCGCCTCCAGCGGGGCGCTCGCACGGCCCGTACCGCGCGGGTGCAGGACCTGGAGGCGGGCGGTGCCCCGGAAGCGGCCGGGGCCGCGGACCGTCCAGCGGAGGTGCACGGTGGCTGTCCGGTCGCCGCGGCCGGCCGTGTAGGTCAGTTCCCCGGTGTCATGGCCGTCGCTGCGCAGCCAGCGGTAGGTCACCGGGCCGGCGCGGCCGTCGGTGATCATGACGCCGACGACATCGGCGGTCTGACCGCAGTGCAGCTGCCGGGTGGGCGCCTGTACCTCGGCGGCCGTGACGGCCGGTCCGGCGGTCGGACGCAGCAGCAACAGCCAGAGCACGACGGCGACGGCCGTCAGGATCACCGTCGCCACGAACCAGGCGCGTCGGCGTCCTCGTCGGCTGCGGCCGCGGCCGCGGCTGTCGGCCGCCTGCCACGGGGTGGTGAGGGCGGGCTGCTCGCCGCCGGGGACGCCTGGGCCGAAGCGCAGCAGGATCTCGCCGTCGCCCTCCCCGCCCGGGTCCTCGTCCGTGGCCGGTGCACGCAGCGCGTCGGAGGCGCGGTTCCGCTTGCCCAGGACGGTGGCCTGCTCGTCCACAGCGGCGCGCGGGCCGCGCTCGCCCCGCCCCGGGACGGTGACCTGCTCGTCCGCGACGGTGACCTCCCGTCCCGCGACCGCGGCCCCGCCGTCCACGGCCGGGGGCCGCCGGTCCGCCACCGTACCCTCCCCGTCGGCGGCCGGGAGCGCGACGGTGGCCCGCCCGTCCGAGCCGGAAGGGCCGCCCGCATCGCCGGTCCGCCCCGGGACGGCTGCCCCCTCGTCCGGGTCGGGAACCTGCGGGCCGGGGACCGGAACCTGCCGGGCCTCAGGATCCTGGGACGGAGACGGAGACGGAGACGGAGACGGGGACGGGGACGGGGAAGGGGACGGGGACGGGGACGGGGACGGAGACGGGGAAGGGGACGGGGAAGGGGACGGGGACGGGGAAGGAGACAGAGTAGGAGACGGAGAAGGAGACGGAGACGCGTGTGAGGTCCGCGCGGCGGGGGTGTCGGCCACCGCCGGACGGGCGTCCTCCGTCGACGGCGGGGCGATGTCCGGGAAGGCGGCGGCTGCCGCGGCGCGCAGCGCGGTGCGCTGCAGGAAGCCCGCGGGGAGCGCCTCGCGTCCGGCGACGAGCACCGCCCGCGCGGCGGCCAAGCCCTCGGACTCGGCGGTGCCGGAGCAGCGGGCGAACAGGTCCGCCGCCGGTGTGCCGGCCGCCGCCCAGGCGTCGCCGAGCGTCCGGGCGAGCGCGGCCCAGGCCGCGATGTCGTCGCGCCGGGCGGATGCCGCGCGCGCGTCGCCCAGCGCGTCGGCCAGCGCCGGCTCGGCGAGCAGGGCGGTCCCGTTCGGGGCGAGGACCACGGTGTGCGCGGCGAGCGATCCATGCGCCAGTCCGGCCGTGTGCAGGGCGAGCAACGTCTGTGCGCTCTCGTTGAGGATGCTCGCCGCGCTGCCCGCGTCCGGGCGCGGTCCGTCGGCGGAGAGGACGTCGGCGGAGAGGACGTCGGCAAGTGTGGGAGCCGGCGGGCGGGCGGTGATCAGCCACACCTCCCCGGCCTCCGCGACGAGGTCGACCGTGCCCAGTACCCCGGGCAGCCGGAGTCTGTCCACGGCGAGCACCGCGGCCGCCAGCCGCTCGCGTGCTCCCTCCGGCGTGAGCAGGGCGCGGTCGAGGCGCAGCGCGCCCAGCGGCTGTGCGCCGCCGGGCTGCGGGCACAGGGCGTACCAGGTGCCCCAGCGGCTGTCGCGTGACCAGACCGAAAGGGGTCGTCCGGCGACCGCGGCGACTGTCGTCATGTCGGTCTGTTCTCCTCGGTGCACGGTACCGGCGCCTCCACGCCGTGGTCGCTCAGCACGGTGGCGCGTCCGCGGAGGCCGTCTGCGGTCCGTTCGCGGCCTGCGGACTGCTCGTGAGGGCGACGTCCCATGTGCCCCCGCACGGGTGGTTGGAGAAGTCGGCCTCGAAGCTCGCGGTGTACCGCGTGCTGCCCGACAGCGTTTGTGTGCGGGAACCGTAGGGGTTGGCGGGCGTGCTGACGTAGAAGTCCGCCGTCAGCATCAGGGGCCCGGTGCCGGTGGTGCGGACGGTGACGTCGGCGACCAGCGTGCTGGGGTTCTGGCCCCGGCGCCAGGAGTCGATGGTGAGGGTCACCGTGCCCGGCGTCGGCGCGGCCGGGCTCACGGCCGCGGTCGTCGGGGAGGGCGCCGACGCGGGCGGTGCGCCGGTCGCGGAAGGGGTGCCGGGCGAGCTGCTCGGCGCCGGGCCCACCGGGGCGGCGCCGGAGGGTGATCCGCCGGCCGTCGGCGTGGCCGTGCCGGGCGAGACGGACGACGAGGGGGAAGGCGAGGAGGAAGAGGTCACGCCAGGGGACCCGGACGGCGTCGAACTGGCCACCGTCGTCGTGGTGTCGTGCGAACCGGCCGTCGCGGAGGTCACCGCACCGGCGACCACGGCCAGCGCGGCCGCCCCGGCAGCCGCCTTCCAGCCGCCGCGCTTCAGCCGGCCCAGCACGGTCAGCGCCCGCGTGGCCTCGTGGACGGCGGATGCGGTGGCGAAGGAAAACAACAGGGGTGCCAGGGCGGCGAGTTCGGAGAGCCGTCGGCGTCCGCGCTGCTCCCAGCCGACGCCGTAGCCCTCGGTGGCGGCCCGTTCGAGATCGGCGAGGAACGCCTCGATCCCGGGCCGGTCCGCCGGGTCCTTGGCCAGGCCCTTGCGCAGCAGGCCCCGTACCGGGGCGGGTACGTCGTCCAGCGCGACGGGGGCCCGCAGGTGCTGCAGTCGCAGCGCCGAGGCGTCGTCAGCGGTGAACGGCCGACGGCCGGTCAGGCACTCGAAGAACACCGCCGCCGCGGCGTACACGTCGCCTGCCGGGCCCGCCGGCTCCCCCCGCCACTGCTCGGGCGCCATGTAGGCGGGTGTACCGGCGGCCTCCGTCTCGCGGCCGGCGCGCACGGCGATGCCGAAGTCGGCCAGCGCGCTGGAGCCGTCGGGACGGACCAGTACGTTCTCCGGCTTGTAGTCGCGGTGGACCACCCCGGCCGCGTGGGCCGCGCCGAGCCCCAGCAGGGAACCCTTCAGCAGGACGAGGGCGGCCTCCGGGCCGGTCGCGCCGCGCGTGCGCAGCAGCTCACGGAGGCTGACCCCGTTCACCGCCTCCATGACGATCGCCGCGCCCCGCCGCGCCTCCACGTATTCGTACAGCCGCACCACGCACGGGTGCCGCAGGTCACCGAGCAGCCGTGCCTCGGCCCGGAAGCGGGCGAGGAACTCCTGGTCATCGCGGAGACGGTCACTGAGGTACTTGACCGCGACCGGGACGCCCGTCGCCGTGTGCCGGGCCAGTACCACGCGGCCGCCGGCGCCCTCACCGAGCGTACGCACGGCAAGGTACCCGGGGACGGCCCACTGTCCGTCACCCCGCGCACCGGCCCGTCCAGCGGCGCCGTCCACCGTGCCGCTCTCCGGCGCGCCGCCCCGTCCACCGGCGCCGTCCGCCATGCCGCCCTCCGGCGCGCCGGCCCTCGTCATGCCGCCCCCTCCGCGGCGGTGCCGGCGATCGCGGGCGACGCCTGGCCGCCGCCGGCTCCGCGCCGCCGCCGCACCAGGCGTACCAGCCACCGCGCCGACCCGGCCCACACCGGGAACGCCACCAGGCCCACCACGACGGCCACGATCACCGAGTCCCACGGCGGGGGCACCCGCCCCTGCAGCAGGTCCCCCAGCCGGGAACGCCACGCCAGCAGGGCGAGGACCAGGAAACCGTACGTCCCGACGACGACCGCGAGACCATAGGCGGCCATGCCCGCCTGGCGCGGTCCCGGCCTGCGGCCCGCCCGGAGGTCCCGCCAGAGTCCCCTGCGGAAGTAGGCGCTCGCCTCCTCACGCAGCCGTGGCACACGCAGCGCGTCGGTCAGCGCCTGGTAACCGTCCAGCGGCATCAGGGGATTGAAGTTGTAGAGGGTGTTCAGGTAGAGCCCGAAGGCCAGATGGAACAGCACCGCCGAGACCGGGCCGGCCGGGAGGTACGCGGCGCCCGTGGCACACCAGCCCGCCAGGGCCGCCGTCGCGACCGGACCCGACAGCGCCACCACGACGCGCGACCAGCGGGTGCCGAACCACATGTCGCTCGTGTCCACGAACGCGAAGGGCATCCCCATCATGAGCAGGAACCCGCCGCGCCGGACCCTGCGGCCGTACGACTTCACGGCCAGCGCGTGTGTCGTCTCGTGGACCACCAGGGCCGAGACGTAGCCCGCGGCCAGCGCCACCGGTCCCCAGGCGCCGGCCCCGGCGAAGTCCAGCAGGTGCTGGCGTCGCTGCGCTGCGAAGAAGGCGACCAGGCCGCCGATGACGGACAGCCAGACGAGCGTCACCCCGGTCCGGGTGAAGAACCTCCAGCCGAACGCGCCGTACAGGCGGGTCATGACGCCGTCGAGGCCCGGTACGGACACCTCCAGCCGCAGCAGGGCCCGGTACACGGCCCGCCGGGCCCGCCGCCAGCCCGTGGTCTTCTCCTGTTCGGGGCGGCCCGGCAGGCCGCGCAGCAGCCCCGCGTCCGCGAACACCGCCAGCGCGGCCTCGATCCGCGGCAGCGCCAGCTCGCCGAAGCGGTCCGCGTAGGCGAACAGCAGGTCCCGTACGGTGTTGTCGCCGTCCACCGCGTTCCAGAGGAACACCTCGCGCTCGTCCAGCCGCAGATAGGCACCGGTGCGCGTGTTGCTCAGCACCCAGTGGGGTTCCCCACGGTCCGTGGGTACTTGTTTGAGAGCCCACCCGGAGCGACGGCGGGGCCGCGCGGTGAGGGGGCCGGCCGCCTCCGGCGCCTCCTCCTCGAGCGCGACGGGCAGCCGGGTCAGCTGGGTGCCGGCGACCACGGTGCGTGAGCCGATCCGGGCATCGCGGGGCTGCTCGAACACCAGGCGGACGTCACCGACGGACAGCTGGGCGCCGTCGGCGAGCCGCGCCGAACCGCCGTGCAGGTCCGCACCGCCGACCGCCGTGCCGTTGAACGAGTCCAGGTCCTCGACGCGGAAGCCCTCCGCGGTGCGCACGATCCGGGCGTGCCGGCGCGAGACGCTGCCGTCGGACAGGACGACGTCGTTGTCCGCGCCCCGGCCCAGCGTCGTCACCGGACCGGTCAGCGGTACGAGCAGGGTGGGATCGTCCACGCCACGCAGCTGGGGCGCGGCGAACGAGGTCGGCGCCGCGTCACGGCGGAGGGTGCCGCAGTGCAGGCAGTACGGGAAGTCGCGCCGCAGGTGAACGCGACACACATGGCACAGCATTCGGCTCAGCCTGCTCCGGAACCGCTGGTGAACGCGCCGCCGGAAAGGCCGCCGCCGGACGCCGCGCCGCCGGGGCCGGAGGGCGCCAGGTGCCCGCGCAGACCGTCGGTACCGGGGGTCGTCACGCCACCGCGCGTGGCCTCGAAACCGCCGAGGACGCCTGCGCGACCGCCGCCTTCGCCACCGCCGTCGCCGCCGCCCTCGCCACCGCCGGACGAACCGCCGCCGGGTCGCCGGCCGGTGTTCTCCTGGCTGCCGCCGTCGCCGCCCTCACCGCCACCGCCGTCACCACCGCCGCCGTCGCCACCGCCCTCTCCGCCGCCGGACAAACCGCCGTGACCGTGACCGGAGCCCTCGTCACCGCCCCCGCCCTCACCGCCGCCGCTGCCGCCCCCGCCTTCACCGCCGCCGTCCCCGCCGCCGGACGAACCGCCGTGACCGTGACCGGAGCCCTCGTCACCGCCCCCGCCCTCACCGCCCCCGCTGCCGCCCCCGCCTTCACCGCCGCCGCCGGGCCGCCGACCGGTGTTCTCCTGGTCGCCGCCACCGCCGCCTCCCCCTTCGCCGCCGCCACCGCCGCCCTCGCCACCGCCGTCGCCGCCTTCGCCGCGCTCGTAGATGCCGCCGTGACCGAAGTGGCCGGCGTCGCCCCCGTGCTCGCCGCCGGAACCGCCGAAACCGCCCTCGCCGCCGCCGAAACCGCCCTCGGCTCCGCCCGGCCGGCCGAAACCGCCGAAGTCACCTCCGGAACCGCCCTCGCCATGCCCACCGAGGCCACCGAAGCCGCCGGAACCGCCCTCGCCGCCGTCCCCGCCGAAGCCGCCGAAGTCACCTCCGGAACCGCCGTCCCCGCCGAAGCCCCCAAAGCCGCCTCCGGAACCGCCGTCCCCGCCGAAGCCCCCAAAGCCGCCTCCGGAACCGCCGTCCCCGCCGAAGCCCCCAAAGCCGCCGAAGCCGCCTTCGGCGCCACCACCGGGACCCCCGAGACCACCGAGGCCGCCCTCGCCCCCGCCGAAGCCCCCGAAGTCGGCGCCGGTACCGCCGGAACCGCCGTCCAGACCACCGCCGAGGCCGCCTTCACCTCCGTGGGCGCCCGCGAGCCCCGCGGCGTCATGTCCGGCGCCGCCCAGGGCACCGCCGACGTCGTCGAACGAACCGAAGTCGCCGAAGTCGCCGAAGTCGCCCGAGCCGCCGGGGCCGCCCGGCAGGGCGTCGCCGCCCGGGGAGGTGCTGTCGAGCGTACGGCCGATCAGGCTGAGGCTGTCGGACGCCGCCCCGTCCAGCCCCCCGCTGTGGCCCCGGTACTCCCCGGGACCGGCGACGTCCGCACCGGCGTCCGGCGCCCCGGCGTCCTGCGCGCCGTGGTCGGTCGGCGCATGATCGACCGGTATGTGGTCCGCGGACACGTCGTGGTGCGCCAGGGCGTGGGCCGCGCTCCCGAAGAACAGGGACGACTTGGACAGCCTGGCGTCGAGCGCGGCCGGCCCCTCGGCCGGGCCGGACTCGACGCGGAGCCGACGGAGTTCGGCCACCTGCTCGGGCGTCAGGCCGAGTCTTCGTGACACCGCGTCGATGTCACCGTCGAGTTCGGCTCGGAAGGCCGGGTCGATGGCCAGGCGGGTCATGGCGTCGCGAAAGGCGTTGTCGGGCATGTCCTCACGTCTCCGTCGGTCTGCGTGTTCTCGTGCTGAACCCGGCGGAGTTGAGGACCCCCCTGGCCGGCGGCTGGCTGTCATTTCCGGCCATCCCCACCGAAGCCTGCAGGATCGTTATAGAGGGGGCGACCTCACCCGCGCAAGGGCTGAGCAGCCCATACCCGCCGCGCGATCCGCCGCCGGGCCGGCCGTGCCTCGGGCGCTCCGACGCAATACGGCCAGAGCGCACGCCGCCGGGGAGGCCGTCCGTGGACCGTCAGCCCAGTTGCTCGGCGAACGCCCCGTACGCCCGCTCGTCGAACAGGACGAACCTGACCTCCTCGACCTCCGTCGCCACGGCCCGTACCGTCTCCACCGCGATCCTGGCGGCGTCCTCCAGCGGCCAGCCGTAGATGCCGGCGGAGACGGCCGGGAACGCGACCGTGCGGGCGCCGAGTTCGTCGGCGACGCGCAGCGCCTCCCGGTAGCACGAGGCCAGCAGGGCCGAGCGGTCCTCGTGGGGGGAGAACCGCGGGCCCACCGTGTGGATCACCCAGCGCGCGTCCAGGTTCCCCGCCGTGGTCGCGACGGCCTGGCCGGTGCGGAGTCCCTTGCCGATTGGGGTCTCCCCTGCTCGAACGCAGTTGAGAGCTTGGGGAAGGGAGGCCCGGAGTCTGCGGCAGTCCTTCAGGATCGCGGGGCCGCCGCGCCGGTGGATCGCTCCGTCCACCCCTCCCCCGCCGAGCAGCGAGGAGTTGGCCGCGTTGACGATCGCGTCGGCGCTCTGCCGGGTGATGTCGCCCTGGAGCAGCGTGATGGCGGTCATGTCCGGCGCAGCCTCCGCCAGACGGCCTTCGCCGCGTTGTGGCCCGACATGCCGTGTACGCCGGGCCCCGGCGGGGTGGCCGAGGAGCAGAGGAAGACGGCCGGGTGGGGGGTGCCGTAAGGGGACAGCGAGAGCTTGGGGCGGAGGAGGAGCTGGAGTCCGGACGCCGCGCCGGAGGCGATGTCCCCGCCGACGTAGTTGGCGTTGCGGGCGGCCAGTTCGGGCGGCCCCGCGGTGGCACGGGCCAGGACGCGGTCGCGGAACCCCGGGGCGAAACGCTCCAGTTGGCGTTCCATGGCGTCGGTGAGGTCGCCGGTCCAGCCGTTCGGCACATGGCCGTAGGCCCAGAAGACCTGCTTGCCCTCGGGGGCCCGGGTGGGATCGACGACGCTGGGCTGCACGGTGATCAGGAACGGCTTGTCCGGCGCACGGCCCTCCCTTGACGCGGCGCGCAGGGCCGCGCCGATCTCCGCGCTGTCCGCCCCGATCTGCACGGTGCCGGCGGCGCGCGCCTCCTCGGCCGTCCACGGCACGGGGCCGTCGAGCGCATAGTCGATCTTGAAGACGCCCGGGCCGTAGCGGTAGCCCTCGTAGTACCTGCCGAATCCCGCGATCCGAGCCAGTGCGGTGGGCGAGGTGTCGAAGACGTACGCGCGGGCCGGGGGCAGGTCGTCGAGGCGCTTGACCTCGTAGTCGGTGTGCAGGGCGCCGCCGAGGTCCTTGAGATAGGCGGCGAGGGCGTCCGAGACGGACTGGGAGCCGCCACGGGCCACAGGCCAGCCGCGGGCGTGCGCGGCCAGCGCGAAGACCAGTCCGATCGCGCCGGTGGCGAACCCGTCGAGCGGGGCGATCACATGGGCGACGAGCCCGGAGAACAGCGTTTTCGCCCGCTCGTCGCGGAAGCGGCGCATCAGCCACGTCGACGGGGGCAGGCCGACGAGACCGAAGCGGGCCAGGGTGACCGGGTCCCGTGGGAGGGCCGTGAGCGGCAGGGACATGAAGTCGCGGGCCAGAGTGTCCCAGCGGTGCAGGAAGGGCTCCACGAGCCGCCGGTACGTCCCCGCGTCGCGGGGGCCGAAGGACGCGGCCGTCTCCGCCACGGACCGGGACAGCACCGCGGCCGTACCGTCGGGGAAGGGGTGCGCCATGGGCAGTTCGGCGTGCAGCCACTCCAGGCCGTACCGGTGCAGGGGGAGCGCCCTGAAGGCGGGCGAGTTGATGCCCAGGGGGTGCGCCGCGGAGCACGGATCGTGCCGGAAGCCGGGCAGTGTCAGCTCCTCGGTGCGGGCGCCCCCGCCGATGGTGTCGCGCGCCTCGAAGACCGCCACGGAGAAGCCGCGGCGGGCCAGCTCCACGGCAGCCGTCAGCCCGTTGGGCCCCGCCCCCACCACGACCGCATCGAGCATCGACGGCACCTTCGGACTCCTTCGTCAGCCGACGGCCTCTGAGGATCAGGATATGGGCCTTCGGAGATCAGCATATGCCGGTGGACCGGCGCCCCGCGGGGCGCGGGTGGCCGCCTTCTGATGAGGCGACGGGTTCCGCTCCGGCGGTGCTCCGCCCCCGGTCGGGCGGTGCCCCCACCGGCCCGGGTCAGACCGTGCCGGACAACAGCTCCACCACCCGGCGTGCCGTGGCCTCGTCCCGGGCGGCGGTGAACGGCAGGGCGTTGCCGCCCGTGACGCGGAACCGTTCGCCCGTCAGCGTCACGTGTGCGCCGCCCGCCTCCTCGACCAGCAGGAGTCCCGCCGCGTGGTCCCAGGCCGCCTCCCATGAGAAGGCCGTGGCGTCCAGTCGGCCCTGCGCGATGTGGAGGTATTCCAGGCCCGCCGAGCCGCACGAGCGCGCGCGGACGCCCTCCGTCTGCAGGCCGAGCAGCGCGCGCTTCTGCTCGTCCGTCGTGTAGTACGGGTGGGACGTGGCCACCTCCAGGTCGCGGTCGGGCTCGGGCGAGCCGGACCGCAGGCGCTCGCCGTCGAGGAACGCGCCCCCGCCCCGCGTCGCCGTGGCGAACCGCTCCAGGGCCGGCGCGTAGGTCCACGAGGCGTGCACGACGCCCCTCAGCGCGAGCGCCACCAGCGTGCAGAATCCGGGATCGCCGTGGACGAACTGGCGGGTGCCGTCGACCGGGTCGATGATCCAGACCGGGGCCTCGCCGCGGATCGCGTCGTACGTCGCGGGGTTCGCGTGGACCGCCTCCTCGCCCACCACGACCGAGCCGGGCAGCATCTTGGCGAGCGCCTCGGTCAGATACGCCTCGGCCTTGCGGTCGGCGTCCGTGACCAGGTCGTGCGGGCCGTTCTTCTCGTCGACCTCGTGCGCGGCGAGCTGCCGGAAGCGCGGCATGATCTCCATGCCGGCGGCCTTGCGGACGGCGTCCTCGACGTCGGACGTGCCGTGGGCGAGAAACTCCTCGATGGTTTCCATGTCTTCGATCATGACTCCATGAGAGCACGAGCCTCTGACATTCCTCCCCGAGCCGGTGCACGGCGGGTGGAATCGGTGTGAAAACCAGGCTGCGCGGCGCGCGGATTCAGCGCCCGACCGCGTACCCCTGCATGACGCGGGGATTCGCCGCCGCCGACAGCACGCCCGTCTCCGGGTCCCGGGCCACCGCGCACAGCCGACCCTCGGACCAGGGGTCACCCACAGTGACGTCGTGGCCGCGCCGACGCAGTTCCTCGACGACCGCGGGGTCCATGCGGGACTCGACGGTGACGCTGCCCGGGCGCATACCGCGCGGGTAGAAGGAGCCCGGGAAGCCGTCGTTGTGCCAGTTCGGGGCGTCGATGGCGCCCTGGAGGTCGAGCCCGCCGCGGACCGGCGGGCGCAGGGTGACCGCCAGGAAGAAGTGCGTCTGCCACTGGTCCTGCTGGTCGCCGCCCGGCGTACCGAACGCCAGGACCGGTTCCCCGTCACGCAGCGCGATCGAGGGGGTGAGGGTGGTGCGGGGGCGGCGGCCGGGTGTGAGGGAGTTGGGCAGGCCCTCGTCCAGCCAGCTCATCTGGAGGCGGGTGCCCAGCGGGAAGCCGAGTTCGGGCACGACCGGGTTGGACTGGAGCCAGCCGCCGCTGGGCGTGGCCGCGATCATGTTGCCCCAGCGGTCGACGATGTCCAGGTGGCAGGTGTCGCCGCGGGTGCTCCCGTCCGACGCCACGGTCGGCTCCCCGCTCCCGGCCGCGCGGGCCACCGTGGGCTCGCCCGCCCCCAGGGGGTCGAAGCGCGGCTCTCCGGTGGCCACCACGCGCGCGTACTCGCTCAGCCGCGGAACGCGGCCCCCGGGGGCGCCGGGCCGCAGCTCGTACGACGCCTTCTCGCCGATCAGGGCGCGCCGCTCGGCGTTGTAGGCGTCCGACAGCAGGTCCCCGAGCGGCACGTCGGCCGCGTCGCCGTACCACGCCTCGCGGTCGGCCATGGCCAGCTTGCAGCCCTCGATCAGCAGGTGGACGTACGGCGCGGAGCCGTAGGGCGGCAGCTCGGCCGGGAGCAGGGCGAGCTGCTGCAGCAGGGCGGGGCCCTGGCTCCAGGGGCCCGCCTTGCACACGGTCCAGCCGTTCCAGTCGTAGGTCGCCGGAGCCTCGTAGGAGGCGGACCAACCCGCCAGGTCCGCGGCCGTCAGGGTGCCCGCGTGACGTTCTCCGGTGGTGTCCATGGTGGGCCGCTGCGCCTGCCGCACCAGGGCGTCGGCGATGAATCCGGACCGCCACACCTCCCGTGCCGCCTCGATCTGCGCCGTCCGGTCGCCCGCCCCGGACACCTCGGCGAGCAGTCGCTTCCACGTGGCGGCCAGGGCGGGATTGCGCAGCAGCGCGCCGGGCCGCGGCGGCCGTCCGCCCGGCAGGTACACCTCGGCCGACGACGTCCACTCCGTCTCGAACAGCCGGCGCACGCTTTCGACGGTCTCGCCGACGCGCTCCAGGGGGGCGTGCCCGTGTTCGGCGTAGCCGATGGCGTACGACAGGACGTCGGCGAGGGACTTGGTGCCGTGGTCGCGCAGCAGGAGCATCCAGGCGTCGAACGCCCCGGGCACGGCCGCGGCGAGCGGCCCGGTACCGGGTACGAGATCCAGACCGAGTCCCCTGTAGTGATCGATCGTGGCCGCGGCGGGCGCGACCCCCTGCCCGCACAGCACCCGCACCTCGCCGCCCGCCGGGGCGAGGATGACGGGGACCTCACCGGCGGGCCCGTTCAGGTGCGGCTCCACGACGTGCAGGACGAAGGCCCCGGCCACGGCCGCGTCGTACGCGTTGCCGCCGCCCTCCAGCACGGCCATCGCCGACTGCGAGGCCAGCCAGTGGGTGGAGGACGCCATGCCGAAGGTGCCCTGGAGCGTGGGCCGGGTGGTGAACCGCATCTCTCACCTCGATGGTCGCGCGCGCCGGTGGTCCTGGCGCTGCGGGGCGGGGACGGGACGCGACCACGGTACGGCCACGGGGAGGGCGGCCACCACGGTGCGGCAGCCGCCGAGCGGGCCGCCGGTGGAGTACCGAGCGATCGATCCTTTTCCTCCCGTTATGAGCGGGTGACATCCCCTGGTGGGGGTATTCAGTGGGTATGAACCACATGGATCAGGACAGGGAACCGGGGGGCACGCAGGACGTGCGCTACCGCGCCCCCGAGCCGGCGCCCGGGACCTCGCCCGGCCCCGGGCCGGCGCGGCCCCTGGGCGTGGAGCCGGGCGGGGTGCCGCCGGGCGAGACCCCGCCCGGTGAGAGCTGCATCTCGGGTGCCGCCCCGAAGCAGAGCTATGACCGCACACGCGGTTGGGCCAAGGCACCGATGACCGCGATCCTCGTCCTCACGGTGCTGGTGGCCGCGTTCTTCCTGGCCTTCGCGGTGATGCTCGCCGTGTGAGCGGCGCGGCGGCCGGGAGGTCGTCCGGGCGCCGGGTGGTGACGGCCCGGCGCCCGGATCACTTGTGCGCGTTTGCGGATCAGGTGGTACGCGCCCGCACCGGGCCGGACTCGTTCGCCGGAGCCTCCTGGACGATGCGGGACGCGGCGCGGTCCACGGCCGCGGGCAGCGGGTGTTCTTCCCCGTGGCCGTCAACTCACCGCCGGGCGCGGGTGCGGCGCCGCAAGGGATTCGGTGCCGGACCGATCCGGACACCGCCGAGCGAACCGGGCACGGCGCGGGCGGGCGTGCCGGCATGATGCACAGTCACCGCACAGGCACGGAGCGAGTTCGCCCTTCCGCCCCACAGAGAGTCATGTGACACTGGCGTCCCCGTCCGCAGTGTGGACTCGCTCCGCACCGTCCCCCCACGAGAAGTGCGCCGTGCATTCTCTTCCGCTGCCGCTCGCTCTGACCGCGCGACTGCTGCCGGTCGCCGTGCTCGCCTCCGCGGGCTGGGCCCTGTCGTCCGGGCCGCTCGCCGCGGCCCCGGCCACCGACCACGAGTCGGCGCGGTCCACCCAGAGCGCCCGGAACTCCGGCGGTGTCTCCGCGCCCGGTGCGTCCCCCGTGGCCAAGAAGTACACCGCCGCGCCCGCCCCGTGCCCGAGCCTGCCCGCGGCGACGGTCAAGTCGCTGGTCCCCGGCGCCAAGCCGGCGGGAGAGGAGATCCCCTCCACGGACAGGTCGGTACGGCGCACCTGCTCCTGGAACGCGCTCAAGGGCTACGACTACCGGTGGCTCGACGTGACCTTCGAGATCATGGACTCGCAGGCGCAGGCGCAGAAGTCGTACGGGGAGCGCATCTCGGAGAAGAGCGGCGGAGGGACGGTGCCCGGTCTCGGCGACGCGGCCTACTCGGTGGTGAACCTCAGCACCGAGGACAAGCAGCAGACCCGTGAGGGGGTCGTGCTGGTCCGCGCGTCCAACGCGCTCGTGGCCGTCACCTACAACGGCAGCGACTTCGAGACGAAGAAGGCGCCCGCCACGGAGGAGATCAACAAGGGTGCCATCAAGGCCGCCAAGGCCGCGGTGGCCGCGCTGGGGAACGGTCGGACGACGAGCTGACCGCCCCCCTGCCCGGGCGCCGGTCAGACGGTGGTCTCCTCCCGGCCGCGCGCGAGCATGAGCAGCACGTACAGCAGCATCGACGTGCCGAGGCCGACCGCCCAGCCGTAGTCGGCGAGCGACTTGAGGGCCGGGACGGGGCGGCCGTCGATCAGCGGATGGAAGTCCGCGCCGCCGACCGCCAGCACGCCACCCGCCGCGAAGGCCACCACCGCCCGCCAGTTCCAGCCGCCCTGGTACCAGTAGCGGCCGCCCGAGCGGTACAGCTCGGACAGGTCCAGCCGGGTGCGGCGCAGGATCCAGTAGTCGGCGATGAGGATGCCGGCCACCGTGCCGAGCAGACCGCCGACCAGGCCGAGCCAGGTGAAGATGTAGCCCTGCGGGTCGGAGTACAGCTTCCACGGGAAGATGAGCACGCCGAGGACGCAGGTGGCGAGGGCGCCGGCGCGGAAACTGATGTGCCGGGGCGCGATGTTGGAGAAGTCGAACGCCGGCGAGACCATGTTGGCGGCGATGTTCACGGACAGGGTCGCCACGAGGACGGTCACCAGGGCGTAGAGCAGACCGACCGTGTTGTCCGTCTTGGCGGCCAACTGCACCGGGTCCCAGACGGGTTCGCCGTACACCGCCTGCGAGCCCGAGGTGACCAGCACCGACAGGAACGCGAACAGGGTCATCGTGGTCGGCAGGCCGAGCGACTGGCCCCAGGTCTGGGCCTTCTGGCTTCTGCCGTACCGGGTGAAGTCCGGGATGTTCAGCGACAGCGTCGACCAGAAGCCGATCATGCCCATGAGGGAGGGCGCGAACAGCTTCCAGAAGTCCTCGCCCCAGCCCAGCCTGGAGGGCTGGTCGAACAGCGGGCCGAAGCCGCCGGCCTTGTTGCTCATCCATCCCAGCATCACGAAGGCGCCGACGAGCACGAAGGGCGCCGCCCAGTTCTCGAAGCGGCGGATGGTCTCCATGCCGCGGTAGATGATGACGACCTGCAGCGCCCAGAAGATCGCGAAGGACAGCCACATCGTCCAGGCGTAGCCGCCGATCTTCGACGCGTTCGCCCAGTTGTCACCGATGAGCTTGCCGGCGAGGAAGTAGATCGCCTCACCGCCGATCCAGGTCTGGATGCCGAACCAGCCGCATGCCACCAACGCCCGTACCACGGCGGGCAGGTTGGCGCCGCGCACACCGAAGGAGGCGCGGGCGAAGACGGGGAAGGGGATGCCGTACTTGGGTCCGGCGTGCCCCGTGAGCAGCATCGGCACCAGCACGATCACATTGGCCAGGGCGATGGTGAGCACCGCCTGCTTCCAGTCCATGCCGACGGCGATCAGGCCGGAGGCGAGGGTCCAGGAGGCCGTGTTGTGGGCCATGCCGACCCACAGCGCGGAGAAGTTGTACGTGGTCCAGGTGCGCTTCTCGACGGGGACCGGGAGCAGGTCCTCGTTGGCGTACGGGCCGCTCGGCAGCGGGGAGCCCTGGGCGATCTCCACGCGCCCGTCGGGGAGGGTGACTTGGGCGGACGGCGGTATCGCCGTGGGAGTGGTGTCGGTCATGAGCAGGCCAATCATGAGGTGGGCCGGGAAAGGCCGTGCGGGGCGGCGCCGATGGGGGGTGCGCGAGAAGCGCCCTGGGTCCCCCTCCCGGGGAGGTGGGAAGGGGACGTACGGGGAGGGGACGCACGGGGAGGGGTGGGGCGAAGGGCCCTGGAGCCACCAGGCCCTGGAGCCACTAGCCGTTGACGGCGGGAATGACCTCCCTTCCGTACACGTCGATGACGGCTTCCTGCGCGTCGTGCATGTCGTAGACGGCGAACTGGTCGACGCCCAGATCGCGCAGGGCGGTCAGTTTCTCGATGTGCTTCTCGACCGGGCCGATGACACAGAACCGGTCGACGATCGCGTCGGGCACGAACGCGGTGTCCGGGTTCCCGCTGCGCCCGTGGTGGGCGTAGTCGTAGCCCTCGCGCGCCTTGATGTAGTCGGTGAGTTCGTCGGGGACGGCGGAGGAGTGCTCGCCGTACCTGGCGACGAGGTCGGCCACATGGTTGCCGACCATGCCGCCGAACCAGCGGCACTGATCCCGCGCGTGGGCCAGCGCCTCGGGCGAGTCGTCCTCGGTGACGTAGGCCGGGGCGGCCACGCAGATCGTGACCTCGGACGGGTCGCGCCCCGCGGCCACGGCCGCCTCCTTGACGGCCTTGACCATGTACTCGGTCAGATAGAGGTCGGCCAGCTGGAGGATGAAACCGTCCGCCTGCTCGCCGGTCATCTTCAGGGCTTTGGGCCCGTAGGCCGCCATCCAGACCGGCAGTTCGGCACCGGGCCTGATCCACGGGAACTTGATCACGGTGCCGCCGAGGTCGGCCTCCTCGCCGCGGCCCAGCGCCCGGATGACCTTCATCGCCTCGCTGATGCGAGCCAGCGTGTTGGGTTTGCGGCCGGCGACGCGCATCGCCGAGTCGCCGCGGCCGATGCCGCACACCGTGCGGTTGCCGAACATGTCGTTGAGCGTGGCGAACGTGGAGGCGGTGACCTCCCAGGTGCGGGTTCCCGGGTTGGTCACCATCGGGCCGACCGTCAGGTGTTCCGTGTTCGCCAGGATCTGACTGTAGATCACGAACGGTTCCTGCCACAGCACGGCCGAGTCGAAGGTCCAGCCGTGGCTGAACCCGTTGCGCTCGGCCCGCTGCATCAGGCCGATGACACGCGAGGCCGGCGGGTCGGTCTGCAGGACGAGTCCGAAGTCCATGGTGCGCCACTCCTAGTCGAGGTACTGGCAGGTGGAGCGGGGGGTGTAGACACCGTGACCCGCGCGTCCGGTGAACTCCCGTCCGTCGATGACGAGTTCACCCCGTGAGAGGACGGTCTCGACCCAGCCGGTCGTCCGCTTGCCCTCGTACGCCGAGTAGTCGACGTTCATGTGGTGGGTCTGCGCCGACATGACCTGTTCGGCGTGCGGGTCGTAGATGACGACGTCGGCGTCCGCGCCGGGGGCGATGGTGCCCTTCTTCGGGTAGAGGCCGAACATCCGGGCCGGCGTGGCGCAGGCGATCTCGATCCAGCGGCGGCGCGAGATGTGCCCGTCGACGACGGCCTGGTGGAGCAGGTCCATGCGGTTCTCGACGCCCGGCAGGCCGTTGGGGATCTTCGAGAAGTCGCCCCGTCCCAGCTCCTTCTGGCCCACGAAGCAGAAGGGGCAGTGGTCGGTGGAGACCACCTGGAGGTCGTTGGTGCGCAGGCCCTTCCACAGGGCCGCCTGGTGCTCCTTCGGCCGCAGTGGCGTCGAGCACACGTACTTGGCGCCCTCGAAGTCCGGCTCGGCGAGGCTGTCGGTGGACAGGAAGAGGTACTGGGGGCAGGTCTCGCCGAAGACGGGGAGCCCCTCGTCGCGTGCCCTGGCCAGCTCGGCGACCGCCTCCTGCGCGGAGACGTGCACCACGTACAGGGCCGCGCCCGCGACCTGGGCGAGCCTGATGGCGCGGTGCGTGGCCTCGGCCTCCAGCAGGGCCTTGCGGACCTCGCCGTGGTGGCGCGGGTCGGTCTCGCCGCGGGCCAGCGCCTGTTCGACGAGCACGTCGATGGCGATGCCGTTCTCGGCGTGCATCATGATCAGGCCGCCGTTGTCGGCGGAGCGCTGCATGGCGCGCAGGATCTGGCCGTCGTCGCTGTAGAAGACGCCCGGGTAGGCCATGAACTGCTTGAAGGAGGTGACACCCTCCTCGACCAGCAGGTCCATCTCCTTGAGCGTCTCCTGGTTCACATCGGAGACGATCATGTGGAAGGCGTAGTCGACGGCGCAGTTGCCCTCGGCCTTGGCGTGCCAGGCGTCCAGCCCCTCGCGCAGGGTGTGGCCGACGCCCTGGACGGCGAAGTCGACGATCGTGGTCGTGCCTCCCCAGGCGGCGGCCCGGGTGCCGGTCTCGAAGGTGTCGGAGGCGAAGGTGCCGCCGAACGGCAGCTCCATGTGGGTGTGGGCGTCGACGCCGCCCGGGATCACGTACTTTCCGGTGGCGTCGATGGTGCGCTCGGCCGTCCATGCCCCGGCGGCCGGGGTGCCGGACGCGGCGAGGGCGGCGATGCGGCCGTCCTCGATCAGGACGTCGGCGTGGATCTCGTCGGACGCGGTGATGACGAGGCCACCGCGGATGACGGTACGGCTGCTCATGCTCCCTCTGCTCCCTTGCCTGCGTGGACGCTCCGCTGGGGTGCGGTCGGACGGTGCCGGTTGTCTGTGTCCGCTCGGCTGCCCGAGCCCCTGCCGGGGCGCGGGTGCCGCCGCCCGGTCAGGGCGCGGTCAGCGGGGTGTACGCGCCGGGCGCGCGGTCGCGGTAGAACTGCCACCGGTCGCGCACCTCCCGCAGCTTGGCCATGTCCAGGTCGCGGACGACGAGCTCGGAGTCCTTGTCGCTCGCCACCTCGCCGACGAACTGCGCCTGAGGGTCCACGAAGTACGACGTCCCGTAGAAGTCGTTGTCGCCCAGTTCCTCGACGCCCACGCGGTTGATCGCGCCGACGAAGTACTCGTTGGCGACGGCCGCGGCCGGCTGCTCCAGCTGCCACAGATAGCCGGAAAGACCGCGCGAGGTGGCCGACGGGTTGAAGACGATCTCGGCGCCCGCGAGGCCGAGCGCCCGCCAGCCCTCCGGGAAGTGCCGGTCGTAGCAGATGTACACGCCGATCCTGCCGACCGCCGTGTCGAAGACGGGCCAGCCGGAGTTGCCCGGGCGGAAGTAGAACTTCTCCCAGAAGCCCTTGACCTGCGGGATGTGTGTCTTGCGGTACTTGCCGAGGTAGGAGCCGTCGGCGTCGATCACCGCGGCCGTGTTGTAGAGGACGCCCGGCTGCTCCTCCTCGTACATGGGCAGCACGAGCACGAGGCCCAGCTCCTTCGCCAGCGCCTGGAAGCGCTTGACGATCGGGCCGTCCGGAATCCGCTCGGCGTACTCGTAGAAGGCCGGGTCCTGGACCTGGCAGAAGTAGGGTCCGTAGAACAGCTCCTGGAAGCACAGCACCTGAGCACCCTGCGCGGCCGCGTCGCGGGCCGCCTGCTCGTGGACCTGGATCATCGATTCCTTGTCGCCCGTCCACGCGGTCTGGAAGACGGCCGCACGGATCACTCTGCTCATCGGGACCTCCGGTCGCTGGGTGTGCGGGGGCGAGCGCCGGAAGTCCCGTCGTCCGGCCGAAGGACGGGCTCTGCGGCGTCCGGTGCGTGCTCTCGGCGCGCCGGGCGCTAGCCCACGTACTGGATGTACTTGGGCTTGCGCCCGGTGCGGCGAGAGTGCGTGCAGGGCGTCGCGGGGCAAACGGGACTTGCGGCGCTCGTCCCAGGAGCCTAGGAAGCAGGGCGGGACGGGTTGAGTTGCACCGTGTCACGTCTGCGGGCTCCCGGCGTTCCACGGTGTCACCCCGGCCCGTACGCGCGTGTTTCCTGCTCTTCTCCACGGTGTTTCACCCCTGTTGGGCATCGTGGGCGAGCAGCGCGATGTGCACCGAGGCGGCCTGCTCGAAGTCGTCCAGGTCGACCCCGAGGCGGGCCTGTATGACCTCCAGCCTGCGGTAGAGCGCGGGCCGGCTGACGTGGTGGAGCTGGGCGGTGCGCGACTTGTTGCGGCCGGTGGCCAGATAGGTCCGCAGCACGGGCAGCAGTTCCTGCTCGGCGTCGCGGCCGCACAGCAGACCGTCCAGCTCCCGCTCGGCGAAGGACTGGACGTGCGGGTCGTCGCGCAGCAGCCGGATCAGTCCGCGCAGATGGACGTCCTTGAGGCGTACGACCGCCGGGAGGTCCATCGCCGCCGAGTGGTCGGTGACGGCGTCGGCCACGTGCTGTGCCTCCCGCAGACCGGCGGGCACGTCCTCCCAGGCGACGCGCGCGTCGGCCGCGGCGACGACCGTCTGACTGCGTCCCGATTCCGTGCGCAGCCGGGTGGCGAAGTGCGCGGTCAGGGCCTCGGCGTCCTGGTCGCGGGCGAGGCTGAGCAGTACCGCGGTGGCACCGTCGCCCAGTTCCGCGACCAGTCCCGGCAGGCCCAGCAGGCGCAGCACACGGTCGAGCGCGGCCGGTTCGCCCTCACCCACGACGAGGGGGACGAAGGCGCGGCGGTTCACGGGCAGCCCCGCCGCGCGTGCCCGCGGAAGGAGCTGGCGGGCCGGTACGACACCGGTGACGAGGTCCGTCAGCAGGCTCTGCGCGGACTGCTCCTCCCAGGAGTGCACGGAGCCGTGGAGCATGCGGTGCAGGACCAGGGCCTCGGCCGCCCGCTCGGCGAGGAGGCGCCCGATGGGGCTGTCGCCGCGGTGGCCGCACAGCACGATCCGGCCCCAGCGCTCGCCGCACGCGCCCAGTTCGGCGCGGACCCAGCCGTCGCCCTCGCTGCCGCCGGCCTGCCGGGCGATGCGCTCCCAGTCGCGCAGCACGTCGTCGACCGCGGACCGCTCGCCCGCCGTGGCGAGCACGCGGTGGGCGAGGTTGGTGAGGATCACCGGGCAGCCGGCGTGCACGGCGATCTCGTCGAGCAGCCGCTGCAGTGGGGCGCCCGCGGTGATGAGCCCGGTCAGAGCGGTGCGGACGGACTCCGACAGGCTCACGGCCGCGAACTTCCGCCGCACCAGCCGGGACTGGACCTCCTCGGTCAGTTCGGCGAAGGGGAAGGGGCGGTGGAGCACCACCATGGGCAGGCCGCAGCGTTCGGCGGCCCGGCGCATCACGTCGGGGGGCGTGGGGAAGGCGCGGCCGAGTCCGAGGACGACGGCCGCGGCCTCCGCGCGGTGCAGGGACCGGATGTACTCGGCCTGCTTGTCCTCGTCGCCGGCGAGCAGCACGCCGGTGGTGAGGACCATCTCGCCGCCGCTGAGCATCACGCCGACGTCGGCGGCCTCGGCGACGTGCACCCAGCGCACCGGGCGGTCGAGGTGGCCGGCACCGGCCACCACCTCGGGCTCTCCGGCGAGCACCCGGTCCAGCGTGAGGACCTGGCGTACCGACAGGGCGGGTTCCAAGGCGGTGCTCATGGCGAACGTTCCCTTGCTCAGTTTCTTACGGACGACACCTCATGGACGGCGCTGTCGATGATCGGACCGGTCGACGGACCGACCGGTCGGGAGAGTTGAGAGGTCGCGGGGGCGAGAGGGGTGAGGGGGGTGAGGGGGCCGAAGGAGGGCGACGGGGTCGAGGAAGGGCGAGGGGGCCGAGGGGGTCGACGAGGCGGGTCATTCGTGGACGGCCCGGAGGGCGCGCTCAAGGATCGCGGCGCCCTCCTCGGCCTCCGGGACGGTGAGCGTGAGCGGCGGGGCGATGCGCAGCACGCTGGTGCTGTGCCCGCCGCCCTTGCCGATCAGCAGGCCGTCCGCACGGGCGGTCTCGAGCACGGCCGCCGCCGCCTGCGGGTCGGCCTCGTCCGTGCCGGGTTGCACCAGTTCGACGCCGATCATCAGACCGCGCCCGCGCACCTCCCGCACCCCCGGAAGCCGCGCGGCGGCGGTCCGGAGCCGTTCGCCGAGCAGCCCGCCGACGCGTCGGGCGTTGCCCTGGAGGTCGTGCTCCAGCAGGTAGGTGAGGTTGGCGAGGCCCGCGGCCATGGTGATCTGGGTGCCGCCGAACGTCGAGATGGAGTTGGCGTCCAGGCAGTTCATGATCTCGGCGCGGGCGACGACACCGCCGATGGACATGCCGTTGCCGATGCCCTTGGCGAAGGTGAGGATGTCGGGAGGGCCGCCGGCGCCGTGTGCCTGCCAGCCCCAGAAGTGGTCGCCGGTGCGGCCCCAGCCGGTCTGCACCTCGTCCGTGATCCACAGGATGCCGTGCTCCTCGAGCACCTCGCGGAAGGCGGCGTACAGCCCGTCGGGCGGCGAGGTGAAGCCGCCGACACCCTGGACGGGCTCGGCGATCAGGGCGGCCGGGGGGCGGGTGTGCCCGAGCAGGTCCTTGAGGTCCTCGACGCAGGCCGCGATGAAGTCGGCGTCGCCCAGACGGGCGAACGGTCCGCGGGTGCGGACGCCGCCGTGGACGTACTGCGTCTGCAGCGGTGACAGGGACGTCGGCGACCAGCCGCGGTTGCCGGTGATGCCGATCGCGCTGAACGAGCGGCCGTGGTAGCTGTTGCGCATCGCCAGGATCTGGTTGCTGCGGCGGTACGTCGTGGCCAGCAGCAGCGCGGTGTCGTTGGCCTCGGTGCCGGAGGTCGTGAAGAACACGCGGGCGTCCGGGATGCCGCTCAACCGGGCGATCTGCTCGGCGAGGTCGACCATCGGCCGGTTGAGGTAGAGGGTCGAGGAGTGCAGGATCCGCCCGGCCTGCTCGGTCACCGCCTTGGTGACCTCCGGCAGCGCGTGCGCGGTCATCGTGGTCAGGATGCCGCCGAAGAAGTCCAGGTACCTCTTCCCGTCGGCGTCCCAGACGTGGCGGCCCTCGCCGTGCGTGATCTCCAGGGGCTCCTCGTAGTACAGGGCGAGCCAGTCGGGCAGGACGGCCTTGTGGCGGGCGTACAGGTCGCTCACGGCGTCACCAGTCCTTCGTAGGCGTCGGGGCGGCGGTCGCGGTAGAACGCCCACTGCCGCCGCACTTCTTCCATGAGGTCGAAGTCGAGGTCGCGCACCACGAGTTCCTCCTCCTTGTCGCTCGCGACGTCCCCCACGAACTGCCCGCGCGGGTCGACGAAGTAGCTCGTGCCGTAGAAGTCGTTGTCGCCGTACTCCTCCCGGCCGACGCGGTTGATCGCGGCGACGAAGTACTCGTTGGCGACGGCGGCGGCGGGCTGCTCCAGTTGCCAGAGGTGGGCGGACAGGCCGCGCGAGGTGGCGGACGGGTTGTAGACCAGCTGCGCACCGCCCAGGCCGAGTTGCCGCCAGCCTTCCGGGAAGTGGCGGTCGTAGCAGATGTACACGGCGACCTTGCCGACCGCGGTGTCGAAGACGGGCCAGCCGAGGTTGCCCGGTTTGAAGTAGTACTTCTCCCAGAAGCCCTTGACCTGCGGGATGTGGTGCTTGCGGTACTTGCCGAGGACGGTGCCGTCGGCGTCGATCACGGCGGCGGTGTTGTAGTAGAAGCCGGACTGCTCGATCTCGAAGACGGGGGCGACGACCACCATGCCGGTCTCGCGGGCCAGTTCGCGCATCCGGGTGATGGTGGGGCCGTCGGGCACCGGCTCGGCCCAGCGGTAGTGCTCGGGCTCCTGGACCTGGCAGAAGTAGGGGGCGTTGAAGACTTCCTGGAAGCCGATGACCTGCGCGCCCCGCCGGGCCGCCGCGCGGGCGTGCTCCACATGCTTGGCGATCATGGATTCGGTGTCACCGGTCCAGGTGGCCTGGACCAGCGCGGCGCGTACGACGTGGGCCATGGTGCAGCTCCTTCAGCCTGTTGTCCCGTGGGGACGTCAGAGGGCCTCTACGCCTGTAGACATGGGGTGCAGACGCTTGAACGTAAGCCTCGGGGACGGCCTTGCCAAGACCATCGTCACCAACCCGCGGAGTCGATCACGTTTCGCACCCCTGCGGGTGAGTGGTCGGATTGTCGGCGGGTCGCTCACGTGGTGAATCCGGCGACCCGCAGCGCGTGGACGAGGTCCCAGTGCCGCTCCTCGGAGACGCCGCGGGCGGCCCGCAGCAGCAGTGGTACGAGGCGCTGCGGGTCCGCGGCGACACTACGGGCCGCCTCCTCGGGCGCGCGGATGCGGACGTACGCGTCGAGGAGGGCGCGGGCCTCGCGGTGACGGCCGTCGGCGCCGAGGCCGAGCACGGCTTCCCCGATCTCGCCCGCGGGCCGTACGACGCCCTGCCGCAGCATCTGCTCGCCGTCCTCGGTGCGCCCTGCGGCGGTCAGCGCGTCCGCGGCGGCGACCAGGCGCTCGGCGGGCAGCGAGGCGGCCTCCCACAGGAGGGTGGCCCAGTCGGCGCCGAGACCGGCGCGGTGCAGTTCGGCGGCCAGCAGCGGGTAGCGGGCGGCCGGCCAGTGCGCGGCCTCGACGAGCAGGGCGTGCGCCTCGCCGCTGCGGCCCAGGGCGCGCAGCCGGGTGAGGGCCGCGACGGTCTCGGCGGTGATCCGCCGGTCCTCGTCACCGGGGGCCGCCCCGCGCGGCCGGTTCGCCGGGTCCGCCTCCTCGGCGGCGGCCCCGGCGAACCGCGCGCCGCGGGGGCCGCGGCCCGCCGGGGCGGCGGCAGCGGCAGCGGCGGCCGGGCCCTTCGCGGGCGCCTCCTGCACATCCATCACCCCGGCGAACCGGGCACTGCCCCGGGGGCGGCGCCTGCGTTTTCCGGCGGGGGGTTCCGGGGCCACGGCCGGTTCTTCGGCGGCGGGGGCGGATCCTTCGGCGGCGAGGGCGTCGGGCGCGGGTCGGGCGGCCCGGGGCGCGGAGTGCGCCCGGGAGAAACCGCCGTCGGCCGGAGTACCGGCCTGTGCCTCGCCGCGGCGTGCCGCGGGCCCGCCCCGCGGCGCCTCCTCCCGCCACTCGGCGCCGTCGGCGGAGGGCCCCGCCGCTGCCGCACGGTCCCGCGGCCACCCGGCGTCCCCGTCCGCCGGCTGTGGCGCACCGGGGCCGCTCCGTGCGTCCGACACGGCGGCCCGGGCGCCCCCCGGGGCCTCGCCCCCGAACGTGTCCCCGGCCGGGCCGTCCCCGACGCCGGGCGCGCCCGGCGCCCGGGTGTGCAGGGCGTGGCCGTCGAGGGCTGCCATGCGGCGCCGGAGTTCCGCGCACCGGGCCGTGGCGCGCCGGTGGTCGTCCTCGGCCCAGGCCAGGTCGAGGCGGAGCGACTCGGCCTCGACCTGGTCGGCCGCGGACCGGAGCCGAAGGCCGAGGTCCGCCCGGCGCTCGGCCGCGTAGCGCTGCTCGCGCAGCATCACGTCGAGCCGGTCGCCGAGGGCGTCCCGGCCGCCGGTCCTGGCGTCGTACGCGGCGAGCGAGGCAGTGTGCAGCGCCCTCGCCCGCTCGGCCTCCGGTACGGCCGCCGCGGTGCCGTATGCCGCGGCGAGGTCCTGCAGGAGCGCCT
Source organism: Streptomyces sp. NPDC007264 (assembly GCF_042869095.1). Lineage (NCBI taxonomy): Bacteria > Bacillati > Actinomycetota > Actinomycetes > Kitasatosporales > Streptomycetaceae > Streptomyces > Streptomyces sp. NPDC007264. The sequence goes on from NZ_JBIAFD010000002.1 coordinate 61,958, forward strand.
CCACGACGTCCCAGGGCGGCACCTCCCGCCCCTCGAGGCAGGCCCGCATCCCGTCGGGGTCGCGCTGCCAGAACACCCCGCACCACCCGCCGCCTTGGTCGAGCTGCGTCAGCAGCCCGTTCAGGTAGCCCGCGAACTCCCTCACCTGACCCGGAAGTTGATCAACAGCCATCGCCCAGCTCCCGCCCGACTGGAGTTCTCCGTTCCGTAGAAAACACCAGATGTGTTACGGAAGGGCTACAGCGAGTTTTCAGACCGGACGCGGAGCGCTCCGCCGGAGCATCCGCGGGCCGTGCGCGCCCTCCTGGGCGCGGCCCGCGCCCGGCACCCTCCTGGGCGCGGCCCACGCCCGGCACCCGGAGCCCGGCGTACGTCCGGGGACAGCCCGAGCACGCGCGGGGGACGGCCCGAGCACGCGCGCCGGCGCCGCGAGCGTGAACAACGCCGGGCGGCCCGGCCGGCCCTCCTGAAGGTGCCCGTCGGGAGCGATCGTGCCATCGTGATACGTGCAGCGCCGGGAGCGCCCCGAAGGAGGTGTGACCGGGCCCGCGCCGGGCACCCGGCACCGGCACGTCGACCCAGCGAGCGTGTCCCGGGCCTCCCCCGAGCTCTCAGCTTCGCTCGATCAGGGACCCCCATCGGGACGCCGGAACGGATGGCCATGACCAGCGGGTTCACGGGTCCGCAGGGCTACGGCTCGGACCCCTTCGCAGAGTTCTTCGCACGCATCTTCGGCGGACAGCGTCGCGGTCCCCGGCAGATCGACCTCGGACGGCTGATGAGCGAGCCGGCGCGGCAATTGGTCGCCGGTGCCGCGCGGTACGCCGTGGAGCACGGCAGCCGCGACCTGGACACCCAGCACCTGCTGCGCGCCGCGGTCGCCGCCGAGCCGACCAGAAGCCTGCTGAGCCGCGCCGGCGCGGACCCCGACTCGCTGGCGACGGAGATCGACGAGCGCTCCGGACCGGCCCAGCAGGGAGCCGCAGCCGGGCAGCCGCCGACCTCGCTCTCCCTGACGCCCGCCGTCAAGCGCGCCCTGCTGGACGCCCACGAGCTGGCCCGGGCGAGCGGCACCGGCTACATCGGCCCCGAGCACGTGCTCAGCGCCCTCGCCGCGAACCCCGACTCTGCCGCCGGGCACATCCTCCACTCCTCCCGCTTCACCCGCGCCTCCCTGCCCTCGGAGCCCGGGGACACGACGCAGACACGCCCGGAACGGCATCGCCCCACCTCCACCCCCACCCTGGACAAGTACGGCCGGGACCTGACCGACATGGCGCGCCAGGGCCGTATCGACCCGGTGATCGGGCGGGACGAGGAGATCGAGCAGACCATCGAGGTGCTCTCCCGCCGCGGCAAGAACAATCCGGTCCTCATCGGCGACGCGGGCGTCGGCAAGACCGCCATCGTCGAGGGGCTCGCCCAGCGCATCGCCGACGGCGACGTGCCCGACGTGCTCCTCGGCCGCAGGGTGTTCGCCCTGGACATGGCCGGCGTGGTGGCCGGCACCCGCTACCGCGGCGACTTCGAGGAGCGGCTCACCACGATCGTGAGCGAGATCCGGTCGCACTCGGACGAACTCATCGTCTTCATCGACGAACTGCACACCGTCGTGGGCGCCGGCGGCAGCGGCGCGGAGGGCGGGTCCATGGACGCGGGGAACATCCTCAAGCCCGCCCTGGCCCGCGGCGAGCTGCACGTCGTGGGCGCCACCACACTGGAGGAGTACCGCCGGATCGAGAAGGACGCGGCCCTGGCCCGCCGCTTCCAGCCGATCCTGGTGCCCGAGCCGTCCGTCGCGGACGCGGTGGAGATCCTGCGCGGGCTGCGCGACCGCTACGAGGCCCACCACCAGGTGCGCTACAGCGACGAGGCGCTGATGGCCGCCGTGGAACTCTCCGACCGCTATCTCACCGACCGCCATCTGCCCGACAAGGCGATCGATCTGATCGACCAGGCCGGCGCCCGGGTGCGGCTGCGCGCCCGGACGAAGGGCACGGACGTGCGGGCGCTGGAGCGCGAGATGGAGCGGCTGACCCGGGACAAGGACCAGGCGGTGGCCGACGAGCAGTACGAGCAGGCCACCCAGCTGCGCGACCGCATCACCGATCTGAAACAGCGGATCGAGCAGGCCAGCGGCGAGACGGAGGCCGACGAGGGGCAGAACCTGGAGGTCACCGCCGAGGCCGTCGCCGAGGTCATCTCCCGGCTCACCGGCATCCCGGTCAGCCGGCTCACCGAGGAGGAGAAGGAACGGCTGCTCGGCCTCGAGGAACATCTGCATCAGCGGGTCGTCGGGCAGGAGGAGGCGGTGAGCGCGGTCGCCGACGCGGTGCTGCGCTCGCGTGCCGGGCTGTCCAGTCCCGACCGGCCGATCGGCAGCTTCCTCTTCCTCGGCCCGACCGGCGTCGGCAAGACGGAGCTGGCGCGTGCGCTCGCGGAGGCGCTGTTCGGCAGCGAGGAGCGCATGGTCCGGCTCGACATGAGCGAGTACCAGGAGCGGCACACCGTCAGCCGGCTCGTGGGCGCCCCGCCCGGGTACGTCGGTCACGAGGAGGCGGGCCAGCTCACCGAGGCCGTGCGGCGCCACCCGTACTCGCTGCTGCTGCTCGACGAGGTGGAGAAGGCGCACCCGGACGTCTTCAACATCCTGCTCCAGGTGCTCGACGACGGCCGGCTCACCGACGCCCAGGGCCGCACCGTCGACTTCGCCAACACCGTCGTGGTGATGACCAGCAACCTCGGCTCCGAGGCCATCACCCGGCGCGGTGCCGGCATCGGGTTCGGGGCCGGCGGCACCGAGGCGGACGAGGAGGCGCGGCGCGAGCAGATCCTGCGTCCGCTGCGCCAGCACTTCCGGCCCGAGTTCCTCAACCGCATCGATGAGATCGTCGTCTTCCGGCAGCTGACGTCGGACCAGCTGCGGCGCATCACCGACCTGCTGCTGGACAAGACCCGGCGCCGGCTGCAGGCCCAGGAGGTCTCGGTCACGTTCACCGAGCAGGCCGTCGACTGGCTGGCGCAGCACGGCTACCAGCCGGAGTACGGCGCCCGGCCGCTGCGCCGCACCATCCAGCGGGAGGTCGACAACCGGCTCTCCCGGCTGCTGCTCGACGGCCGGATCGGGCGCGGCGGCCGGGCCGTGGTGGACGCCGAGGGCGGCGAACTCGTCGTCCGCGCCGAGCCGCCCGCGCCGGCGGAGCCGGGTGGCGGGACGGCCGGGGACGAGGCCGCCCGCCCCGAGTGAGCGGCCCGGCCGCTACGGCGCCGGCCGCACCACCATCGCGGAGCCGCCGCCGCGGCGCACCGTCTCGGCGGCGGCCAGCCACTTGCCGCCGGGCAGCCGCTGCACGCCGGTGGCCGCGCCGATCTCCGGGTTCGTCTTGAAGGAGTGCCCGATCGCCTCCAGCCGAGCGCGCAGGACGCTGTCGTACAGGCCCGGTTCGAGCTCCGTCTGCGCCGCGTTGCGCTGGCTGGCGCGCGGCGCGGCGATCGCGTCGACGAGCGGCAGCCGCCGGTCGAGGAACTCGGTCAGCGTCTGCAGCACGGTCGTGATGATGGTGGCGCCGCCGGGCGAGCCGAGGGCGACGACGGGCCTGCCCTGCCGGTCGAGCACGATCGTCGGGGAGATGGAGGAGCGCGGGCGCTTGCCCGGGCCGGGCAGGTTCGGGTCGTGCACGGCCGGGTTGGCGGGCGCGAAGGAGAAGTCGGTCAGCTCGTTGTTGAGGAGGAAACCACGACCGGGGACGGTGATGCCGCTGCCGCCGGTCTGCTCGATGGTGAGCGTGTAGGAGACCACGTTGCCCCACCGGTCGGCCACGGTGAGGTGGGTGGTGTTCTCGCCCTCGTACGTCGTCGGGGCCGCCGTGCCCCCGCCCGCGCACGCCGCCGGGTGGCGCGGGTCGCCGGGCGCCAGGGGGCTGGTGAGCACCGCGTCGTCCTTGATCAGACAGGCACGGGAGTCGGCGTAGGGCTGCGACAGCAGCTCCTTCGTCGGCACGTCCTCGAAGGCGGGGTCGCCGACCCAGCGCCCGCGGTCCGCGAACGCGATGCGGCTCGCCTCGATGAAGTGGTGCAGGTACTGCGTCTCGCTCGCCTTGGAGAGATCCGTCTTCTCCATGATGTTGAGCGCCTCACCGACGGTGGTGCCACCGGAGGACGAGGGCGCGATCGAGTACACGTCGAGACCGCGGTAGGAGGTCTTGGTGGGCGCCTGGAGCTTCGCCCGGTACGCGGCGAGGTCCCGCGCCGTCAGCTTGCCCGGGCGGGCGGTCCAGCCCGAAGCCGCGTCCACGGGCGGCTTGTCGACGGTGGCGACGATGTCCTTGCCGAGGTCGCCGTGGTAGAGGGCGTCGACGCCCTTGCTGCCCAGCTCCCGGTAGGTGCGGGCGAGGTCGGGGTTCTTGAAGGTGGAGCCGACGGCGGGGAGCGCGCCGCCCGGCAGGAACAACCGTGCCGTGGCGGGGAAGTAGCGGAAGCGGGTCTCGTTCGCCGCGGTCTGCGAACGGAAGGTGCCGTCGACGGTGAAGCCGTCGCGCGCTATCCGCTCGGCCGGTTTCAGGACCGTGCCGAGCCGCTCGGTGCCCCAGGTGTCCAGCGCCTTCTGCCAGGTGGCGGGCGTGCCCGGGGTACCGACGCCCAGTCCGCTGCTGACGGCGTCGGCGAAGGCGAGCGGCTTGCCGTTCTCCACGAAGAGCTGCGTGTCCGCGGTCAGCGGGGCCGTCTCGCGGCCGTCGATCGTGTGCACGGTGCGCGACTTGGCGTCGTAGTAGACGAAGTAACCGCCTCCGCCGATGCCCGCCGAGTAGGGCTCGGTGACGCCGAGCGCGGCGGCCGTGGCGACGGCCGCGTCCACCGCGTTGCCGCCCTTTCTGAGGACCTCGATGCCGGCGGCCGACGCGTCCGCGTCGACGCTCGCCACGGCGCCGCCGTACCCCACGGCGACGGGCACCTTCTCGGGTGCGGAGGCGGCCCGGGGCGGCGCCGCCGCTCCCACCGACACCACGGCGGCCGACACCGCAAGCACCGCCAGATTCCGCGTGACAGGGCGACGCATTCGTACCTCCAGTCAACGACAGTCCGCGCAGCGTAACCGCAGGGGCTTGATCCCGTCAGTCCCATCGAACATCGTTCCGCAGCGGCCCGCTACCATGCGCCCCCATGAACGACGACGTGCGCAACCTCGTCCTCGGGCTGATCGCCGCCGGTATCAGCGCCGCGCTCGGCTGGCTCGCCCGTACGTATCTGTGGAAGCGGAAACTCCGCCGCCAGCAGGCGTTCTTCGGCCTGCCCGACAACGCCGAGTCGCTGCTGGTGGTCAACCGCGAGACGGCCGGCGTGGAGCTGGCGGTCCACCGCCACGACGTGTTCGCCCTGCTGGAGTTGTCCGCCCTCATCAAGGACTGCGGCGCGAAGGCCCAGGTCGTGCCGCACGACGGGGCCCAGCAGGGTTTCGGCGAGCGCACGGAGTTCTGCCTGGGCGGCCCCTCCTCCAACCGCCGCATGGCAGCCCATCTGCAGTCCCTGCTGCCCGGCGTCCAGGTCAACACCGACAGCGAACCCGGCCCGGACCGCGCCGCGTTCCAGATCGGTGGCGAGCGCTACCTGCTGGCGCCCGGAACGGCCGAGTACGTGCTCCTCGCCCGGCTCACCGCGGACCAGGGGCGCGGTGCGCGGCCGGTCTTCCTCTTCTGCGGCCAGCGCGCGATCACCAACCAGGCGGCGACCCGCTACCTCGCCCGCCACCACGAGCGTCTGCACCGCAAGTACGGCTCGGGCTCCTTCGTCCTGCTGCTGAAGGTCGTCAACTCGCAGGCGTACGGCCCGGACGTGGTCGAGCTGGTGGGGGACGTGACCCGGGCCGCGCAGGCCCCCGCCCCGGCGCCGGCCGCCCGCACCTCCCACCGCGCGTCGTAGGGCTGTTCGACAACCGTCGCGTCCACGCGACTCCGGTCGTCGGCGCGGTCGACCCGCTCGCCGTCGAGCACAACCCGTCCGGCGCGCAGCTGACCTCCTCCTCAGCGGCGGGCGACCCGTACTGCGTGTCCGTTCCGCTGCGCGAGCAGTGATCTCCGGCTGCGGCCGGCCGGGCCTGGCCCTGTGAGCCGCCGCTCTCGTCCCCCTACGGTCTTGGGCCCGTGGGGGGAGCCTCGCCCGGCAGCAGTGTCCCCGGCTCCGCCGCCGCGACGTCCACGGCCCCGGTCTTGGGACTGCGCCGCTCCCACCGGGACACCCACCGGGCGAACCAGGAGAGCAGCATGCACATCCCGATGTAGATCGGCGAGATCACCATCACCACGGGGATGAACGGCAAATCGTAGTCGAGGTTCGACGCGATGAGCTTCCCCGCATGGAGGAACTCCTCGTACGTGATCAGATAGCCGAGCGAGGTGTCCTTCAGAGCGACCACCAACTGGCTGATGATGGCGGGCAGCATCGCCCGGACGGCCTGGGGCACGAGGACGTACGACATGACCTGGGTCTTGCGCATGCCGAGCGCGTACGCGGCCTCCCGCTGGCCGCGGTCCACGGAGTCGACGCCGGAGCGGAAGACCTCCGCGAGCACCGAGCCGTTGTAGAGGGTGAGCCCGGCGACCAGCGCGGGCAGGGGCTGTACCTTGAGCGCCACGAAGATGAAGAAGATCATCACCAGCAGCGGCATGGCGCGGAAGAACTCGACGACGAGCGTCGACAGCCACCGCAGCGGGGCATGGTCGGAGAGCCGTCCGGCGGCGAGGATCCCGCCGAGCGCCAGCGCCAGCACCGCGGCCGTCGCGAACGCCTTGAGCGTGTTGCCGAGGCCCCGCAGCAGCAGCTCCTGGATGCCCCGGTACTCGAAGGGCATCCACTTCGTGTACGTGAACTGGCCGGTGACGAACAGCAGGTACCCGGCCCAGGCCGCCACCCCGGCGAGGACGGCGGTGGCCAGGACGCCGTAGACGCGGTGCCGTCGCCGGGCGCGGGGGCCCGGGATGTCGTACAGGGCCGTGGCCTCGGTGCCGGAGGCGGTCATCGGGCGACTCCCCAGTGACGTTCCATCAGGTTGAACACCGCGCTGATGGCGAGGGTGATGATCAGGTAGCCGACGGCGATCCAGACGAACGTCCAGATGATGTTGTAGCCCAGCTCGCTCAGGGTCCGGTACGTGCCGAGCAGTTCCGTGACGCTGAACGCCCCCGCGATCGCGGAGTTCTTCACCAGCGCGATCAGGATCGAACCGACCGGCGGGAGGACCGTGCGGAACGCCTGCGGCAGCACGACCAGCGTGAGGGTCTGCCCGAAGGTCATGCCGAGACTGCGGGCCGCCTCCCCCTGCCCCGCGGGGACGGTGTTGATGCCGGAGCGCAGCGCCTCGCAGATGAACGCCGAGGTGTAGCAGCCGAGCGCGAGCACCGCGAACACCTGGAAGGGCAGTACGAGGCCGAAGCGCGGCAGTCCGAGCAGCACCGCGAAGAACAGCAGGGTGAGGGGGGTGTTGCGCAGGACCGTCACCCACGCGGTGCCGAACGCCCGGAGGGACCGGACGGGGGCGACCCGGAAGGAGGCCGTCACGAAGCCGAGCGCGAGTGCCAGCAGGGACGAGTAGACGGTGAGTTCGAGGGTGCCGAGGAATCCCTCGGCGAAGGTGGGGAAGTTGTCCGTCAGCACGTTCACGGGTGCCTCGCTCAGCTCGCCGGATAGCGGTCGATCGGGGGCGGGGCGGGCGCGGGCACGCCGGAGAGACCGAGCGTCGCCTCGTACGCCTTCGTCCAGTCCCCGTTCTTCTGACGGGCCCGCAGTGCGTCGTCCAGGGCGAAGCGGAGTGCGGTGTCGCCGCGCGGGACGCCGATGCCGTACGGCTCCTTGGAGAAGGGCTTGCCGACGACCTCGAGTTCGTCGGGGACCTTCGCCGCGTAGCCGATGAGGATGGCGTCGTCGGTGGTGACGGCGTCGACCTGGTAGGTGAGCAGGTTGTCGACACAGACGGAGTACGTGTCGTACGCGACGAGGACCGCCTCGGGGTGCTCCTTCCGGATGCGCTGGTAGGGCGTCGAACCGGCGGCCGAGCAGACGCGCTTGCCGCCGAGGTCCCCCGGGCCGTCGATGCCGTGTGCGTCCCGGCGCACCAGGAGGGACTGCCCGGCCATGTAGTACGGGCCGGCGAAGCCGACCAGCTTCCTGCGCAGGGCGTTCATGGTGTAGGTGCCGACGTAGTAGTCGACCTGGCCGTTCTGCAGGGCGGTTTCCCGGTTGGCCGAGGCGATCGTCTTGAAGCGGACGGTCCGCGGGGCGAAGCCGAGCGAGGCCGACATCATCTTCGCGATCTCGATGTCGAATCCCGCGTATCTGCCGGTCGCGGGGTCCCGCTCACCGAGGTAGGGCTGGTCCTCCTTCGCGCCGACGACCAGGTGGCCGCGTCTTCTCGCCCGCTGCCAGGTGGGCGAGTCCGGCAGCCGCACGTCCCGCGCCACCCGGTAGGCGGGGAGCTTGTCGGCGGCCGGTCCCTTCGTGGGCGGGCTCCCCTCCTTGCCGCAGGCGGCGGGGAGAAGCGTGAGCGTCGCCAGGGCGAGGCACACGCGTGCCGTACGGGTCATGGATCGCACTCCCCCGGTCAGTGCTCGAGGATCTTGGAGAGGAAGTCCCTGGCGCGGTCGCTGCGCGGGTTGGTGAAGAACTCCTCGGGGGTGCGGTCCTCGACGATGCGGCCGTCGGCCATGAAGACGACCCGGTCGGCCGAGGCACGCGCGAACCCCATCTCATGGGTGACCACGACCATCGTCATGCCGTCCCGGGCGAGTTGCCGCATGACCTCCAGAACCTCGTTGATCATCTCGGGGTCGAGGGCGGAGGTGGGCTCGTCGAAGAGCAGCACCTTGGGATCCATGGCGAGGGCGCGGGCGATGGCGACCCGCTGCTGCTGGCCCCCGGAGAGCTGCGCCGGGTACTTCGGGGCCTGGGAGGCGAGGCCGACGCGGTCGAGCAGCGCGAGGGCGCGCCGCTCGGCGTCCTCCCTCCCGCGGCGGCGGACCTTGACCGGGGCGAGCGCGACGTTCTCCAGGACCGTCTTGTGCGCGAAGAGGTTGAAGGACTGGAAGACCATGCCGACGTCGGCACGCAGGCGGGCGAGCGCCCTGCCCTCCTCGGGGAGCGGCTGCCCGTCGAGCCTGATGGTGCCGGACTGGACGGTCTCCAGCCGGTTGATCGTTCTGCACAGCGTGGACTTGCCCGATCCCGACGGGCCGATGACCACGATCACCTCCCCCCTGCCGACCGTGAGATCGATGTCCCGGAGAACGTGCAGGTCGTGGTACCACTTGTTCACGCCGTCCAGTTCGATCAGCGGATCGACCGCCATGCCCAGCCCGCCCTAGTCGCTCTCAGCCGTGTCGCAGGTGCCGCAAACTATCCAGACGGGCACGGCCGTGATGCGCGACACGCACGGTCCGGCATTAGCCGTATTTACGGCGCGCGGACGCCTGGGGCGGGCCCCTGCCGGGGGCGGGACGGGCGGGTGTGGGGGCGGGCCGGATCAGTTCTCCGCGACCTCGGCGTACACCTGCGAGAGTTCGGGGGCGCCGGTGGCCGCCCAGGTGTGGCCGTCCACGACCACGTCGATCTCACGGCCTGAGGGCAGCCGCACCACGGGGTGGCCGCTCGGCCAGATCTCCCAGGCGGCGCCCGGGACGGTGCGCACGATCACCGTGCCCAGGTAAAGACCCGCGTCGTTCCCGAGCCAGGGCAGGATCTCCTCGTCGTCGCGCCAGCGCGGCAGGAGCTGGTCGAGCGCCTCCAGGGACGCCGCGGAGTCGTCGAGTTCCACGCCCGCCCGGCCGGCGTGGGAGCGCAGCAGCTCGCACTCGGAGAGGAGTTCGGTGACGCCGCTCGTGTCGTCGTCGCCCTCGGAGAACACCGCGACGCCGAAGGCGGGGCCGTGCTTCTTGCGCCACTTGCCCAGGAAGGGGAGGTCCATGCGCCCAGCCTGACACCGTCCCGGCGGTCGGCACCACCGTGACACCGGGGTCGATGTGCCCTACACCTCCAGATCCACCACCACCGGCGCGTGGTCGGAGGCGCCCTTGCCCTTGCGCTCCTCGCGGTCCACGTACGCGTCCTCGACCGCCTTCGCGAACGGCTGGTTGCCGTAGACCAGGTCGATGCGCATGCCGCGGTTCTTGGGGAAGCACAGCTGGCGGTAGTCCCAGTACGTGTACGGGTGGTCGTACTTGAGGGGGCGGGGAACGACGTCCGTCAGGCCCGTCTCCCGCAGCGCGGTCAGGGCGGCCCGCTCGGCCGGGGTGACGTGGGTGAGTCCCTCGAAGACCGTCACGTCGTAGACGTCGTCGTCCGTCGGCGCCACGTTGTAGTCCCCCAGCACCGCGAACGGTCTGCTGCCCGCCGCGTCGCCGGCGACCGCCGCCCTGAGCGCCTCGAACCACTGGAGCTTGTACGCGTAGTGCGGGTGGTCCACCTCGCGGCCGTTCGGCACGTACACCGACCAGACGCGGACCGGGCCGCAGGTCGCGGAGACGGCGCGGGGCTCCTCGACGCCCTCGTAGCCGGGACCGCCGGGCAGGCCCTTGACCACGTCCTTGAGGCCGACCCGCGAGAGCACCGCGACGCCGTTCCACCGGCCGGTGGCGTGGACCGCCGCCTCGTACCCCAGGTCGCGCAGCTCGTCGTACGGGAACTGCTCCTCCGCGATCTTGGCTTCCTGGAGGCACAGCACATCCGTGCCGCTGCTCTCCAGCCAGGCCAGGAGCCTGGGGAGACGGGCGGTGATCGAGTTCACGTTCCAGGTCGCGATGCGCATGCCTCACAACCTACCGGGCGGGTACGACAACGCGGCCTCGCACGAGACGGGCGGCCCTCCGGCAACCCTCCGCCCGCCCGCCGCACCGCCCTCAGCTCGACGTTCGTCCTCGGCGGCCCGGTGTTCCTCGATCGGCATGCCGGGCGGCGGAGCGGCATCGGCATCAGCCGGCGGGCGGGACGACGACGACCTTGCCGTGCACCGCGCCCTCGGCGGCTCGTGCGTGCAGCGCCGGCAGCTCGGCCAGCGGCACCCGCTCGGCGACGTCGACGCGCAGCTCGCCGCGGTCGATCGACGCCACCAGTTGCGCCAGCTGCTCGGCGTCGCTGCGGACGAACAGGTCGATGCCCCGAACGCCGCGCTCTTCGTCGCTGGGGGCGGGCATCCACACCGTGGTGTTCACGACGACCCCGCCGGGGCGGACCAGGGTGACCAGCGCGGCCAGCTCGGCCGGGTCGACCGGTGCGAGGTTGAGTGCGATGTCGACCGGTTCGGTCACTGCCGCGGTCACACTGGTGGTGGTGTGGTCGATGACCTCGTCGGCGCCGGCGGACCTGACCGCCCCGCTGCTGCGGTGGCCGGCTGTGGCGATGACGTGGGCGCCGGCGTTCTTGGCCAACTGCACGGCGTAGCCGCCGACGGCGCCGCCGGCACCGTTGATCAGCACGCGTTGCCCTGCCCTCAGTTTGCCGTGGTCGAACAGCGCCTGGTACGCGGTCAGGCCCACCACCGGCAGCGCGGCGGCGTCGGCCAAGGGGACGCTCTCGGGCGCCGGGGCCAGGATCCCGGCCGGCGCGAGAACGTACTCCGCGGCGGCTCCGTCGCCGTCCATCGGCAGGAAGCCGACGACGTCGGCACCGACCTCGATGCCGGTCACGCCCTCACCGAGCGCGTCGACCGTGCCGGCGACGTCGATACCGGGGGTGTGGGGCAGCACCACCGGGATGGGGCCGCGCATGAAGCCACCGCGGATGTTGCCGTCCACGGAGTTGAACGACGTCCCGGCGACGCGGATCCGGACCTCGCCGACTCCGGGGACGGGCTGCTCCACGTCCTGGTAGCGCAGGACGTCGGGGTCGCCGTACTCGTGGAAACGCACTGCCTTCATCAGAGTCCCGCTTTCACTTCGAGTCAGTTGCTTCGAACTCGAAGCAACTACGAGGCACGCTACTACTGCTTCGAATTCGAAGCAATAATGCTCGGCCGGCCGCCCCGCACGGGCTCGTCCCGGGACCGTGTTCCCGGCTTCTTCCTGCGGCCGGGCCGTGGTGCCGTCACCGGGGAGGGCCGAGAACGACGTTGCCGGACAGCTCGGCGGCCTCGACCAGCAGCCGCGCCGGGATCTCGAAGCCCTCCGGGCGTGGCTCGCGCAGGTCACGGCCCGCGTGGCGGAATGCCTTCTCCAGCCCGCCGGGGGTCGCGATGAGCAGCAGGTCGGCCTTCCCGGAGGTGATGCGGTAGCTGTGCGGGATGCCCCGGGGCAGGAAGACGATGCCGCCCTCCCGCAACTCGTGCTCCTCGTCACCGGCCCACACCAGCGCCGAGCCGGACAGGAGCAGGAAGACTTCGTCCTCGTTGTTGTGCAGGTGGAACGGCGGCGCCTCGCCCTCACCGACGTCGAAGCGTCCGACGGTCAGCCGCCCACCGGTCGCCTCGGCGTCGAGCAGGACGCTGAAGACACTCCCGCCGATCCACTCGAGCTGCTGGTGATCCTCCCGCTGGGCGAGGTAGGGGATGGTCATGACCGGTCCTCGGGGTCCGTGGGCGGCGGCGCCGTCCTCCTGCCCGCGACCCTGCGCCACACCGCTGCCCGGTCTCCAGGTTCTCCGGTGCCCAGCCAGGCCCAACACTGCCCACACCGTGCGCCGGTGGCGGCTGGAACGGCGGCACACCACACTCTTCGAATTCGAAGCAGTAGGCTTCGGGCATGCCTGAGCCCGATGCGCCGCCGTCGCTCGACCCCGTGCAGCTCGGCGCCTATTTCGACCTCATCGAGGTGACCAGCCTGCTCCGGCACGCGGTCGAACGGCAGCTGCGCGAGGCCGGCGATCTCACCTACGTGCAGTTCCAGCTGCTGGCCAGGCTCGGTGACTCACCGACGGGCAGTCACCGCATGACCGACCTGGCCGACGGCGTCGTCTACAGCCGCAGCGGCCTGACCTACCAGGCTGGTTCGCTGGAGAAGGCGGGCCTGGTCGTGCGCGCCCCCTCTCCGGACGATGAGCGGAGCGTCACCGTCACCATCACCGATGCCGGGCGCGCGCTGCTCGCGCACGTGCTGCCCGGCCACATCGAGGTGGTCAGCAGCCTGCTGTTCGAGCCGCTCTCGCGTGACGACGTCGAGACCCTCGCCGGCCTGCTGGCGCCGGTGCGCGACCACATGCGCTCGACGCCGCCTCGCTCGGCCGCGCCTCGCCGACGCGGAGGCGGAGGCGGAGGCCGAGGCGGAGGCCGAGGCGGAGGCGGAGGCCGAGGCGGAGGCGGAGGCCGAGGCGGAGGCGGAGGCCGAGGCGGAGGCCGAGGCGGAGGCCGAGGCGGAGGCCGAGGCGGAGGCCGAGGCGGAGGCGGAGGCGGAGGCGGAGGCGGAGGCGGAGGCGGAGCATAAGGACTCGACCATCGGATCTCCGACGGCAAGGTGGGCCCGGGCGAGAGGAGCCGGAGTGGGTGCGAGGGGCCTGGCGGACCGGCTGGCCGAGGCACGGGCCGGTGCGCTGGTGGGCCGGGAGCCGGAGCGGGCGGTGCTCGACCGGATGCTGTCGGGCGCGGCGGACGCTCCGCTCGTGGCCTACCTCCACGGGCCCGGTGGCATCGGCAAGTCCTCCCTGGTGCGCTACGCCGCCCGACAGGCCGAGCTCACCGGCCGACGCGTGGTACGCGTGGACGCCCGGTTCCTCGACGCCGACCCGCGCCGTCTGGAGGAGGCCGCAGCCCCGGCGTGCGCCGAACCCGGCACGGTGCTGCTCATCGACACCTTCGAGCGGTGTCAGCCACTCGAGGCGTGGCTGCGCGAGACCTTCCTGCTGCGGCTCGCCGACCGTGCGATCGTGATCCTGGCCGGCAGGGTCGCCCCCGACGCCGAGTGGTCGCTCGACCCCGGCTGGGCGCAGGTGTTCACCGCACTGGCCGTGCGGCCGCTCGATCCCGCCCAGTCCGACGCCCTGCTCGCCGCCCGGGGTGTTCCCGCCGAGCAGCGCGGCGCCCTCGTCGCCTTCGCCGGAGGCAGCCCGCTCGCCCTCTCGCTGGCGGCCTCCGTGCCGGCCGCGGCACCCGGCGCGCCGTGGGAGCCCACCGGCGACGTCCTGACGACCCTGGTCGAGCGGCTCGTGGGAGACCTGCCCAGCGCCGTCCACCGACGCGCCCTCGAGGTCGTCGCGCAGGCCTACGTCACCCGTGAGCCCCTGCTGCGCGCGGTGCTGGGCGACGAGGACACCACGGCGGTGTTCTCCTGGTTGCGGCAGCTGCCCTACATCGAGGCCACCCCCGAAGGGCTGCACCCGCACGACGCGGTGCGGGCGACCCTCGAGGCCGACCTGCGCTGGCGGGACCCCGCGCGCTACGACCACGTACGCGTCCGCATCTCGCTCGCGGGTCTGCAGGCCGTACGCTCCGCTGTCGAGGACGACGTGCTCCTGCGGGTCGCCGAGTGGATGTTCCTCTTCCGCAACCAGGGCGGTCCGGACGATCTGTACGACTGGCGCACGCACCCCCACGTCGAGGACACCCCCCTCCGGCCCGAAGACGTACCCGGCGTGCTGCGCATGGCCGAGGAGGCCGAGGGCCCGGCATCGGCGGCCGCGGTCGCGCACTGGCTGCGCCGCCAGCCGGAGGCCTTCCGTGTCCACCGCTGCTCGGGCTCCTCCGCACCCGTTTCGTTCATGGCCATCCTGCGGCTGGACGCACCGCTGCCCGAGGACCGCGCCGAGGACCCGGTGATCGCTGCGGTCTGGGACCTCGTGGAGGCGTCCGCTCCCCTGGGGCCGGGCGAGCACCTGGGCATCCGCCGCTTCGCGGTGCAACCCGGCGGGCGCCAGCGGCCCTCACCTCTGATGGAGCTCATCGCCCGGCGCACCGTCGCCGAGGAGATGAGGACCCACGGACGCGCGGTGACCTTCGCCGTCTTCGAGGACGCCGACCGGTGGGGGCGCTACCTCGCCGAGGCCGGACTGCCGGAGCTCGCGGCCGTGGACGTCGGCGGGCGGCAGCAGCACGTCTTCGGCCGGGACTGGCGACGGCAAACAGTCGAACAGTGGGTGCAACACCGGGCTCGCACCGCGGTCACGCCCGTGGCGACGTGGCCGGCAACCGCCTCCGCGAGTGGCCCGGGCGACCGGCTGCCGCGCGCCGCGTTCGAGGAAGGTGTGCGCGAGGCGCTGCGTACCTGGCACACCCCACGCGAATTCGCGACCAGCGTCCTGCTGCGCTCGCACCTCGTGCCGCCGGGCTCTCCCGACCCGGCCGCCGACCTGCGCGGCGCCATCATCACCGCCCTCGACGCGATACAGACCGACCCCGCGGGCGTCAAGGCCCACGAAGCTCTCACCGCCACCTACATCGCGGCCTCCCGACCCCACAAGGCCGCCGCCCGACGACTCGGGGTGCCCTACGGCACCTATCGGCGCCACCTCGCCCTGGCCAGGGAACGCCTCACCGAACGACTTCTGCGACAACCGGCCATGACCTCCGTACCGACCCGGCCCGACACGTCCGGAGGTGCTGGAGCTGCACCGGCCGGCAGCCGCCCGACCTCACGCAGGTGATACGCAGGCGATCACGAGACCACCGTCAGCACGATCTTGCCTTGGATGTGGCCCTGCGCGGCTCGCGCGTGTGCGCGGCCCGCCTCGCGCAGCGGGTAGGTGCTGTCCACCCCGACCCGGAGCCCGCCCTCGTCGAACAGGCGCCCGATCTCGGCGAGTTGGGGGCCGCTGGAACGCACCTGAATGTTCGAGACCGTGAGGCCCAGACTCGCCGTCTCTGCCGGGTCGTACTGGGCGAAGAACACCGGAAGCATGGTGCCGCCGCGCTTGAGCACGGTCAGGAAGCGTGAGCTGTCCGGGCCGCCGACGGTGTCGATCACCAGGTCGACACCGCTGACCACGTCGGCGGCCTGCGTCCTGGTGTAGTCGATGAACTCGTCGGCGCCGAGCCTGCGCAGGAACTGCTCGTGCCGGCCCGAGGCCACCGCGACGACGTGTGCCCCCTTCCCTTTCGCCAGCTGCACCGCGAAGTGGCCCACTCCCCCGGCGGCCCCGTTGACCAGCACGGTCGTCCCCGGCGTGATCGGCACCGGCCGGTGCACCCGGCCGGTGAAAGGAGACGGCACGTCGTGGCCGAGGTCGACCAGGTACTGCCAGGCCGTGAGCACGGCCATCGGCGCCCCGGCCGCCTGCACATGGTCGATACCCGACGGCTTGTGAGCCAGGTCCGAAGCCGGCGCGGCCACGTACTCCGCGTACGTCCGGCCGTCGAATCCGGGGAACCGCAGCATGCCGAAGACCTCGTCGCCCACGGCGAACCCCCGCACGTCCGGAGCGACCGCCTGGACCACGCCCGACATGTCCGTTCCGGGGACGAGGGGGAACTCCAGCGTCGGCCTCATCTCGGCCGGCATGACCTTCATCCCCTCACGCAGGTACCAGTCCGGCGGGTTGACGCCCGCCGCGTGCACCCGGACGAGCACCTCGCCCGGACCGATCTCGGGAACCGGCACCTCGTCGTACCGCAGGACTTCCGGCCCGCCCGCTTCGTGGATCTGGATCGCCTTCATCGCGCCTGTCGCTTTCCTGGGGAGACGTTGCCCCTTCAGTCAAGGCCCGGCACGGTACGGCCGTCCAAGACCGGTTCGGCAACCCGGTCATTCCGAAACGGCATGACGCGTACGCTGGAAGGGTGAACGATCTCGGACGGGATCTGGAACTGCGGCTGGTGCGCTACTTCACCGTGGTGGCGGCGCACCAGCACTTCGGCCGGGCCGCCGCCGACCTGCACGTGGCCCAGCCGGCGCTGAGCCGCCAGATCCAACGGCTCGAGAAGCACCTCGGCGCACGACTGCTGGACCGCGTGCCCCAGGGCACCCGGCTCACTCCGGCCGGCCAGAGGTTCCTCCCCCGGGCCCACGCCCTGCTGCGGGCCGCCCGCCAGGCCGAGTTGGCCGCGCGTGGACAAGCCGAGAGCGAACGAATCGCCATCGGCTACGTCGAAGACCTGGTGATCACTGCCGCCGTACGGGAACTGCGCCGCCGTCACCCTGATGCCGAGATCGCCACCCGGTACCTGAGCTGCCGCGACGTCGGTGCGCTGTCCGACAGGCGCGTCGACGCCCTGATCGCGCGGGCCCCGCTGCCGCTCGCCCCCGACGGCGTGTTCACCACCCCGCTGTACGAGGAGCCCCGGATGCTCGTCGTGCCGCGCGGCCACCCCTTGGCCGACCGCGCGTCGGTGACCGCGGAAGAACTGGCCGGCGAAGAGGCGGCACCGTGCGCGTTCGAGACCGCGGACTGGACTTCCTACCGGATCCTCGGGGCCGGCGTGCCGCCGATCGAGAGCTACGAGGACAAGCTCGAACTCGTCGCGAGCGGCGGGGCGATCGCCGTGCTACCGGTCGGCGATCGGCGCAGCTCACTGCGTCCCGGCCTCGTCACCGTCCCGATCGAGGGCGCTCCCCCCAGCCAGGTCGTCCTGGTCAGCCGCAAGGGCGACCCGAATCCGATGATCGGGAATCTCCGGCTGGCGGCCAAGGCCGTCCTGACCGCCCCGGCAGCCTGACCGCGACACCAGCGACCCGCTCGGCGCCGAACTGCACCGAGCGGTGCTCACGCGCGCCGTGTTCGAACGCTTCGACCGCACCCTGCCGGAAGAGTGGACGGAGGCCGGAAGACGGGCTCAGACCTCCGCGGACGCCCCCGGAGTCAGCCTGAGGTGCTCGGCGCCGCCCAGCGCGCCGATCTGGTGGTCGTAGATCGGGCGGGCGAGGTCCGTCAGGAGGGCGTCGTGGATGTCGTAGGCGCGCTGCGGCCGGACCTCGCGGACGTAGTCGATGACCTCGGCGATCTTGTTCCAGGGAGCCATCACGGGCAGCATCAGCGTCTCCACCGGCCCGTCGGGGACGGTGAGCGCGTCGCCCGGGTGGAAGACCTTGCCGCCGTCGATGAGGTAGCCCACGTTCGTGATGCGGGGGATGTCCGGGTGGATCACGGCGTGCAGTTCGCCGTGCACCTGGACCTCGAAGCCCGCGGCGGTGAAGGCGTCGCCGTGGCCCACGGTGTGCACCCGCCCCGGGAACGCCGCCGAGAGCTTCTCCGCGACGGAGGCGAGGGTCCAGATCTCGGCGCCCGGACTGGACTCCATCCCGGCCCGCAGCCGCTCCTCGTTGAAGTGGTCGAGGTGCTCGTGCGTGACCAGGATGGCGTCCGCGCCGACCGCGGCGTCCTCCTCGCTGAAGGTGCCCGGGTCGATGACGAGGGTGCGCCCGTCCTTCTCCAGTCGGATGCAGGCGTGCGACTTCTTCGTGAGCTTCATGGGTCCATCCTGCCTCCCGCCGGGGCGGCCGGGACGCTCCCAGGGGGGTGCTCCCGCTGCCAGGCTGACGCTCACTCCTGCGGCGTGGTCTCCTCCCGGACGACCTGCTGGGCCACCGTGAACGCGCTGTTCGCGGCCGGCACACCGCAGTAGACCGCCGTCTGCAGCAGCACCTCCCCGATCTCGCCCGGGGTGAGTCCGTTGCGCAGGGCCGCCCGCGTGTGGGCCGCGAGTTCCTCCATATGACCCCCCGCGACCAGCGCGGCGAGCGTGACACAACTGCGGGTGCGCCGGTCCAGACCCGGCCGGTCCCAGATCTCACCCCACGCGTACCGGGTGACGAACTCCTGGAAGTCCCCGGAGAAGTCGTCCGCCGAGGACAGCGCCTGGTCGACGTGCGCGTCGCCGAGCACCTCACGGCGGATCTTGATCCCCGTGTCGTAGAGGTCGGGCCTGCCGACGGGCTCGGGCTGGGCGGCGGGCGGTGCGATCTCCGCCACGGGTGCCACCGGCGGCGGTGCGGCCAGCACCGGCTTCACCGGAGCCGCCATGATCGCCGCCATCTGGCCGGTCGCGTCGAACGCGGGCTGCCACGCGGTGGAGAAGTGACGGACCAGCAGGTCGGTGACCGCGGCGGGCTGCTCGACCGGCACCAGGTGGGAGGCGCCCGGGACGACGGCGAGCCGGGCGTCCGGTATCCCGGCGACCAGGGTGCGCGCCTCGGCCGGCCCGGTGACCTGGTCCTCGGAACCGACGAGCACCAGCGTCGGCACGCCGATGCGCCCGAGTTCGGCTCGTACGTCGAAAGCCGCGAGCGCCTCGCAGGCCGCGATGTAGCAGCCGGGGTCGGTGGTGCGCACCATCTGCACCGCCCACTCGGTGATCGCGGGCTGCCCGGCCGCGAACCCGCCGGTGAACCAGCGCTCCGGGGCGGACCGGGCGATCGGGTCGAGCCCGTTCGTCCGTACGATCACGCCGCGCTGGCGGAACTCGTCGGCCGTGCCGAAACGGGGCGACGCGGCGATCAGGGCGAGCGACGCGAGGCGTTCGGGGTGGCGCAGCGCCAACTCGGCTCCGACGGCGCCCCCGAGGGCGCAGCCCGCGTAGCCGAAGCGCTGGACACCGAGTGCGTCGAGGGTCGCCAGCAGTCGGGCGGTGAGGTCGGTGACGGAACCGGCCGGATGCGCGGGGGCGCCGCCGTGACCGGGCAGGTCGAACCGGAAGACCCGCCACTGCTCGGCCAGTTCGGGAACCTGGCGGTCCCACATGTGCCATGTGGTACCCAGTGAGGGACCCAAGATCAGGACCGGAGCGTCTTCTGGCCCGTCAAAGCGGTATTGCAGGGTGTTCGGTGGTGTCTCACTCACGCCCCAGACCCTCTCACGTCTCACGGACGCCCCTATAGCGGGGGATCGGTAGATACCGTCCTGACCAGGTTGAAGACCTCGCGGGCAGCCTATCGCTTCAGGCATCGGATGATCTCACGACGGGTCTTGCCCTCCTGGGTGCGGCGTTCGTGCCGGTCGCCGCCATGGTTGAGGCGACGCGAGGTCCGGCGGCCCAAGGAGTACCCGATCGGGCTGGCCGCGCACAGAGCGGCGAAGGACGCCTCGGTGTTCAGCCGCTCGGGGTTGTCTCCCATGGTGGTCAGGAGCGTGGCGGCGCTGTCCGGGCCGATACCCACCGGTGTCAGCAGCTGCGGGGCATGGGCACGGCTCGCGCGGCAGCCTGCGCATCGAGCGGGTCCGACTTCCCGAGCAGGCGACGGGCTGAGCGGTCGGGCCGATTCACTTCGTATACCCGGACGTGCTGAGCCAGCAGGTAGCGGGACAGGCCCGCGCCGAAGTGCCGGGGCCTTCCACACCGGCCCGGCGCACCGTCCCCAGCTTGCGGGCCCAGAGGAGCAGCCGACGATAGCCGGCCGCCATGGCCGGAAAGGACTCGGTACCAGGACCTTCCCCAGCGGGGAGACCACGGCGGCAACATGAACCTCGCCATGCGTGTCCACGCCCAGGACGACCTCGCCGGGAACAGGTGGATCCGTGCTGGTGGAGGAGGTGCTGCGCTGTCTGGTCGTCATGGTGGTTCGCCTCTCCCGCGCGTGACGTGCTGGGTGGATGGCACCGGCCCGCTTGGGCGGTCTGAACCGTGATGGCGCCCGAAACTCGGCAAGGCCCCTATTGACACTCAGCAGGCGCGCATGCTGCTCGCCGGCCACCCGGAGAACGTCCGTGGTACCCGCTGCTGGCTGCGGGCCGCAATGCAGGCGTGGGCAGTGTCCGAGGACAGTGCGGAGTCGGCGGTCCTGCTGCTGAGCGAACTGGTCAGCAATGCCGTTCTGCACGCCCGGGGCAGCTGCCGGGTGCTGGTCACAGCCCTGCTGCGGTGGGGCCTGCCGGAGTGCGAGGTCGAGGACCAGGACCCGAGCTGGGGGCCGATTCGCACCGGGCGCGGATGCCCCTGCTGGACGCAGTCGCCGGGGCACGGGGCGTCCGCCGCCACAGCCGGGGCAAGGTCGTCTCGTTCGTGCTGCCGACACGCGACTGCCCCGACACCGGCGCAGCGGTCGCAGCCAAGCCCCCTGCCAGCTTCACCGACGGCCGTGTCCCCGGCCTCGCCAGCCGGCGCGCCTGAGGCAGTAGGCCCTGAATCCAGTGTCCCCAACAGCATCGGAGGAGCACGGACTGCATGAGGAGCCGAACGCACGGTTGGTGACTGGCACGATCACCGGCTGCCCCGTGCAGGCGAAGCCAGTGACCCGGCAGCCGGCACACCGCGTCAGTCCGAAGGAATGCGAAACTCGAATTCGGGACGGTCCCACGGCACGGCGGGCGGGTTCGCGAACGCGGTCCCGGTCCGCACCGCACCCACGCGGTGGTAGAAGTCCTGGGCGGGAAGATGCGACACGACCTTGATACGGTCGAGCCCGGCGGCACGGGCCTCGGACTGCATGTGCGCCACGAGCAGTCGTCCAATGCCCCGTCCCTGCACCTCGTCGGCGACGAACAGCAGGTCGAGCTCCGGTGGCGCGAGGACGAGCGAGTAGAATCCGAGGACCCGGCCTCCATGCTCGTCGGCGCCGACGGCCACAAAGGCGCGGTGGGCCTCGATGTAATCAGGACCGACCCGGTAACCCGCGACTGCGGCTGCGTACTTACCCTCATAGGCGCCTGAGCCACGCACGAGCCGCGTGAGCCGTTTGGCATCCCGCGCGACGGCCCTCCGTATCGTGATCGGCTGGCTGATCGGAGAAGTGCGTGAACTCATCGGGAGAGTATTTCGCACCGGGGAGTGCCTTCTTGCGGCGGGTCGACTGCTCGGGCAGATGTTCCTGCACCGCCCCGGGGAACCGCTCACCAGGCCCCGATCGGCCACGTCACAGCCGCCGAATCGGCCGCCCGCCGGCAGCAAACTGGAGCCCGAACCGCTGCGGAGGAGCTGGAGAACGGGGGGCGACGGCTGCTTCCCCCGGGCCTGCCGTGGCGAAGCCGGCGCTGGCAGAGCGTTCCTGTTCATCAGGACAGTCAACACGATGATCGTTCTCGCCCTGGCCGCGCTCCTTCACCAGGGCGCTCGATGACCCGTGCCGATCACCCGCCACACCCTCACACCACAGCCGCGCCGACACGCCCGCGCCGTCTGCAGCGGCACTCCCGGACACCGCCTCCGCCGCCGTGCGAGGGGTTGACCACCACGTCCACCGCTGCTCTGGCAGCAGCCCGTATGACATGCCGCGTTTGGCGTGAGGGGCACTTCGGGTCGGTCGGCCGCGCCACTCTGGAAGGCTTGATCACGGGCGTGTCAGGAGCCTTGTGTACGGATCGCGTGAGAGGGTCGAGCGGATAGCCATGACTACCGGATGGCCCCGAGCGTGTCGGGCGGGTGCTGGATCCGCGGCACGAGGGCGCACGAACACGGTGACCGGGGCTTTGAGGACACCGCAAGGGCGCGGCGATGGCACAGGGCGGGCGGCGGCCGGACACGGCATGACGGACCGTTCAGAAGGGTTCGTGAGCGGCTGCTGGGGGTGCTTCTGGACAGGGCGCACGAGATGCCGCCCAAGCGGATCGCCCCGCTGATCGCGGAAGAGGTGGCCAGGGTCGGCGGCCGCAACGTCTCGATCCTGCTGCAGGACTACGGCGAACTGAAGCAGCAACGGGGCGGCCGCACCAGTGATGACGCGACGCCCTTCCTGATCGAATGGCGCGGTGGCCCCGCGGACCACCTCGCCCTCCTGGAGTAAGCCGGCAGTCAGCTCCCGGTCGTAGGGATCATCCTGGGTGCGCGGGTGAGCCCCCGACTTGGTGCTCCGGGCGTCAAGGGCGGTGCAGAAGGCCGCAGTGGGAGGTCGCCCGGGTAGCCGTGGAGCAGGGTGCTGTTACCTGTGAGGGCGATGATTCGTGCCAGCACCGGGGGCGGGTGGTGCAAGCGCAGGGATCCGCCGGCCACGGTGGTGGCCTGCGACGCGTGGAGGAAGGCGTTGAGGCCGGTTACGTCGCAGAAGGTGACCGTGGTCAGGTCGACGTCGATGGTGCGGATGCCGTCGCGCAGGCATTGCCCCAATGACTCGCGCACGACGTGCTCCGTCGTCAGATCGATCTCACCGGCCAGGGTGATCAGCGCCCGGCTGTTCCTGTCGTGCCGGTAGATGGTCAGCTGGGGAATGGGCATGGCACCTCGGTTCAGAAGACGGGCCTGGCAGCGCGAAGGACCGGACACGCGGCTCATCCTGCGCTCGGTACGCGGTCGTGCTCGCGTGCGGAGAGACGAACGGCCGGTTCAGCAGCCTGTGTTCCAGGCGCAGGGTCGGCTGGTCACCTCGGGGGATGCGCCGGCAATCGGACGGTGTCCACTACGGCGGACAGCTGTGCCAACAGCAACACGCATCGGGATCTGGGACAGAGCCGTTGTGCAGGGGGTTCACGTCTCGGTGCGGTGCCACGGCCAGAGCCGCCGCCGGGAACGGCCGTCGGGCAAGGCCGCCATGCG
Organism: Streptomyces sp. NPDC007264; assembly: GCF_042869095.1. NCBI lineage: Bacteria > Bacillati > Actinomycetota > Actinomycetes > Kitasatosporales > Streptomycetaceae > Streptomyces > Streptomyces sp. NPDC007264. The sequence goes on from NZ_JBIAFD010000002.1 coordinate 85,254, forward strand.
ATCACCGTGGCGTGTGGTGAGCAGCCACATCAGGAGCACGCCCACCGTGGTGACGTCTCCATGCCTGTCACATTCCTACTGCCGGGGTGGGCACGTGGCCGATGACCTCTGCGGCAGGGGTACGTGCGGCGTGTCCGCCTTCGGAGTCCCAGACCGCCTCCCGGAGCGAGCCCCGGTCGGCCGCTTCCTCTGCCGCGGTCCGGAAACGTTCGGCGTCATGGATCAGGCCGGTCGCCGTGAGGGTCCGCGACGGGTCGGTGGCCGTGGCCATGAGCCGAGCCGCGGTGGCCGGTTCTGTCTCCGGTGGGATGACCAGCAGGTCCCAGCGGCCGACGGTGTAGGAGAGCAGCAGCAGCTTGTGCGGGTCTTGCTCGGCCTCGAACCAGCCGACGTGCACCACGTGCCCGTGAGCGGGCACCTTTCGCGGGATGACGGGCCAGAACGTGGGATTCACCGTCACCCGGGTGATCCGCCCCCACAGCGGGTCGAGGACCTCGATGAGTGCCGGAAGCTCCGCCGTCAGGTCGCGGGAGCGGGGCCACCAGGCACCGTCAATCAGTGCCGGAGCGGTTCCGAAGGGTGCCAGGACGAGTCGGAAGGGCGACGAGGAAGGAGTCCGGTCCTCGTCCGCGGGCGTCAACAGAATGGTCGCGGTCATGCCACGGACCCAACCCCGGGCCGGACGTGGCCGACCCGGTTGTCGTGAATCGCCGAGAACGACGTCAGCGTGGAAGCTGGTGTACGGAATGCTCTCGGTAATCACCAGGGTACTCCTCGTCGGGGGCCGACAAACCGCGTTGCGGCTACGGGCTGAACGGAGCACCATGCGGCGATACCGGTCACCGTGACCGCGACGGTGACCGGCTCCGCGACACCGCGGGTCGGTCGCGCGAGCGTCTCGCCGCTGAACGCGGTTATGGAAACGGGCAACGGCTCCGGCGTATACCCGCCGGAGCCGCCCTTCCGGGTCATTGCACGTGAGAGTGCGCCGACCCGCCTTCCACTTTACGCCAAAGGGATTAATCCGACATGAACAGTTCTTGTGAAGGTTCGCTTCGGTCCGAGAAGCCGACGCGGTGGCTCAGCCACGCCCTTCCTCTTCCGTCTCCATCCGCCGGATCCCCTGGTGCGTCAGCGTGATCATCGCGGGCCTGTTGCCCCTCCCCCAGTGCACGACGACCCAGCCTTCGCCCGCCAGGTGCATACAGGCAGCGGCCATGTCCTGCTCAGGGATGCCGAGGTCGGTGCGGAGCTTCGCCCCATCGACGCCCAGGAGGCGATTGCCCTCGGCGGCTTGGTACAGAGCCTGCATGATCCTCTCGCGGTACGTCTTCCGGTCTCGCAATATCGCCATGACGCGCTTTCCTCTACTGCCCACGGTCGGACCGAAGTCGATGTCCTCCGCGGCCGCCATCGCGGTGGGGCGCGTCGGAACGCTCGCGTCCACCGCCGACCGACGGTGCCTCCGGGGCCGACGCCCGATCCCCGGCAGAACATCGCCGTAGTGGAAGGCAGCGATCCGTTCGTCGTGCTGACCATTGAGCTGGTGGCTCAGAACGACTCCGACGGCGATCAGGACGAGCAGCACGGCCACGGCGATGACGAGCATGCGATCTCACCTCCGCCGACCGGCGGGCGAAGGCCCTGCCGAGCCGATGGGCCGGGACAGGGACGACGGTCGACCTGCTCCGCCGTCGGCCTCCCACGCTTCTTCCCTGTTTCGGGCATCGATCCTGTCTGCTGCTTCCTCCCGGGCCGGGACATCGACGCCGTCGCCGGCCATCAGCTGCGCGGCGGCATCCGCACCGGTTTCCGGCGGAATCACCAGCACGTCCCGGCGGCCGTCAGCGGAGAAAAGAGTGAGTCTGTGCGGATCCTGCTCCTCGGTGGACCAGCCCACCTGCACGGTACGCCCGGCGTCGGACACCCAATGCGGCAGGACGGGCCAGTAGGCCGGGTGCACGGTGACACCCGTGATACGACCCCAGAGATCGCCCAATGCGGCCGTCAAGGACGGCAGCTCACGGGTGAGGGCACGGGAGCGGGGCCACCACATGCCATCCAGCCCGCCCGGCGCGGGCGTCAGGGACAGCCGGGCCGCTGGCGGCGGCGTGCGTCTGCTCGATGTCGTACGGTCAATGGTCACGGCCATGGCGCGGACCTGTCCCCGGGCTCGTGGGTGCGGCCCGGCGCTGTCGATCACCGGAAACGGCACCCGCAGCGGAGCCGGTGCGCGAAGAACTCCCGGTGTCTTCACACTACTCCGCTCACCGGCCCGAAAAGCCTGGGATGACCTAGTGGTTTCCTGCCTTCGGGACCTGGTCGCCGGTGCCGATGCCGGTCAGAGCCAGTCCTTGCGCTTGAACGTCACATACAGCAGTGCGGACAGGACCACGATGACGGCGGCGGAGGTGATGAATCCCGACTCGCGGCCGAAACCGGGGTAGGGGAGGTTCTGGCCGTAGTAGCCCGTGATCGCGGTGGGTACGGCGATGATCGCGGCCCAGCTCGTCACCTTCTTCATGATCAGGTTCATGCTGTTGGCCTGGACCGAGAGGTTCGTCTCCATGACCGAGGCCACCAGGTCCCGCAGTGATTCCGTCCACTCGGTGGCGCGCAGTACGTGGTCGTAGACGTCCTGGTAGTACGGGACGAGAGGGTCGGTGATCAGGTGCAGGCCGGGGCGCATGAAGGTGTTGACCACCTCACGCATCGGGAGCACGACGCGGCGCAGTTGGACGAGCGACTTACGCAGTGCGAAAACCCGGCGCTGCACGGCTTCGATCTCACGGCGCCCGGCCGCGAAGAGCAGACCCTCCAGCTCCTCGATGCCGTCGTCCAGTTGCTGGACCGCGGCGAAGTGCCCATCCACGAGATGATCGAGCAGGCCGTGCAGCAGGAATCCGACGCCGTGGCCGGCCAGGTCCGGGCTCTCGTCCCAGCGGGCGACGACGCCCTCGATGTCGAGGCCGTCGTCCTTGCGGACGGTGATCATGGCCTGACTGGTGAGGAAGACGGCGATCTCGCTGTACGTCAGTTCCGCACCGTCCGGGCCGGCGGTCACGGCGTAGGCGCTGAGGAACTCGTGGGTCCGATAGCGGTCGACTTTCGGCCGCTGTCCACGCTGAGCGGCATCCTCCAGAGCAAGTTCGTGGATGCCGAACTCCTGACCGAGCATGGTGAATTCAGCGGCTCCGGGCCGGCACAGGTCCAGCCACAGGACCGACGCCGGATCAGCGAGATGCGCAGGGACATCACTGACGGGAAAGTCCTCCAGGACCAGAGTGCCGTCGTGATACAGCCGGGTACGCGTCACCATGGCCCGAGGCTAGTGTCTTGCACCCATATCATGCCGCTTCGCCTCGATTGCCAGCGCGGCAGGTTCATCGACAGCGGCCACCCTCCGGGGGGACCTTACGTCAAAGCCCCGCGACATCCGCAGACTCCGACCGACGAGCACCGGGGTGCCGGTCCGAAGGCCGGCATGTGGGTACCCGGCTGCCGCATCGCATCCGGCGTACACCGCCCGACCGGATGCGGCTCGTCAGCGGGAAGGACACGCCGACAGCATGGCCACGCATACCCCGCCCCGTCACCCGCCTCCCCCCGCAGGCGGCAGTGATTTCGCCCGCCTGTCCAAGAAGATCGCCGAGGTCGGCCTGATGAACCGGCGCCCCGGCTACTACACCGTCCGGTCCATCGCCGTGGCCGTCGCCTACGCCGGGTGCTGGAGCGCGTTCGTCGTCATCGGCGCCGGCCGGTGGACCCTGGTGCTCGCCGCGTTCCGCGCCGTGATGTTCGGGCAGGTGGCTCTGCTCGCCCACGACGTCGCGCACCGCCAGGTCTTCCGCCGACGCCGGCCCAGCGAGACGGCCGGCCGCGTCGCCGGGCCGCGATCGGGATGGGCTACGGATGGTGGCAGGACAAACACACCCGCCACCACGCCAACTCCAACCACGAGGCGCACCGGCTCCGCTGCGGGTCGTCGGAGGCGGCGACGGCGTCGTCGCCTGCTGGTTCCCGGAAGGGCGTCATTGCTTCGCCCTCTCACACCGCTATCACGAACTGAGCGGACACCCGCGAACCACAGGGACCTGACCTGCAATTTTGCACGCGCCCCGGAGCGGCTGGACACCCATGGACGATCGTTACGACCTGTGCCAGGTGGTGCCCAGTGAGGGCCCCAGGATCAGGACAGGTGCGTCTTCTGGCCCGTCAAAGCGGTATTGCAGGGTGTTCGGTGGTGTCTCGCTCACCCGTCAGACTCTCTCATCTCTCACGAGGTCTCACATGGCCGGTCCCAACCTGACCTCGGTCCTTCGCCGGCGGTCTGCCGACGAGAGGCCAGGTATACGTTCTCCGGCATGTACTCGTGGCCGTGTCCGCAGTGCGCCCTCCGGACACATGCCCTCCTTCAGTCGCTACGAGCAACGCTTTCCCCATGTGCGCGGGTGCTGTGGGAGCGCGCCCGTCGCCTCGACCGGCGTCGGCGCATTGCGTCACCGCCATCGGCATCGGCATCGGCATCGGCATCGGCTCGTGCTCCAGGGTTCGGCCTCCTTCACGTTGAACGGCGTCCTGATGATCACCCTGCCGTTCGCGGGCCTGGCCATGGCAGCCACCGCCATCGGCGGCCTGATCGGCAAGGCGCGTTCCGCCGTCACCAAGAACGTCTACGAGGACCCGGTCACCCACCACACCGAGATCCACAAGGGTGACGACAAGGTCGTGACGAGGTGCATCCCCGTGATGAATCGGCCCGGTGAAGTCAGCGACCGCCTGGCGGGCCAGCTCCGCACCCCGGGCACGCTCCTCGGCCGACACCGAGGCGAAACGCGCCGACAAGGCGTCGGCTACCCCGTGATCACCCGAACGAGCAATCGACGACAGGGCAGAATGACGGGCCCATGGACACGCATCCCCTCCGGCTCACCGCTCACAGCCTGTTGCTTCGGGAATGGACGAGCGACGACCTAACCGCCCTGCAAGAACTGTTCGACGACCCCGACGTCGCCTACCGGACCCCCTTGGAGTCGCCGTTCGACCAGACCGCCGCACGACGCTACTTGTACAGCGCGCACCAGGCACGGCGCGAACACAAACGCATCCACCTGGCCATCACGACCGACGGGCAACAGGCCATGGGAGAGGTCCTGCTCAACCTGACCACTGGCAGCATCGGCTACGTCGTGGGCGCCGCCCACCGAGGTCAGCACCTCGCAGCGCGAGCACTTCGAACCATGACCGAGTACGCGCACCACACCGCGGGCCTGACCCGGGTGATCCTCGAGATCGAGCCCGACAACCATCCCAGTGTCGCCGTCGCCCGATCCGCAGGCTTCCGCCTGACCGACGTCAAACCCGAGACAGTCACCGACAAGGGACGGACCTACGACTTGCTCACCTGGGAACACCCGGCTCCGGCTTCCCGGGGTCAAAGGCAAGCCGACCCGACCCGCTTCAAGAACCGAGGCCCGGCCAGGAGTACTCCGGCTGCATCGTGATCAGCCGTCAGGCGTCAGGCGTCGAAGCGGTGGCGGGCGGCCTCGATGTGACCGATGTACCGGTGGGTCCAGTCACACATTCCGTCGACGGTTGCGCGTAGGCCCTGGCCCGGCTCGGTGAGGGTGTATTCGACACGCGGCGGGACGGTGGGGTGCACGCTGCGCCCGACCAGGCCGTTGCGCTCCAGCATGCGCAGGTTCTGAGTGAGCATCTTGTGGCTGATGCCCTCGATCTCGTTCCGCAGCTCGCTGAACCTCAGGGTGCGTTCACCGAGAGTCTCGATGATCAGGAACGCCCACTTGTTGGCGACGTCGGAGAAGATCTCTCGCGCCAATGAGTCCGCGCGCCTGAGGTCCGCTTCCTCGGATCGACCCTTGACCTGTTTGGTCACCATCAGGTTCCCCAGTCACCAAAAAGTGCGTTCTTCCATGTCAGCGATCACTCTCTTACGGTTCCTGAGTAACCACAAGAGACCACGAGGGTCTGGAGTGACGAGCACGGGCCCACGATGCCCGGACAAGGAGGCGGACGGCATGGCCATCACCCTGGTGAACCCCAGCGGATTGCCCAAGATCGATGTCTACCGGCAGGTCTCGATCGCAACCGGGTCGAAGCTGGTCTTCATCGCCGGGCAGGTCGCCTGGGACGCCGAGGGGATCACGGTCGGCGAAGGCGACCTCGCCGCGCAGGTCGAGCAGTGCTACCTCAACATAGGCACCGCCCTGGCCGAGGCCGGCGGCTCCTTCGACGACGTGGCAAAACTCACCTTCTACGTCGTCGACTGGACTCCCGACAAGATGCCCCCGCTCCTGGAGGGGATCTCCCGGGCGGCCGCAAAGCTGGGATCCGCCCCGGTCCCGCCGGCCACGCTGCTGGGCGTTGCGGCACTGGACGTTCCCGACCATCTGGTCGAGATCGAAGCCACCGCGGTCCTCGGCTGAGCAGATGCCCTTCGCCCGCTGAGCACCCAAGTGGCCAACTGCCGTGCGCAGTTGCCAACCGGCGTGCTCGTCACATCAGGTCTGGTTCGCGGCTTGCCGGTAGTGGAACCCCGGTGCCCACCCGAGGTGACACTCGGGCCGCCGCCCTGCCCGCCCTCAGCCCCGGAACGCGAAACGGTCTGCCGACGGAGTCGGCAGACCGTCAAGAGCGATCGAGGCTAACGTTCTTCAGCGCGACGCATGCGGGTTCCTTCGGGCTCCGGGTTGCTCGCCCGAGACGGTGTCGGGCAGATGTCTGCGGCGACAGCACGCAGGGGAGCGGGAGCGGCAGCACGCCGCCACGGCATCGCGCGCACTGTGCGATCGCCGATCCATCGTAGGAACGCGGTCGGGAAGAAGACCGAGTCCGCAGCGATCATGGCGAGTGCGAAGAAAGGCAGACCGAGAAGGACCGCAATTCCGATGTGCATGCCGACCAGCAGCGCGATCGCCACGTTCTTGACGCGCTTGTTGAGGAGGGTGAAGGGAAAGGCGACTTCGATGATCACCGTGCCGTACGTGATCAGCATGACGATGGGCCAGTTGCTCGCCAGGGCGTGGGACAGTGCGGGCCACGGGGTGTAGGGCGCCACGTGGAACACGTAGTACATCCCCGTCCCGTCCTCCCAGTGGGGGCCCTGGATCTTGTACAGGCCGGAGATCACGTAGATCAGGCACACCTGGCCGACGATCACCAGCAACGCGCCCGCGTGCAGCACGTTACCGACCGTCGTCATCACAGTGCGGGGCTCGTCGGGAGCACAGCGCCGCACCAGCCACCACGCCGCCTGGCCCACCGCAACACCCCACAGGATCAGTCCCCAGCCCACGCCCAGATCGCCCAGCACGGTGAAGGCCGCGAGGACGGTGACCAAGAAGATCCACATCACCGTTCCGACGGCGTCACCGAGATGACCGGCGGTTCCGTCGCCACACCGATCACGCTGTCGGACTCGCTTTGCCTTGCGCGCGTCCAGGGACCAGACCTCACCGCAGCGGACGAACACCAGGTAGATCGCCATGACATGGATGACGACATCGCCGCCGTTACCCACAAGCATGTTGCGATTCTGGAACGTCAGGACGCCGAGCATGAAGAGCAGCGAGGCGGTACGGGTCCGCCAGCCCAACAGCAGCATCACGGACGCGACGATCGCCGCTGCGTAGACGGCCTCGAACCACAGCCTGCTGTCGGACCATGTGAGCACGGTGAAAGCATGATTCGCGGCGATCAGGCGGCGCGACAGGTTCAGGCTGAACGGGCTGCCAGGCCCGTAGAGTTCGTCTCTGCGGTTCCATTCACCCAAGAGAGACGCGAGCCAGGCGAACGACAATGTGATCCGGACGACAGCCGACTGGTACGGCGCGACCGGACCGTCGGCTATACGCTTCAACCCTCGGCGGACTGCTTCCGCGACATCACCCCACACCCCGGTGAACGGGCACGGCACAGGTGCGTCACCTGCATACTCGGGTGGTTCTGCAGCACGCTTGACAGCCAACTGGTCGGTCATTCGAAGTCCTCCGCCTTGACGGTCCACCACGGCGCAAGCTGATAGCTCGTGGTCGTGTCCATCTGCTGGCCGCTCCAACTCGCCGCGGAAAGCGGCATGTTCGCCATGCGCACCTGGATGCTTCGAACGGTGCCCCCATTGACGTGCGGCCCGATTCGGTGGGCTACGACTCGCAGCAAGTACTGCTGTGGGGTATTGCCGTACAGACCGACCCGGCGCCCCACGCCATTCGAATTGGCGAAGTAGAACCATGCGGCTGAAAGTTCGGTCTGGTGCGCGCGGCTGGGAAGGGGGTTGTGGAGGATCCGCGCCTCGTCTCTCGCAGACAGATCCACCCAGTCAGTAGTCAATGATGAACCATCAGGCATGCGGATGTTCGTCCGTGCCTGAACGTGGCGGTTGGCCAGCGGCGGTTCAGGTGCGAAAAGGCGCCAATTCTGGTTGAACTCAGGAGAGAGATAGCCACTGATGGCTTCAGCGTTTTTTTGGGAGACGGTGTTCAAGGGCGCGACCGCGAAGAAGGTCATCCCCAGGTGCACAGTGGCCCCCACAGCGACCCCCAGCATCGTGACCGCGATGATTGTCCTTGACACCAGGGAGAGACCGAGTCCACCCGAACTCTTCGATCGACCGTACAGCACCATCGTGCCCCTTCCCGGGCCTGCGCCGGATGGCGCAGGCCCTGCCTGTACGCCCTCGCCGTCCGTCCTGGCGACGCGAGGTCGTTCCCTGTTCGGTCACCCCGCAGCAGGAGCCGGAGCGGCAGGAGCTGGGGCAGCCGGAGCCGGAGCGGCAGGCGCCGGAGCGGCAGGCGCTGGGGCAGCCGGAGCCGGAGCGGCAGGCGCCGGAGCGGCAGGCGCTGGGGCAGCCGGAGCCGGAGCAGCAGGCGCCGGGGCAGCCGGAGCCGGAGCAGCAGGCGCCGGAGCAGCAGGCGCCGGAGCAGCCGGAGCCGGAGCAGCAGGCGCCGGAGCAGCCGGAGCCGGAGCAGCAGGCGCCGGAGCAGCCGGAGGCGGAGGCTGAGGCGGGGGCGGCCCGATGATCACTACCGGGGGATTCGACGGCGTAGGAACCACGACGTATACGACCGTGCCATTCCTTACCACCGGGCGATAACAGACGATCACTCTTGAGTGATGACTTCGCTTGTAGCACACGAGCTTCTGCTGCGGTGCAGAGTTGGCGATCGCTGCAGTCCTGCCGTGCGGGCTCTGCACGGCACTTGCTTCGGTCACCGAGAAAGTGCACACTCCCGCCACCAAGCCGGCGGCTGCGGCGACACCAATGCCCAGCGACAGTTTCTTTCTCTTCATGCCTCATCACCTCGTAGCCCGTCAAGCGAGACGGTGGATCGTCCCGCATCCGACCTAAGCAATGCTGGGACTGCGGACCAGGGGCATCAAGGGGCAGAAGAGTCGACTGGCGTGGGCAGGATTACCCATTACCCGAGAGGTCGCCGACTTCTTCTCTCAGCGCCGACATTGAGCCGGTCATATAGGGCCGGTGGCCATACCTCCCGGCACTCCCAGGCCGGTCAGCGCGCCGACCGGATCCGGGTCCGGGGTGCCCCGGGGCCACCAGTCCTCGCGGGCCGGCTCCGATTCGTACGCGTACCAGAGGCCGTTCCGTCCGAGGCGGAGCTGGGCGCGGCCGTCCGGGTGGGTGAGGCGGTTGCGCCACGGGCGGAACGCGGGGACGCCGGCGGCGAGCAGCTGGGGGCGGGCACGGTCGAAGCGGCCCGCCGGCGGATCCCAGGGCTCTTCGAGGACGGCCAGTGCCTCCCGCCCGCCCTGCCGCCATGCGGCGACCGCTCGCGCCAGGTCGGCCGGGGTGCGCGCGGTGGCGGCGGCCAGCGAGGAATAGAGCTCCCGGGTTCCCGCGGTGAGGCCCGAACCGGGGCGGGCGGCGGCGAGCCGTACCGCGTCCTGCCAGAGCGTCAGCCCCGCGACCGGATCGTGCCCGGTGGTCAGCAGCGCGTGCGCACGGGCCGCGGCGTCCGTGGCCAGCTGGTCCAGGGCGAACGGATCCGGACCGCCCGGCACCCCGGGACAGACCGGCGGCTGTTCGGGGTGGGCGGGCGGCGGCAGCGGGGCGGGAAGGGGAGGCAGCGCGCGCCGGGACACGGCGTCACGGGCGCGCACGCCGGGGAGGGGCGCGGGCTTCCGCTGCCGTGCGGCCTCGGCCGCGCGGGCCGCGTTGCGCCGGGACAGCGCGTCGAGCAGCTCGCGCTCGCCCCGGCCGCGCAGCAGGAGGAGCACGAAGGGGTCCTGGTCGAGCAGGTGCGCGGTCTGGTAGCAGACGGCGGCGGCGTGCTTGCAGGGATGCCCGAAGTCGGGGCAGCCGCAGTGCGGTTCGAGGTCGCCGGGTCCGGGGAGCAGCCGCACCCCGCACTCGGCCAGGGACCGCGGCAGCTGTCTGTCCAGCAGCGCCGCGATGTTCCCCGGCCGTTCGGCGGCCGCGTCCAGGAAGCGGTCCCACTCGTCGTCCGAGAACGTCCGCAGCCGCACCTGGACGCGGTAGGGGCGGGGACGGCTCCCCTGTACGTACGCCAGCACGAGCCCCGGCGTGACGGTGACGGCGTCGACGTTGCCCCGCCCCGCGTACGCCCTCCCCCGTGCCAGCCGCGCCGCGTCCAGAGCGCCTTCCTCGAGGGCGGCGACCCAGGCGTCGCCCCACCACGTCCCGGCGAACCGGCCGGCTTCCTTCACCGGCCGCTCCGGGAGGGCCGCGAAGGTGCGCCGAAGCTCGCCGTCACGGCCGGGTGCCGCCATCGACCGCGGACGGCGGGCGGCCGTGGCCGGGCCGGACGGTGCGGGCCGCGGCTCCGGGGCCGGGGCCGGAGGCGGCGGGTCGTGCCGGGGGCGCGGGGACCGGCTGGGTGTCTCGTGCGACGGACGCCCGGGCACGTTCTCGCGCCGCTCGGCGCGGTCGTCCCGGCCGCCGGGGACGGACCGCAGCCGGAAGGCACCGGCGAGGAGCTCCCGTACGTCCCCCGCCCGCTCGCCGCCCGCAGGCGTGGGGGCGTCCCCGCGCCCGCGGGCACCTCTCGGCGTGCCGGACGACCCCGCAGTGCCGGATGCGTCCCGTGCCCCGGCTTCCGTTGCCCCGGCTTCCGTCGTCCGGGCCTCCGCCCGCTCGCGTCCGGCCTCGTGCCGCGCGGCCCGCAGGGCCTCCCGGGCGGCGTCGCCGGGGCGGCCGGCACCCGGGGTCTCACGACGGACCTCGGGCGCGCTCGCCGGAGACTCGTCGCCGGCCTCCGGTGCGCGGACGGCTTCCGCTCCGGCGCCCCGGCCACCGCCGCGTTCCGCGTTCGCCCGCCGCAGGGCCGCACGCGCGGCGTCCCCCGGCCGGGACGCCGGCCCCGCGTCTCCTCCGGGCGAGGCGGCCCGCACGGCGTCCACGTCCACGGCGGCGGGCCGTCCTCCACGTCCTCCCCGGGCCTCGTCGTCGGCCCGCTCCCGCGCGGCCCTCAGCGCGCGACGCACCTCGTCGGCAGGTCGCCCGTCGCCCTCCGGCGGCGTCTCACCACGGGGGCGCGTCCCGCCACCGGGGCGCGTCCCGCCGCCCGTCTCGGGCCGGGCCTCGTCCGGCCCGTTCATCCCCGCCTCCTCAGGGACACCAGGTCCGACAGCTCCCGGTCGGTCAGCTCTGTCAGGGACGCCTCGCCGGAGCCGAGGATCGCGTCGGCCAGGGCGCGCTTGGACTCCAGCATCTCGGCGATGCGGTCCTCCACCGTGCCTTCGGTGATCAGCCGGTGGACCTGGACCGGTTGGGTCTGGCCGATGCGGTACGCGCGGTCCGTGGCCTGTTCCTCCACCGCCGGGTTCCACCAGCGGTCGAAGTGGATGACATGGCCCGCGCGCGTCAGGTTCAGACCCGTGCCCGCGGCCTTCAGGGAGAGGACCAGTACCGGGGTCGTCCCGCTCTGGAAGCGGTCCACCATCCGCTCGCGGTCGGGCACCGGCGTGCCCCCGTGCAGGAGCTCGACGGGCACCGCGCGGGAGGCCAGGTGGGTGGTGATCAGCCGGGCCATGCCGACGTACTGCGTGAAGACGAGTGCCGAGCCGTCCTCGGACAGCAGCGTGTCCACCAGCTCGTCCAGCAGCGCGAGTTTGCCGGACCGGGCGATCAGGCCCGCGGCCGTCGGCGTCTCCTCCTTCAGGAAGAGCGCGGGGTGGTCGCAGATCTGCTTGAGCGAGCCGAGGAGTTTGAGGACCAGGCCCCGGCGGGCGATGCCCTCCGCCGTCTCGATCGCCAGCATCGACTCCCGTACGACCGCCTCGTAGAGCGCGGCCTGCTCACGGGTGAGCGGCACCGGGTGGTCCGTCTCCGTCTTCGGCGGGAGCTCGGGGACGATGCCCGGGTCCGACTTCTTGCGGCGCAGCAGGAAGGGGCGGACCAGGCGGGCGAGCCGGTCCACCGCCTCCGCGTCCTCGCCGTTCTCCACGTCGCGGGCGTGACGGGCGCGGAAGGACTTCAGGGGGCCGAGCAGGCCCGGGGTCGTCCAGTCCAGCAGCGCCCACAGCTCGGAGAGGTTGTTCTCCACGGGGGTGCCGGTGAGGGCCACGCGCGCGGGGGACGGGATGGCGCGCAGGGCCTTCGCCGTCGCCGAGTACGGGTTCTTGACGTGCTGTGCCTCGTCCGCGACGACCATGCCCCACGGCTGTTCGGCCAGGTGCGGGGCCGCCGTCCGCATCGTCCCGTAGGTGGTGAGCACGAAGCCCCCGTCCAGGCCGTCCAGGACGCGGTCCGGGCCGTGGAAGCGGCGGACCGGGACGCCGGGGGCGAACCGGGTGATCTCCCGCTGCCAGTTGCCCAGGAGCGAGGCCGGGCAGACCACCAGGGTCGGCTCCCGGCGTGCCCGGCGCAGATGCAGGGCGATGACGGTGACCGTCTTGCCGAGCCCCATGTCGTCGGCGAGGCAGCCGCCGAGGCCGAGGGAGGTCATCAGGTCCAGCCAGGCCAGGCCCCGCAGTTGGTAGTCCCGCAACCGGGCGGCCAGACCGGGGGGCGGCTGCACCGGGCCGACGCCCTCCGTCAGCCGGTCCCGCAGCGCGGCCAGCGCGCCCACCGGCACCGCCGGCACCGTCTCCCCGTCGACCTCCGCGCTGCCGGTGAGCGCGACAGACAGCGCGTCGACCGGGTCGAGCAGTCCCAACTCGCGCTTGCGGGCCTTGCGGACGAGTGCCGGGTCGACCAGCACCCACCGGTCGCGCAGCCGCACGACCGGGCGGTGAGCCTCCGCCAGGGCGTCCATCTCCGCCTCGGTGAGCGGATCACCACCGAGTGCCAACTGCCAGCGGAACTGGAGCAGTTCCTCGCTCTCGAAGAAGCCCGTGCCGTCGGTCGCCGAGCCCGGTGCGGGCCGTACGACCGCCGCCGCGGTCAGGTCGTGCGCCAGGTCGCGGGGCCAGTGGACCGCGACCCCGGCCGCGCCCAGCCGGGTGGCCGCGACGCCCAGCAGCTCGCCCAGCTCCTCGTCGGACAGGGCCAGTACGTCCGGCACGGGCTGCTCGGAGAGCCGGTCGAGCGGCGGCCAGACCCGTGCGGCGCGCCGCACGGCGAGGGCCGCGTCCACCCGGGCGCGGGGGCCGAACGACATCTCCGCCTCGCCGGCCCACAGCGCCGCTGCGTCGACGACGAGGGTCGGGTCGGCGAGGCTGTGGACCTGCACGATCGCCGCTCCGGCACGGCGGACGCCGTCGCCGTCGTCGAACAGCTGGTGGGCCGCCAGATCCAGCCGCAGCGAGATGCGCACCCCCGCGTCCATGCCCGCCGCGACCTCGGCGGCCCATCCGTACGCCTGCGGCAGGTGCTGCGGCTCGTGCGCGGCGAACGGCCTGCCCCCGGTGTGCGCGGCGGCCGGAGTGCGCGGCAGGGTGTCCGCGACGGCGTCCAGGAAGGACCGTACGAGGGCCTCTGGCTCCGGGAGCATCAGGGGGCCCGTGCCCGGGATCGGGACGGCATGGCCCTCGTACGGCAGGGCCGCGGCGACCGCCCGGAGGTGGGCGATGTCGTCGGGCTCCAGCGGCCCGGCCCGCCAGGCGTCGAACCCTTCGGGGGTGAGCCCCGGCAGCAGCCGCCCCCGCGCCACGAGCCGCAGGGCGTGCAGCGAGGCCGCGCCCCAGCAGGCGGTGGCGGGATGCGCGGCGGGATCCCGCCGGGCCCGGGCGAGCAGCGGCAGGGCCTCGCCCACCGACAGTGACACGGCGGGCACCGTGCTCCTGCGCACGCCGGTGCCGTGCCGTCGCACGACCGTCAGCTCCTCGGCGCCGCCGGACGGCAGTGGCCCGCCCTCCGGGTCCCAGAAGACGACCCGGCCCCGGCGGGGCAGCGGCGCGGGCAGGAACACGGCCGCCAGACGCACCGGCACGGCCTCGTCCACCGCCAGGTCTCCCATACGTCCGGTCACCTCCCGCCGCTTCGTCGCACCAGATGTCTTCGACTGTACGGGCGGGGTCTGACAACCGGCTCCGGTGCGACCGGACGGGCCGGACGGGCCGGACAGGCCGGACAGGCCGGACAGGCCGGACGGGCCGGACGGGCCGGACAGGCCGGACGGGCCGGACAGGCCGGACGGGCCGGACAGGCCGGGCGGACCAGTCGCGCCGCCCAGGCCGGGCGGACCAGTCGCGCCGCCCAGGCCGGGCGGGCCGGTCGCGCCGAGCGGGCCGGTCGCGCCGAGCGGGCCGGTCTGGGCCGGCCGGCCCCGCGCGGGCCGCCGCGTCCTCGGGGATCAGGGGACGGTGCGCGACACGACGTACACCATCGGCCGCCCGGGCTCGGCCCGGTTCACCACGACGTCCAGGGTGGGCGCCGGGTTCTTCTGCCGGTGTGTCAGGCCGAACCAGGGGCCGGGACCCGTGAACGTCCAGTCGGCGATGTCCCGGTCGCGCGTGCCGATGGCGATGTCCCCCTTCTTGAGGGCGGCCGAGGTGGTGTCCAGGCCGCCGAGGAACTCGGAGAGGCCGTCCTCGCTCGTCCTGAACTGCACGTAAAGACGGCTGGTCTTCCAGTTGTTCGTCTCGTAGGACGCGACCAGCCGGCCGTCCATGGGGATGGTCACCTGGTAGAGGCGGCGCTGCACGCGCGAGGGCCAGCCCCAGCTGAGGCCGGTCGCCGAGTACTTCGCCTCCTTGTCCTTGCCACTGTTGCGGCTCTGGTCGGCGGAGATCATCAGGTAGCCGGCCGGCACACCGATGAGCAGCACGATGATCAGCAGGGTCAGCGCCCTGCGGCGGATCATGTGCCTGCGGTCCTCCGGGGGCGGCGAGGACCCGTCGGCCGTGGACGCCGGACGCGGTATCGAGGTGGCGGTCACAGTGACCCCTTCAGGGTGCGGCGGGCCTGCGCGTACCGCTCGTAGCGCTCATGGCGCTCCACGCGGCGCCGGTTGGCGCGCCGGAAACGGCGGGCGACGAGCCGGGCCAGGTCGGCCGCGCCGACCATGCCGGCCTCCGGGCCGAGCTGGGCGCGCGCGATACGGGCCTCGGGGCGGTAGCCGCGGCCGGTGAGGTGGCGCCGGAAGGCGTCCCGGGCGGGCCCGATCAGCAGGTCGTCCGCCGCGCTGACCCCGCCGCCGATCACGAAGCAGGAGGGGTCCAGGGCTGCCGCCAGGTTGGCGATGCCGACACCCAGCCACTGGCCGATGTCCT
This sequence comes from Streptomyces sp. NPDC007264, assembly GCF_042869095.1. Taxonomy (NCBI): domain Bacteria; kingdom Bacillati; phylum Actinomycetota; class Actinomycetes; order Kitasatosporales; family Streptomycetaceae; genus Streptomyces; species Streptomyces sp. NPDC007264. The sequence goes on from NZ_JBIAFD010000002.1 coordinate 100,905, forward strand.
GGAGCAGTTCCACACACATCGCGTCGCCCTCGCGGGCCAGCTCCGTGATCATCGGCCCGGTGATGTCGGAGATGTTCCCCTTGACGTGCTCGATGATCCCGTACGCCACCGGGGAGTCGGCGGCAGCCAGCTCCCTGGCCTCGCGGACCAGGGCGTTGCCGGAGCTGTACTGCTCCCAGCAGCCGCGGTTGCCGCAGGGGCAGCGGTGACCGCCGGGCACGACCTGCATATGGCCGAACTCGCCGGCGACCCCGAACTTGCCGCGTTTGACCTGGCCGTCTTCGAGGATGGCGCCGCCGATGCCCGTGCCGAGCGTGATCATGACGAGGTGGTCCTCGCCACGGCCGGCGCCGAAGCGCCACTCGGCCCAGGCGGCGGCGTTGGCGTCGTTGTCGACCAGCACGGGGACGGCGAGCCGCCCGGCGAGGCGGTCGCGGAGCGGCTCGTTGCGCCAGGACAGGTGGGGGGCGAACAGGACGCGGTTGCGGTCCGCGTCCACCCAGCCGGCCGCGCCGATGCCGACGGCGTGCACGTCGTGCCGGTCGGAGAGGTCCAGGACCAGCTCGACGATGGTGTCCTCGACGACCTTGGGGCTCTTGGACTTGTCGGGCGTCTCGGTGCGGACCTTCTCCAGGATGTTGCCGTCGGCGTCGACGACACCCGCCATCACCTTCGTGCCGCCGATGTCGATGCCGACCGTGGGAACGCGCGGCGCGGTCAGATGGGAACGGCGCTCGCGCGTGCCGACGGTCCGCAGGACGGTGGCCCGGGCGGAGCCGCGGTGGGTCAAGTCGCGGTAGGTGCTCATCGGGGCCGATTCTGCCTCACGCGGGAGCCCGGTGGGCCGCAGGGGAACGAGGAAAGGGACACGATACCGCGCGGGCCGCGGGTATGCGGGGGGTGGCGCACATCACCGGCGCCCGCTGACGGCGCGGGGCGTGACGCCCCCGTGGGCGGCGCGGAACGTGCGCGTCCCGGCCCCGGCGCGTCAGGAGCGGACGAGCAGCTGGAACTCGAACGAGTAGCGGGAGGCGCGATAGGTGTGGGTGCCGAACTCCACGGCCCGCCCCGTGTCGTCGAACGTGGTGCGCTGCATGGTGAGCAGCGGGGCGCCCTCGGGCTCGCCGAGGCGTTCGCCCTCGGCCCGGGTGGCGGCGCGGGCCCCGATGGACTGCCGGGCGCTGTGCAGCGTGATGCCGGCGGCGCGCATCAGACGGTAGAGGCCGGTCGCCTCCAATTGCTCGCTCGCCAGGTCGAGCAGGCCGGCCGGCAGGTGGTTGCACAGGTAGGCCATCGGCTCGCCGTGCGCGAGGCGCAGCCGCTCGATGCGGTGCACCTCCGCCGCCTCGGGAACGCCGAGCGCGGCGGCGACCTCGGCCGAGGCGGACTCGACGGTGTTGACGAGCACGCGGGTCGCGGGTCGCTGCCCGGCCGCCTCCAGATCGTCGTAGAGGCTGCTGAGCTCCAGCGGGCGCTTGACCTGGCTGTGCACGACCTGGGTGCCGACGCCGCGGCGGCGCACCAGCAGGCCCTTGTCGACGAGGGACTGGATGGCCTGGCGGACGGTGGGCCGGGACAGGCCGAGCCGCCCGGCCAGCTCGATCTCGTTGCCCAGCAGGCTGCCCGGCGTCAGTTCCCCGTGCTCGATCGCGGCCTCCAGCTGCTGCGACAGCTGGAAGTACAGCGGCACCGGACTGCTCCGGTCGACGCTGAGCCGGAGGGCGACGGTCGGATCCACATCTGGTTTGGGCACGGCCCGAGCGTAGCTCCGGTGCCTGATGACGGGAAGTCGTGTAGTCCGGTTGTCCGGACAAATCATTGACAGGGTGGGGGGTGCGCCTCCAGGTTGTTCCCATGCGCATCGGACTCATCGGAGCGGGTCGTATCGGCACCTTCCACGCGACCACGCTCAGCCGCCACCGTGAGGTCGGCTCCCTCATCATCACGGATGTCGACACGCCCCGGGCCCACGCCCTCGCGGACCGTCTCGGCGCGACCGCGGCGCCCGGCGTGGACGAGGTCTTCACCTGGGGCGTGGACGCCGTGGTCGTCACGGCGGCCACCTCGGCCCACGGCGAGCTGATCGGCCGGGCGGCACGTTCCGGGCTCCCGGTGTTCTGCGAGAAGCCCGTCGCGGTCGATCTGCCGGCCACGCTGGCCGCACTGGCCGAGGTCGACGCCGCCGGGACCGTGCTGCAGATGGGCTTCCAGCGCCGCTTCGACAGGGGGTACACGGCCGCGCGGGAGGCCGTGCGCTCCGGCCGGCTGGGGCGGCTGCACACGGTCCGGGCGATGACGGCCGACCAGGCGCCGCCGCCGGCCGCGTACCTCCCGGTCTCCGGGGGGATCTACCGCGACTGCCTCATCCACGACTTCGACATCCTGCGCTGGGTCACCGGCCGTGAGGTCGTCGAGGTGTACGCGACCGGGTCCGACGCCGGCGGGGCGATGTACCGCGAGGCGAACGACGTCGACACGGCGGCGGCCGTGCTCACGCTGGAGAACGGCACCCTGGCCACGGCGACCGCGACCCGCACCAACGGCGCGGGGTACGACGTCCGCATGGAGCTGGCGGGCGAACTGGACACGGTGGCGGTCGGCCTGGACGACCGCACGCCGATCACCTCCACCGAGCCCGCCGGCCCCCCGCCCGCGACCAAGCCGTGGACCGGCTTCCTGGAGCGTTTCGGGCCCGCGTACGAGGCCGAGGTGACGGCCTTCGTCGAGGTGGTGTGCGGTGAGCGCCCCAATCCCTGCGACGGCCACGAGGCCCTCCAGGCCCTGCGTGTCGCGGAGGCCGCCGAACGGTCCCGCCGCGAGCGCCGCCCGGTCAACATCGGGGAGATCGCCGGGGCCCGCGCCTGACCGAAGCCCGTGCCTGACCGAAGCCCGCACTGACCGGGCCCGTCCCGGCCCTCCCCGGTGGTCGTACCGCGACCGCGGCACCGGGCCGGACGGGCCGGACGGGCCGGACGGGCCGGACGGGCCGCTCCTCCCCGGTGGCCGTCACGGCGCCGACTCGACGGACGGTGCGCGCGATCAGCGGCCGTCCCCCTCCACCAGACCCGCGTCGTACACCAGCAGCGCGATCTGCACGCGGTTGTTGAGCCGCAGCTTGGCGAGGATGCGGGAGACGTGGGTCTTGACCGTCGGGACGCTCATGAACAACTGCGCGGCGATCTCCGCGTTCGAGGCACCCCGGCCGACGGCGACGGCGACCTCGCGTTCGCGGTCGTTGAGGGCGGCGACCCGGTCGCGGGCGGTGCCGCGCCGGGTGTCGGGCCCGGCGCCCGCCGCGTGCGCCATCAACTGGCGGGTGACGGCGGGCGACAGGACCGGGTCCCCGGCCGCGACGCGCCGCACCGCGTCCAGGATCTCGGTGGGCGGGGTGTCCTTGAGCACGAATCCGGCGGCGCCCGCGCGCAGCGCCCGCAGCACCTGCTCGTCGGCGTGAAAGGTCGTCAGCAGCACGACCTGGGGGGCGTCCGCGCGGCGGCGGAGCAGTTCGGTGGCCGCGAGCCCGTCGACGGTGGGCATCCGGATGTCCATGAGGACGACGTCCGGGCGGGTGCGGTCGACGAGCCGCTCCACCTCGCTGCCGTCGGCGGCCTCGCCGACGATCTCGATGTCCTCGGCACCGCCCATCATGAAGGAGAGGCCGGCCCGCACCAGGGGGTCGTCGTCGACGAGCAGCAGTCGGATCGCGGTCATGGGCCCTACGGTAATGATCGGTCCGCCGGGCCGGGGACGCGGACGGGCGCCGGCGGGTGCCGGCGGGTGCCGGCGGGTGCCGGCGGGTGCCGGCGGTCCGTGCCGGCGGTCCGTGCCGGCGGTCCGTGCCGGCGGTCCGTGCCGGCGGTCCGTGCCGGCGGTTCGCGCCGGCCGGCTCCACGCGCTCACACGACCCATGGAGGATGCCGTGCGCTACAAGCTGTTAGGACGGACCGGACTGCGCGTCTCCGAACTGTTCCTCGGGGCCATGACCTTCGGTGAGCAGGGCGGGGTCGGGGCGCCCAGGGACGAGTGCGCGCGGATCCTCGACGCGTACGAGGAGGCCGGCGGCAATGTGATCGACACCGCCATCAACTACCGGGGCGGGGAGAGCGAGACGATCGTCGGGGATCTGCTCGCGGGGCGGCGCGACCGGTTCGTCCTCTCCACGAAGTACACCGTCTCGCGCGACGGCAGCGATCCGAACGCCGCGGGCAACCACCGCAAGAACCTGACGCTGTCGCTGGAGACGAGCCTGCGCCGGCTCCGGACCGACTACGTCGACGTCTACTGGGTGCACATCTGGGACCGCAACACCCCGGTGGAGGAGACCCTGCGCGCGCTCGACGACGCCGTGCGGTCCGGGAAGGTGCTGTACACCGGCATCTCGGACGCCCCGGCATGGGTGGTGTCGCGGGCCAACACCCTTGCGGAGTGGCGGGGCTGGACGCCGTTCTCGGCGCTCCAGGTGCCCTACAGCCTGCTCAACCGGGACATCGAGCGCGAACTGCTGCCGATGGCCGAGGCGTTCGGGATGAGCCTGGCCGCCTGGAGCCCGCTGCAGAACGGCATCCTCTCCGGCAAGTACACCCGGCCCGGCGGGGTGGAGCCCGGCACCGCGACCCGACTGCCGGCGGAGGCGATCGGCGAGCGCGAGCGGGCCGTGGCCGAGGCGGTGCAGTCGGTGGCCGACGAACTCGGCGCGACCTGCGCGCAGGTGGCCATCGCCTGGACCATGGCCCGCTCCCCCGCCGTGCACCCCGTCCTCGGCGCCCGCCGCCTGGACCAGCTCACCGACAACCTGGGTGCGGCCGGACTGACGCTGCCCGCCGAGCTGGTGGGCCGGCTGGAGGCGGCGACGGACTTCCGGCCCGGCTTCCCCACGGAGTTCATCGACGACACCTCCACGTGGGTGTACGGGACGGCCGGGCAGCGCGTGGTGCCGCGCACGGCCTGAGCGACGGCCCCCGAGAGCCCTTGCCCGGCCGGGGATCTCCGGTCCGCGGCGGACGAGGCATCCCGGTTTCCGCGGCGGTGCCGACGCTCCCCCGCTCAGCGCCCGCTCGGGCGCCGTCCGCGCGGCGCGTGGACAGTGGGCCACGGACGGGACGCCGGGGTGCCCGGGCCCATGGTGCGGGGAAGCGGGCGACGTCAGCCGGTGACGGTCGGAGGCCCCCAGGCGCTCAGGCCGGCCACGGCAGCCATGCCCGCACCAGGAAGCCGCCGTCGGCCTCGGCGCCGTGGTCGAGGCTGCCGCCGGCGAGGTTCGCGCGTTCGGTGAGGCCGATCAGGCCCTGGCCCGAGCCCGGTACGTGCGGGACCTCCCCGGGCGGTGCCGGGTTGCGCACGGTCACGGTGAGGCCGTCGCCGGGCGCGCCCGCGACCGTCACCGTGACCTCGGCGCCGGGCGCGTGCTTACGGGCGTTGGTCAGGCCCTCCTGGGCGATGCGGTAGGCGGTGCGGCCCACGGAGGCGGTCACGGAAGCGGTGTCGGCGACGCGGTGGTCCAGGAGCACCTTCATGCCGGCCTCCCGCGACTCGGCTACCAGGGAGTCGAGCGCGGCCAGCGTCGGCTGGGGACGGCCCGTGTCGTCCGAGTCGCCGGCCCGCAGCACGCCGATGATCTCCCTGAGGTCCTGCAGCGCCTCGTGGGCGCTCTCCCTGATCACGCCGGCCGCGCGCGCAATCTCCTCCCGGGGCGCGTCCGGGCGGAACTCCAGGGCGCCCGCGTGCACGCTCAGCAGGGTCAGCCGGTGCGCCAGGACGTCGTGCATCTCGCGCGCGATGGCCTCCCGGGCGAGCCGCTGGGCCTGCTCGGCCCGCAGTGCCGCCTCGGTCTCGGCCCGGCGTGCCCGGTCCCGCAGGCTCAGCATGAGCTGCCGCTTGGATCGTACGAACAGGCCCCAGCCGACGACCGTGGCCATGATCAGCCCGGTGACGGCGATGGCGGCGGGATACATCAGGTCCGGATCCGGGCGCAGCCAGAAGACCACCGGCTGGAGCGCAAGCTGGGCACCGCCGAGCCAGGCCGCGTACTTGAACGGCCGGTGCACGGCGACGCTGAACAGGGCGATCATGCACACGCCGCCCGCGGTGTTGGAGACCAGGCCGACCGGGATCATCGCCAGCGCGAGTCCGAGGGGCCGCCGACGGCGCAGCCAGACCGCCGCGCAGGCCAGCACGCCGAGGCCCAGGTCGACGACCACGAGGGCGTGGGGGGTGCGGGGGTCGCTCGTCACCGAGGCCCCGGCGGCGAACGCGGCGATCACGGCCAGCAGGAAGCAGCCGATGTCGACGACCCAGTCCCGCACGGTACGGCGGGGCCGCCGCCCGGCGGCCTCCGGATCCAGCTCGGCGATCACGGCGGAGGGCAGGAACCAGCGTCGCCGGGGCAGGCCGTGGGCCAACGCCGCCTGTTGCGCGGGAGCCAGGGGCAGATGCACCGCCGCCGCGGGGGCCGCGGGCGCGGGGACCGCGGTGCGTCTCGACCACTCCGCCCGGAACAGGCGCAGGCCACGCCGGACGCTCTCCCCGGCCCTCCCGGGGGGTGTCGCCGGACGCGCCGGCTCGTCTCCGCTCACGGTGCGCAATCTATGCGGGAACGGCCGCGGCACCCACCCCGCGGCCGCGATCCGGGACCAAAGTCGCGGCACCGCCGACTTTCGGCGCGACGGCCCCGGGCGGACGAAACTTCCGTCGCGCACGGGTCGCCTCACGGCCGATGGCTGCGGGGGTGCCTGGTTGCGAGGGTGTCCGGCATGAGGAAGATCCTTGGGTGGGCCTGCGTGATCGCGCTGGCGCAGGGCGCCGTCGGTCTGGTGCACGTGCTGGCCGGGTGGGCGGACGGGTTCGGCGTCGTGCAGCGGATCGGTTTCCGGGGCACCGACGAGCTGAGCGTGAGCCTCGGCCTGCTTCTGCTGGCCGTCACGGCCATGGCCGCCCTGAGGGGCCGGGGATCCGGATGACCCGGGCCCGGCCGGCGGAAGGGGCGGTGCGTGCGGCCGTCAGCCGCCCAGCGCCCGATGGCGTGCCCGCAGGCCCGAGGCGCCCTCCGGCGTCAGGGAACCGTACAGGCGCAGCCGGGAGATCCCGCCGTCCGGGAAGATGTCCACGCGCGCGTGCGTGCCGACGGCCGGGGCCGGGAGGACGAAGCGGTGGTTGGTGTCGGGCTGGAGACGGGTGCGCGGCAGGATCTCGCGCCACTCGCCGCCCCCGCCGCCCGCGCCCTCCGCGCCACCCCCGCCGCCGACGCCCTCCGCGCCGTCCGCGCCGTCCTTGACGGAGACCGCCGCCCAGCCGGCCGCGTTCCCCTTCAGGCACGCCGTGTCGATCTCGACGGCCCTGATCCGCGCCTGGGCCACCAGTCGGTAGCGGATCCAGTCGTTGCCCCGGTCGCGGCGGCGGCGTGTCTCCCAGCCTTCGTCCATGGTGCGGGAGCGGCCCGGCAGGATGGTGTTGACGGCGGGCGAGTAGAAGAGGTCCGAGGCGTCCTCGACCTGGCCGCCGTGCTCCAGGGCGACGACGTCGAAGGTGCCCAGCGCCTCCAGCCATGCCGGTTCGGGGGCCACCTCGCCGTGCACGCGCAGCCGCGCAATGCCACCGTCGGGGTGCTGGTTGACGCGCAGGTGGGTGAAGCGCCGCTGCACGGACACGGCGAAGCCGTTCGCCGCGTGACCGCCCACGGGCGTGCGCGGGACCAGGGTCGTCCAGCGTGTGCCGTCCGACAGCAGTTCCCGCGGTGACGGGAAGCCGGGCAGCGACGTGCCTTCCACGGACACCGCCTGCGGGTGGTTGCCCCGGAAGTGGGCCGTGTCGACAACGATGCCCCGGATCACGCCCGGCACGCCGAGGCGTACCAGCGCCCGGTCGTGGTCGTCGGCCGTGGGCCAGGGGTGCTCGGCCGAGGTGCCGCGGCGGCGCCGGGTCTCCCAGCCGTCCATGATCTTGCCCTTGTGCCCGAAGCGCTCGGGATCGAACTCGGCGCGCCCGGGCACGAGGAGGTTCTCGCGCTCCGCGAAGAACTCGTCGTCGGCGGCGACGACCCCGGCGCCGAGCCGACGGTCGGCGAGGTCGGCGTACCCGCCGAAGGGGAAGTCGGCGGTGCGGTAGTCCGCGTAGGGGTCGCCGCCCGCGTACGGGTCGGCGGCGCCGGTGAAGCGGGGAATCGCCGTCACGGTGATCAGGTCTGCCTTTCGCGAGTCGGCCGCCGGGATGCGGGAGGGGACGATCAGTCGGTGCGGCTGAGCAGACGCCCCCTCGGCTCGCTGAACTCGCCGTCCGCCAGAATGCGTTCGCCGCGCAGCCAGGTGGACTTGACGATGCCGTGGAGGGTCCTGCCCGCGTAGGCCGTGACGTGGTTGCGGTGCTGGAGGGCGGCCGGGTCGACGGTGAAGGCGTCGTCCGGGGCGAGCACGGCGAAGTCGGCGTCGCGGCCCGCCTCGATGGCGCCCTTGCGGCTGCCGAGCCCCACGAGCCGTGCCGTGCGCGCCGACATCCAGCGGACCACGTCCACCAGGCCGTGGCCGCGGGTGCGGGCCTCGCTCCAGACCGCCGGCAGGCTCAGCTGCAGACCCGAGATGCCGCCCCAGGCCGTCGCGAAGTCGTCGGTCTTCAGGTCGGCCGTCGACGGGGAGTGGTCGGTGACCACGCAGTCGATCGTGCCGTCCGCCAGCGCCTGCCACAACAGGTCCTGGTTGGCGGCCTCACGGATCGGCGGACAGCATTTGAACTCGCTCGCCCCGTCCGGGACTTCCTCGGCCGTCAGGGTCAGGTAGTGCGGGCAGGTCTCCACCGTGACCGGCACGCCCCGGGCCTTGGCGGCCGCGATCCGGGGCAGCGCGTCACTCGAGGACAGGTGCAGTACGTGCACGCGCGCGTGCAGGCGTTCCGCCTGCTCGACGAGGTGCGCTATGGCGGTGTCCTCGGCGTCGCGGGGCCGTGAGGCGAGGAAGTCGGCGTACTTCGGGCCGCCCCGCTGCGGGGCGGCGGCGAGGCGGTGGGGGTCCTCGGCGTGCACGACGAGCAGCCCGCCGAAACCGGAGATCTCCGCCAGGGAGCGGGCGAGGTGCGCCCGCTCCAGGTGGGGGAACTCGTCGACGCCCGACGGCGACAGGAACGCCTTGAAGCCGAAGACGCCCGCCTCGTGCAGGGGCCTCAGGTCCGCGAGGTTGTCCGGCAGCGCGCCGCCCCAGAAGCCGACGTCGATGTGCGCCCGGCCGGCCGCCGTCTCCCTCTTCGTACGGAGGTGGGCCACCGTCGTGGTCGGCGGGAGGGAGTTGAGCGGCATGTCGATCAGGGTGGTGATGCCGCCGGCCGCCGCCGCGCGGGTGGCGGTCGAGAAGCCCTCCCACTCGGTGCGGCCCGGATCGTTGACGTGCACGTGGGTGTCGACCAGTCCGGGCAGCAGGACGTCGTCGCCGAGGTCCTCCAGGCGGGCTCCGGCGGGTACGCCCGCGTCGTGGGGCAGGACGGCCGTGATGGCGCCCCCGGCGACGGCGACCGACGCCGGGTGCATCCCCCGGGGTGTGATGACGTGTGTCGAGCGCAGCACCAGTTCGACGTCGGGCACCCGGACCCCTCTCTACCGCCGGGCAACAGAATTCAACGTTCTGTTGAAGGAGTCTTCACTCCCCGGCCCGGCGCCGTCAAGGGCACACTTCTCCCCGGGGGCCGAGCCTTGATACGGCAAACACCCTGGATTTTTCCGCTCTACGGAATTAGCATTCCGAAATGCGCTCGAAAGCCGCCATGTCCCGGAAGGAACACACCGTGCCACCGTCGACGTCCAGTGCCAGCGAGGCCACCGCCAAGTCCGCCGCGGGCGGTGGCGTGCAGTCCCTCGCGCGCGCCTTCGACCTGCTGGAGCGGATGGCGGACGCGGGCGGGGAGGTCGGTCTCAGTGAGCTGTCCGTGAGCAGCGGGCTGCCCCTGCCCACGATCCACCGTCTCATGCGCACGCTCGTACTCTGCGGTTACGTCCGCCAGCAGCCCAATCGCCGCTACGCGCTCGGCCCCCGGCTGATCCGGCTCGGGGAGTCCGCGTCCCGACTGCTCGGCACCTGGGCCCGCCCCTGCCTGGCCCGGTTGGTCGAGGAGACCGGCGAGACCGCCAACATGGCGCTGCTCGACGGCGACGAGGTCGTGTACGTGGCGCAGGTGCCGTCCAAGCACTCGATGCGGATGTTCACCGAGGTGGGCCGGCGGGTGCTGCCGCACTCGACGGGCGTGGGCAAGGCGCTGCTCGCGAACGAGTCGCCGGAGCAGGTCCGCGCGCTGCTCGCCCGTACGGGCATGCCCGCCGCGACCGACAAGACGATCACGACTCCCGAGGCGTTCCTCGCCGCCCTGGAGGAGGTGCGCCGGCTCGGGTACGCGGTCGACGACAACGAGCAGGAGATCGGGGTCCGCTGCCTCGCGGTCTCCGTGCCGGACTCCCCGACGGCCGCGGCGATCTCCATCTCGGGCCCGGCGGGCCGGGTCACGGACGCGGCCACGGAGCGGATCGTGCCGGTGCTCCAGGAAGTGGCGGCACAGCTGTCGCAGGCACTGGCCAGCGCCGGACCGGCGGCCTGACCCCGGGGCGACCGGGGCCCGGGGCAACCCGGGCCCGCCCCGGAAGCCGGGACGGGTGGCCGGCGACCCCGGTGGCCGGGTGACACGCCCGTGCCCCGCGCCGCCGACGGTCCGCGTGCTCAGCCCCGCCGCGGCTCTCCGAACAGCTCCACCGCGCTGCGAACGTCCGCCAGGCTCCCGGCCAGCGCGCTGACCGAGCCGATCGCGCCCGCGATCAGCAGCAGGGAACGACGCAGGCGCGGGATCTCGGGAGCACCGCCCGCGGCCATCGCGGCGAGCGTGGCGAGTTCGTCCTCGGCGACCGCCCGGTCCGGGAACTCCGCGGGATGCGCGGCCAGTTCACGACGCAGGCGGGACACCGCGGTCCGCAGCCCCGTCACCCTCGGATCCTCGTCACTGCCGGTCACCGGCCTCTGCCCCAAGCTCCGCAACACAGCTCTCCCCCCTCGCACCCCCTTGGTGCGCATGGCGTCGGCATGTCGCCGTGTCCGCCGGCACTGATCGGGCGCCGGGGACGCGGGTCAGTAAACGCCACCGGGAGCGCCGGACGCCAGCGCGCGGACCGAAATTCAGTCCATGGGTACCGTGCGGGCGACTCGGAGTCAGGTATGCAGAACGTATGACTGGCAAGGGAAGCAACGGAGGCGAGGTCGCCGGACTGCTCCTCGCGGCCGGCGCGGGGCGACGGCTCGGCGGACGGCCCAAGGCGCTGCTGCGGCATCGGGGACGACCGCTCGTGGAGCACGCGGTGGGGGTCCTGCGGGCGGGCGGGTGCGGTCGCGTCCATGTGGTGCTGGGGGCGGCGGCGGCCGAGATCCGGGAGCGGGCGGACCTTTCCGGCTGCGTCGTCGTGGACAACCCGGACTGGCGGCAGGGCATGGGCTCCTCGCTGCGGGCCGGTCTCGACTCGCTCGCCGGGACGGGGGCGCGAGGGGCCCTGGTCTCGCTCGTCGACCAGCCCGGCATCGGCCCGGAGGCGGTGGCCCGGGTGCTGGCCGCGTACCGGGGCGAAGGGTCTGTGGTGTCGGCCGCGTACGAGGGCGTGCGCGGGCATCCGGTCCTGTTCGGCGCCGCCCACTGGGCCGGCATCGCGGCGACCGCCACCGGGGACCGCGGGGCGCGGGCCTATCTGGCGGCGCACGAGAACGCCATCACGCTCGTCGAGTGCGGGGATGTGGCGCGGGCGTACGACATCGACACGGCGGCCGACCTGATCCACCTCGAGTGAGCGGGACGGCCGGGCGACCCCGTGTCTCGACGGGAAGCATCTCGATGTCAACACATCATTGAGCTTCCACCATGAGGAAACTAGTATCCATTGATCAGAAGCACCGGACTCGTACCGCGGCAGGAAGCCGCGTCCGGGGCGCCGCCCCGTGCCGCGGCGTCCCCACGTCAGCTCGTCGAAGGAAGGGACCGTTCATGTCCGCACCAGCGCCGTCCCCGGCGGTCGTCGTCGACGCCGGGCCCCTGCCCCGGCAGGACGAGGTCCTCACCGACGCGGCCCTCGCCTTCGTCGCCGAGCTGCACCGCAGGTTCACGCCCCGGCGCGACGAACTCCTCGCCCGGCGGGCCGAGCGCCGCGCCGAGATCGCCCGTACCGCCACGCTCGACTTCCTTCCCGGGACCGCCGCGATCCGCGAGGACGACTCCTGGCGCGTGGCCCCGGCACCTCGGGCCCTGGACGACCGGCGCGTCGAGATCACCGGCCCCACCGACCGCAAGATGACCGTCAACGCCCTCAACTCCGGCGCCCGGGTGTGGCTCGCGGACTTCGAGGACGCCTCGTCGCCCACCTGGGAGAACGTGGTCCTCGGCCAGCTCAACCTGATCGACGCCTATACCCGGAACATCGACTTCACCGACCCCGCGAGCGGCAAGTCGTACGCCCTGCGCCCGGACGCGGAACTGGCGACGGTCGTCATGCGGCCGCGCGGCTGGCACCTGAACGAGCGTCATCTCCGGGTGGACGGAGAGCAGGTGCCGGGCGCCCTCGTGGACTTCGGCCTGTACTTCCTCCACAACGCCCGGCGCCTGCTCGACGCCGGCAAGGGCCCGTACTTCTACCTCCCGAAGACGGAGTCGCACCTGGAGGCCCGGCTCTGGAACGACGTGTTCGTCTTCGCCCAGAACCACGTCGGCATCCCGCAGGGCACCGTCCGCGCCACCGTCCTCATCGAGACGATCACCGCCGCCTACGAGATGGAGGAGATCCTCTACGAACTCCGCGACCACGCCTCGGGGTTGAACGCGGGCCGGTGGGACTACCTGTTCTCCATCGTGAAGAACTTCCGTGACGGCGGGCCCAGGTTCGTACTGCCCGACCGCAACGCGGTCACGATGACGGCCCCGTTCATGCGGGCGTACACCGAACTCCTGGTCCGCACCTGCCACAAGCGCGGCGCCCACGCGATCGGCGGCATGGCGGCGTTCATCCCGTCGCGCAGGAACCCGGAGGTCAACCGGGTCGCGTTCGAGAAGGTCCGCGCCGACAAGGACCGGGAGGCGAACGACGGCTTCGACGGCTCCTGGGTCGCCCATCCCGACCTGGTGCCCCTCGCGACGGAGTCCTTCGACCGGGTCCTCGGCGACCGGCCGAACCAGAAGGACCGGCTGCGCGAGGACGTCCACGTCGAGGCGGCCGACCTGATCGCCGTCGACTCCCTCGACGCCCGGCCGACGTACGCGGGCCTGGTCAACGCCGTCCAGGTCGGCATCCGTTACATCGAGGCGTGGTTGCGCGGCCTCGGCGCGGTCGCCATCTTCGACCTCATGGAGGACGCCGCCACCGCGGAGATCTCCCGCTCGCAGATCTGGCAGTGGATCAACGCGGGTGTCGAGTTCGAGAACGGCGAGAAGGCCACCCCCGAGCTGGCCCGCAGGATCGCCGCCGAGGAGCTGAGCGCCATCAGGTCCGAGACCGGCGAGGACGCCTTCGCGGCCGGCCACTGGCAGCAGGCCCACGACCTGCTGCTGAAGGTCGCCCTGGACGAGGACTACGCCGACTTCCTGACGCTGCCCGCCTACGAGCAGCTGACCGGCTGACCCCCGGCCGCACCGCGCCGCCCTCTGCCGGCGGCCCCGGGGCGCACCCGGGGCCGCCGGCGTCCGCCGTCATCCCAGGTGCGCCGACCAGTCTTGTTCCGCCGCCGGCCTGCCCTGCAGGTCCGGGACCTGTTTGAGCCAGTCCGGCCTGCCCTGCCGGGTCCTCACCGTGCGCAGGGCCTGCTCGGCGGCGAGTTCCTCCCGGGTGGGGAAACCGGTGGGCAGCCATGCCCCGGACGCCTTCACCCGGGCCAGGAGGTAGCTCACGTACGCGTCGCGCACCTGACCCGGCGTCGCGGCATCGGACGTCCCGGTCAGCCAGGCGTCCGGTACCAGCCCGGTGACCTCGCGCAGCAGTTCCTCGGTCACCCTCGGCGCGAGCTCGGCGTCGGCGGCCCGGGTGTCGGGGGTGAGCGGGGTATCCCCTGCTCGAGCGGAGCCGAGAGCTTGGGGGCGGCCCAGGGCGTGGTGGCGGAAGTCGTACGCCTTGTCCGGTGCGGAGGCGTCCCAGCGGTGATGGAAGACCAGGGCGGCGCCGTGGTCGATCAGCCACAGCCGTGGGGGTGCCGTGCCGAAGGTGGGCCAGACCATGAGGTTCGAGCTGTGGACCGTGCGGTCGACGTTCACGGTCAGGGCGTCGAGCCACACGATCCTGCCCGCCTCCAGCGGATCGACGGGGAAGTCCCGGGCGACCTCGGGGGTGAAGTCCCGCGCGCCCGGCAGGTAGTCCATGCCGAGGTTGAGGCCGGGGCTGGCGGCCAGGAGGTCGCGCACCTCCTGGTGCGGTTCGTGCGCGCCGATCGCCGGATCGAAATGGACGAGGACCAGCTCGGGCACGCGCAGCCCGAGCCGGCGCGCCAGCTCCCCCACGATCACCTCGGCGACCAGCGCCTTCAGACCCTGCGCCGAGCCGGTGAACTTCACCACGTACGTGCCCAGGTCGTCGGCCTCGACGACTCCGGGGACGGAGCCGCCCGACCGCAGGGGTTCGAGGTAGCGGGTCGCAGTGACCTTCCTCAGCATTGTCCAGGCTCCGCAAGTCGTGTGCCGTGCGATTCGTGTGCCGTGCGATGGGTGACCGAGCGTAACAGTCGGCGGGAGGCGCGGCCGGGCGACGGCGGCGCCTCGGGCGGGCTCGGCGGTCATCGTGGGGAGGACGCCCGGTCGCGGCAGCGCGCCAGCGCCTGCGCCACCTCGCGGGTGCGGGAGTGGTCGCCGCCCTGGACGCGGATCATGTCGGCCAGCAGGGCGGTGAGCAGGGCGGTCGCTCCCTCACGGTCGCCGGAGAGCTCCAGAAGCTCCGCCCGCTGCTGCCGGGTCCGCAGGGCGCGCGGATGCTCGGCGCCCAGCACCCGGTCCACCAGGGGCTGCAGGCGGGCCAGGTCGGCCACGGCGGCGGCCGGATCACCGGCCAGTCCGCGCCAGAAGGCCAGGTTGACGCGGTACGTCACGGTCGTGGGATGGTCGGAGCCGAGTGCGCGCTCCGCGTCCTGCGCCGCGATGGCGAACTCCTCGACCGCGTGGTCGCGATCGCCCGCGAGTCCCCGCCAGTACGCGAGATTGTGCCGGACGATCAGGGTGTCCCGGTGGAGCCGGCCCAGGACGGCCTCCAGCCCCGACACGGCCCGGACGTGCATCTCGACCGCCGCGGCCGGGTCGCCCGCCTCACCGGACCACCGGCCCAGGTCGGCAAGGGTCCTCAGAGTGAGGGCGTGCCCGGGGCCCAGGCGCCGCTCCAGGGCGGCGACGAGCGCGGCGCAGGCGTCCCGGGCGCCGGCGGGGTCCCCCGTCAGGCCGCGGGAGAGAGCCGCGTAGCCCTGTGCCTCGGTCACCAGGGCATGGTCCGTGCCGAGCACTTCGGACGTCTGCCCGACGAGTTCGGTGAGGGGGGCCAGAGCGGCCGCCACGGCGCCCGCTTCCATCTGGAAGCGCGCCTCCTGGATCCGGATCGCCAGGGTGTCGGGGTCCGTGGCACCCAGGATCCGCTCGGCTTCCCGCCGGATGTCCCGCAGGGACGCGTGCGCCGCGACCGCCTCCCCCAACTCACCGACGGCCAGGGCGATCTGGCACCGCAGCATCAGCACGTCGCGATGCCCGTCCCCGAGCCGGGCCCGCACCTGCCCCAGCAGCTCCCGGCCGATGTCCCGCGCGGCACCGTCGCGGCCGAGTCCGGCCAGATAGGGCCCGATGCGGCGCAGGACGGGATGCATGCGCCCGTCCCGGAGCAGGTCGGCGGCCGCCGTCCGGCGCAGGACTTCGACGCTGCGGTACAGGGCCGCCTCGGTCTCCGGCCGGTGCTCGGACTCCGCCGTGGACGACCAGAGCTCCTCCAGGGCGTCGGCGGCGGCCGTGGCGAGGAGGGGGCGGGCCTGCTGCGGCACGGTCTCGCGAGCCGCGCGCTGCACCAGTGCGTGCACCTCGACCGAGGCGGGGGCCGGGACGACGTCGTGCGTGACGAGACTGAGCCGGTGCAGCGCGCGCAACGACAGGAGGACGGCCCGCTCGGCGAGCCGGTCGGGGGCGCCGTCCGGGGCGTTCCGGCGATCAGCGTCGTCCCGGTGGTCCGGGGCGACGCGGCCGCCCGCCGCGTCCCGACGGTCCGGGGCGCCCCGACGGTCCCCGTCGCCCCGGCGGTCCAGGGCGTCGCGGCGGTCCACGGCGTCCCGGTGGTCCGGGGCGTCGCGGTGGTCCGGGGCGTCGCCGTCCACTGCGTCCCCGCAGTCCCCGTCGCCCCGGCGGTCCAGGGCGTCGCGGCGGTCCACGGCGTCCCGGTGGTCCGGGGCGTCGCGGCCGCCCACGGCGCCCCCGCGGTCCCCGTCGCCCCGGCGGTCCACGGCGACGCGGCCGTCCACGGCGACGCGGCCGTCCACGGCGACGCGGCCGTCCACGGCGACGCGGCCGTCCACGGCGTCCCGGGCGGCCCGGGTGGCCGCCCGCCCGTTGATCCAGCGGCGGGCCGCCGTGGTGTGCAGCACCGCCTCCGGGACACCGTCCGGCGCGAGCATCGACAGCAGTTCGAGGACCGCCCTGGCGCTCCCGGCGGGAGCGAGGACCTCCGCCCGCTCCAGGGCGAGTTGGAAGGCGTTCGCCACGGTGCCGCCGTGCTCGTCGGCCGGGGACGTCGCCGGCAGCAGGTCGGACAGCGTCTCCCGCTGGTCCTCCAGCAGCCGGCGGTACGAGGCGAGGCTCATGCCGGTGTCGATGAGGAACGCCGCGGCCTGGGAGAGCGCGAGCGGGAAGTGACCGAGCGCCTGCGCCAGGGCGCCGAGTTCCCGGTCCCCGCCCTGCCCCTGCGGGAGCCGGGCGCGCAGGTAGTCGACCGACTCCCCCGGGGTGAACGTCCCCACCTGTACCAGCCGGGAGGACGGCCGGATCACCGCCGCGTCCCGCCGACGCGTGGTCAGCAGGCTCCTGCCGTGCTCCCCGGCCGGCCGCAGACCCCCGAGGTCGGCCGGATCGACCACGTCGTCCAGGACAACGAGCCAGGTCCGCGCCGTCGTGCGCAGCCACGCGACGAACAGGTCGGCCTGGGCCTCGTCGTCCCAGCCGCGCCCGCCGTCCTCACCGGAGACGACGCGCCACGCGCGCGCGTACGCGGTGAGCACGGACTGGCGGGAGGCCGCGGGCACCCACACCCGTACCCCGCCCGGCCGCCGGAACCGGTGGAAGGCGGCGGCGGCGAGCTGCGACTTGCCCACGCCGCCGGCCCCGGTGAGGACGACCTCCCGTACCGCCTCGTCGCTCAGCGCCGCGTCGATGGCACGGGACAGGGGCGCGCGCTCCCGCAGCGAGGCCGCGTCGCTCGGCGGCCGGCCGACGACCACGTCCCGCGGGGTGCCTTCGACGGCCGGGGCAGGACCGGGGGCCGCGGCGGCACGGTCCTCGTACGCCGCCCGCCACAACCGCTCCCAGTCCGCAAGGGACAGCCGGCTGTCGGGGGCGCCGGCGGCCGACTCCACGGCGCGCACGACCGCCAGTACGGCATGGACGTCACGCGGGACCGACCGTCCGTTCAGCCACTCGCCCAGACGGCGGGCGTTCACGCTGACCCGGCGCCCGGACGGCAGTGCCGTACGGCTCGCCCGCCTGGCCAGCATCTCGTCGGAGCAGTCAGGCAGTTGACGCCGCAGCCGCCTCAACTCGGCACTGAACGCCGCTCTCGGCGGCGGCGCTGCGGGCTCCGGCTCCTCCACCTTGCCAACTCTAGTCCGGCTCAAGGACATTGGGGCTTGCCGGTGCCCCGGTCCGGGCCGGTCCGGGGGCTTCCCTCGCTCCGCCCGGCCCGGCCCGACCTGCGCCGATGCCGTTCGGCCGCGTCGGCGCCCGCCGGGACGGCGGGGTGTCGCATACGGTCCGGTCCCATTGGGTACGGCACGGAGGTTTCCGGCCCTGTGGGCCGGGGCAAGGAGGTTCTGGCATGGCGCAGGAACGAGCGGGAAGCGCGGCCGCCGCGTGGAGCGTACTGGTTCTCATCGGGCTCATCGGCAATGCCATAGGGCTCATCGGCGGAGTGCCCGTCATCACCCTGGCGGCCGCCCCGCTCACGATCATCGGGTTGATCGGGCTGACGGCAACGCGTCGCAGACAGCAGTCCTGACGGAGCCGAAGGCGACCGGGGCGGCCGGGCGGTGCGGCCGGGCGGTGCGGAACGAGGAGAACTCCATGGCGACGCGGCAGACGGACGACGGCCCCCTCCCCGACGTGCCGGAGCACACCGGGGAGCCGGTGGACGCGGTACCGATGCGCGCGGACGTACCGGTGGACGTGGAGGAGACCTGGGTCTTCGTCAAACCGGACGTCAGGATCGTCATGGGCCGGCTGCTGGCATTCTCGCCCGTCATCGCCATCGCGGCCGTGAGGGTCGGTGCCAAGACGGCCGACGGCCCCGGTCGGACGATCGGCGTCCTGGGAGTGATCCTTCCGTTCCTCTGGGTGGCCCTGCTGTGCACCCTGCGCTGGGCCAACGCCGGCATCCTCCTGGCAGACGGGGTCCTGACCGTGCGCAACCGGTGGGGATTCAAGGTGCTGAACGTCCCCGTCTCCGCGCTCACCGGGCTGTACGAGGTCGGCCTGGTCACGAGGGAGAATCCGTTCAACACTCAGGTCGTCGTCACGACGAGCGTCGGCCGACCCTTCATGGTCAATTTCCGGGTCTGGGACGAGGAGGGGCTGCAGGAGCTGTGGCGCCGGCTGCCTCTTCCGCGCCGGTACGCGGGTCCGCTGGAAGGGCCGGCCCTGCGCGAGCGGTTCCCCGGAGCCGACTGGCCGTGGCACCACTACCACCGCGGGCTGAGCGGCACGCTCCTCACCGCCGTCCTCTTCTGCGTGTGGTTCGCCCTGCTGGTGTGAACCTGCCGTTCCCGGCACCCGCTCGACGGGAGACCGCCGACCCGGCACGTCGCGAGCAGGTCCTGCAGCCGGTCGGTGAGTTCCGGCAGTGACAGCCCGCCGCCCTCCTCCGCGCGACGCGCGCGGGCGTCGGGAGACAGAGCGTCGCGTACCGCGGCGGCCTCCTCGGGCCCGTCCAGAGGGTCCGTCGACTCCGGGAGGAAACCGGCGCGGCGGCCGATGGCCCGCACCGCCCCCAGCACCACCGCGCCCTGGTCGGCCCGGCCCGTCAGGGCGAGCGCGCGGGCGGCGGTGTGGCACAGCAGCAGGCGGGCGGTGACGTCGTGGTGGCGGTCGGGCGCCGCCAGGACACCGGCGGCGATGTCCAGCGCGCCGTGCCCGTCGCCCTGGTCGCACGCGATCCTCATGGCCGCCGACGCCGCGCAGTCGGCCGCCCAGTCGTGGCCGCAGGAGCCCGCGACGGCGGCGGCCTCGGACAGGACGGTGGCCGCGGTCGGCAGGTCTCCGACGGTCCTGGCCACGATCCCCCGCACCGTCAACGCCTCGGCCACCAGCCAGTCCTGCCCGGTGGCGCGGGCCGACGCGACGGCGCGGCGGGCGAGCGCGGCGGCGTCGACGGGCCGCCCGGCGAGCACGCCGTAGTGGGCCCGGTGGATATCGGACCACGCCAGCAGCACCTGGTCGCCGGCCCGGCGGGCCTCCCGCCGGGCCAGCGACGCGGCCGCGTACGCCTGCTCCGGCCGTCCCGCCAGATGGTTCAGTCCGCTGACGGCGAGCCGGGCCCGGCACCGCACGGCGGGGTCGGCGTCCGGGGCGGCCGCGAAGGCGCCGGTCATCCAGGACAGGCCCTGCGCGACCTGGCCCGTGCGGTACCAGAACCGGTACAGGGCGCCGCCCAGCCGCAGCGCGTACGCGCCGTCCCCGGCCACCGACGCGGAGGCGAAGGCGGCCCGGAACTCCGGCTGGTCCCGCGACAGCCGGGCCAGCGCCTCGGCCGCCCGGGGACCGTGCAGCAGCCGTTCGCAGCGCTCCGCCCGCGCCAGTGCCCACGCCCGGTGACGCCCCCTGGCGCCTGCCAGCTCACCCGGGTCGACCGTCCGCAGCGCGTACTGGCGCAGGGTCTCCAGCATCCGGTAGCGGCGCGGTGCCGTGCCCGGCTCGACGGCCACCAGCGACTTGCGGACCAGCGCCGACAGCGAGGGCAGGACCGGGTCCAAGCCACCGACGGCAGCCGCCGCGTCGAGGTCGAAGCCCGCGGCGAAGACCCCCAGCCGGTGGAACAGCCGCCGCTCCGGGGACTCGAGCAGCCGGTGGCTCCAGGCGACGGCGCCCTCGATCGTGCGGTGCCGCTCGGGTCCGCTGACCGGACCGCCCGCCAGGACCTCGAAGCGGTCCCATCGGTCCGGACCGTGGCGAATGTCCCGGATGTCCCGACAGTCCCGGCAGTCCCGGCTGTCCCGGCTGTCCCGGCCATCGTGACCGTGAGGGCCCTCCCGGCCGTCAAGTCCGTCAGGGCCCTCCTGGCAGTCCAGGAGCGCCTGGCCGTCCAGGCAGTCCAGGCGCTCCTGGTGGTCAAGGCGGTCGTGGTGGTCCCGCACAGCGTCGGCGATCTGGCCGACGGACAGCATCCGGCACTGGGCGGCCGCGAGTTCGATGGCGAGCGGGATCCCGTCGAGGGCGGCGCACACCCCGGTGATCCGGTCCAGGTCCCCCGCGCCGGGCGACCAGCCGGGCAGCGTGGTGGCGGCCCGTCTCAGGAACAGTTCCCTGCCGTCGCCTGCCGGGTCCAGCGGCGGGACCTCGTAGACCGCCTCGCCGTCGGCGTCCAGCGTCTCCCGGCTGGTGGCCAGCACCCGCACCCCGCCGCAGCGGGCCAGCAGCGCGCTGACGAGAGCGGCGGCCGGCCCGCGCAGATGCTCGCAGTTGTCGAGCACCAGCAGCAGTTCGGAGCCCGCGAGCGCGGCCGTCAGCTGCTCGACGGACGAGACGCCGGGGATGCCCATGGCGGCGGCGACGGTGGCGGGCAGCAACTCGGGGGTGGTGAGCGGGGCCAGCTCCACCAGCCACGGCCCGTCGTGGTCGGTGCGGCGCCGCGCCGTCTCCAGGGCCAGACGGGTCTTGCCCACTCCCCCCGGCCCGGCGAGGGTCACCAGGCGGTACTCCTCCAACAGGCCCTCGACGGTGGCGATGTCGGCGGTGCGTCCGACGAGACCGGACAGCGCGAACGGCAGGTTGCCGCCCGGCTCCGCCGTCTGCCGGGGCCGCGCGGCACGCTCCGGCGGCACCGGAGCGGTCCGCCGTGCATCGCACCCCGCCGATGCCGTGGTGGCGGGCCGGTCGAGTCGGCGGTCCTGGGCGAGGACCGCCGACTCCAGGTCGCGCAGCGACGGACCGGGGTCGATGCCCAGTTCGTCGGCGAGCCGCTGCCGCACGGTGCGCAGCGCGGCCAGGGCGTCGGCCTGCCGCCCGGACCGGTACAGCGCCAGCGCGAGCAGTTCCCAGCCGCGCTCGCGCAGCGGCTGCTCCACGACCGACGCCCGTAGTTCGCCGACGACTGCGGCGTGGCGGCCCAACCCGATGGCGGCGGCCAGCCGGTCCTCGCGCGCGGTGGCCCGCAGATCCTCCAGGCGTGCGGTTTCCGACACCGCGAAGCGGGCGTCGGCCAGGTCCGCGTAGGCCGGGCCGCGCCACAGGTCCAGGGCCCGGCCGAGCAGTTCGTCGGCCAGCTCCGGGTCGCCCGCGTCCAGCGCCCTGCGCCCCCGGACGGCCAACTCGGTGAAGCACTCGGCGTCCACCGCGGCGGGAGCGGCCCGCAACGCGTAACCGGGCCCCTCACGGACCAGGAGGCGGGAGGGAGTACGTGCGGCCCGTTCCGGCTCCAGCGCCCGGCGCAGTTCGCAGACGTAGGCGTGCAGCGTGGTCGCGGAGGGCGTCGCTCCCTGCCACACGTCCGCCATGATCCGCTCGGCGGGCACCATGCGCCCCCTCGCGACCAGCAGCGCGGCCAGCACGGCCCGCTGCCGGATCCCCCCGAGGCGGATCTCGCGCCCACCTCGCACGGCCCGCGTGGGACCGAGCACCGAGAACCGCACACCGTCCACGTCCATCGACGTCCCCCCGAGCCGAAATGCCCGCCGAGCGTAGGGCACCCCGCGGGTGGAACCCAGGCGGCGCGCGGCACGACCGCGTCGCGTCGCGGGCCTCGCGAACGGGAGGCGGGAGACGGTCGGCCGGAAACGTCGGCGGGCGAGGGCTGCAGGCGACGAACCAGACCCCGGCGCACGGGCCACCGGCCACCCACCGGCCCCGGGAAACGGACCCCCGGCCACCCACCGGGCCCCGGGAAACGGACCACCGGCCACCCACCGGCTCCGGGACGAAGGCCGTAGGTTCGGGGCAGCCGGGTGGGTGGACGAGGCGGTCAGCCGGCGAATCCGGCCGGGGACACCGGCCGGGCCGGTCGGCCTTCGGCGATCAGGGCCGCCAGCAGCGCGCTCGCGTCCTGCCGCGACAGCGCACGCCCACGGGCCGCGTGACGCTCGTACTCCCGAGCGGGCAGGGCCGAACGCACGGCGACGGCCTCCCGGGGCCCGTCCAGCGGGTCCATCGCCTCCGGGGAGACACCGGCCTGCCCGCCGATGGCCTCCACCGCGCCCATCAGCAGCGCGGCCTGCTCGGCGCGGCCGGTGAGGACCAGGGCGCGGGCGGCACTGTGGACGGTCACCAGCCAGAAGGACACATCGCCGTAGCGGTCCATGCCGGCCAGGATGTTCCCGGCGATCTCCAGGGCCCCGGCCCCGTCCCCACGGTCCGAAGCGATCTTCATGGCGCACCAGGCGGCCCCGTCGGCGGCCCAGTCGTGGCCGCTGGCCCGGGCGGCCGCGATCGCCTCGCGCAGCGCGGCGTCGGCCCCCGGTGGGTCCCCCAGGACACGGTTCAGCATGCCTTGGGCCATCAGGGTCTCCGCCACCAGCCAGGTCCGGTCGGTGCGGCGGGCCAGTTCGACGCCCGTGCGGGCCAGGGCGGCGGCGTCGACCGGCTCGGCGGCGAGCCCGCCGAAGTAGGCCCCGTACGCACGGGCGCTCGCCTCGGTCACCAGGTCGCCGGCCTCGTGCGCCTCCCCGGCGGCGGTCAGGGCCGTCCGGGAGGCCAGGGCCGGCTGCCCGGCCAGGTAGCTCAGCGCCGCCAGGGCGAACCGGGCGCGTGCCCGGGTGCCGGCGTCGGCGTCCGGTGCGGCGGCGAACGCCTTGCCCAGCCAGGCCAGGCCCTCGGCGACGTGTCCCCGGCGGAACCAGAACCAGAACAGCGCGCCGCCCAGCCGCAGCGCGTAGCCGGCGTCGCCGGCCGCCAGGGCGGAGGCGAAGGCCGCCCGGAACTCCGCCTGGTCCCGGCTGAGCCCGTCCAGCAGTCCCGCGCCCCTGGGACCGCGCAGCCACGGCTCGTCCCGCTCGGCCCTGGCCAGTGCCCAGGCGCGGTGACGCTGCTCGGCGCGCGCCAGTTCGTCGGGGGCGAGCGCGGCCCGGGCGTAGTGGCGCAGCGAGTCGAGCATGCGGTAGCGGCGTGGTTCGCTGTCGGGCTCGACGGTCACCAGCGACTTGCGAACCAGGGCCGACAGCGGCGAGAGCACCGGGGCGACACCGGCGACCGCGGCGGCGGCCTCCAGGTCGAAACCGGCGACCAGGACGCCGAGCCGGTGGAAGAGCCGGCGCTCCTCCGGCCGCAGCAGGTGATCGCTCCAGGCGATGGTGTCCTGCAGGGCGCGGTGGCGGGCGGGGCGCCCGGCCGTGCCCTGGGCGAGGAGCGTGAAACGGTCCTGGAGGGCGTCGGCGATCTGGTCGACGGACAGGGTCCGGAACTGGGCCGCGGCCAGCTCGATGGCCAGCGGTAACCCGTCGAGTCCCGCGCACAGGGCGGTGATCCGGGCGTGGTCCTGCGGTCCGGGTGCCCAGCCGGGCTGGGCGGCCGCCGCGCGGCGGCGGAAGAGTTCGGCGGCGTCGGTGGCGGCGGGCAGCGGCGGCACCTGGTGGACGGCCTCGCCCTCGACCGCCAGCGGTTCCCGGCTGGTGGCCAGGATGCGCAGGCCGCCGCAGCGGGTCAGCAGCGTGTGGACGAGTTCGGCGACCCCGGGAAGCAGATGCTCGCAGTTGTCGAGGACCAGCAGGGTGGCGCGGCGGCTGAGCATGGCGGCCAGTTGTCCGGGGGAGGCCGCGGACGGCAGGTTCAGGGCGCCGGCGGTGGTGGCGGCGAGGAGTTCGGGCGCGTGCAGCCCTGCGAGTTCCACCAGCCACGGTCCGTCGCTGTCGGTGCGGGCGCGGGCGGCCTCCAGTGCCAGACGGGTCTTGCCGACGCCGCCCGGGCCGGTGAGGGTGACCAGCCGGTGCTCGGCCAGCAGGCCGTCCACGGCGATGAGATCGTCACCCCGGCCGACGAAACTGGACGTGGCGAACGGCAGATTGCCGTTCGCGGGATCTGCGACCCGGATGGTGGTCCGCACCCGTGGGACGGTGACCGCCGCGGCGCCAGCGGCCGCACCCCCGGTCGCGGACGCGCCGACGGACGCGGACGCGGGCGCGGGCAGAACGGCACCGGCGGCGGACGCCGACACGGTGGCGGACACGGACGTGGCCGTGGACAGAACGGCACCGGCGTCAGCCACACCCGCACCGGCACCCGCACCCGCACCGGCACCGGCGTCAGCCACACGCACACCCGCACCGGCGGCGGACCCTGACGAGGTGTGTGGCCGTGGCCGTGGGCCCGGCGCGGGGGTCAGTCCCGGGTCCTGCGCGAGGATGGCCGCCTCCATCTCGCGCGGCCCCGCTCCGGGCTCGACGCCCAGTTCGTCGACGAGCCGCTCCCGCAGGGCGCGCAGCGCGGCCAGGGCGTCGGCCTGCCGCCCGGACCGGTACAGCGCCAGCGCGAGCAGTTCCCAGCCCCGTTCCCGCAGTGGCTCCTCGGCGACCAGTGCCTCCAGCTCGGCCACGGCCGCGCCGTGCTGCCCCGACTCGACGACGGCGGCCAGCCGGTCCTCGCGCGCGGCGGCCCGCAGCTCCTCCAGCCGGACGGCTTCCGGCGCGGCGAATCCGGTATCGGCGAAGTCCGCGTAGGCCGGGCCGCGCCACAGCGCCAGCGCCTGCCCCAGCAGCTCCTGCGCGTGGTCGGGCCGGCCCGCCTCCAGGGCCCGCCGGCCGCGCGCCGCCAGCTCGGAGAACCGCTCGGCGTCGACCGCGGCGGGGCCCACGCGGAGCGCGTACCCCGGGCCTTCGCGCACCAGCAGCCGGGCCGGTGTGCGTGCTGCCCGCTCCGGCTCCAGCGCCCTGCGCAGCTCCGACACGTACGCGTGGAGGGTGGTGGGCGAGGGAGTCCTGGCGCCCTCCCACACCTGGGAGACGATCCGCTCGGCGGTCACCACCGTGCCCCGGGCGATCAGCAGCACGGCCAGCACGGACCGCGGGCGTGGCCCGCCCAGCGCCGCCTCCCGCCCGTGCACCTCGGCGCGCAGCGGCCCGAGCACCCCCAGCCGTACGCTCCCTGCACCATCCACGGCACCCCCCAGCCCATCGGCTGGGAGAGTATCCCCGATCGGCCGCGGGACCGAGGGGGTGCGCCGCAAGTCGGGCACCCCGCGCGGGTACTCCGGGCTCGTGGTGCCGGCCCGTCACCGGGACCCGCCCTCCGCCGGGCGGGGGCGGGTCCTGTGGATCAACGGGTCCAGCAGCCGGGGGTCCAGCTGACCGCGGCCGGGCCCCAGTAGGCGCCGCTGCCGCTGTAGACGGTGTTCGTGCTGCCGTCCGCGTAGTGGTCGACGACCTGGACCTGGTAGCTCTTGGTCGTGTAGGTGACCTGCGGCGTGCGGTTGGGACCGCTCGGGAGCCAGTACGGGCAGTAGGCGACCATGTCCCGCGCGGCGGTCTCCCCGCCGGCGGTGGTACGGATCTTGGACTCGACGGCCTGACGCGTGGCGTCGTCGATGTCGCCCAGCTGGACGTCGGCCTTGCTGCTGATGTAGGTGCAGACCTCGTAGTTGCCCCGGTCGTCCCCGACGGCCACCCCCCAGACCTCGAAGCTGGAGCAACCGCCCGCCGCCTTGCCGGTGGTCGCCGTGCTCAACTCGACGGTGCGGCTGACCGGTTCGTCGGCGTGGGCCTGCGCGGTCCCGAAGGCCAGGGCGGCGGTCACGGACGCGGCCGAGACGAGGCCGAGCCGGCGGACGCGTGTCGTGGTCACAGACATCGTTGATTTCCCCCATGTTCCGGACGGGCCGGGCGGTCGCCCGGCGCACTCCCAGGCTGCGCGACCGCCCTTGGCATCGGCTTGGACACCGCTTCCGGCGCCGCGGACGGCGGTGCTCACCTCGGTGTCCGCCCGGAGCGCGGCCGGCGTCACGGCGGGAACCCCCGGCGGCGGCCCGGGCGTTCCAAGCGGCTTCGAAGCGGCCGCCAAGTACGGCCGGTGACACTCCTGGAGACCGTCCGGAGAACCGGGCGGCGCCTCTTCGTACACATGGGGGAATCGGTAATGAAAGCTCATCGCGAGCTGGCCAGACGGACTCTGGGCTGTCTCGCCGCCGCACTCACCAGCATCGCCCTGCTGGTGCTGCCGACGGCGACGACGGCGCACGCGGCCTCACCCTGCACCAGCGACAATCCGCCGGACTGGTGCTTCGAGGAGCCGGGCGACTGGATGTACGACCCGACGGGGACGCTGAGTTCAGCGGTCCGCTCACCGGGCGGGGTCACGGTGTCGGGCCACGCGGTGGACCCCGACGGCGGCCCGGTGACGGTCGGCATCACCGTGGGCGGCGCGCTGGTGGGCTCGCTGACCGCCGACCAGAGCGGCGCCTTCTCCGGCTTCGTGAGCGTGCCCACCGCCACCGGCACCGTGTGCGCCGTCGCGACCAACATCGGAATGGGCGTGGACGCCGGAATCGGCTGCTCGTCGCTGACGGTCGGCCATGACCCGATCGGCGGCCTCGACGTCTACACGGGGAACGGCACGTCGGTCATCCTCAAGGGCTGGACCCTCGACCCGGACACGACAGACCCCATCCAGGTGACGGTCAACTACGCCGGCACGGACTACGGGCCGTTCACCGCGAACGTCTCACGGCCCGACGTGGCGACCGCGCACCCGGGTTACGGCGCCTACCACGGCTACGAGATCACGTTCACGCCGCCCGTGCTGTACGGCTGCAACTTCGCGTTCCAGGTCAAGTCGCTGAACGTCGGCGGCGGGACGGACTCCTACCCGGGCGGGTACTTCTGCTCCTAGTGCCCCCTCTCCTCATGTCAGGCCCCGTCGCGACCAGTCGCGGCGGGGCCTGACCCGTTCCTGTCGGCGGCCCTCTGTAACGCTTTTCTCGTCCCGGCCCAAGAACAAGTGAAGTGCCCTTGAAGAACTCCGGTGAACCTCCGAGGACGACCGGGGAGCCCCCGACGAGAAGGAGTCGCCTGTGCATGGCGGACGGTTGCGGAACGGGCCCGCCGCGGCACTGCGTGACCCGCTGCTCTTCGAAGAGTTCTACCGGCGTCACGTGGACGCGGTGATGCGCTTCGTGGCCCGGCGTGTCGACGATCCGCACACAGCGGCCGACCTGACGGCCGAGATCTTCCTCGCCGTCCTCGACTCGGCCCACTCCTATCGGCCGGGTCTCGGCAGCGAGACGGCCTGGCTCTACGGCATCGCGCGCAACGCCGTGTCGTCGGAGCGCCGCCGGGCCGCCCGGGAGACGGCGCGCGCGCTGCGCCTCTCCGGACGGCGGCTGCTGGAGGCCGACGACATCGCCCGTATCGAGGACAGGCTCGACGCGGAGAGCCCGGGGCGGCGCGCGCTGGCCGCGCTCGCGCGGCTCCCCGAGGGGGAGCGGGCGGTCATGGAGCTGATCGCCGTGGACCAGCTCACGGTCACGGAGGCGGCGGCCGCGCTGGGCATACGCCAGGTCACGGCCCGTGTCCGGTTGCACCGGGCGCGCAGGACGCTTCGCGAGGAGACGGACGTCGAGGCCCCGAAGACCGACCTCACGGCGGTGCAGGGACGGCGTACGGGAGCGGGGGCGGCGGACCCGTCGCTGTTGCGGGTCACCAGGGGAGAGGCATGAGCATGAGGACGACGTTCGAGGACCGGCTCCTGGACGAGCTGAAGAGGGAGATCCGGCTGCGCGGGACCGGGGCGGACGGGACCGGGCCGGCCGAGGCCGAGAGGGGCGGACACACGACGGACGCCTCCGTCGGCCGTCCGTTCGCCCGGTCGGCCCCTCGACGGATCGCGGTCGTCGCGGTGGCCTGCGCCGCGGCCTGGCTCGCCGCCGTGGTCGTGCCCGGTTCGTCGGCCGAGTCGAGCGCGTACGCGGTGGAGCCGGTCGGAGACGGCAGCGTCAGGCTCACCGTCAGGGAGCAGAGCATCGATGTCGCCGCCCAGCGCGAACTCGCGAGGAAAGTGAGTTCGTGGGGCATCGAGGTGACCGTCGACGTGCTCGCTCCCGGCTACGTCTGCGAGCGCAGCAAAGTCACCCCGCTCGCGGCGATCGACGCACACGGCAACCGGGTGCCCCTCATCCCCCTGAAGGCCGGCTGGGACGTCACCCTGCGCCGGGGCAACGTACTGGCCTTCGAGAACACCAGGGGCGACTCCCGGCCGCGCGCGGTGGAGTTCTACGCGAACAAGAGCCAGGCCGAGCCCTGCGTCCCGATGAAGGTCACCCTGCCGGGGCACTAGCGGCGGAACCCGCACGAACGCGTCGTCGACCCGGAAGGCGGGGCCCGGGTCCCCCACTCCCCTATGGAGTCACTTTCCGTGCCTAAAACGTCACTTGACGTCACCGCATCGGCGGGTCCGTCGCGGTCGGGCTGGCTGGACGCGTTGCGCGGCATCGCCGCGCTCGTCGTGGTGTTCGACCACTCGTCGTCCACCTTCCTGGCCGGGTTCCGCCGGGAGCTGATGCCGGAGTTCAACACCAGCCGTTACGGCATCATGGTGTTCTTCCTGGTGAGCGGCTACGTCATCCCCGCGTCGCTGGAACGGCGGGGCTGCGTCCGGACGTTCTGGATCGGACGGATCTTCCGCATCTACCCGCTGTGGGCGGCCGTCGTCGCCGCGGCCCTCGCTCTCCACCTGTGGGGCGTCGTGGAGATGCGCGACGTCGCGGGCCACGGCGCCGTCGCGGCGGCCGCCGCCCATGTCCTCCTGCTCCAGGAGCTGCTGGGAACGCCCAATCTCCTGCTCGTTCTCTGGACGCTCTCGTACGAGATGGCCTTCTACCTGCTGGTCGTCGCTCTCTTCACCGTCCGTCTCCACCAGCGGTCCGCGGCCGTGGCCGTCACCCTGGCCGTGCTCGCCGCCATGAGCGTGACGGCCGGGGTCGTGCTGCCGGCATCCGCCCTCTCCGGCGCGGTCGGCAACGGCCCGCTCGTCGCGTTCGCGTCGATCACCGTGGTGGTCGCCATCGGCTGCGCGAGTGCCGCGTCGCCCGTACTCCGGTTGTTCGGCGGTGTGTTGGGGGGAGTGCCGGCCCTGGTTCTGGTCGCCTTCAACGGCACGGTCCCCCTGTGGGAGGGCCTGGTGATTCTCGCCGTGATGTTCCTCGGCACCGCCGTCCACCGCGCGGAGAACGGCCGGAGCAGCTGGTGGTGCGCGGCCCGTGCGGGCGTCGTCGTGGTCGTCTGCGCCGTGGGCAGTGCGTACGGGGACGGCGACGGTTCCCACTTCACGCGGCGCGGGTGGATCACGGCGTTCCTCCTGGCCGTCCTCACCTTCGGCGCCGGACTGGCCTCGCGCCGCCGACGGATCCCGCGCACGCTGAGGGGACTCGGAACGGTCAGCTACTCGGTCTACCTGATACATCCGGTGCTGCTGGCGGTGATCGACCACACGAGCCGCAGAAGGTGGCAGGACCATGTCGTGCTCGAGGCGGCATTCTTCGCCGTGCTGCTGCCGCTCAGTGTGCTGACCCACCGTTCCGTCGAAGCGCCGTGCCAGGCGTGGGGCCGGAAACTGGCCCACCGCGTGCGGCCGTCCGTCCCAGCGCCCGGAAGCCGGGCTTCGGCGACGCCTCCCCCGCAGGAGAGGATGCGCTCGTGAACGATCGCACAGCACCGCAGACCTTACGCCCGATCTCGGGAGCCGCACGCTGCGCCGTCGCCTCCCTCGTCCTCGCCGGCGCCGCCTGGACGGCCCGGGCGGTATGGCAGATCCGGCTCGCCGTGGTGGGGCAGCCGTCGTCCGGGCCCCCCGACCAGGGCGACGGCCGGCACCGCCCGCTGACGACGCTGGAGAACGCCTACCACGTCGTCAGTTCCCTGGGGGATGCGGCCACCGCGCTGTGCGCGATCGCCTTCCTGGCGTGGCTGTGGCGTGCCCGGGACAACGCGCGCGTGCTCTCCGGACGGCCCCCGCGCCACGCCTGGCCATGGCTCTACGCCGGTTGGATCGTCCCGGTCGCCAACCTGTGGATACCGCGCGGGATCGTCGCGGACATCCACCGCGCCGGCGCTCCCGAGGAGCGCCTGCCGCACGCGGTGAACTGGTGGTGGGGCCTGTGGCTGGTCGGCGCCCTGAGCGGAACGGGCCTGATGTACACGGGTACCACGGACGCCGTCATCGCCCGCGTCTACACGGAGGCGCCTCTGCTGCTGACGGCCGACGCGGCCGTCGTCGGTGCGGCCGTGGCCGGCGTCCTCGTCGTCCGGACCCTCACCGCGGCGCAGCAGAGACGCGGGTCCGAGACCTGACGGCTGTCCCGGCGCACAGCCGGGCCACGCGTCGGAGCGGGGCCTCGCCGGTGGCTCTGCGGGACGATGCGCCGCGGCGGTGCGCACTCACCGGCGGGCCAGCGGATTGGGCAGCGGCAGATAGCGCGCGTCGGCGCCGTCCGCGCCCGTCCAGCGCAGCAGGAGGTTCGTCTTGCCGGGCAGGGTGGGCGAGGCGAGCAGGGCGGGGATCTCGGGGACGGGATGGCGGGCCAGTTCCGCGCGGGCGGCCGGCCAGGGGTTCCAGCCGGGGTGACGTTCCGACAGCAGCGCGGCCACCTCGGTGAGGTTGTTGACGACGAGGCAGTACACGAGCCGCTCCCAACCCGCCGGGCGGGACACGTCCGTCAGCAGCTTCACTCCCTCCGCGTCCCGGAACAGCGCCTGGACCGGCAGGCCGGCGGCGTCCACCGCGACCAGCGTGTTCTGCAGATGGGCCTCCAGCACCACGCCGTGCCGCTCGAACGCCTCCAGCACCGGCGGGACGACCTGGCGCAGATACGCCGTCCACCAGGGGCCCGGGTCGGCGGGCGTGTCGAGGGGGCTGCCCTCGAAGCCCTCCACGAGGGCGGCGGCCAGCAGCGGGGTGGCGCCCGGCAGGAGATGCCCGCGCACCCCGTCGCGGACCAGGACGGCCAGTTCCTCGAAGGCGAAGCCGGCCGTGCGGTAGCCGCGGTCGCTGAGCCAGGCCGCCGGTCCCGGCAGCGCCGCGAGCGCGGACGCGGCGGCCGCGTCCGTGCGGCGCAGCGCCAGCAGGTCGTGGCGCCACAGCCGGCGGATGTCGTTGGTGATCCGCACGTCCAGGCTGAACTTGACGAACAGGTCGTCGTCGGGGGCGTACACCGTGCGGATCGCCGCCGTGGGCCGGACGGGCCGCGGGGTGTGGCCGAGCCGCACCAGGCGCCCGTCCTGGAACGCCTCGCGGATGTGGGGGCGGGAGCCGACCAGGTCGAGCTGCCAGGGGTGCGCGGGCAGCAGCCGGTAGCCGGGCGGCGCCGTGCCGAGCGCGTCCAGCGCCGCCGTGTCGCCCTCGTCCAGGACGGCGTCCGCGCGTACCCCCAGCAGGGTCAGCGGGAAGCGGGCGTACGCCTCGGGTGCGTAGGGCAGCCAGCTCGTGACGGGGCCGCCGCCGCGCGCCTTGGGCGCGGGATGGCGGGGGTGCCCGGTGACGAGGGACTGCTCCGAGCGCAGATACGGGTCGTCGGGAGCCGTCGCACGGGCCCGGGCGGCCAGAATCGCGGCCACCGCGTCCCGGCTGTCGATCATTTCGCCGGGCAGTTCCGGGTTGGACACTCCGGTCGCGCGGCGCAGTTCCTCGGCGGTGAGCTTGACCAGTTCGGCGTGGCTGAGCCGGTGCCAGGCCCCGCCCGCGTACAGCTCGGGGTCGCGGGGGCGGCGCGCGCCGCGCACGCGCAGCAGCCGGCCGCCGGCCCGCAGGCGGTGCACGCCGGGCTCGCCGGTCGGCTCCGCGACCTCCCGGAGCAGGCAGTTGAGCAGCGGTGCCGCCGCGCAGGCGTCGGCGCGCTCGGAGACGCCGTCCCGGGGCATGGGCTCCATGGGCTCCATGGGATCCATTCGTTCCGTACGGTGCACTGGCGATCAGTATGTCCACTGTGGTTCCCCACCGCGCCGGCGCCACCCCGTCCCGAGGAGCCCGACCGTGCACCTTTCCCCTTCCGCCGAGGCGACCGTCGCCGACGAGCTCGCCGTGGTGCGGCCCGATCTGGCCGGGGCGTACGAGGCCGCGCTGCCCGCCGCCCGGTCCGCCGTCCTGTCGCGTCTGTGGCGGGGGTTGGCCCATGAGCCGCTGCCGTGGGTCGCGGGCCGGGAGCCGACGAGCGGCGGGCTCGTCGTCCGCCTGGCCGACGGGCGCCGGCTGCACGGTCCACCCCCGGACCCGTACGCGACCGCCGCATACGTCACCGAGGTGCTGCTCGACGGCCGGGCCCATCGCCGTCCGGCCGCGCTGATGGCGGCTCTCGGCGTCCCGCACGGTGACGCGTTCGCCGCGGAACTCGACCACAGCACGGCCTCGTTGGCGCTGTCCCGGGCCGGCCGGCCCGGGGCCGCGCGGGAGCCGGTGGCGAGCTGGGAGTGGGAGCAGCGGGTGGTGGACGGGCACCCGTACCACCCCAACTGCCGCTCGCGGCCCGGCTTCTCGGTCGCCGAGCAGCTCGCGTACGGGCCCGAGCACCGGCCGCTGGTGCGCCTGGGCCTGGTCGCCGTGGACGACTGCCTGGTGCGGGGCGAGTGGCCGGCGTGGCTGCGGGACGGGGGGCGCCCGCTGATTCCGGTCCACCCCTGGCAGAGGGCGCACGTGCTCACCGTGCCGGCCCAGGACGGCCCGCCCGCCCACCCGTTGATGTCCCTGCGGACGCTGGCCCTGGCCGCCGGCGGTCCGCATGTGAAGACCGCGGTCAGCGCCCGGCTGACGTCCTCCGTGCGGGACATCTCGGTCGGCTCGGTGGAGACGTCGGCCGAGCTGTCCGGCTTCCTGACGTCGGTCGCCGCGCGCACCGGCGGTCTGCTGCACGTCACCCGCACCCTGGGGGCCGTCAGTGCCCGCTCCCCCGATCTCGCCGCGGTGCTGCGGGAGCCACCCGACGCGTACGCGGCCGCGGCGGCCGGCGAGCGGGTGGTTCCGGTGGCCGCCCTGCCGCTCACCGGTCTGCCCGCGTCCGCCGCCCGGCTCGGCTCCCTCGCACGTCTCGCCCTCATCACCGGGCTGCGGCTGCTGGATCTGGGCGTGGCGCTGGAGGCGCACGGCCAGAACCTCCTGGTGGTGCTGTCGTCGTCGGGTGAGCCCCTGCGGCTGGTCTACCGCGACCTCGCGGACATCCGGGTGAGCCCGGCCCGGCTGGCCCGGCACGGCATCAAGGCCCCGGATGTGGCGGGCCGGATGGTCACGGACGACGAGACGGTTCTGCGCCGCAAGCTGTTCGGCTCGCTGGTGGCGGGTGCGCTGGCCTCGGCGGCGGGTTCGGGACCGGCGCTGCGGGCGGCCCTGGAGACGGCCGTACGGGATCTGCCCCGCACACCGGATGTCGTGGCGCTGCGTCAAGAGGCGTTGCCCGCAAAGGCGTTGTCGCTGATGCGGCTCTCCCCACGGCGGCCCGGCGACCTGTGGGCACGGCTGCCCAACCCGCTCGTTCCCGCGCTCTCCCCCGGCGAGCCATGAGATCGTTTTGAAGCACTCCCCCTCTGGTCAATAAGATCCGCCGATGATCACAAGAAAACGGCTGGCGGCGGGCGTCTGCGCCCTGCTCGCCGCCCTGGCGGCGGGGATCGCGGTCCCGGCCGGCGCCGTCGCCGACGAGACGACAGCCCAGGACGCGCCCAAGGTGGACCTCGTCCTCGACGTCAGCGGTTCGATGCGGGCGCGGGACATCGACGGCGACTCGCGGATGGCCGCGGCGAAGCAGGCGTTCAACGAGGTGCTGGACGCGACGCCGGAGGAGGTGCAGCTCGGCATCCGGACGCTGGGCGCCAACTACCCCGGCAACGACCGCAGGACGGGCTGCAAGGACACCGCGCAGCTCTACCCGGTGGGCCCGCTGAACCGGACGGAGGCCAAGACGGCCGTGGCAACGCTGCGGCCCACGGGCTGGACGCCGATCGGCCCCGCCCTGCTGAAGGCGGCGGACGACCTCGACGGCGGCAAGGGGTTGCGCCGCATCGTCCTCATCAGCGACGGCGAGGACACCTGCGCCCCGCTGGACCCCTGCGAGGTGGCCCGGGAGATAGCCGCCAAGGGGATCGGGCTGACCATCGACACGCTCGGCCTCGTGCCCAACGCCAAGCTGAACAGGCAGCTGAGCTGCATCGCCGAGGCGACCGGCGGGACGTACACGTCGGTGCAGCACAAGGAGCAGCTCTCCGACAAGGTCAACCAGTTGGTGGACCGGACGGCGGACAAGACGGTCACGCCGGTGGCCGTGGACGGCACCGACCGGTGCGCGACGGCACCCGTGGTGAAGTCGGGTCTGTACACGGACCGCGAGGAGTTCGGTCAGCACCGCTTCTACCGCGTGGACGTGCGGCCGGGCCAGGAGTTGCGCGCCTCGGTGAGCGTCTCCGACGACCGGCAGGTGGCCCTGGACTACGGGGTGACGCTGCGGGCGATCACCGTCCACGGGCGTGAGATCGTGCGCGGCGAGGCGACCGGCTCGGGCCGCACGGACGTCCTGTCGACGGGCCTGCGCTATCCCAGGGCGGAGAGCGACGACGAGAACGCGCCCGCGGAGACGGTGTGCCTCCAGGTCGCCAACTCCTTCTCCCCGGCGGCCGGTGTGAAGACCACGCCGGGGCTGCCGCTGGAGCTGACGGTCGACGTCGTCGACGGTCCCGACCGGGCGAGCGACGTGGCGTCCTTCGGCCTCGGCCGCGGCTGGTGGCTGCTCGGCGCCCTCGTGGTGGCCGGCTTCCTCGCGGGTCTGGTGTGGGGCTGGGTGTCGCGCTGGCGGGTGGCTGTCTGGAGGACCAACTGATGCGTATCACACGAGTACTGCTCGCGGCCGCCGCGCTGCTGGCCGCGGCCGTGTCCCCGGCCGCCGCCGACGCCTCGCCCTCCGCGAGCCCGTCCGGTGACCCGGCCGCGCCCACCTCGGCGGGCACGTCGTTCCGCACGGCGGTGGAGATCCAGCAGGGCCGGCAGGCCACGGCGAGCGCCTCGACGGGTGACTACCTGTACTGGCAGTTCCCCGCGGACACCGGACAGCGGCCCACCGTGAAGGCGACCGTGAAGCTGCCCGAGTCGTCCCGGAGCGGGACGCAGACGTGGCAGCTCGACGTGTACGACGGGCTGCGGCGCCGCCAGGCGTGCCAGTACGGGGCCCAGACGCGGACCGCCGCCCAGGACGCCGCCGCCGTGGACCTGTCCTGCACCCTGCGCACGGTCCGGGCCTGGTCGGAGCCGTGGGCCGACGATCCGCTGCCGGGCACCTACTACATCCGGCTGACCGCCGTGGGCCTGGGCGCGGCCGACCTCGGAACGCCGGTGGACGCCGAGGTGCGGGTGGACTCCAAGGACATCGGCGGCGCGGCCGCGGTGGACGGTTCGCTGGGGCGGCCGCTGGTGCCGGGGATCGCCCTGTCGCAGGAGTCCTCCGACTCGGACGCGGCCACGCTGTCCTCGTTCACGTCCGGCGACGGCTGGGCCTCCGGCTGGTGGTCCGACCGGTGGGTGTGGACCGCGATCGGCGGCGTCCTCGCGGCGCTGGCCGGCATCGGCGGGTACGCGCTGACCCGCGGCTCGGGCCGGCCGTCACGGGTGCCGCCGGGCGCCTGACCCCGAAAGGTGGCAGGACAGGGCCCGCCGCGCCCCCTCCAGCGCGGCGGGCCCTTCCTCTCCCCCCTCGGGCCGCCGGTTGACGCATGGACAGCACGTGGGATCAGGCGCATAGGTTCGCGGGGTTCGGCGGGCCGCCGCAATCATTTCGAACCTGATGGAAACGTCGCGCGTGGCGGTCAGTCCCCGCGCAGCACCTTGGCCAGCGTGCCGTCCCCCGTGACCGCGACACGTCCGTCCCGTACGGCCTGGGGGAACGTCAAGGCGCCCCGGCCCAGGGCGGTGCAGGTCTCCGCGTCGAGGGTCAGCCGGGCGTCGGGCTCCTCGGGCGCGGGTCCGTCGCCGTACACCGGGCCGTCCTCGGCGCCGAGCCACAGGTGGAACGCCCCCTCGTCGAGCCGGACGTCGACCAGTCCCTCCCCCTCCAGCGAGCGCAGCAGCGGCAGCGCGAACCAGTGCGCGCGCACGGCGTCCGTCGGCCGGCGCTCCGTCAGCGCGGGCGCGCCCCATGCGTCGAGCGCCTGCAGCACGGGCAGCAATTCCCGTCCCCGCCCGGTGAGTTCGTACACGTACGCGACCCCTGGGGGCGGCAGCCGGCGTCGCGTGGTCAGCCCGTCGCGCTCCATGTCCTTCAGCCGGGAGGCCAGGACGTCCGTGCTCACACCCGGCAGGTCCGCGTGCAGGTCGGTGTAGCGGCGCGGACCGGCGAGGAGCTCGCGGACGATCAGGAGGGTCCAGCGGTCCCCGACGGCGTCGAGGGCCCGGGCCGCGGAGCAGTACTGGTCGTAGCTTCGGCGAGGTGACATGCGACGCAGTCTAGACATGTCGTTGGACTTTCCAAGCCGTCACTTGGTAAAACCAAGCAACAGCGGATAGCGGAGGGGAAGCGGCGCATGGAGTTCCGGCAGTCGAGCAAGCTCAGCGAGGTCTGTTACGAGATCCGCGGCCCGGTGATCGAGCACGCCAACGCGTTGGAGGAGGCCGGCCACAGTGTGCTGCGCCTGAACACCGGCAATCCCGCCCTCTTCGGCTTCGAGGCGCCGGAGGAGATCCTCCAGGACATGATCCGGATGCTGCCGCGGGCGCACGGGTACACCGACTCGCGCGGCATCCTCTCCGCCCGCCGCGCCGTGGCCCAGCGCTACCAGGCCCGGGGCCTGGAGGTCGGCGTCGACGACGTCTTCCTCGGCAACGGCGTCTCGGAGCTGGTGTCGATGGCCGTCCAGGCGCTCGTGGAGGACGGCGACGAGATCCTCATCCCCGCGCCGGACTTCCCCCTCTGGACGGCGGTGACGACCCTCGCGGGCGGCAAGGCGGTCCACTACCTGTGCGACGAGCAGGCCGACTGGTACCCGGACCTGGACGACATGGCGTCGAAGATCACGGACCGCACCAGGGCCGTCGTGATCATCAATCCCAACAACCCCACGGGCGCCGTCTACCCGAAGGAGATCATCGAGGGCATCCTGGACCTCGCCCGCCGGCACGGCCTGATGGTCTTCGCGGACGAGATCTACGACCAGATCCTGTACGACGGCGCCGTGCACCACTCGGTCGCCGCCCTGGCCCCCGACCTGGTGGTCCTCACCTTCTGCGGCTTGTCGAAGACGTACCGGGTGGCGGGCTTCCGCTCCGGCTGGCTGGTGGTGACGGGCCCCAGGCAGCACGCGCGCGACTACCTGGAGGGCCTCACCATGCTGGCCTCCATGCGGCTGTGCGCCAACGCCCCCGCGCAGTACGCCATCCAGGCCGCGCTCGGCGGCCGCCAGTCCATCGACGAGCTGACCGCACCGGGCGGCCGGCTGCACGAGCAGCGCGACCGCGCCTGGCAGAAGCTCAACGAGATCCCCGGGGTGACGTGCGTGAAGCCGAAGGGCGCGCTGTACGCGTTCCCCCGCCTCGACCCGGCCGTGCACAAGATCCACGACGACGAGAAGTTCGTCCTGGACCTGCTGCTGCGCGAGAAGATCCAGGTGGTCCAGGGCACGGGCTTCAACTGGCCCGCCCGCGACCACTTCCGCATCCTCACCCTGCCGCACGCGGACGTCCTGGAGACGGCGATCGGCCGGATCGGACGCTTCCTGAGCGGGTACCGCCAGTAACGGCGCCACGGCTCCGGGCCGCGTTCCCAGGACGTCCGGGAGTGAGCCGGTCTCACAGGTCCGGGCGGATCCTCCTGCCGATGCGGGCGAGTCGGACGGGCCGTTTCCCCGGGATCGGACGGACGTGGATGCGGCCCGGCCCCGGGGCGGCGGCAAGCGTTGACCGCACCTCGGCCCGTTCGGCACGCACCGCGGCCGGTCGCGCCCCGACCACGGTCACGCGCCGGGCGGCGAGCACTCGACGCCGGAGACCGTCGTGGCCACCGAGGACGGCCGGCCCGGTGCGGAGGCCGCGCGCTCGTCGAGCCCACGGGCCGCGTGGATCCGCAGCAGTCCTTCGATGCCGCGCAGCAGAGTCTCGCCGGCCAGGACGGGATCGCCGAGGTAGCCGGCGCTCATCGCGCCGTCACGGAGCATGACGAAGTGCCGCCCGGCGTGCTCGGCCTGCGCGGCCGTGATGCCGGCGAACAGTCCGGTGATCGTCTGCAGGAACCACTCGCGGTGTTGCACGACGGCACGGTGGACCGGGTGGTCGGGATCAGGGAATTCCGCTGCCGCGTTGAGGAAGGCGCATCCGCGGTAGCCGGGCGAGCGGATCTGCTCGACCAGGGACGCACCGATGCCCCGCAGGATGTCGTCGGCCGGCATGTCCGCTGCCGTCAGGGACCCGATCTGGGTGCGGATCGCCTGGTCGACGCTTCCGATGTAGGCGACGGCAAGGTCTTCTTTGCTGCGGAAGTGGCGGTAGAAGGTGGCGTTGGTGACCTTCGACTCGGCGACCAGGCGGTCGACGCCCACCGTGTGGATGCCCTCCGCGTAGAAGAGCTGCCCGGCGGTCTTCAGGAGCCGCTCCCGGGCCGCGGAGACTCTCCTGCCGGCGCCTGCGCCGGCTTCCGTCTGCGTCATATCACCCATTGTAGCAGGTAGAACGATCTCTCTTGTTTTTGGGGAAGGACTGTGCCAGGCTGCAAACAAGAAAGAGCGTTCTCTCTACATCGCACTCACTGGAGAATTCCATGGCATCCGCCACCTCCGCCGAGGCCGTCGGCGCCACGCCTGCCCTGCGTCGGCTGTACACCATCCGCTTCGTCTTCGCCGCCGCATGGGCGGCACTCCTGCTGGTGTCCGGCTCGGAGCTCACCGTCGGGACCCGGCTGCTGCTGTTCCTCTATCCGGCCTTCGACGTGGTCGCGGCCGTCGTCGACGCCAGGTCGGCGCGTGCCGACGGACCGGTCAAGGGCCTGTACACCAACATCGCCGTCAGCTCGCTGGCCGCCGTCGGCATCGCCGTCGCCGGCACCTCGGGCATCGCCGACGTGCTGCGCGTCTGGGGCACGTGGGCGGTCGTCTCCGGCCTCGTCCAGCTCCTCGTGGGCGTCGCGCGCCGGCCGATGGGCGGCCAGTGGGCCATGATCCTCAGCGGCGGCATCTCGGTGCTGGCCGGCGCGACCTTCATCCGAAGCGCCACGCAGAACGACCCCTCGCTGACCACCCTCGCCGGCTACGCCACGCTCGGCGGGATCTTCTTCCTCGTCTCGGCGATCCGCCTGTCCCGCTCGACCGGCAGGGGCTGACCGATGGCGACCGAAAATCGCGGCGACCGGACACAGTCCGCGAGCCGGGACGTGCCCGACAGGGTCCGGCTCGGCGACGGGACGGTGCGGCGGATGGGCTTCGGCGCCATGAGGCTGGCCGGGCCGGGGATCTGGGGGCCGCCGTCGGACCAGGACCACTCGATCCGGCTCGCCCGGCGGGCGGTGGAGCTCGGCGCCGATCACATCGACACGGCCGATGCCTACGGCTTCGGCGTCGTCGAGGACATCCTGCGCAAGGCTTTGCACCCATACCCCGACCACCTGCTCATCGCCACGAAGGTGGGCCAGGTGCAACCGCGGCCCGGCGCATGGGTGCCGGTCGGCCGTCCCGCTTTCCTGCGCCACCAGTGCGAGATGAGCCTGCGCCGGCTGGGCGTGGAGCGCATCGACCTCCTCTACCTGCACCGCGTCGACCCGGACGTGCCCTTCGCCGATCAGATCGGCACGCTGAAGGAGCTGCGGGACGAGGGCAAGATCGCGCACGTCGGCCTCTCCGAGGTCGCGGTGGAGCAGATCGAGGTCGCTCGGGCGATCGTCGAGGTCGCCGCCGTGCAGAACATCTACAACCTGACCACGCGCATCTGGGACGACGTCCTGGCCTACTGCACCCGTGAGCGCATCCCCTTCGTCGCCTGGTTCCCCGTCATGAACGGCGCACTCGCCCGGCCCGACGGCGCCGCCACCCAGGTCGCGGCCGAGACGGGATCCACCCCGGCCCAGGTCGCACTGGCCTGGCTGCTCGCCCTTTCCGACATCCTCTGCCCGATCCCCGGCACGTCCTCGCTCTCGCACCTCGAAGAGAACATCGCGGCGGCGTCAGTACGCCTGACCGATGAGCAGATCGCGAGGCTGACTTCTTAGGAAGCCAACTCCGAACGTGCGACCCGATGTCTGGTCGGCGGAACGGGAAGCGCGGTCCGTCACGCGAGAGCGACCTCGCACCACACCGTCTTCGTGTACGGGTCTCCGCACGCCGTCCCCCAGTGCGTGGCCAGGGCCTCGACCAGCAGCAGGCCACGGCCGTACTCGGCGTCGGGCGAGGGCGGCCGCAGCGTGCCGGGGCCGGGTGGGCGGCACCCGGGGCGCGGGTCCGTCACTTCGATGCGGAGCGTGGCGTCCTCCGGGTGGAGGGTGAGGCGGAGACGGAAGTCACGGCCCTTCACCCGGCCGTGCAGCACCGCGTTCGCGGCGAGTTCGCCGACGAGCAGCCCGACGGTGCGGTTCACCCCGGAGTCGTAGGGCCAGCCCCACTCCTCGAGTTGCCCGCACGCCAGCCGGCGGGCGAGGCGCGCGCCTCTGCGAGTGGCCGAGAGGCGCATGGTGAAGGGGCGGGCGGAGGCGGAGGTTTCTCCCGGGGGTGACGTCTCGACGTTCATGTCACTCAGCGTGGTCCCGGATCCCTACGCTGCACACCATCACCGGCGGTACGCAGCGTCACTGTCCGACCCGCGTCCGGGCGTGTCCGGGCGGCGACGCGTTACGCGGCGGGCTGCGGGGAGTTGGGTTCGGGCAGCACGTGGGAGGTGTCGGGGCGTGGACATGACCGGGCAGGGCGAGGACGAGGAGTCGGCGGCCGTACTGCGGACCGTCGGCAAGGTCATCAAGATGTGCCGGGAGCGGGCGGCACTCACCCAGGCCGAGTTGGGTGCGGCGATCGGATACAGCGAGGAGCAGGTGTCCTCGGTGGAGCGGGGGCGGCGGGCGCCGAGGGCCGCCTTCCTGGAGGCGGCGGATCGGGTGCTCCAGGCGGGCGGCCTGATCACCGGGCTGAAGCGGGAGGTCGAAGAGTCCCGGTATCCGAAGAAGGTGCGGGACGTAGCGAAGCTGGAGGCGGATGCCGTTGAGATGGGGGCGTACGAGATGTCCGTCATCGACGGGCTGCTACAGACCCCGGAGTACGCGCGAGCGCTGTTCGGCGTACGACGTCCGCCGTTGCCGGAGGACGAGCTGGAACAGCAGATCGCCGCACGGCTGGCCCGGCAGGAGATCATCGATGGTTCGAGAGCAATGCCCGTCTTCGGCTTCGTCCTGGACGAGGCGACGCTGCGTCGGCCCGTCGGGGGCAAAATGGTGATGCGCCGGCAGCTCGAACACCTGTTGGAGGCAGGTGGCTTGCGGAACGTCGATATCCAGGTGCTGCCACTGGACCGCGAAGACCATGCTGGTCTCGCCGGTTCGTTCCGACTACTGCGGCTCAAGGAAGGCATCACGGTGGGACTCAATGAAGTCCAACTCATCAGCCATGTGATCTCCGATCCCAGGCAGGTCCAGATCCTTGAGATGCGCTATGGGATCATCCGGGCCCAGGCTCTCACCCCCAGGGAGTCGCTGGCCTTCATCGAGAAAGTGCTGGGAGAGACATGTCCATAAAGCGCTCGGCCGGGATCGACTCCGAGCTGGAGTGGTTCAAGAGC
Organism: Streptomyces sp. NPDC007264; assembly: GCF_042869095.1. Classification (NCBI taxonomy): domain Bacteria; kingdom Bacillati; phylum Actinomycetota; class Actinomycetes; order Kitasatosporales; family Streptomycetaceae; genus Streptomyces; species Streptomyces sp. NPDC007264. The sequence goes on from NZ_JBIAFD010000002.1 coordinate 143,004, forward strand.
AGCTACAGCACCAACGACGGCCCCTCATGCGTCGAGGTCGCCGACGCCTCGGGCACCGTTCGCGTCCGGGACTCGAAGAACAGGCAGGGCCCCCGACTCGCCTTTGGCCCCACGGAGTGGGCCGCCTTCGTCTCGTACGCCGCCGACCACTGATCCACGAGCACCCGAAGGAGCACGTCGTGCCCCGGCCGCCGACCGCCGCGCAGCGACGCGTCATCGATGCCGCCGACCCCGTGACCGGGCGGCTCAAGGGGACGGACGCCCAGCTCGCCGCGCTGGTGAAGCGGGGGCTGGCCTTCCGGCATCCGCGGCCGCCGCACGACCACTTCCTGACCCCGGCCGGACATCGCCTGCGCGAGGCACCCGCCGAGGAGGCGGCGACGACCGCCCCGGCCGAGGCGGACTCCGGCGTGTTCGCCGCGCGGGTCGGCGGCGAGGAGTCCGCGGACCGCTCCCCCGCCCGCCTGCGGGAGGTGCGCGGCGCCTGGCAGGGGCTGCTGGAGTTGCGCCGGATGACCAACCCGGGCGGCGCCACGGACCGCCCGTGCGGCTGGGAACGTGCGCATCTGGTGCGGGCCGCCGCGCTGGCGCTGGAGGCGGCGGGGCACCGGCCTGCGACCGGCGACGGCGTGGGCTACCGGGTGCGCGCGACCCCGCAGCCGGAGGCGGTCGCCGTGCGGGAGCCCGACCTCACGGCGCTGCGCGCCTGCGCGGCCACGCTGGAGGGGGCGGGCTGGCAGGTGAGCGAGCACACCGAGCCGCGGACGAGAGAGCGGTACATCCTCGCTTCCCCGCGCCGGGCCTGAGGGAGGCATGCCAAGATCGGCGGCAGAGGGCAACGAGCGTGAGAAAAGGGGAAGCAGTGAGCGAGCCGTTTTCCGTCCGGGTCTCCGTCCGCGGATACGAGACCGACGTGCAGGGCCACCTCAACCAGAGCGTGTACCTCAACTACGCCGAACACGCCCGCTGGTCGCTCCTGCAGGCGGCGGGCATCAGCCAGGCCGGGCTCGTGGCCATGGGGGTGGGACCCGTCGCCCTGGAGACGACCATCCGCTTCCGACGGGAACTCCTCGCCGGTGACGAGGTCGACGTGACGTGCGCCTTCGCCTGGGACGGGGGCAAGACGTTCCGGGTCGAGCAGACCATCCGGAAGACGGACGGCACCGTGGCCGCCGAGCTCACGGGGGTCGGCGGGCTGCTGGACCTCAAGGAGCGCAGGCTGGTGGCGAATCCGCAGGATCACTTCAGGAAACTGGCGACGGATCCGGGCCTGTTCGGGCTGTAGGAGCCGGGCCGTGCCCGGCCGACGGCCGCGGCGGCGCTCCCGGGTGCGGCGAGGGGCGGCCGGGCAGGCACCGCCCCTGTCGAGAACCGCCCCCGTCAGGGATACAGCCTCACGGAGTACGTCGACGTGAGGTTCGTCCAGAGACCGCCCGCGCAGTTGTTGCCGCCGATGTTCCAGGCCACGGTCGTCCGGATGACGGACATGACTTCTCATGGCGGTCCCCCGTTGCTCCTGCATTCCCCGGTCGGTGACATCGCTGGGCCCCGCGCGCCGTCGGCACGCTGCGCGTGCCCGGAAGGCATCGGCAGGGCCATGGTTGCCCGATGAAACTAACGGGGGCGACACATGCGATCCAGGCGGTTTCGGGCCATTCACGGACCGGGCAGGGCGAAGGTGGTACGTCAGCGCAGGGTGACCGGACGCATGGCGAGGCCCTCGGTGCCCGCCCAGGTCGTGACGCGCTGGCCGTCGTCGGCCGGGAACGCCGCGACGGGCATGGGCAGGTCGACCGGCTTCTCGGCCTCGGTCTCGCCGCCGGGGCTGCCGAGAGTGATGGTCATGGACGTCACGTCGTAGGTGTCCATGTGGCCGCCGGTGGCGAGCAGACCGGCGTACGCCTTCTCGCCGGGAGCGAGGGTGACGGGGTCGTCGGTAGTGCTGCCCTCCAGCCTCGGTGCCGGGCCCTTCGCGTCGCCGAGCGTGACCTCGGGGGCGTTCAGGACGTCGCACTTCTTGCCGCTCTTGTTGGTGGCGACGATAAGGATGTGGCGAGTCGGCTCGTCCCCGTCGAACTTCATGGCCGAGATCGACAGGTCCCCCAGACTGCACAGGGGGATGCTGGAGTTGTCCTCGCCGCCGGTGCCCTTGCTCTCTTGGCTTCCGCCCTTTCCGTCACCGGGCGCCGTCGTCTTCGCCGTCGCCGTCGGCGTCGTCTTCGCCGTCGGCGAAGTCGTCGCGCTGGACTGGGCCGGTGACTTGGATGCGTCCGCGGCATCGTCCCCACCAGGCTCGCACGCTGTGGTCGCCAGCAGCACGGCAACCGCTGCGGCGCCCAGGGCGCAGGCCCTCCAACCCCTCGGGCTCTTGCCGTTCGTGCAGGCAGTGGCGTTCATGATGTCTCCCCGTTTTCGGCTTACATGGTCAGTGTCGCTTCGACAGCCAAGCGATTCTGCACCGGGAATCGCTCACAACTCGCCATCCCCACAGTTCTGTTACTGATCAAGCACTTATCCGTCGGAAGACGGTGACCTGCAGCGGTCAACCGGAGCGGCGGCCTGTCCCAGGGAGAACGACTCCAGTCCGCCGTCGGCTACGTACCGCCCGCCGCGTACGAACGTGACGGGTGGCGACAACGGCCCGATCCCGGGGCCGTACTCCATGCTCCCGGCCGGCCCCGAACACCGCACTGGCGCCACCAGCGCCGTTCGCTCCCCCGCAAGGCGGTAGCTCACCCGGCGGCCACCGGCCCACCGGGCGCCGCTTGACCCTGCCGCTGGCGGCAGGGTTGAACGATGACCGCATGGACAGCAGCACCGCACCCCAGATCAGCAGGATCGTCGCCGTCACCGGGGCCGGCACCGGGATCGGCCGGGCAACCGCCCGCGCCTTCGCCGCCGAGGGCGCCCACGTCCTCGCCGTCGGCCGACGGGCCGAACCGCTCCAGGAGACCGCCGCCGGGCACGACCGAATCACCCCGCTGGCCGCCGACATCACCGCCGACGGCGGGCACGAGCTGATCGTCCGGACCGCGCTGGAGATGCACGGCCGGTTGGACGTGCTGGTCAACAATGCCGGCATCGTGCGCAGCGGTGCCCTCGGCACGCTCACGCCGGAGATGATCGTGCCGCAGATCGCCACCAACCTGATCGCACCCCTCCTGCTGGCCCAGGCCGCGCTGCCGTCCCTGGAGGCGTCCGGCGGAGTGATCGTCAACGTGAGTACGTCCGTGGGGCAGCGGGCCTGGCCGGGCAACTCGGTCTACGCGGCGACCAAGACCGCGCTGGAGCTGCTGACCCGCAGCTGGGCGGTCGAGCTCGCACCGCGCGGGGTCCGGGTGGTGGCGGTCGCGCCCGGCGCGATCGACACCCCGATCGGCGAGCACCAGGGACTGGCGCCCGAACGGATGGCCGCAGTACGGGAGTGGCAGTCGGCACACACCCCGCTGGGCCGGATCGGCCGACCGGAGGAGGTGGCCTGGGCGATCACCCGGCTTGCCGCACCAGCCGCGTCGTTCGTCACCGGGGTGGTACTCCCGGTCGACGGCGGGGCGGTCGTGGCGTGATAGGAGTTGCAGCCGGGAGGGTGGAGCGGGTGCAGATCGGTGAGCTGGCCAAGGCGACAGGGGCGACCGCCCGTGCGCTGCGGCACTACGAGCAGGCGGGGTTGATCTCCTCGGAGCGCGCCCCCAACGGTTACCGCATCTATGACGAGCGGGCGGCGGTGCGGGTCCGCAACATCCGCAACCTCCTGGCCGCCGGGCTCACCCTGGACGACGTGCGGGTCTTCCTGCCGTGTCTGGACGGCAACGTGACCACGGCCCCGCCGTCCGACAACGGTATCCGGGTCGCAGTGGAGCGGCTGGCGGTCCTCAACGAACGCATCACCGCCCAGACTGCGGTCCGGGACCGCCTGGAGACCGCACTGCACCGAGCAGGCAGTGGCCGGATCCCGCCAGCGGCCTGACCGGCCACCTCACCGCTGAGCCTCGGCGCCGCCGTCGCGGGTGTGCAGGACGCCGAGGGATTCACCCCGGCCGACCCCGAACCGCGCATGTTCTACCGTGAACTGCGCCCGATCAGCGACGACTTCGTGGCCGAGGCGCTGGCGGTGGACGGCCGCGGCCTACGCGTCGAGCGGCTCCGGCCGGTGCTCGGCGTCGTAGGCCGCTCGTGACTCGGCGATGTGGACGCGGTTGCGTTCGGCCCAGTCCGTCAGCCGCTGCAGGGTCTCGTGCAGGTCGCGGGCGACCGGGGTCAGCGCGTACTCGACCTTCGGCGGCACCGTCGGATGGACGGTGCGTGTGACGAGCCCGTCGCGCTCCAGGTTGCGCAGGGTCAGGGTGAGCATGCGCCGACTGATGCCCTCGATGCCGCGCTCCAACTCGGTGAAGCGGATCGGCCCGTGCGCGGCGGCGACAAGGATCTGCACGCTCCACTTGCCCGCCACCCTGTCAAGAACTTCGCGCACCGGGCAGGCGTGCGCGTTCACGACCTGCGCGGTAACACCGGTGTTCCTCCGGGACATCGGACTGCCTCCTTACGCCGGTCTCCATGGTCACCGACGATGTCCCCTGTTACAAGTCGTGCACCTATGGTTCCGATGGAGAAGGCGGAGGCCCCGAGGCCATGTCGATCAGGAGCGCATCGCGCAGACCATCACCAGTAAGGGTGTCGCCGCATCGGACGTACTCCCGCTGGGCCTCCCTGGCCGTCCTGTGCGCGGGAACGCTGATGACGATCCTGGACGGCAACGTCGTCACCGTGGCCATGCCGGCGATCCAGGGCGATCTGGGTTTCAGCGGGCCGGGGCTCGCCTGGGTCGTCAACGCGTACCTGATCCCCTTCGGCGGGCTGCTCCTGCTGGCCGGACGGCTCGGCGACCTGGTGGGCCGCAAGCGGATGTTCGCGGCGGGACTCGCCGTCTTCACCGCGGCCTCCGTGCTGTGCGGGGTCGCCACCGGCCCGGGCATGCTGATCGCGGCGCGGGCCGTGCAGGGCGCCGGCGGGGCGATGGCGTCGGCCGTGGTGCTCGGCATGCTGGTGACCCTCTTCCCCGAGCCGCGTGAACAGGCCCGCGCCGTCGCGGTGTTCAGCGCGGTCGGGGCGGCGGGCGGGGCGCTCGGCACCTTCCTCGGCGGGGCACTGACACAGGCTCTGGGCTGGCACTGGATCTTCCTGATCAACCTGCCGATCGGGGTGGCATCCTGGGTCGCCGCCGTCCGTGTCCTGGCGCCGGAGAACGGTGCCGGGCTCGGAAAGGGGGCCGACTGGCCGGGGGCGGCCCTGGTCACCGGCGCGCTCACGCTCACGGTGTACGTGATCGTGGGCTCCGCCGACCGCGGCTCTGCCGTCACCCTGCTCCTGGCCTCCCTCGCGCTCGCCCTCTTCGCGGCGTTCACGGTCCGGCAGGCGCGGACCCCGCGGCCGCTGCTGCGGCTGCGGCTGCTGCGCTCGCGGCTGCTGACCGGCGCCAACGCCGTGCAGGTCCTGCTGATCGGAACCATGTACGGCTTCCAGTTCATCGGCGCGCTCTACCTGCAACGCGTCCTCGGCTACGGCGAGTTGCTCACAGGTACGGCGTTCCTGCCCACGCCGGTCGTGATCGGCGTGCTGATGCTCGGGCTGTCCGCACGCGCCGTCGGCCGGTTCGGCGCCCACCGGGTGCTGTCGGCCGGGCTCGTGCTGATCGTCGCCGGGATGGTGCTGCTCGCCCGGGCTCCGGTCGACGGCTCGTACGTCACCGACGTGCTGCCGACGCTGCTGCTGGAGGCCACCGGGTTCGCGGCCGCGATGCCCGCGCTCACCGGGCTCGCGATGTCCGGGGTCCGGGAGGAGGACGCGGGGCTGGCGTCCGGACTCTTCAACACCACGCAGGTGGTGGGCGGTTCACTGGGCCTCGCGGTGCTGTCGACGCTCGCGGCGAGCCGGACCGACGGGCTGCTCGCCCGGGGGGTGGAACTGGTCCCGGCCACGGCGGCGGGATACCGGTCGGCCTTCGGGGTGGCGGCGGCACTCTCGGCGGCGGCCCTGGCGCTGACGGCGGCCGTGCTGCGGCCCGGACCGCGGTGAACGGCCGGGCGGGACGGGGCTTCCCGCGGGCGGGCAGCGGGGCGGCCCTTCCCGCACCCGCCCGCCCCGCTGCCCGCCGCGGCGTCACGGCCGCTCGAACGCCTGCCTGTGGTCCTGCACCCACTGCCGGTAGGTGCGGGGCTCCCGCCCGAGCACCTCCGCCACCTCCCCCGTCACCACGGCGTTGCCGCCCCTGGCGATGAACTCCCTGCTCTGGTCGGCCCCCGCGATGAACCCGTCGCTCAGCCCCATGGCGCGCAACCGCTCCGCCGCCTCGGCCGACGAGAGGTCGCGCGTCGCCACCGGGCGGCCGAGGACCTCGGCGAGCACGGCCGCCTGGTCCGCGGCGCTGAGCACCTCGGGGCCGGTCAGGGTGTACGTCCTGCCCTCGTGCCCCGAGCCGAGCAGGGACCGGACGGCCACCTCGGACACATCGCGCGGGTCCACGACGCCCTGCCCGCCGTCGCCCATCGTGTTCGGCACCGGCTCGCCCGAGCGGACCGCTTCCGCCCACGCCAGGGTGTTCGAGGCGAAGGCCGAGGGCCGCAGGATCGTCCAGTCCAAGCCGCTGTCCTGGGCGGCCCGCTCACCGGGCAGGTGCCAGGTACCGAACGGGCCCACCGCGGGGTCGCCGGTGGCTATGGAGGAGAGCTTCACGATCCGGCGCACGCCCGCAGCCTTCGCCGCCGCCACCAGGTCGCGGTCGTGCCCGGAGTCCTCCGGCCCGAACATCCCCACCAGGAAGGCGGCCCGGACGCCCGCCATCGCCGCCTCGACGGACACACGGTCGCGGTGGTGGCCGACAGCCGTCTCCACACCCTCCGGCACCTGGGCCTTCGCGGGGTCCCGGGTGAGGGCGCGCACCTTCTCGCCGCGCGCCGCGAGCCGCCGTACGACGTCACTGCCTATGGTGCCCGTGGCACCGGTAACGAGGATCATGACCACCACGGTGGCGGGCTGCCGCTCTGGGCTCTAGGAAATTCCGGCACGGTCCAGCAGCCCCGGCGGGGGTGCGACGGCCTTACCGTGGGCAGGGTGACCATCGTTCTCACCGAGCGCACCCTCCCCCTGCCCGACGATCTGCGCCCCTGGATCGACGACGCCGGGCTCGTGCCCTTCGACCGTGCACCGCGCCCCACGGTCACCCAGGCGCCGGACCCGGCGACGAAGCTGGTCGTGCGCGTGGAGAAGAACGGACGACGCGACGCCCTGATCATCGGCCCCCGCGCCCGCGCCTCCTACAGCGTGGGCAAGCGCCTCGTCTCCTGTGTGCAGCTGCGCCTGGCGCCGGGCACCACCCGCCCGCTGCTGGGCGTACCCGCGGCCGAGCTGGTGGGGCGGGCGGTGCCGCTGACCGGGCTGCCGTCCCCGACGGCCCGGCGGCTGGCCCGCGAACTGCCGGACATGGCCCTCGAACAGGTGGTGGGCCATCTCGCCGAGGTGCTCCCCGACCGGCTGGCCACCGTCGCCGACCGCTCCCGCACGGAGCTGCTGAGGGCCGGCGTGGACGCGATGTCGCTCCGGGCCGGGCACATTCCGGGCCCGGTGCGTGAGGTGGCACGGGACCTCGCCGTCAGCGAGCGCCAGCTGCGCAACCTGTTCGCCGAGGGTGTCGGCCTCTCCCCCAAGCACTACGCCCGCATCAACCGGGTGCGCGCCGTTCTGGCCCGTGCGACCACCCTCCCCTGGGCCGACCTGGCGGCCTCGACCGGCTACTACGACCAGTCGCACATGACGTCCGACTTCCGCACCCTGATGGGCGTGCCGCCCCGCTCGTTCTTCACCGGCCGGCTGCCCGCCGCCCAGCCCTGCCAGGTGCCGCGGCGGGCCTGATATCCGGGTGCGGGCCGCGGTGCCGGGCTGTCATGCTGCACATCCATGGCAGCACGAAAGATCAAGCCGAGCCTGTACATCTCCGTCGACATCGAGGCCGACGGCCCGATTCCGGGGCCGTACTCCATGCTGAGCCTGGGCGCCGCCGTGGCCGGTGTGCAGGACGCCGGCGGATTCACCCCGGCCGACCCCGAGGAGCGCACGTTCTACCGGGAACTGCGCCCGATCAGCGACGACTTCGTGCCCGAGGCGCTGGCGGTGAGCGGCCTGGACCGCGAGCGGCTGACGACCGAGGGCGCCGAACCGGCAGTCGCCCTCGCCGAGTTCGCGGACTGGGTGAGGGAGGTCAGCGTGGGCGCGCAGCCCGTGATGGGCGGCTACCCGGCCTCCTACGACTGGACGTTCCTGTACTGGTACCTGATCCGCTTCACCGGTGCGAGCCCGTTCGGTCACTCCGGGTGCCTCGACATGAAGACGCTGTACGCGACAAAGGCGCGGCTGCCGCTGCGGGCGGTGGTGAAGGGCACGATGCCCCGCCATCTGCTGTCCCGCCGCCGCCATACGCATCATGCCCTCGACGACGCCGTCGAGCAGGCGGAGTTGCTCGCCAACCTCATGGCGTGGCCGGGTCCCGAGCCGGCGCCGGGCGCGTAGGGCTCGCAGCGCGCGTCCGGCCGGGGTCCCCGCAACGGGTCAGCCGCGCGCGGCGATCCGGGCCAGGCGGCGGGCCTGCTCCCGCGTGGAGCGGGCGACGGCCTCCTCGTCGACGTGCAGCAGCCGGCCGTTCTCCACGATCTGCCGGCCGTGGACGAACGAGGCGGTCACCGGCGCCGCCGCGCCGAGGACCAGGGCGGTCACCGGGTCGGCGATCGACGCGTGGGCCAGCGTGTCGAGCCGCCACAGCACCAGGTCGGCGAGCTTGCCCGGTTCCAGGGAGCCCAGCTCGTGGGAGCGGCCCAGGACCTGGGCGCCCCCGTAGGTGCCCAGGCGCAGCGCCTGACGGGCGGTGAGGGCGGATTCGCGGTGCGGGCCCAGGCGGTTGATGAGGAGCGCGTTGCGCAGTTCGGTGTGGAGTTCGCCGGACTCGTTGGAGGCGGTCCCGTCGACGCCGAGACCGACCGGGACGCCGGCGGCGAGCATGCCGGGGACGCGCGCGATGCCCGCCGCGAGGCGGGCGTTGGACGACGGACAGTGGGCGACGCCCGTCCCGGTCCGGGCGAAGGCGGCGATGTCGGCGTCGTTCATGTGGACGCAGTGCGCCATCCACACGTCCTCGCCCAGCCAGCCCGTCGAGGCGAGGTAGTCGGTCGGGCCCATGCCGAACAGCTCGTGGCAGAACTTCTCCTCCTCCACCGTCTCCGAGCCGTGGGTGTGCAGGCGCACCCCCTTGCGACGGGCCAGCTCGGCGCCCTGCCTGAGGAGTTCGGTGGAGACGGAGAACGGCGAGCAGGGGGCGACCGCCACCTGGGTCATGGCGCCGAAGGAGGCGTCGTGGTGCTCGTCGACGGCCGCCTCGGTCGCGGCGAGCGCGCCCTCCAGGCTCTCGACGGCGAAGTCCGGCGGCAGGCCGCCGTCCGTCTCGCCGCGGTCCATGGAGCCGCGGGCCAGCGTGAGGCGGACGCCGGTCTCGCGGGCGGCGCGGACGATGGCGCCGGACAGGTCGCCGGAGCCCTTCGGGTAGATGTAGTGGTGGTCCATGGCACAGGTCACGCCGCCGCGGGCCATCATGGCGAGCGAGCCCTGCGCGGCCGCGTGGACCATGGTCTCGTCGATGCGCGCCCAGGTCGGGTAGAGAGCGACGAGCCAGTCGAAGAGGTTGTGGTCCGTGGCCAGGCCCCGGGTGAGCCACTGGTAGAAGTGGTGGTGGGTGTTGACCAGGCCGGGGGTCACGAGGTGGCCGGACGCGTCGATGCGGCGTACGACGTTCTCCAGCCCCTCGGGGGCGTTGCCCGCGCCGACCGCCTCGATGCGGTCGTCCGCGACGACGACGTACCCCGCGTCGTATTCGGTGTCGTCGGCGTCCACGGTCGCGATCGCGCCGTTCTCGATGACGATGCGCCGGGCTGCTGCCATGGTTCGTCGTCCTTGTCCGTCAGAGGTCAGGGGGCAGGCGTCAGAGGTCAGGGGTCAGAGGTCAGAGGTTGGTGAGGTCCGCGGGGATCCTCGCCTCGCAGCCGGCCCGCAGGACGGTGGCCTCGATCAGGCCGTACGGCCGGTCGGCGGCGAAGTACACCTCGTTGTCGTTCGTCAGCCCGAACGGCTCCAGGTCGACCAGGAAGTGGTGCTTGTTCGGCAGCGAGAAGCGGACCTCGTCGATCTCGGAGCGGTGGTCGATGATGCGCGCGCCCATCCGGTACAGGGTCTGCTGCAGCGAGAGGGAGTAGGTTTCCGCGAACGCCCGCAGCAGATGCGTACGGGTCTGCTCGTAGGACTCCTCCCAGTCGGGTGCCTTCTGGCCGTCGTCGGTCCAGTTGAACCGCCAGCGGCCGGAGACCTCGGTGGCCAGGATGCGGTCGCGGGCCTCCGGCAGCGTCGTGTACGCGTCCTTGACGTAGCCCCAGAACTCGGAGTCGGTCGTGTTCATCACGACGAGGTCCTTGAGACCGGAGACCACCTCCCACGACGAGCCGTCGTAGGTGATCTGCGTCAGGCGGGTCTCCCGGCCGCTGCGGACGAAGGAGTGCCGGGGCTCGTCGGCTCCGGCTTCGTCGTCGGACGCGGCGATCCGGTCCCAGGTGTACTCCTCGATGCGGACACGGGCGCGGTGGATGGACTCCTGGGAGGTCACGAAGTGGCGGGCGAGGTGGACGGCGAACTGCTCGGCGGACTCGACGCCGTGCTCCTTGGCGAAGGCGAACACCGTGTTCTTGGTGGTGTCGGTGGGCAGGACGGTGGCGTTCGAGCCGGAGTAGTGGACCTCGTCCATGTCGCCGGAGAGCGACACCGACACGTTCAGGTCCCTGATGTGGTGGGTGGCGCCGTCCCGCGTGATCCTGACGACTCGGGTCTCCGCCTTGCCGTACTGGTTCTGCCCCAGTACCGCGGGGCGGGCCGGTTGGGAATGGACTGCCATGGTGTCTGCTAGCTCCCTCGGTATACGGAGTAGCCGAACGGGCTGAGCAGCAGCGGCACGTGGTAGTGCTCGCCCGGCTCGACGGCGAACGTGATCGCCACCTCCGGGAAGAAGGCTCCTACGGCACCGCTGTCCCGGTTCGCGGGGGCGTCCTGCTGCGCATCGGCTTGCATCTTCTCGACGTACGCCCCGACCGCGAAGTCGAGCCGCACATGGGTGGTCCCTTCCGGTGGGGCCGGGAGGTTCGCGCACCGCCCGTCCGCGTCCGTCACGGCGCCGCCGAGCGCCCGCCAGTCCGCGTCTCGCCCCGGGCGGGCGAAGACACGGACGGCGATGCCCGCGGCGGGGCGGCCCGCGCTGGTGTCCAGGACGTGTGTGGACACGGAGGCGGTGGTCCGGGTGTCGCTCATGCGCCGCCCCCGTCGAGGAGCCGGGCGAGCCGGATGCGGTTGATCCTGCCCAGTTCGGTGCGCACGATCTCCCGCTCCCGCTCGGGCGCGTTGCCGATCCGTTCCCTGAGCGCGTCACGCATCTGCTCACCGGTCCTGCCGGTGGCGCAGATCAGGAAGACATGGCCGAACTTCTCCTGGTACGCCAGGTTGAGTTCGAGCATCTCCTCCCTGAGCTCCTCGGAGGCGGCCGCCATGCCGCGCTGTTCCCGGGCCGAGGCGGGGTCCCCGGGCCGGGGGCGGCCGATCGGCGGGTGCCCGGCCATCGCCTCCTGAAGGTCCGCCGCGGTCAGTTCGGCCAGGGCGGCGTCGCTCGCGGCGTAGAGGTCGTCGGCAGTGGTGTAGGGGTGTGCGGCGGCCAGCCGGCCGGCCCACGCCGTGCACGCGCACGCCTCGCGGAGGACGGCGAGGGCCGCCTGCTCCTCCAGGGCGTTGAACCGGGCGAGACCCGGCGGCGCGGAAGTCGAGGTCACGAGGGCCTCCGGGGCCTTGGTCCGGAACGGGCTGGGACCAGCTAACGCCCCGCGTGTCACGACGTCAACACTTTGTTGAAAATTCTGGGTCAACGGACGCGGGCTCAGCCCTGCTTCTCGCGGTTGAGGTAGTTGTAGACGGTGAAGCGGCTGACCCCGAGCGCGCTCGCCACGGTCTCCACCCCGTGCCGCACGGAAAAGGCGCCGCGCGCCTCCAGCGTCCGCACGACCTCCTGCTTGGCCTTGCGGTCCAGCTCCGCCAGCGGCTTGCCGCCCTTGCGCTCCATGGCGGCCAGGACGTGATCGAGCGAGTCGGCGAACCGCGGCAGCCGTACGGCGACGACGTCGGCGCCCTTCCAGGCGAGCACGACGTCGTCGGGGCCGGCCTGGTCCGGGGGCAGCAACTCGCCCCCCATCGCGTCGACCAGCGGCTTCACGGCCGTGATGAAGGGCTCGTCCCCGGTCTCGGTCATCTGCCGCCCTCCTCCACCACGTTGACCTGCAGCGAGATCCGGGTGGCACCGGCCTCCAGGGTCTTGCGCAGCAGCGCGTCGACCGCGGTCAGCACCGTGTCGGCGCCTCCCACGGCGGTGTTGCCGAACGGGCCGACGTCGACGGCGTCCAGGTCGACCGCCTCGATGACCTCACGGGCGACCAGCGCGTGCGCGGGCGCCTCGTCGAGATCGAAGGGCTCGGTCGTGAATTCCACTCTCAATCGCACTGTGCCCCCATGGCATCGGCTTCGACCTGCGCGTTGTCTCAGCCCTCCGGCCGAGAGGGCACATCCACGGCTCGCTCCGGGACGACCCTAACGGACGCGTCGCCCACGCCCCAGCGGCCGGAGGGAACGCATGAGCGGGCGCGGGGAGCGGGAGTCCATGGACAGGGGCGGAGTGAGTGGTGGATGCGCGGGACCCAGACGCGGGGGACACGAACCCGCGGGGGACACAAGCACGCAAAAAACACGAACTCCCGGGGCACACGAACCCCCGGGAGAAAGACCCAGCGCCCCGGTCGCGTGTTCCACGCTCGCGTCCGGGGCGCTGCCGTCCTGCCGTCTACCCCAGCAGGGTCTCGCCGATCCAGCCGCCGGGCGCGCAGCCGGGCGGGACGGCGAAGACGGCGGACCCGACGGGGGTGGTCCACGTGTTGAGGAGGTCGGACTCGGCGAGCCTGCGCTGGATGGGCAGGAACTGCTCGCCGATGTCGCGCTGGTAGGACACGAAGAGCAGACCGGTGTCCGGGCGTCCGCCCGAGTCCGGCGCGTCGTCGTAGTTGAAGGGGCGGCGGAAGATCTTCAGCCGGTCCTCGTTCACGCGGGCCCGCCGCATGTGGGAGAACTCGGAGATGACCGGGAAGCCGAGCTCGTTCCTGGCCTCGAAGTCGGGAACGTCCTTCTCGTGCGTGCCGGTGAGCGGGGCACCGGTGCGCAGTCGTCGGCCGATGGTGAACTCCTTGGCCTTGGTGTCGGCCGCGTCCCAGGTCTCCAGCTCGATGCGGACCCGTCGTACGACGCAGGTCGTGCCGCCGCCCCGCAGCCAGTCGGGCCCGGAGTCGGTCCACACCGCCTTGGCGAAGGCGTCCTGGCCGGGTACCGGGTTGGCGGTGCCGTCGAGTTGGCCCATGAGGTTGCGCTGTGTCACGCCGTCGTCCTGGATGCCGCGCCCGCGACGGAACCCGCGCTGCGTCCAGCGCAGCCGGGCGAACGAGCGCGCGTCCTTGACGATCATCCGCTGCGCGTGGGCGACGGTGACGGGGTCGTCGGCGCAGACCTGGACCAGCAGGTCGCCGCCGCTCCAACGGTCCTGGAGCCGGTCGATGGGGAAGCGGGGCAGGGGCGTGAGCGACGCGGGCCGCTGGTCCTCCAGTCCGGCGGCCTCGAAGAGGCCGGGGCCGAACCCGAACGTGACGGTCAGCCGGGCCGGCAGCTCCGCGAGGTCCGCCTCGGTGTCGGCGAGGGCCGACGCGCCCTGGGTGAGGCGCGCGGCGTCGTCGGTGAGCAGCCGCATCATCCGGCCGAGCCCCGCGCGGTCCACTCCGGGAGCCAGGTCGAAGCCGAGGAACACACCGTGAGCCTGGGCCGGGGTGGCGATCCCCGCCTGGTTCCGGCCGTGGAAGGGGACCTTCTGCACGCCGTACGCGACGTCCTGCGGCCGCGCCGCACCGGTGCCGGAGGCAGAGCCGGAACCACCGTCGGCCGCGGCGACGATTCCGGCCCCGGCCAGCGCTCCGCCGAGGGTGAGCGCCCCGCCGGCCAGCAGCCGGCGGCGGCCGACCGCCGCGGTGCCGCCCGCCGCGCCGGTGGACGCGGCGGGGGGTGTGGGACTCGTGTCCATGGCGGGCATCAGCCCTTCTTCATGCCGGGCATGTAGTTCTCCTTGCCGCCCGCGAACGCCTTGGCGACGGCGGTGAACTTCACGGTCCGGCCGTCCTGCAGCGTCAGGGTCACGGTGACCTCGTCACCGGGCTTCACCGCCTTGGTCAGGCCCATCAGCATCACGTGGTCGGAGCCCGGCTGGAGTATGTGGCTGCCCTTGGCGGGGATGACGAAGCCGCCCTTCTTCGGGCGCATCATCGACTTGCCGTTGACGTCGGCGACCTCGTGCAGCTCGGTCTTCTGGGAGACGGTGGAGACGCCGGACACGATCGTGATCTTGGCGTCGGTGTTGTTGACCAGGGTGGCGAACACGCCCGTCATCTTGCTGTCGGCGGCCTTCACCCACGGGTCCTTCACCGTCACCGGCGCCGCGGCCGCCGTGGCCTTGGCGGGCGTCGCGGTGGCGTCGGCCTTCGCGGAGGAGGACGACCCGTCCGTGCCGCATCCGGCGAGGGTGGCGAGGCACAGGGCGGCGGCCGCCGTGGCGGCGGCGAGGACATTCCGGCGGGTGGAACGTCCGGGCGTGGTCTTGGTCGTGGTGGTGCTCATGGGGAATGGCCTCCGGCTCGGTTGCGGCATCGCCTCCGCAGTTGCACCAGAGGTCGGGCCGCACCGGCGGAAAGTTCCCGCGGACGTCCGATCGATCCGGGGGAACTTTCCGGGGGCCGGGGCCGACGTACTGGTATGTGAAGCGCAGATCACCCTCCCGCCCGCCCCGTCCGGTCCGCCTGCCGGTCGTGCCGGCCCTGCTGCTGGCCGTCCTGTCGGTCCTCCTGCCGGCGTCACCGGCGTCGGCGCACGCCCAGCTGCTCGGCTCGAGCCCGGCCGCGGACTCCGTGGTGGCCAAGGCACCGACGACCGTCACACTGCGGTTCGACGGCCCGGTGAACCAGCGGTACACGACGGTCGCGGTGACCGGGCCGGACGGCTCGTACTACAGCGACGGCGAGCCGAGCGCGGTGAACGGCGACGTACGGCAGAGGGTCCGGGCCCTGCCGACCGGCACGATCCAGGTGACCTGGCGGACCGTGGCAGCGGACGGGGCCCCGCTCCAGGGCCGGTTCACCTTCACCAGCACGGACAAGGCGGCGGCCGCGGCCGCCCGGCCCTCGCCCCCGCCGACGACGGCGCCGTCCGCCCCCGCGGCGCGGGCCTCCTCCTCGCCCTCGTCCTCGCCCTCGCGACCGGTGGGGTCGGGGAGTTCCGGTGGCACCGCCGACTGGGCCTGGTGGGCGGCAGCGGGCGTGCTGGTCGCGTTCGTGGTGGCGCTCCTGGCCGTCGGCACCGTCCGCTCCCGCCGTTCGGCGCGCTGACGCGGCCGCGGACGCCGCCTCCCTGCAGCCCTGCCGGCCCCACCGGCCCTGCCGGCCCCCGCACCGACGGCGCGGGGCCCTTTTCCGTGCGCGCTCTTGACAGCGGTGCACCCCGCGAGCAGGATTCCATGAAATAGAAACCAAATTCCACAATACGGAACAGTGCTCGATCGGGTGGACGTCCGGACGGAAAGGAGCGAGCCCGGATGGGATTCGCGGACCAGCGCTTCACCGTCAACCTCTCGATCCTCTTCACCGAGCTGCCGCTCCTGGAGCGCCCCGCGGCCGCGGCCGCCGCGGGCTTCACCGCGGTCGAGCTGTGGTGGCCCTGGACCGGCTCCCCCAGCCCCGGGCGTGCCGAACTGGACGCCCTGAGGCGGGCGATCCAGGACGCGGGGGTGCGGCTGACGGGCCTGAACTTCTACGCCGGCCGGCTGCCGGGCCCGGACCGCGGCGCCCTGTCCGTCCCGGGCGAGGAGTCGGCGAGGTTCCGCGCCAACATCGACGTGGCGGCGGGCTTCGCGGAGGCACTCGGCTGCCGGGCCCTCAACGCCCTGTACGGCAACCGCGTCGACGGCGTCGACCCCGGCGAGCAGGACGCGCTGGCGCTGGAGAACCTGGCGCTCGCGGCGCGGGCGGCCCACCGGATCGGCGCGGTCCTGCTGATCGAGGCGCTGAACGAGCCGGAGTCGCCGCGGTACCCGCTGGTGTCGGCCGCCGCCGCGATCGGCGTCGTCGACCGGGTCGACCGGGCCACGGGCCTCGGCAACGCGCGCTTCCTGATGGACCTCTACCACCTGTCCATGAACGGCGAGGACCTGCCGCAGGCCGTCGAGCGGTACGCCGGCAGGACCGGCCACGTCCAGATCGCCGACAATCCCGGCCGCGGCGCGCCCGGCACCGGGTCGCTGCCCCTGGAGGACCTCCTCGACCGCCTCCGCACGGCCGGGTACGAGGGCTGGGTCGGCCTGGAGTACAAGCCCGGTGACCGTCCCGGCGCGGAGGCGTTCGACTGGCTGCCGGCCGAGGCCCGAGCGGCCCGCTGAGCGCCGACCACCACACGGAGCACGGCAGTGAGAGAGGCACCTCATGACCAGCCCCGCAACCGCTTCCCGCCCGGCCCGCCCGAGCCGCCCGGCGATCGCCTGGATCGGCCTCGGCATCATGGGCTCCCCCATGTCGGAGAACCTGATCGAGGCGGGGTACGACGTCACCGGCTACACCCTGGAGCGGGAGAAGCTGGACCGGCTGGCCGCCGCCGGCGGCACCGCCGCGGGCTCGATCGCCGAGGCCGTACGGAACGCCGACGTGATCATCACCATGGTGCCCGCCTCCCCGCAGGTCGAGGCGGTCGCCTACGGTCCGGACGGCATCCTGGAGAACGCCGGGCCCGGCGCCCTGCTCGTCGACATGTCCTCCATCACCCCGCAGACCTCCGTCGACCTGGCGCACCATGCCCGCAAGAAGGGGATCCGGGTACTGGACGCCCCGGTGTCCGGCGGTGAGGCCGGGGCCGTCGAGGCCGTGCTCTCCATCATGGTCGGCGGTGAGCAGGCCGACTTCGACGCGGCGAGGCCGGTCCTCGAGGCACTCGGCCGGACCGTCGTGCACTGCGGACCGCATGGCTCGGGTCAGACCGTGAAGGCGGCCAACCAGTTGATCGTCGCCGTGAACATCGAGGCGTGCGCCGAGGCCGTGGTGTTCCTCGAGAGGTCGGGCGTGGACCTGGAGGCGGCCCTCGACGTGCTGGACGGCGGTCTGGCGGGCTCCACCGTCCTGGCCCGCAAGAGGGACAACTTCCTCCGCCGTGACTTCGCGCCGGGCTTCCGCATCGACCTGCACCACAAGGACATGGGCATCGTGACCGAGGCGGCCCGCGAGGTCGGCGCGGCCCTGCCGGTCGGCGCCGTGGTCGCCCAACTGGTCGCCGCCCTGCGCGCCCAGGGCGACGGCGGCCTGGACCACTCGGCCCTGCTGCGGGGCGTGGAACGCCTGTCCGGCGCGCGGGTCTGACCCCGGACCCCGCCGGAAACCGGGCCCGAGACCTCCGGGCGGCGCCGTCGCCGACACCCGTCGTGTCGCGCCCGGGCGGCGGCCCCGCCCGGAACCCGCACACCCCGGACACGGACCGTTCCGCATCCGGCGCTCTCGGTGTTCCCGGGTGCGAATCCGGACCCACGGCAGCAGCCTGAAGACATGGAGCAGCCAACGGAACACCCGCACATCGTGGTGCACGCCCCCGCGCTGGACGGATCGCGGCGCGTCACCGAGGGGGACATGACCCTCGGGATCGCCAGCCACCTGGACGATGTCGTCGAGATCCTGCGCCTGGTCGACCTCGACCGGATCGAGGTCGAGGAGAGCGACCTCATCGAATGGCAGGGCGGCGGCCCCGACGACTGGCCCGGACTATCGGAGCACGGTGTCGGGCACGAGAGCGGGTGAGCCGGCTACACCGACGGGCGTACGCCGTCTACGCAACCCTCAAATCAACCTCTGAACACCCGCCGAGGGGCTTCAACTCCCCCCGGGCACGGGCCCATCCTCGGCACACGGGGCCCGCCGGCACGGGGGCGGCGGGCCCCTTCTCGTTCGGGGGCCCTCATGGACGACACGGCGACGGACCGGCTGGAGCCGCACGACATCGCCTTTCTGCGGGGTGGTCCCCGCGCCGCCGTCACGGTCGCCGTGCTCGCCCTGCACCTGCGGGGAGCCGTCGAAGCCGGCCGGGCGGGCACGCTGCGGACGACGCGGGCGCCCAGCGGGGCGGGACGGGCCCTGCCCGCCCTGCCGAAGGCGGTGCACTCCGCGCTCTACCGCCCCGCGGGCATACGGCAGTTGCTCGACCGGCGGGGCGTGCGCGCCGCCCTGGCCGGGCTGCGCCGTGACCTCGTGGCCGCGGGGCTGCTGCGCGGCTTCCCGCCGGGCCGCACCGCGGCCGGCCGGCGCACGCTGAGGTCGCTGCGGGACCGGCACCCGCTGCCCGCCTCCGGGAAGGGCCTGCCGGACGGCGAACTCCTGCTCGCCGCCGCCCTGTACGGCGACCGGGCCCTGACCTCGCTCGTACCGCGCTTCACCCGGGAGGCGGGGCTCGTCGGGCGGGGCGGGACCACGGAGCGGGACCAGCGGCAGTCCTGGGGCGGAGGCGGCGAGGGCGGCGCCGGGGCCGGCCTCAGCTGCGCCGGGGTGTGATCCGGGGCCGCGGACCGGACGGGTCCGCGGCCCCGGACGTGCGGAACCGGGATCGGCAGGTCGCCTACGCCGATGGTTCCTTCCCCGTGGTGAATGGTGTCGGTGGTCGCACCGCCGCTGTGTCAGCAGGGTTGGGGGATGCCGTTGCCGATGGTGTCCGGCAGGGGGTTGGTCTCGCTGTAGATGTCGGTGTCCTTCATGTAGCCCCACTGGCCGTTGTCGGCCTCCGTGTACTCCCATCGGTACGGGTGCGGGCCGCCGACGTAGGCGCCGTGGTCGGTGCGGCATTCGAACCAGCTCGGATTCGAGTACATGATGCCCACCGGGTGGCTGGTGTCGGGGGTGGCGTACACCTTCGCCCCCACGACGTTGTTGCAGTACATGTGCATGCCGTCGCTGCTCCACCAGCAGGGGTTCGCCGCCTCCGCGGTGCCGGTGAAGAAGGTGCCGAGCGCGGCCAGTGACATGCCGGCCGTGACGAGAGCCGAGAACCTGCGGGCCGAGAACCTGCGGGCCGATGTCCTCATGGTGTTCCCCCTGTGGTGGTGTGACGCCGCGGTGCAGGGCCGCCGGCGTCGTGATGGTCGCCGACCAGCCTGCCCCGGGCGCTCCGCGTCCGCACCAGGGTTCGGCCTCAGCCGAAAGACCGCCCCGTTGCGGGCGGGAAGCTTGACAGCACGGAGTGGGACGGAGGGGTCCGGACGCCGCCGTCGAGGATCGCGCGGCCGAGAGGGGTCGGCATGTGGACGACCGTGTTGGCGATCCGGTGGCTGACGACGAGGCCGGCCTCCCGCAGCACGGTGGCGTGTTCGCTCGCCGAGGCGGGCGAGATGCGCAGGCGCCGCACGAGGTCCGCGCCCGTGGCCCCCTCGGCCGCGGCGATCTGCTCCAGCACGGCGGCACGTGTGGCCCCGAGCAGGCGGGCCAGGACTTCGCCGTCGGACGTGTCCGCCGGCTCCCCCAGGCGCCGCAGGCCACGGTTGGCCGGATAGACCAGCACCGGCTCCAACCGGGTGTCGCGCAGCGCGATGGGGCGGGCCCAGCAGAAGTAGGACGGGATGAGCAGCAGTCCCCGGCCGCGCAGGTGCAGTTGCTTGGGGACGGGATAGGCCACCGACAGGACGGGCGGCTCCCAGCGGATCCGCGGGTGCAGCCTGCTCAGCATGCGCTCCGCTCCCCCGTGGAGCAGGTCGGCCGCACGGGCCGCCCGCTCGGCCGCGACCACGGCCCGGATGCCGTCCCAGGCAGGGTCCAGGGCCTGTCGGTGGTAACGGCGCATCGCGGCGCCCACCCGGCGCAGCGCCTCCGGGTCGCCGTCGGCCAGCGGACGCATCCAGGAGGTCGCCGTGCCGAGCTGTCCCGCCAGCAGTGCCAGATCCGTGCGCAGCCTGTCCCGGGCCGTGCTCTGCACCGCGTCCACGGTCTTCTCGACATCGTCGCCGACGGCGGGGGTGAGGAAGTCCGGGGAGTAACCCCGCGGTGGGGCGAGCCGCAGGAGCAGGCGCGCGGAGGGGTCCAGCGCGCCGAGCGTCCTGGCGCGCCACGGCCCGAAGACGCCGTGGCCGGCCGGCCCGCGCAGCGCGTGCAGGCTCAGCAACATCTCCCAGGCGGGCACCGGACCGGCGGCGATACGGATACGTCCGACGTCCTCGCGGGTGAAGTGGATCCGCAGCACCTGTACGCCCCCGGTGGACGAGATGGACGTGCCGTCGTGGGAGAGGACGCCGGGGAAGGGTGGGGCGGTTCGCCGGGAAGGACGTGCCCGAGCCCGGGGTCGGCGGCGTCGGCCGGGGGTGGACGGCCGAGGCGGCATCGGCCGGGGTGGACGGCCGACGCCCCACCGTCCCTCAGATCGCCTCGCTCTCGTGGCCCGGCCGGCCGTCGGCCGCGGACGGCCGGCCGGCTCCGCACAGGACCAGTGCCGCGAGGGCCTCCGGAGCGCCGGCCTGGCCCCGGACTCCGGGGAAGGCGTTGATGTCCACGATCAGCGGGGCGCCGTCGCCCGTGTCGATGACGTCCACGCCGTAGACGTCCAGCGCGAAGACCTCGCCGACCCGGCGCACCAGGGCGGTCCAGCCGGGCGGCAGGCCCTCCAGGGCGAGCGGCAGGGTGGGGCCCCGTCCCCCGGGAGAGAGTTCGGAGCGGCGCAGCGCGGCGAACAACCGGTCCCCGATCGCCCACAGTTTGTGGTCCCAGCCGCTGTTCGGCGCGAACTCCTGGACCACGACCGGCTCGTGCGGCCAGGTCGCGGCGATCTCCCGCAGCCGGGTGTCGTCGTCGAGGCGGGCCACCAGGTCGTGCCGTCGGCTGTGGCGGCTCTTGACCACCACGGGGCCGGACAGCCGTGGGCCGGAGGCCAGTCGAGCGGGCGTGGTGACCATGCGGGTGGCGGCGTACGGGAGCCCGGCCCGCCGGGCGTGTTCCGCCATCGCCGCACGGTCCTGGCACAGCGCGGTGGCGGCCGCGGAGTTGACCACCCGGGCGCCGCGTCGCTCCAGGGCGCGGGCGAGGGACAGGGCGCGCGGCGTACGGGACTTCAGCAGGTAGACGTCCGCGAGCGGCTCGGGGGCTTCCGTCACCGTTCCCGGATCCAGGGTCTCCACGTGATGTCCGGGGGTGAGCAGCGCCGCGGTGGCGGCCAGCAGCGGATGGCCGGCATCCGGCGTGATCAGGCCGACCCTCATACGTTCTCGCCCATCGCCACGGGGAGCTGCGCGGGGTGCGGGCGGAGCGCCAGGGGTGCACCACCGGCCGCGGCGCGCTGTTGCGGTGGGCGGGCGGAGGGCGCCTCGGCCGCGGCGGACGGCCGGCCGTGGCGGGCGAGCCCGAGCACGGCTCGTGCCACGCGCGCCGCCGCGTCGGGGACCTGACGGAAGCTGGGGAAGTCGTTCACGTCGACGACCACGGGGCCGTCCGGTCCCAGCACCACGTCGACGCCGTACAGATCGAGACCGTAGACCACCCCGACCTCGGCGACCATCGCGGCCACCTCCGCCGACAGCGGCACGCGGCGCTCCCGCACCGCGCGGTGCGGGTGGAGCGGTGAGCGGCGCTCGGTCGCGTACAGTTCGCCGCCCACGCTGTACACCTTGACGTCGACACCCGAGTTGGCCACGTACGGCTGGGCGATGAGCATGCCCTCCCCGCCCAGTTCGGGGACCATCGTGGCGAGCCGGTCGGGCGACGACACCAGGTGCACGGCCCGTCCCGCGCTGCCGTCGGCGGGCTTGACCACCAGCGGGTACTCCGACGCCGGTATCTCGGCGAGCAGTTCGGGCCGTGCCGCCGCGTAGGTCTGCGGCAGCGGAAGC
Organism: Streptomyces sp. NPDC007264; assembly: GCF_042869095.1. Lineage (NCBI taxonomy): Bacteria > Bacillati > Actinomycetota > Actinomycetes > Kitasatosporales > Streptomycetaceae > Streptomyces > Streptomyces sp. NPDC007264. Next base: position 165,097 of record NZ_JBIAFD010000002.1, read on the forward strand.
CCACGGCTGCGGCCGATGGCGGCGGCCAGCGCCTTGTCCCGTACGCCTCGGATGGACCGGGCGTCGTTGACCGTCGTCATCCCGGCCGAGGCCGCGGCTTCGAGCAGGGTCAGCCCCGGGCCGCCGGAGACCGTCTTGAGGACCCATGCGTCATGGGTGCTCGCCTGCACCGCCTCCGTCATGCGCAGCAGCGAACCGCCCGGCCGCAGCACGTCCACCTGGTGTCCCCACGAGGTCAGTTGGCGGATCACCTCGACGGGCATGCCGTCGTGGCGGTACTGCTCCTCCAGCAGAAAGCAGAGCTTCATCCATCGTCCCCGTAACCTCCGGACTCTGCCCGCCGTCCGGCATCCTGTGACAGCACAGGATGTCACGAAGGAAAAAGGGACCGCCCGTCAGTCCTCGTCCGGGCGGTGACGCGCCGCGTACCAGCCGGCATCGATGTCCGGGTTGCGCAGCCCGGCCCAGAACAGGTCGTCCGGCGCGGGTGGTACGGGTGGGCCGCCGAGGTCCTCCAGCAGCTCGTCGCGCCACTCGGCGCTCAGACCGCTGCGTGAGCTCGCGATCTTCTCCACCGCCCGCTGCGGCAACCCCCACATCGCGACCACCATGGCCTCGGCCGCCCACCGCCGATGGCTGTCCTGGAGTGACGTCGCCTGAGCGATCACCGCGCGCAACCGCAGCCCCAGCGGACCGTCCTGGCCCATCGGGACGGCCTCGCCCCGCTCCGCCGCATCCAGGGCCTGCGTGACCTCGGCGTACTTGGCCAGCCCGGTCTCGACGGCCAGCCTGCGCATCTGGCTCAGGGCCGCCCGGGCCACCCGCTCCCGGGGCAGGGTGGCGACCAGCGCACCGAGTTCCTCCAGCCCGAGCAAGTAGACCGCTTTCAGCGGCTGAGGCGGGCCCGAGGGCAGATCCAGCCGGGGGATCTTCGCCCCGGCGGCGGGAAGCGGATCGTCGGCGCTGCCCCATCCCGGACGGGCGACACCCTCGTCCGCCCAGATCAGCCGGCCGTTGAACGTCACCGGACGCACACCGCGCCCCTGGAACGCAGGGCCGCCCTCCAGTCTGCCCGCCACGTCCGCCAGACAGGCGCCCAGCGACTCGGCGCGTCCGAAGCTGGTGCCGCTCTCGTCGAAGAACCGCCCGATCGCGCCGTACGAGCCGCTCCCTGGCCGGCAGTCGATCGTCAGGCCGTCAGCGGTGACGTCGTAGGAGCCGAACTTGAGGTAGCCGTGATGCCAGTAGCGTTCGGAGCCGTCCTCGTCCTCCTCGCCCCACTCCTCGTCCAGGTCGGCGGCGACGCCCCTCAGGAACCGGGCCGCCTCGACGATCTCCCGCACACCCGACAGTCGGTCGTACGTGGGGAACCGGAATGCCTCCGGGCGGTCCTGCGCACCGTTGTGCCGGCGCAGCGAAGCGACCAGGTCGGGGTGGAAGGCGACGTCCAGCTCCTGCTCCGCCGCCCGTATCTCCTCGTCCGCCGCGGGCGGCCCGAGCGAGGCGAGGGTGCGCGGGGCGTGCTCCCGCAGCCATCCGTCGATGCGGTCCCAGGAACTCTCCACCAGTTCGGTCGTCATGCGCCGGACCCTAGGCGCGGGCACTGACAGCGCTGCCACCGCCGCCGGCCTGCGCGGGAGCCGCTCGCGGTGCCGGTGCCGGGAACTGGTGGCACGTGTACAGAAGTTGATGTGGGAAGCTGACGTCAGCCGTTCGCGGGCCGGTGGGCCGTGGCGGGTGCCGAGAGGAGCGCAGGGTGAGACAGGGCGGCTTTCGCGCCGAGGACATCGACACCAGCAGGCCGCATCCCGCGCGGATCTACGACTACCTGCTGGGCGGCAAGGACAACTACGAGGTGGACCAGCGGGCGGGCGACGAACTCGCCGCCGTCGCGCCCGAGGTGCGGATGGGCCTGCGGGCCAACCGCGCCTTCCTGCGGCGTGCCGTCCGTCATGTCGTCGGCAGTGGCGTCCGCCAGATCCTCGACATCGGCACCGGGCTGCCCACCTCGCCGAACGTGCACGAGATCGCCCACGAGGTGGCGCCGGACGTGCGCGTCGCGTACGTCGACAACGACCCGATCGTGAAGGTGCATGGCGACGCGCTGCTCAGCCGCTCCGGCTCGACCAGCATCGTGCTCGCCGATCTGCGCGACCCGCGGTCCATCGTGGACCACCCCGACGTCCGCCGGGTCATCGACTTCGACGAGCCGGTCGCCCTGCTCCTCGTCGCCGTCGTCCACTTCCTCACCGACGCGGAGAACCCCGACCGGATCGTCGCCACCCTGCGCGACGCGCTGCCGGCCGGCAGCTTCCTGGTGCTGTCGCACGCCACGGACGACTTCGCCGACCGCAGCGACGCCCAGGCCGTCTACAACAAGGCGACCGCCACCCTGAACCTGCGCTCCCGTGCCGAGATCGAGCGGTTCTTCACCGGCTTCCAGCTGGTCGAACCCGGCCTGGCCCAGGTCCCGTTCTGGCGCCCCGACGGCCCGCCGCCCGCAGGATCCGAGGAGATCGGATTCTACGGGGGTGTGGCGCGCAGGACCGGCTGACCCGGTCGGCACGGCAGTGTAGCCGAAGAGGCGCACTCAATTCCTATATGGCAAAGGTCACAGCGCCCTGGTTTTCCCCAACTCGCGTGCGCTTCCAGGCGGGTTGGGATTGCCTTCGTCGTGGCTTCAGCCATGGTTACCGCCGCTGCCCGGCCCCGCCTGCACCACTGTGCGGCCCTCTCGGACCCAGCTTGTTCGACCCGTGGGCGTCTGGCTACAGTCGGCACGCATGACCGCAGACCCCTCACTCATCCGGAGCAGCTTCGCGGCCGTCGAGCCCCACGGGCCGCAGCTCACCGAGTACTTCTACGACCACCTGTTCGCCCACCACCCCGGCGTGCGCCCACTGTTCGCCGCTCACCTCGATGAGCAGCGCGACCGCCTGTGGGCCGCGCTGGGTGCCCTGGTCGCCAACCTGGAGAACACCGACACGCTCATAGGCATGCTGCAGAACCTGGGGCGCCGCCACGCCGGCTACGGCGCGCTGGCGGAGCACTACCCGGCCGTGGGCGAGAGCCTGATCGCCGCCTTGCGCCAGTACGCGGGCGACGCGTGGACACCGGCCGTCGAGGAGTCCTGGACGGCGGTCTACGGCGTGATCAGCAGCACCATGGTCTCGGCCGGCGAGGCCGCGGCGCGCTGACCCGGCCCCAGCGAACTGACTTCTGACGAGCCGTCGAACGGCTCCCCATCACTGTGGAGGTCACCCCTGATATCAGCCACCGGAGGGCGGACATGAGCGATTCCCAGGCATTGAGAGACTCCTTCGCCCTGGTGGGCAAGTCCGGGGACGAGGTACCGCGGTACTTCTACTCCTACCTGTTCCTCATTGCGCCGGAGGTCCGGCCGATGTTCCCGATCGCCATGGGCGCGCAGCGTGATCGCCTCGTCGCCGCCCTGGGCCGGATCGTCGCGGAGGCGGACAACCCGGATCAGCTCGTCCCCTTTCTGCAGCAACTGGGCCGCGACCACCGGAAGTTCCAGGTGGTGGCGCAGCACTACGAGGCGGTGGGGCAGGCCCTGCTGGCCACGCTGGCGTATTTCCTGGGCGAGGCATGGACCCCGGAGCTGCAACACGGCTGGACCGAGGCGTACACCCTGGTGGCCCGCACCATGGTGGAGGCCGCGGAGGCCGACGGCAGGATGAATCCGCCGTGGTGGAACGCCGAGGTGGTGCACCACGAGCAACGTGGCTTCGACCTGGCGGTCATCACGCTGCGCCTGGACCATCCGATGACGTACCTGGCCGGGCAGTCCGTCATGGTGGAGACCCCGACGCTGCCGAGCACCTGGCGGTCGTTCACCCCGGCCACCGCGGCGCGCGCCGACGGGACGGTCGAGTTGCACGTGCGTGCCGTCGACGGTGGTCTGGTCAGCCCGGCCCTGGTCTACGGACTGCGACGAGGGGACGTGCTGCGGCTGGGAGCGCCGGTCGGCGACCGGCTCACGCTCCAGGCGTCCGGCGGCCGCGACCTGGTGCTGATCGCCGGGGGTACCGGACTGGCCCCGCTGCGCGCCCTGGTCGAGGAGATCGCCCAGCGCGGGCCGCAGCGGCGGGTGGACCTGTTCGTCGGGGCACGCGACGCGCGGGGCCTGTACGACATGCCCGCTCTGAGGCAGTTGGCGGCGGCCCACCCCTGGTGCCGGCTCACGCCGCTGGTCGGCGCGGACGCCGGTACCTTCGAGAACCGCAGCCTCGCAGGCCCCGTCCTGCGGGCCGCGGGCTGGCACGGGCGCTCCTTCTACGTCTGCGGCTCGCCGGCCATGGTCTCCGCGACGGTACGCGACCTGGCGGGCGCGGGTGTGCCCCACGACTTGCTGCACTTCGAAGACGCTCGGTGATCGGAGATACATGAACAGGACAGGAGTACACCATCCGGGGGAGCAACGGGTGACCCCCGAGGCACTGCGCTCGATGACCTTCCCCCGCGCCGCCCTGACCCGGCGCGGCTACAGCGAGGAGGCGGTGCACGACGCCCTGCGCCGCTGTGCCTCTGCCCTGATCGAGTTGACGGAGGAGAACGACCGGCTGCGGACGGACATGCAGCGCCACCGCGACTGGATCCGCGCGAACAACATCGGCGACGGCACCGGTCCGACGGGCGTACCGACCGTGGACGCCGTCCTGCAGCAGGCCCGCGCCCAGCAGGCGGCCGAGCAGACCGTCACCGTCGCCCGCCAACAGGCCCGGAACATGGTGCGGGCCGCGCGGGCACAGGCCGAGGCGGTCCTGCAGCAGGCCTGGGAGAAGAGCACCCAGGCGGCCGAGGGCGGCCCGGAGGAGACGGAGCGGCTCATCTCCTATCTGCGCCAGCTCGCGGAGTCCCTGTCCGTCACCGCGGACGAGTACGCCGCCAAGCGCGCCCCGAGTCGCCCGCGGGCCGCCATCTCCGGCCCCCCGCCGGGCGGCTGACCGTCGCACCGCCCGGTCCGCGCCGTCGGCTCCGTCGTGCCGGCGCGGCGGGAACGCGCGGCCCGTCGGCGGCGCGGGGGCGCCTGCCCGGGTTAGGTCCCCGCCGCTGCCCCGGCGACCGCTAGGCGCTCTCCCCGAATTCGACGACGTCGCCGATGTCGTTGGTGGTCGACATGGGGATGTCGGTGACGCGCTCCAGGATCGCCTCCACGACGACCGGTACGCGGAACTCGGCGGCGAGCTTCGCGGCCTGCTCGAAGGCGGCGCCCAGTTCGCCGGGGTCGGTCACCCGGATCGCCTTGCAGCCCAGGCCCTCGGCGACCTTCACGTGGTCGACGCCGTAGACGCCCAGCTCCGGGGAGTTGATGTTCTCAAACTCCAGATCGACCTGGAAGTCCATGTCGAAGGCGCGCTGTGCCTGGCGGATCAGGCCCAGGTAGGCGTTGTTCACCAGGACGTGGACGTAGGGGATCCGGTGCTGGGCGCCGACGGCGAGTTCCTCGATCATGAACTGGAAGTCGTAGTCGCCGGACAGGGCGACGACCGACGCCTCCGGGTCGGCCGTGGCCACGCCGAGGGCGGCCGGGACGGTCCAGCCGAGGGGCCCCGCCTGGCCGCAGTTGATCCAGTGGCGTGGCCTGAAGACGTGCAGCGTCTGGGCGCCGGCGATCTGGGAGAGGCCGATCGCGGAGACGTAGCGGGTGCCGGGTCCGAACGCCTTGTTCATCTCCTCGTAGACGCGCTGCGGTTTGATCGGGACGTCGTCGAAGTGTGTACGGCGCCCGAGGCGGGCCTTCCGCTCCTGCGCGGCGGCGGCCCAGCCGGAGCGGTCGGGCAGCACGCCCGCGGCCCTGGCCTCCCGTGCCACCTCGACGAACAGCTCCAGAGCCGCCTTCGCGTCGGAGGTGATGCCGTAGTCGGGGGCGAAGATCCTGCCGATCTGGGTGGGTTCGATGTCGACGTGGACGAAGGTCCGGCCCTTCGTGTAGACGTCGAGCCTGCCGGTGTGCCGGTTGGCCCAGCGGTTGCCGATGCCGAGGACGAAGTCGGACTCCAGGAAGGTCGCGTTGCCGTAGCGGTGCGAGGTCTGCAGGCCGACCATGCCGGCGTTGAGCGGGTGGTCGTCGGGGAGGGCGCCCCAGCCCATGAGGGTCGGCACCACGGGAGTGCCCGTCAGCTCGACGAACTCGGCCAGCAGGTCGCAGGCGTCGGCGTTGACGACGCCGCCGCCGGCGACGATCAGCGGACGCGCGCAGGAGGTGAGGAGCGCGAACGCCTTCTCGATCTGGGCCCGGGTCGCGGCCGGCTTGTGGACGGGGAGCGGCTCGTACGTCTCCGGGTCGAACTCGATCTCGGTGAGCTGGACGTCGACGGGCAGGTCGACGAGGACGGGGCCGGGACGGCCGGAGCGCATCAGGTGGAACGCCTGCTGGAAGGTGCCGGGAACCTGCGCGGCCTCGAGGACGGTGACGGCCGACTTCGTGACCGGCCGCGCGATCGAGGCGATGTCGACCGCCTGGAAGTCCTCCTTGTGGAGGGCCCCGGTCGGGGCCTGCCCGGTGATGCAGAGGATGGGGATCGAGTCACCGGTCGCGGAGTACAGGCCGGTGATCATGTCGGTGCCGCCCGGGCCGGAAGTGCCGATGCACACGCCGATGTTGCCGTGGCGCGTACGGGTATAGCCCTCGGCCATGTGGGAGGCGCCCTCGACATGGCGGGCGAGTGTGTGGTGGATACCGCCGGACGCCTTCAGCGCCGCGTAGAACGGGTTGATCGCGGCGCCCGGGACGCCGAACGCGTGGGTGACGCCCTCGCGTTTGAGGATCTCGACTGCGGCGCGGGCTGCGGTCGTACGAGCCATGGGGACTCCTGCTTCGGCCGTCGGATGCGCGCTCCCGTCGCGCCCCACGGTGAGCACACATTATTCCGTATAGTGGAATTTGATTTCTACTATCTGGAAGCAATGTAAGTCGGGGTGTGGCGAGCGTCAAGACGGCCCCACACCGGGGTCCGCGCTGGACCAAGCGGCGGACACGAGGCGGTCGCCGGGGGCACCATGGGACCCCGTCCCGATGCGACGCCTTGGAGTGGGCCATGCCCGAGAGCGTGCCGGTGCGCTGTCCGGTCTGCCGCCGGGAGCACCTCTTCACCGCGCCGTCCTACCCCTGCGCCTGCGGCGCCCCGGTCGCCCCGCCGCTGGACCGCCGCTCGGCACCCTCCGTCGTCACCCACCGCACCTGGGACGACGACTGGACCGCGGTCCGCTGCGCGGCCTGCGGTCGCGAGGACCTGTGGCCGCAGCCGGAGGTGAGCTGCCCCTGCGGGACGATCCTGCGGGTTCCGGTCAGTGGGGCGGTGCGACCTCCGGGCCCGTCGGTTCCGGCGGGCGAGGGCGGCCCGCCGCCCGGCCGCGACGAGGGCCCTGTACCGCCGTGGACCGCCTTCCGGCCCGTCGCCGTACGCACCGCGCGGGACGCCGTCACCGCGGCCGCGCTCTGTCTGCACCGGCTCGGCCACCGCGACATCCGGCGTGCCGACCAGCGGCAGCCGAAGGGGATCGGCCTCGCGGGGCGCGGCATCCTGGCGCAGGTGGACCCGACGGCGGCACCGGCCTCGGCGCGGGACGTGGAATGCCTGTGGCTCACCGCCCTGTCGGAGTCCGCGCGCTCCGTGTACTTCTCGCTCTCGGGCTACGCCGACGACGCCCTCCGGATCGCCGACCGCCTCGGTGTGCCGCTCTTCGTCCTCGGTCCGAGCGGCACACCGCGACCGGTCAACGGCCCGGCCGACGAACTGGTCGCCGACCGGGCCTGAACCGCCTCCGCACGCGCCGCTCCCGCGCCTCACTCCTGCGCGGCGTACGTCTCCCGCAGCTCGATCTTGCGCACCTTGCCCGAGACCGTCATCGGGAAGGAGTCGAGGATCCGCAGCCTGCTCGGGATCTTGTAGTGCGCGAGCCGTTCCTCGCAGAAGGCCCGCAGTTCCTCCAGCGTCAGCGGGTCGGCGGGATCACGCGGGATCACGCAGGCGAGCACCTCCTCGCCGTACCGCTCGTGCGGAATCCCGACCACCTGGACGTCGGCGATCTTCGGATGCGCGTACAGGAACTCCTCGATCTCGCGCGGATAGACGTTCTCACCCCCGCGGATGATCATGTCCTTGATCCGGCCGACGATCTCGACGTAGCCGTCCTCGTGCATCGTCGCCAGGTCGCCGGTGTGCATCCAGCGGCCGGGGTCCACGGCCTCCGCGGTCTTCTCGGGCTCGTTCCAGTAGCCCAGCATGACGCTGTAGCCGCGGGTGCACAGCTCCCCCGCCGAGCCGCGCGGCAGGGTCACCCCGGTCGCCGGGTCGACGATCTTGACCTCGATGTGCGGGAGGACCCGGCCCACGGTCGCGGTGCGGTGCTCCAGGTCGTCGTCCATCCGCGTCTGCAGGGACACCGGCGAGGTCTCGGTCATGCCGTAGCAGATGGACACCTCCTCCATGTGCATCTCGGCGACCACCCGCTTCATCACCTCGACCGGGCAGGGCGAGCCCGCCATGATGCCGGTCCGCAGGGACGACAGGTCGTACGCGGCGAAGTCGGGCAGGTTCAGCTCGGCGATGAACATCGTCGGCACGCCGTACAGGGACGTGCAGCGCTCCTGCTGCACCGCCCGCAGCGTGGCCGCCGGCTCGAAGGACGGCGCCGGGATGACGATGCAGGCGCCGTGCGAGGTGGCGCCGAGGTTGCCCATCACCATGCCGAAGCAGTGGTAGAAGGGCACGGGCAGGCACACCCGGTCCTGCTCGGTGTAGCCGACGGTGCGGCCCACCCAGTAGCCGTTGTTCAGGATGTTGTGGTGCGAGAGCGTGGCGCCCTTGGGGAAGCCGGTGGTGCCCGAGGTGTACTGGATGTTGACCGGGTCGTCGCAACTCAACTCGGCGGCGATGGACGCCAGTTGCTCGCGCGGCACCGAGGCGGCGCCCGCCGTGAGCGCGTCCCAGGACGGGTCCCCGATGTAGACCGTCTCGCGCAGTTCGGGACAGCGGCCGCGGACCTCGTCCACGAGGGCGCGGTAGTCGCTCGTCTTGTGCGCGAGGGAGGCGATCAGGAGCGAGATCCCGGCCTGCCCCAGCACGTACTCCAGCTCGTGGGAGCGGTAGGCGGGGTTGATGTTCACCATGATCACGCCGAGGCGGGCCGTGGCGTACTGGACGAGCACCCACTCCGGGCAGTTGATCGCCCAGATGCCGACCCGGTCGCCCTTGCGCACACCCTTGGCGAGCAGTCCCAGCGCCACCTCGTCCACGGCGGCGCCGAACTCGGCGTACGTCCAGCGGCGCCCGGACGGCACGTCCACCAGCGCGTCGCGGTCGGGGTACGCGGCGATCGCACGGTCGAGGTTGGCGCCGATGGTGTCGCCGAGCAGCGGCGTCGTGCCGGTCCCGTGCGTGTACGACAGTTCGGTCATCGGAAGTCCTCCTCGCGGTACTCGTTCTGGGAGCCGGCGGCCGTGGCCTCGCGCAGCTCGATCCGGCGGATCTTGCCGGAGACGGTCTTGGGCAGGTCGGCGAACTCCAGCCGGCGGATGCGCTTGTAGGGGGCCAGCACCTCGCGGGAGTGCTCGAAGAGGACCTTCGCGGTGTCCGGACCGGGTTCCCAGCCCGCGGCGAGCACGATGTACGCCTTCGGGACGGCGAGGCGCAGCTCGTCCGGGGCGGGCACCACGGCCGCCTCGGCCACCGCCTCGTGTTCCAGGAGGGCGCTCTCCAGCTCGAAGGGGGAGATCTTGTAGTCGGATGCCTTGAAGACGTCGTCGGCCCGCCCGACGTAGGTGATGTACCCGTCCTCGTCCCGTGCGCCGATGTCGCCCGTCCGGTAGTAGCCGCCCGCCATGGCCTCGGCCGTGCGGTCGGGGTCGCCGTGGTAGCCGGTCATCAGGCCGACGGGCTGCGCGGACAGGTCCAGGGAGATCTCGCCCTCCGCCGCGCCCGGCGCCCCGGTCACCGGGTCGAGCAGTTCGACCCGGAAGCCCGGGCTGGGGCGGCCCATCGAGCCGGTCTTCAGCCGCTGACCGGGGCTGTTGGAGACCTGCACGGCGGTCTCCGTCTGTCCGAAGCCGTCCCGGATGGTCACCCCCCAGGCCCGTCGCACCTGCTCGATGACCTCGGGGTTGAGCGGCTCGCCGGCGGCGACCGCCTCACGCGGGGGCGTGCGCAGCCGGCTCAGGTCGGCCTGGATGAGCATGCGCCACACGGTCGGCGGGGCGCAGAAGGTGGTCACGCCCGCGCGGTCCATCTCGGCCATCAGCCGGGGGGCGTCGAAGCGGGTGTAGTTGTGCAGGAACACGGTCGCCTCCGCGTTCCACGGGGCGAACAGGTTCGACCAGGCGTGCTTCGCCCAGCCGGGCGAGGAGATGTTCAGGTGCACGTCCCCGGGCTTGAGGCCGATCCAGTACATCGTCGCCAGGTGGCCGATCGGGTACGAGACATGGGTGTGCTCGACCAGCTTCGGGCGTGCGGTGGTGCCCGAGGTGAAGTAGAGCATCAGCGGGTCGTCGGCGTGCGTGGGCCCGTCCGGCACGAAGGCCGCCTCGGCCGTGTACGCGTCCTCGTAGGCATGCCAGCCCTCGGGCGCGCCCCCGACCGCGATCCGGGTGTAGTCCCCCGGCACGTCGTCGAACTTGGCGGCGTCCCCTGAACGCACGACGACATGGCGGACCCGGCCCCGGTCGACGCGGTCGGACAGGTCGGCGGGGCCGAGCAGCGGGGTGGCCGGGATGACGACCGCGCGCAGCTTCATCGCGGCCAGCGCGGTCTCCCACAGCTCGGCCTGGTTGCCGAGCATGACCAGGATGCGGTCCTCGGCCCGCACCCCCCACGCGCGCAGCCGGTTGGCGACCCGGTTCGAGCGCTCGGACATCTCGGCGAAGGACAGCCGGGTGGTGGCGCCGTCCTCCTCCACGATGTGCAGCGCGGTGCGGTCGTTGCCCTCTGCGATGACGTCGAACCAGTCGAGCGCCCAGTTGAAGTACGCCGGACGCGGCCAGCGGAAGCCCTCGTACGCCGTGGCATAGTCTTCCCGGTGCGCCAGCAGGAAGTCCCGCGCGGTCCGGAACGCGTCCGTCGCGTCGATGGCATCGGTGTTCGCCGTCATGTGTCCTCCTCATTGCCGGACAGCCGTCGGACATCGTGTAATCCCTGATGAAGGTCTCACCACCCCCGAACGGGGGTACGCCGCGACGAAGGGGCGAGGACGTGGCAGCTGACGCAGCCGAGGTGGTGGAGGTGCGGGGCGCGCTGGTGCGGCTGCGGCGTGCGACGGGGCTGCCGGTCGCCTTCGGCGGTCTGGTGGAGGCCGGGCGGCCGCAGATTCGCATCAGCGAACTGAGCGGCAATGCGACGACGGCGCTCCGGTCGCTCGCCGTCGTCTCCGGCAACGGCCTCGGCGGGAAGGTGGCGGCGCTGGCCCGGCCGTGCGCGGTCACGGACTACTCCGCCTCACGGCAGATCAGCCACGAGTACGACGTGGCGGTGGCGACCGAGGGCCTGCGGTCGGTGCTGGCGGTGCCGGTCGTCGTCCGCCGCCGGGTGCGCGGCGTGCTGTACGGGGCCCTGCGGACGGCCCAGCAGCTGGGCGACCGCACGCTGGCCGCGGCCGTGGAGGCGGCGCGGGACGTGGAGCAGGCCCTGGTGGCCCGGGACGAGGCGCGTGCCCTGCTGACGGCGGTGCGGGAGCCCGCCCCGGAAGGCGCGGCGTGGGAGCAGGTCCGCGAGGCACACGGCACGCTGCGGACCCTGGCCCAGCGGGTCGAGGACCCGGTGCTGCGGGCCGAGATCCTCCAGGTGTGCGGGCGGCTGGCCGGGGCCACGTCCGCCGGCCCCTCCGCACGGGCCGTGGAGCTGTCGCCGCGGGAGGTGGACGTCCTGTCGTGCGTGGCGGTGGGCTCGACCAATGCGGCGACCGCGGACCTCCTGGGGCTGCGCCCGGAGACCGTGAAGGGGTATCTGCGGTCGGCCATGCGGAAACTGGGCGCGCACACGAGGTGGGAGGCGGTGGTCGCGGCCCGGCGGGCCGGGGCGCTGCCGTAGCGCCCTGGCGCGCGGGCGCTCCGTGCCGCACGGCTTCCGGCGGATTGGCCCCCACCCGCCCTTTTTGCACTCTCTCCGGCGGCCGGTTCGTCCGGTATTCGTGACCCCCGCGAATTCCCCGGCGACGATGGCGTGTTATATCGCTCACCACGTCGTCTGTCCGAAATTCAATGAGTGGTTGCCTAATATTGGCCGGGAGGCGACACACGGACCACGAGGGGAGCGGTGACCGTGCGACGGGACTTCAGGGAGCCTGCCAGACCCCGCTCCGACGTGGTCATCGGCCGGGAGGAGCTGATGGCCGGGGCCCGCGCGCAGCTCGTCGGCGGGGGCAGTGTCCTGGTGCACGGCCCGGCCGGAATCGGAAAGTCGACCGTGCTGCGGGCGCTGGCCGCGGAATGCGCCGAAGGCGTGCGCACCGTGCTGCGCTGCTCGGCGACCGAGTCCGAATCCCATCTTCCCTTCCTGGCCCTGGCCGACCTCCTGGGGCTCGTCGTGGACGAGGTCGCCTCCCAGTTGCCCACCCCGCAGCGCACCGCCCTGGAGTCCGCGCTGACCGGCCGCGGCGAGTCCACGCTGCAGCGGGACGGTCTCGCCCTGCGTCTCGCGGTGCTGTCGACGCTGCGCGCGCTCGCCGCCCGCGGGCCCGTCCTGATCGTCGCCGACGACCTCCAGTGGCTGGATCCGGCCAGCACCGAACTCCTGGGCTTCGCCGCGCGCCGCCTCGGCGACACGCCGGTGCGGATGCTGTGCGCGGTGCGCACGCAGACCGAGCCGCACGGTCAGGAACACGACCGCTATCTGCGCGCGGCCCCGCCCGACACGCTCGCGGTCAGGGTCAACCCCTTCTCGCGCGCCCAGGTCGCCCAGCTCCTCGACCACCGCGGCTACACCGACCTGCCCCGCTCCACCGTCCGGGACATCCACCGCACCAGCGGCGGCAACCCGCTGTTCGCGCTGGAACTGGGCCGTGCCCTGTTCGAGAGCACGACCCCGCCGAGCCCCGGCGAACCGCTGCCCGTGCCGACCTCGCTGCGCACCCTGGTCCTCAACCGGCTGGGGGCACTGTCCCCGGAGGCCCGCCGCACACTGCTGGTGGCCAGCGCGGGGGCGCGCCCCACCCCGGCCCTGCTGCGCGCGGCGGGCCGCGAGAACGCGGAGGCGGAGACCGCGCAGGCCGCCGCGCTCGGCCTGCTGGTGACGGAGCGGGACGCACCGGTCGTACGGTTCGCCCACCCCCTGATATCGGCCGCGCTGTACGCGGAGGCGAGCGCCCAGGAGCGGCGGGCCGCGCACGCCGCGCTGTCGACGGCGGCCTCCGATCCGATCGAGCGGGCCCGGCACCTGGCGCTCGCCACCACCGGCAGGGATCCGCAGGTGGCCGACCGCCTCGGTGAGGCCGCCGCCGCGGCCCGCGACCGGGGCGCGCCGTCGGTGGCGGCGGAGCTCGGGCTGCTCGCGGCCCGGCACACCCCGGTGGACGCGGTACCGGGTCCCCACGAGCGGCGGCTGCAGGCGGCCGCGGACGCGCTCACCGCCGGGGAGACCGACTTCGCCCGGGACATCGCCCACGAGGTGCTGGACCACGCGACCGATCCCTCGGACCGGGTGCGGGCCTGGATGATCGTCATCGACGCCGCCGGGCACGCCATGGCCGAGGTCGACGCCGTCTTCCCGCAGGCGCTGGCCGACGCGGGCGACGACCCCGGGCTGCTCACCCTGGTGCACTACCAACTCGCCTGGCGGGCGGTGCTCGTGGAGGGCGACTTCGACCGGGCCCGGGAGGAGGGCGCGCTCGCCGCCGACCTGGCGGCCCGGGCCGGCGACCGGCGCAACGAACTGCTGGCCCTGGCCTTCCAGGCGCAGACGGAGACGCTGATGGGGCATCCGAACGCGCCCGCCACCATCAAGCGCGCGCTGAAGGAGCCGCAGGACCCCCGGGTGGCGTGCGACCACAACGGCGCGGGGGCCGTACGGTTCCGCTGGCTGATCATGAGCGACCAACTGGGCGAGGCGCGCAAGACGATCAGCGCATTGCTGCGCGAGGTGCGGCGGCGCGGGATGGTCGAGGCCGAGGTGCACTTCCTGCGGGGCCTCGCCGAGACCGAACTGCGCGCCGGGCACTGCGGGCGCGCGCTCGACCTGGCCCGGGAGAGCCTGCGGCTGGCCCGCGACACCGGGATCGGGGAGGCCGCGAGCGCCATGCTCACCTCGCTCGCGGAGGCCGCGGGCGGCGAGGTGGACCGGGCGCTGGCCCTTGCGCGGGAGGCCGTGGCGCGCGCCGAGGAGGACGGCGACGTGCTGTACCTGTCGCGGGCGCTGGCCGCGCTGGGCCACGCCGAACTGGTGGCCGGGGACGCGTCCGGAACGGTGCGATCCCTGCGCCGGGTACGCGAGTTGGAGGCGGGGCTCGGGATCGTCGACCCGGCCCGGGGGCGCTGGCACGGCGACCTGGCCGAGGCGCTGGTCGCCGTCGGGGAGCCGGCCGAGGCGCAGGACGTCATCGACGACACCCGCACCCGGGCGCTGCGGCTCGGGCGTGAGAGCGTACTGGCGGTGCTGGACCGGGCCGAGGCGCTGGTGCGCGCCGCGCGCGGTGAGACCGACACGGCCGCACGGCAGTTGGCGTCGGCTCAGGACCGGCTGGCGAAACTGGGCTACGGCCTGGAGGAGGCGCGGGCGGCGTACGCGCTGGCGGGTCTTCGTACCCAACGGCCGGGACCGACTTCGTACGACGAGGCGGCGCGTCTGTTCCGCCGCTGCCGCGCGATGCCGTGGCTGCGCCAGGTGGAGACGGCGATGGTCACGGGTCCGGCCCGGCCGTCGCTGGCCGGGGCCGCGCTCGACATCCTCGCCGCGACCGAGCGTCAGGTGGCCGCGCTGGTCATGGAGGGCGCGACGAACCGGGAGATCGCGGCACGCCTGTTCATCAGCGTGAAGACCGTGGAGGCCACGCTGACCCGGGTCTACCGCAAGCTGGGGATCCGGTCGCGGGTGGACATCGTGCGGCTGGCCGCGGGGCACCGCTCCGGCTGAACCACCGCCCCGGGCCTGCCGTGGGGTGGGTTTACGCGCGCAGACCGAGGGTTATCCCTGCCCAACTGCGCTAGGGGGTTCCCTCATTGGGGGAGAGCCCGCCCTGCTTCTAGCGTAAGGGGCGTGCCGCTCGCCGGACACATGGGGGTCGGTCCCGCGACCCCCATGCACCACCCCCCACCCTGCGAACCCCCCACCGGCAACCCGAGGAGACTCATGTTCGGGCTCAACCGCGCCAAGAAAGCCGCTGCCGCCCTCGTGGCCACCGCAGCCGCCGCGACGACCGTGCTGCTGGGTGCCCCCGGCGCCGTCGCCGCGCCCCAGCCGATCGTCGGCGGCACGACCACCACGACGACCGCGTACCCGTTCATGATGCAGATCACGGACGCCTCCGGTTTCCAGTTCTGCGGCGGCACCCTGGTCGCGCCCAAGAAGGTCGTCACCGCGGCGCACTGCATGGTCGGCGAGACCACCAGCAGCGTCCGTGTGGTCGGCGGCCGCACCTACCGGAACGGCACGAACGGCACGGTCAGCAAGGTCAGCAAGATATGGATCAACCCGAGCTACACGGACGCCACCAACGGTGACGACGTGGCCGTGCTGACCCTGTCCACGTCCATGCCGTACACCACGGCGTCGTACGTCTCGTCCTCCCAGACGGGCGTGTACGCGGCCGGCACCACCGCCCGGATCATCGGCTGGGGTACCACCTCCGCGGGCGGCAGCTCCTCCAACCAGCTGCGCACCGCCACCGTGCCGACCGTGTCGGACTCCAGCTGCGCGAGCTCGTACGGCTCGGACTTCATCGCGAGCGACATGGTGTGCGCCGGCTACTCCTCCGGCGGTGTGGACACCTGCCAGGGTGACAGCGGCGGTCCCCTGCTCATCGGGGGCGTCCTGGCGGGCATCACGTCGTGGGGCAACGGCTGCGCCGAGGCCGGTTACCCGGGTGTCTACACCCGGCTGACCACCTTCTCGAACCTGGTGACGGCCCAGGTCAACTCGTAACACCCTGCAAGCTCCTGAGTCATCCCTCAGGTAGATACCGGGGGGCGTTGCGGGCCTCCACGAGCGGCCCGCAACGCCCCCTTTCCACTGCCCGCTCCCCCTCCCCCGGCTCCACCGGAACGAACGAGTCGCCGCAGGTGCATGGCCCCGCCCCGGCGGGGCCTGTTTCCATGGACGTCGGAGGGAAGTGATGAGCATGGTGTCCACGGACCGACTCCTGGCCTTCGCCGCGATGTCCCTGCTGGTGATCGTGATCCCGGGGCCGAGCGTCCTGTTCGTGATCGGCCGCGCCCTGGCCCACGGCCGCCGCACCGCCGTGGCGACCGCCCTCGGCAACGTCGTCGGCTCCTACCTCCTGGTGGTGGCGGTCGCGGTGGGCGTCGGGTCGCTGGTGGAGCGCTCGGTGGCCCTCTACCTGGCGGTGAAACTGGCGGGCGCCGTGTATCTGGTCTTCCTGGGCGTGCAGGCGTTCCGGCACCGCGGGCGGCTGAGGGCGTCGGCGATCCGCGCGGAGCCCGCGGGCCCCGCGCGCGGTGATCTGCGCACGGTCCTGGACGGCGTCCTGGTCGGCGCCACCAACCCGAAGGGCGTCGTGTTCTTCGCCGCCGTGCTCCCCCAGTTCGTGAACCACTCGACGGGTCATGTGCCGCTGCAAATGCTCGCGCTGGGGCTGGTCCCGATCGCGATCGGCCTGATCACGGACACCATGTGGGGGCTGACCGCGTCCGCGGCGCGCGCCTGGTTCGCCCGCTCGGACCGCCGTCTGTCACTGATCGGCGGCGCGGGCGGGTTCACGATGATCGGGCTGGGGCTGACCGTGGCGGTGACGGGACGGGCGGACTGAGCCGCGGGCACCGCGCGACGGCCGGTGCCCCGCTGCACGGCGGCCGGGACGTCACGGTCGCACCACGGCCCCGAAACGGATGTCGTACGCGGCCCCCGGATGCAGCGTCGCGAGCATCCGCTCCCCCTCCTCCCGCACCTCGTCGCGCTGCGCCCGCGTCAGGGCGCCGAACGGCTCGATGACGAGCGCGTCGTCCGTCTGCTTCCACACCCCCGCGAGGAACCCGTCGACGAGCAGCGTGCGCTGGGCCTGATTGCCCACCCAGGTGCGGCCCTTGAGGGCGGGGGGCACGAGCCGGGTGCGGTCGGCGTGGGAGAGGAGCAGGTTGTCGAACTCGGGCAGGAAACGCGGCGGGGCCGGGGTGTCCGGGTCGGGCCGGGGCGCGTCGGGGAGGTCGAAGAGCTCGGCGCCGTCCGGGGCGCGGAAGGTGACAAGCCGTGGCCGCAGGCGTTCGAAGGCGTCGCGCAGCCGGGTCAGACCGGCCCAGGTCTGCATGTCCTTGACGGAGGCGGGCCCGAACGCGGCGAGGTAGCGCAGGACCGTGGCGTCCGGGGCGGGGGCCGGCCCGGCGGGGCGGCCGAGCCAGTGCTCGGCGGTGGTGAGCGCGACCGCGCCGCTTCGGCCCCACAGGCCCCGCGGGGTGACCTGTACGAGGGGCAGCAGGCAGCGGGCGGCGACGGCGAGGGCCTGGGGATCGGCGTCCGGCCACTCGGCGAGCAGGGCCTCGCGCAGCTGCTTCATGGTGCGGGGTGCGGCCTCGACGAGTTCGCGGGCGAGCTCGGTGAGACGATCCAGGCAGACTCCGGCGAGGCCCTTGCGGAAGGCGGTGAGCTCGCGGTCGCGGGCGGGCTGCACCAGCGGGCGCAGCGTGAGGCAGTCGTCGGCGGTGTGGGTGTGGAGGGTGGAGCGCAGGGTGACGATGCGGACCGTCTCGCGGTCGGCCATGAGCCGCGAGAGGTGTTCGGGGACGAAGCCCTCCAGGCGGGCGGCGAGCGCGTAGTACGGGGGCTTGACGTTCTGCGCCTGGAGCCCGACGAGATGCTCGACGGCCGCCTTGGCGGACAGCGGCGAGCGGCGCAGCAGGAGCTGACGGCCGAGGGTGGCGCGGTTGAGGGCGCGAAGGCTCGTCTTCGTCATACCGGCACGCTAGACCCGCTTGCGGACGGGCGCTGTCCGCAATCCCGCACTCCCCGACCGGCCCCGGGAGGGCACTCCGCGCACCCGCGTCGTTTGCCCCGTATATCCTGCCCCGTGCTCACACAGACGTACATTCGACACGGGAGGCAGTCGCGATGTCCGAGCGCCGTGCCCGCCCCGCCCCGAAGAGCGGCAGGACGTCGGTCTGGCGCCGTGCCCTGAACCAGGCGCCGCCGCCCGCCCGCTCCCCGGCGTCCGGCTCCGGTCCGGTGGCGACGGAGACGGAGACGGAGACGGGCAGCGTCGTCCAGGCGGCCCTGTACCGGGACGGCGTCCGGGTGTCCTCACCCCCCTCGCTGGCCGACACCTTCCGCGAGCTGCGCGATGCGCCGGACGGCATGGCCTGGATCGGCCTGGCCCGTCCGACCGAGTCGGAACTCCTGTCCCTGGCCGAGGAGTTCGACCTGCACCCGCTGGCGGTGGAGGACGCCATGGAGGCGCACCAGCGGCCGAAGCTGGAGCGGTACGGCGACACGCTGTTCGTCGTGCTGCGCGCGGCCCGCTATCTGGACGCGCCGGAGGAGGTCGACTTCGGGGAACTGCACGTGTTCGTCGGCCCCGACTTCCTGATCACGGTCCGCCATGGCGCGGCCCCCGATCTGTCTGCGGTGCGCCGCCGCATGGAGGACTCCCCCGAGCTGCTGAAGCTGGGGCCGGAGGCGGTGCTCTACGCGATACTGGACGCGGTGGTCGACGGGTACGCCCCGGTGGTCGACGGCGTGCAGAACGACATCGACGAGATCGAGACCGAGGTCTTCCGCGGCGACCCGGAAGTCTCCCGCCGCATCTACGAACTCTCCCGCGAGATGGTGGAGTTCCAGCGCGCCACCCGCCCCCTGGTGGGCATGCTGCACGGCCTGATGGCGGGCTTCGCGAAGTACGGCACGGACGAGGAGCTCCAGCGCTATCTGCGCGACGTGGCCGACCATGTCACCCACACCAGCGAGCGCGTCGACGGCTTCCGCCAGGCCCTGACGGAGATCCTGACGGTCAACGCGACGCTGGTCACCCAGCAGCAGAACGCGGAGATGCGGGCGTTGGCGGAGGCGGGCTTCGAACAGAACGAGGAGATCAAGAAGATCTCGTCATGGGCGGCGATCCTGTTCGCCCCGACACTGGTCGGAACGGTCTACGGCATGAACTTCGCGCACATGCCGGAGTTGCACTGGGTGTTCGGATACCCCTTCGCGATCGGCCTGATGGCCGTCGTCTGCACCGGTCTGTACCTCGTCTTCAAGCGGCGGGACTGGCTCTGAGTTCCGAGTTCCACGACCCCGACTCCGCACCTGTTGACCCTCGACCTTGTCGAGGCCGCAGAGTTCCGGGTGTGGAGAACGACATGCGAAGCATCGGGGAGACGGCCCGGGACAGCGGACTGAGCGTGAGTGCGCTTCGGTTCTACGACCGTGCCGGTCTGCTGGTCCCCGCCTGGGTGGATCCGGTCAGCGGCTACCGCTGGTACGGCCCCGAGCAGCTCGACGAGGCCCGGCTGCTGGCCCGGTTGCGCCGGGCCGGTATGCCGTTGGCGGACCTCCGGCTGGCACTGGCCGGCTGGTCCGGCGCGGACACGGACCTGGTGCGAAAGCTCTTCGAGGCTCACCTGCGCCGTCTCGAACGGGCGCTGTCCGACGCCCGCAGCGAGTTCTCCGCGCTCCGAGCGCTACTCGACCACAGGGAGAACCCGATGACTTCGCCCCGCACCGCCGCCGTCCGGCTGTCCGTCCCCGCGCCGGAGCTGGCCGCCGCGCTGGACGCGGTCCGCTTCGCGGCCAGTACCGACCCGGAGCTGCCGATGCTCGGCGGAATCCTGTTCGACATCGAGGGCGAAGAGCTGCGCGTCGTGGCCACCGACCGCTACCGGATGGCCGTCGCGCACGCGGGCGCCACCGGGCACGGCGGCCCCCGCGTTCAGGTCATCGTGCCCCTCCCGCTCGCCGACGCGATGCGGCCCCTGCTGGACGGCGAGGAACCCGCCCGGCTCGCCGTGGACGGTGACCGTGTGACGCTGGAGACCGGCGACCGCCAGGCGGCCGGCCAGTGCCTCGACCACGACTTCCCCGACTACCGCCGCCTCGTCCGGTTGCCCGCCGGGCGACGGGCCCTCGTCGATGCGGCGGCCTTCCGGGAGGCGCTCACGACCGGTCCGGCCCGCACGAGCGAAGTGCGCGGGCCGGACGGTACGTCCTGCGACCTCAGCGTGCTCAGGGTGACCGACGACGGCACGGTGACCGTCTGCGAGGACGGTGACGACGACCGGGACAACGTCGCCGTCAACCGCGAGTTCCTGCTGCACGCGCTCGCTGCCGGGGCCCGGGACCAGCTGGTCCTGGAGCTCGGCGCCCCCACGACACCCCTCGTGATCCGGCGGCCCGACGACGAGCCGGCCTTCTCGATCCTGATGCCGGTCCGCCTGGAGAACTAGGGTCGCCTCAGGCGACGTTCGCCCCGTCTTGGGTTGTCCCGTGCGCCTTGCGGCGGGGCGGGCGAGCTGGAAGGCTCCCCCGCATGGCGGTCTTGGTCAGGGCTGCGGAGCGGGAGGACGTGCCCGCGCTTGTTCGCCTGCGTCTCGCGAATGCCGAGAGGCATGTCCAACTCGATCCGGCCATCTACCGCGTGCCCGACGCCGAGGCCGTACGCAGGCATTTCGAGGAAGTGCTTGCGGCCGAGCCCCAAGTGCTGATCTTGGTCGCCGAGGCGGTGGGCGAGGTAGTGGGCATGGTGGAGGTGGTGCTGCTGGCGGATCCCCCGGACCATCAGATCCTGGCTCCCCGCCGCGCGGCCGAGATCCACACCGTCGTCCTGGACGGGCATCGCGGTGACGGCATCGGGGCGGCCTTGCTGACGGCGGCGGAGAAGGCCGCCGCGGAGCGCGGTGTCCTGGTCGTCCATGCCGGCATCTTCACGCCGAACAAGGGAGCCGTTCGCTTCTACTCTTCGGCCGGCTTCGGGCCGCGCGGGACCCTGCTGAGCAAGGAGCAAGGCGCGCCCGCGGCAGGCTGATACGTCTCCGGCCGGAGAGCGGGCGGCCGGCTGCTGTGCGACGTTCGCCCGAGCCACGACCTTGCGGAGTCGTTCGTCAGCGGCGTGCTTGTTCCGCCGGGCAGTCGGCGGGCCTGCGCGTCGGCCACCACCCGGCCACGGTCACCGGCGGCGTCGAGGAACGCGGCGGTGTCCCGCACGGAGCGGCAGGTCCTGGGTCGGGTGGAGCATGGTGGAGCACCCGACCGCCCGGTCACCTGCTCGATCTCGCCGGCGAGGCCGGCGGGCGGTGCCTCCTCCGGTTCGGAGGCGAGGTCGCCATCACATTCGGCGATGCGCTGCCACAGCTCCTGAACGGACGCCTCGTCGAAGTGTCAGGGGCCGGAGCCCTGGACCGGTTCGCCGGTCCGCAGCCGCTTCGCGCGCTCGATCAGGTCGCCCCAGCGCGGATGGGGGGCGAAGGTCAGCTCGATGCCGTGCGCGGCAGCGAGTTCCCGCAAGCCCGCGAAGGCCTGGCTGGGGTCGTCGCCTTCGGCCAGATCGTCCAGCATCCGCTCGATGGCGCAGAACGCAGAGTCGCGGGTGGCGAGCTCGAACGCGTCGAGAAGCTGCTCCGGGAACGAGTCGGCCATGGCCTGCCCACCGTCGGTGAGATCCTCGGCGAGATCGTCCCACACTTCGGTGACGTAGGACTCGTCGAGATGCCAAGGACCCGGCTCGGGGAGGGACTCGCCGGCCTCGATGCGGCGGGCCCGCTCCAGGACGTCACCGTGGTCGGGGTGCGGCGCGAAGACCGTGGTGATGCCGTACTGCGCGAACCCGCGCCGGAACGCTGCGAACACCTCGCTGGGGTCGCCGGGGTCCTGGCCTGCCACGGTCGAGACGAGCAGGTCGAAGAAGTCCGTCCCGGAACGTTCCTCCGCCTCCCGCTGCCACTCTTCGTAGAAGACGTTGTAGAGCATCCCCTCGATCCAGAGCTTGTTGCCGAAGACCTCGCGCGTGTCCCGCCAGATCTGCTTCACCTGCTCGGTGTCGAACTCCCAGACGGTCGTCCCGCCGCCCCCGTTGTGATCCATGGCGGGGATGCTATACGGGGGCTCCGACATCACGCGGAGGCGGCGTACCGGGCCTGGACCCGCCGGACGTGGACGACACGCGCCGTCGGTGTCAGAGGTCCTGGATACGCCGGAAAGGGCGGTCGGCCTCCAGTGCGAACGCGGCTTCCAGCAGCGTCCGTTCGTCGCCGGGGCGGCCGGAGAACATGACGCCGATGGGCAGCCCGTCCGCTGTCGCCCTGGTGGCGGGCACCGAGATCGACGGGGTACCGACGACGTTGTTGACCGGGGTGAACGCGACGTAGGCGACGATCCGCTCGATCAGCGTCGGGTACGAGATCGCCGGGTCGAGGTGGCCGAGGGGTGGCGTGGTGTGAGCGAGCACCGGGGAGAGGATCAGGTCGAGCCCGCGGAACGCCACCGCGTACGCCTCCTGCGAACGTCTCAGCCGGCGCAGAACGCCCGGCGTGCGATGCCAGCTCTTCAGGTAGGTCCCGCGCAGTCCCCGGCTGAGACCGTCCATCCGGCGCCGGTCGAAGCCCGTACCGAGGGTACGGCCGGTGGCGCCGATCAGGAACGACAGCAGACCCCAGTAGGTGAGGAAGTCCTCGGCGAAAGAGGGGTCGATCGCCAGCTCCACCGGCTCCACGGTGTGGCCGAGCCGCTCCAGCCTCGCCGCGGTCTCCGTGACGGCGGCCAGGGTGTCGGCGTCGCAGGAGACACCGGTCGGCGAGTCCAGCAGGAGGCCGATGCGCAGCCGCCGCGGCGAGGGGCCTTCGACCAGGCCGACGGGCGGCAGCCTCGGGTTGCGCCAGTGCGTCTCGGCGGCGGCGAGGAACGCGGCGGTGTCCCGCACCGAGCGGCTCACGACGCCGTCGGTGACGAGGTCGATCGGCAGTCGGCGGCCCTGCGCGTTGGCCACCACCCGGCCACGGGTCGGCTTCAGCCCGACGAGGCCGCAGCAGGCGGCGGGGATGCGGATCGATCCGCCGCCGTCGTTGGCGTGCGCGATCGGCACGGCCCCGGCCGCCACGAGCGCCGCGCTCCCGCCCGACGAGCCGCCCGCCGAGTGGCCCGTGTGCCACGGGTTGCGCACGGGCTCGGCGTTCTCGTACTCGGTGGTCGGGCTGAACCCGAACTCGGGCAGCCGGGTCTTGCCGAGCACCGTGACGCCGGTGCTCAGGAGCTGCCGGGTGAAGGGCGCGTGCCGCCGGGCGGCCTTCGGCACGAACGCGGCGCTGCCGTGTCCGGTGGGGAGCCCCCGGTAGTCGGTGTTGTCCTTGACGAAGGTGGGCACCCCGGCGAAGGAACCGTCCGCACCGGAGTCCTGCGCCGGAGGCTCGGCGTGCACCTGGACGGCGTTGAGCCGCGCCTCCACCGCCCTGACCCGCGCCGCCGCGTCCCGGGCGGCCTCGGCGGCGCCGACCTCCCGCCGCCGGATCGCCTCGGCGAGCCCGACCGCGTCGTGCTCGCCGAGGGCGTCGTCGCGGAACGCGTGCACGGTTGCCCGTTCCTCAGAAGTCGTCACCGCTGGCTCCCCGTTCACGCGTGGATGGTTGCCCGACATCATTCCTTACCGGCGAGTAGGAAACGAGGGCCGGTACGGGACCTCCGCACGATCCGGTCACACCGACCCCACCGGGGCCCGCCCCGCCGCCGGCTCACTCGGGGCATACGTCAGGAACCGGTGGCCCGTGACAGGCCTGTGACCGGGACTGTGGCCTGCGTCACGGTTCGGCGCTCGCGGCGCTGATGGGATGGTCCGATGCGCAAAGCCACTCCCCTTCTTCCGGCCCTCGCCGCGCTCCTGCTGCTCACGGCCTGCGGTTCCGAACAGGCAGGCGCCCCCGGCGCGACCGCCCCCGCGTCCGGAACCCCCGTCACCGCCCCGCCGGTTGACGGCGTCCGGATCACTTCGGTGACCCTCCCCTCCCCTACGCCCACTCCCAGCTCCGACCGGTTCTCCGTCCACGCCGAACCCCTCCCCACCGGTGGCTCCGGGGCCTCGGCCACCTACGAAGTCACCAACAGCGGCACCGAGGCGCTGACGTACACGATCCTGTTCGTCTTCACCACGGACACCGGCGAGGTCATGGCCAACAGCCACGAGACCGTGCGTCGGGTGCGCCCCGGCGCGACCGCGCGCGGCACCGTCCGGATGGGGGTGCCGGCCCCAGGAGCGTCCCCGGTGACGCGCGTCAAGGTCTCCCGGGTGACCAAGGTGCCCGCCGCCGAGGCGCCGCCCGCGCCCGGCGAGTGCCCGCCCTCCGGCATCCGCCTCACCACCGATGACGGCGACGCCGCGATGGGGCTGCGCGTGGTGGGCCTGCACCTGGAGAACTGCGGGAAGCGCGCCTACTCGCTCGACGGTTACCCGCTCCTGGAACTGCTGGACGCGGGCCTGTCACCCGTCCACGGCGTCCGGATCGTCCATGGGAGCGGTGGCATCAGCACCGGTACCGGCTTCGACGAGCCGGCCCGCCCACTGGTCCTGAAGCCGGGCGAGAGCGCCCTCTCGGGCCTCATGTGGCGCAACACCACCGAGTCCGGCACAGCCGTCAACGTCCCGTACGTCAGGGTGCGGGCCCGGCAGGGCGCCGATCCGGTGACCGTGACACCCGGCCTCGATCTCGGCACCACCGGCAAGCTGGCGGTCCGCGCCTGGACGCGCCCGCCGAAGTAGGACGCTTCTCCTACGATCCGCTGCTGCAACAGCCCCGGCACCGAGGAGGAGTCCCCGGCCCGCGGTGACCGCCGGCCGGGGACCCCTTGACGCGATCGGCCCGCGTCAGCCGTCGGACTCCGCGGACGGGAGGTAGGCGCCCGGTACGTCGTCCGGCGCGAAGATCTCGGCCTCGCCGGGGTACGGCTTCTTCCAGTCGTGCGTCTGGTACCACGTGAAGTGGTTCATCTGCGCGGGGTTGGCGAAGTCGGGCACGGCGTTCGGCCCGGTCAGCCGCTGGTGCGACTTCCACTTCTCCCACTGTGCCGCGAGGGCCCGCTTGTCCGCCGGCACCTTCGCCGACGGCGCGGCGGCCGCGGCGGGGTCCTGCGGCGCGGGGGTGTCGACGCCGCAGGCGGGCGGGGTCGACAGGCCCGCGGTGAGCGAGGTCCGGTTGGGCAGTGCCGTGAAGGGCGTGGGGTCCGGGTGCCGGGTGAACGCCGCACGCATCGGGCTGGCCGCGCTGTCCTTCTGGTTCATCGGGTGGATCCCGAGGATCTGCTCGATGGTCCGGATCATCGTGATCTGCGAGTAGTAGTGGCTGTCGACGACGCCGTGCCGGGCCCAGGGGCTGATGATCTGGACCGGGGCGCGGTGGCCGTCGACGTGGTCGAGGCCGGCCTGGGAGTCGTCCTCGACCACGAAGACCGCCGAGTCCTTCCAGTACCTGCTGTGCGAGATCTCGTCGACGATCCTGCCGGTCGCGAGGTCGTTGTCCGCGACCTGGGCGGCGGAGTTCGGCGGACCGCCGGTGTGGTCGCTGGAGAGCCAGAACATGTTGAGGTTCGCCGGCCCGTTCCTCTCGAAGTCACGCTTCCAGATCTCGTACCGGTAGACGTCCGGGATGCTGGTGTCGAACTTCGGGAAACCGTGCACCGACACGTCGTTGAGCGAGGGGATCGGCGAGGACGAGTTCAGGGGGTAGGCGGTGTCCTGCCCGGTCGCGCCCATCGTCCTGGCGTCGCAGTACAGGTTCTGCCAGCTGGCGCCCGACGGCTTGGTCAGGAACTGCTGGAACTCGCCGAAGTTCCGCACGGACTTGCCCGCCGCCTGCGCACCCGTCCACAGGAACCCGGTCCGCTGGTGGCCGAGAGCGTCGTCCTCGGTGTCGTAACTCCGCGCGTACTCACCGGCCGAGGACTCGGTGTACTCCGGGTTGTCGGCCTGCATCAGCCAGTTGTGCCCCTCGGCGGAGTTCGTGCCGATGTCGTACGTGTTGTCGTACAGCCCGAACTGCCGTGCCAGCGCGTGCTGGTTCGGCGTCACGTTCTCGCCGAACTCCGCCAGCGACGGGTCGCCGTCGCCTTCCGGAACGTCGCCCAGGACCTGGTCGTAGGTCCGGTTCTCCTTGACGATCAGGAACACGTGCTTGATCGTCGAGGGGTCGCCGAGCCGCGCGGGAACCGGCACCGGCCTGCTGCGGCCGCCGCCCCGGGTCCGGGTGACCGCGCCGCCGTACCAGCCGTTCTGCCGGAAGACCTTGGCCGTCTGGGACCTGATGACCCTGTCGTCCGGCAGCGTGAACCGCTGCAGGCTGGACGTCGTGTCGTGGGTGCCGTGCCCGGCACGGTCGGTGGGGCGGCGGGCGTCGACGCCGCGGGTGTTGGAGACCACCACCTGGTCGCCGACGGTCGCGATCTCCGCGGGGAAGTAGTCCGTCGGGAGCAGCCCGACGTAGCCGACGGGCTCCTGCGGGGTCGTGTACCGGTAGACGGCGACCGCGTTCGCGCGGCCGAGCGTCACCAGCAGGTGGCCGTCGGCGGTGAGCGTCACCGCGTCGGGCTCGTAGCCCACCGACGCCTCCGGCCACGGCTGGGTGGCGATGGTCTGCACGACCTTGTCGCTGTGGGTGTCGATGACCGACACCTCGTCGGTGGCGGTGTCGGTGACGAACAGCGCCCCCTTCCTGGCGTAGAGGGCCGTCGGGTGCAGACCGACGTCGATGCTCCTGACGGCGGCGTCCGGTTCCGCCAGGTCGATGACGCTGACCGTGCCGGTGGTGGTGGCACCGGTCCTCGGGTCGGCCGGTACCGGGGTGTTGTAGGAGTTGATCGTGGTGTCGCCGGGCCTCGCCGGACGCCCGCCCTCGTTGCTGACGTAGAGCTTGCCGCCGGCCTCGGCCATGTCGCGCGGGGCGTTGCCCACGGCCCAGCTCCGCTCGACGGTCCCGGTCGCCGCGTCGATGGCGACCACGCGGTTCTGGCCGTTGACGGCGGAGTACACGGTGGATCCGTCGGCCGAGAACACCGGCTCACCCACCAGCGCGTGCCTGGGTCCGTCCGCCGGGATCCTGACGGACGTCGGGTCGGCGACGCTGCCGTCCGGGTTCACGGTGAACCTGGTGTAGCCGTCGGTCTGGCCGAGCCACAACTGCGAGCCGTCGGGCGAGTACGTGGGGCCTTCCTGGCCCACGGCGTTGCTGGGTATGCGCAGGTCCGCCGCCGCGGAGGTGCCGACGCGCTGCTGCACCGTCCACGTCCTCAGGTCCACGAGGGACAGCGCCATCCCGCCGTCGGTGAGCGAGGCCGCGAGGTGGGTGCCGTCCGGGCTGACCGAGGACGACATGATCTTGCCGTTGTCGATGACGAGGCGGTCGCCGTACGGGGCGATGTACTGGTCGCTGGAGATGACCTGGCCACGGCCGGTGATCTGGCCGACCCGGTCGGTGCCGAACTGGTGCGTCTGCGCGAACGCGGTGCCGACGGCGGCCAGGGCGAGCGCGGTCGTGGCCGCCGTCAGCAGGCGTATTCGGCGGCGGACGCGTCCGGCCGGGAAGCCGGAGTGCTCCTTCTGGACCCGCCTGCGGCGCGTTACCTGCATGGAGTCATCCCTTCGCGGTGGTGGAGAGCAGTTCCACGTTCCCGTCGAACTGCCAGAGCGGGTTCGGCGCGTCCCCGTTCGAAGTCCGCACCAGGAAGTAGCCGTTCACTTCCTTCGGTCCGTCGCCGTCGGCCACGAACCTGCCGTCTGCGGCGATGTCGAGCTGGTAGACGGCCGTCCCCGTGGCCGTCACGCCGGGGAGATGCCAGGAGACGACGCAGCGCCAGTCGTTGCCCGGTCCCTCGGGGGTGAGCCGGCCGGCGCCCTTGGTGCAGGCCGCCGTGGCCCGCAACCGGGCCTCGGTGACGTCGGGGCGGTGGAGCTGCCGGGTCTGCAGCCGGTAGAGGTGGGCGAACGCCGTGGCGAGCGACCGCTGCACCTTGTCCTGCTCGATCCCGGAGCCCGTGGACGGGGTCGCCACGGCGACGACCGTGGCCGTGAGGGCGACCAGTGCGGCAGGCGGCAGCAGTCCGGTGGTGATCGCCCGGTGCCCGGCGCCGTCGTACGCGGGGTTGGTGAAGTCGCGCCGCACGAAGAGCAGATGGGCCAGCGCGGTCGCCGTCACCGCCCACACGAGGCTGACCGCGACGCCGATCAGGAGCGGGCCGAGCTGTGCCGGACCGGTGAACAGACCGTTCCAGGCGATGAAGGTGTAGCCGGGCAGGGCGAGTCGCAGGGCGACGGGCAGCGACAGCATCTGGGCGAGTTGCAGGACGAGCGCGACGAGCGCGGGCAGCAGCAGTCCCATCGGGGACCGTCCCAGCGCGACGGATCCGAGCAGCCCGATCGCGGCGAGGGCCAGCGTCGGGGCGAGCGCGCACACCCAGGCGAGGAGGACCTTCCCGGCGGCGTCCGAAGGCGCCAGCAGATGGCCGTCGAGGCCGACCAGCGGCCGGTTGCCGACCGCCACGAGCCCGCCGACCGTGCTGGAGCAGGCCAGCCCGGCCACCAGCAGCAGGAGGACGGTGAGGCCGGCCAGTGCCTTCGCCGCGAAGATCCGCCGGGGCGAGCGGACCGCGACCAGCAGATGGCGCCAGGTACCGAGACGGTCCTCGGAGGCGAACACGTCGCCGGCGACCACCGAGGTCAGCAGCGGGAGCGCCCAGGTGCCCGCGAAACCGAGCACCACCAGCGGCCCCGCCCATCCCGTGGCGTGCATCCACCGGCCGAAGAGGGTGTCGGTGGGGAGGGTGCTCTGCCGGCTGACCGCGGCGACGAAGAGCGCCGGTGCGATCCAGCAGGCGAGGACCAGCAGGCGGATCCGCCATTGCGCGACGAGTTTGACCAGCTCGAAGCGGTAGCCGCGCGGCACCGAGACGCGGGGGGCGCCCGGCGCCCGGTCGTCGGCGGTGGTCGTGGTCATCCGGCGTCCTCCCGCGGCTCGGTGAGGGAGAGGAACGCGGCTTCCAGCGGCGACACCACGGGCGTGAGTTCGCGCACCGCTATGCCCGCGTGCACGAGCCGCGCCACCAGGTCGTCCAGCGCGGGGATCCGCGCGCGCACGACGAGCCTCTCGGCGTCATGCCGGAGGGGGGCGTCGTCGACGACGCGGATCCCGGCCGTGCCGGTGGCAAGCCCGCGGGCGGCCGGCGGGTCGGAGGTCAGCAGCCGGTAGTCGAGTTCACGGTTCTCGGCGGCCAGCTCGGCCACCGGGCCGGAGAAGACGACCCGCCCCGTGGCGATGATGGTGACCTCGGAGCACAGTGCCTCGAGGTCGTCCATACGATGGCTGGAAAGCACGACGCCGGTTCCGTCGGCCGCGAGCCGGGTGAGGACGCCGTGGACGTGCTTCTTGCCGGCCGGGTCGAGCCCGTTGGCCGGTTCGTCGAGCACGAGCAGCCGGGGCCCGGTGAGCAGGGCGGCGGCGAGGCCGAGCCGCTGGCGCATGCCGAGGGAGAATCCGCGGACCCGGTCGTCGGCGACGTCGGTGAGCCCGACCTGGTCGAGCACGTCGCCGATTCCCGCGGTCCGGGCGTCGCTCCCGCGGAGGGCGGCCAGCGCGGCGAGGTTCTGCCTGGCGGTGAGCGAGGGGTAGAGCCCGGGCCCGTCCACGAAGCCGGCGACACCGTCGGGGGCGGCGAGCGCACGTCCGACGGGCGTGCCCAGGATCTCCAGACGGCCGCTGTCGGCGACGGCCAGGCCGAGCAGGAGGCCGAGCAAGGTGGTCTTGCCTGCGCCGTTCGGCCCGACCAGGCCGTGGATCCGCCCCCGCGCCACGTCCAGATCGATGCCGTCGAGCGCGACAACGTTGCCGAAACACTTGGTGATCCCGCGAGCCCGGACTGCGGGGAGTGTGTCCATGAGTCCCTTCCTTCGCCGCCTTCACGGAACTTAGATACGGCACACGGCGCGGACTGGCACGGGGGATTGAACGTTCGGGGAACAAGCGGCGATCGGTATGCGCCACGGGGCGGACCGGGCGGTGCCCGCCCGGCCGGAGCGGTGGCTCGTGGCGCGTGTGCGGATCCGGTGCACGGGTACTCGCGGAGCACCGCGGTCCCGAACAGCGGCCCGGGCCCGAACCGGCCGGCCGGTTCGGGCCCGGGCCGCTGGGACGGATGCGCCGACAGGAGAGTGGGATGCCCGATCGCGTCACGGACATCTGGGGCCGACGTGCCGGCACAAGACCTCCGAACTGCTCGGCCGACGGCCGCAGTCGGGCCTGCTCCTCCTGCGCGACCTGCGACACCTGTATCTGACGGCCCAGGCGGTGGACGTCCACTGGATCCTGCTCGGCCAGGTCGCTCAGGCGGTGCGCGACCACCGGCTGCTGGAGGATGTCACCGTCCTCCACAAGGAGACCCTCACCCAGATCAAGTGGCTCAAGACCCGGCCCAAGGACGCCGCGCCCCAGGTCCTGGCGACGGCCGACTGAACGGGGTTCTCACGCCGGCCGCCGGGTGCGGCACGGTTCACCCGGGTGGTGGATCGAGCTCCGCGCGGATCTCCTTGCGCACATAGGCGCCCTGCCGGACGAGTTCGCGCTGCACCCGGGCGGCGGGCACGCCCCGCGGGGCGCAGTCGAGGTGGATCGCGAGGGCGGCGCACACGCCCGCGGCCTGTCCGGTCGCCATGGCGATGGGCATCACACGGTACGAGGAGTGGGCCACGTGTGTTCCCGAGATGCAGCGGCCCGCGACCAGCATCCGTTCGGCGCCCGTGGGGAGCAGGCAGCGCAGCGGGATGTCGTACATGCTGCCGCGCGGCACGCGCCGCAGCGTGGTGCCGGTGCCGCGGGGGTTGTGGATGTCGACGGGGTAGGCGCCGTGCGCGATCGCGTCCGGGAAGTGCCGGGCCGCCAGGATGTCGTGGCCGGTCAGCTGGTAGTCGCCCAGGATGCGGCGGCTCTCGCGCACGCCGACCTGTACCCCGCTCTGCACGGCGTAGGAGCTTTCGAAGCCGGGGACGCGGGTGCGCAGGAAGTGGTCGATCTGGGCCATCTGGCGGCGCGTGACCCACTCGGCGCGGGTCAGGTCCCACACGCTGGTGCCCAACGCACGGGTGATACGGGTGCTGTTGACGCTGACCTCGCGGGGGTGCGGAGTGGCGAAGAAGAGGATGTCCTCCCGGGGCAGGTTCAGTTCGCCCGCCTCCGTGGCGTCCTGGACGAGGTCCCACAGGCCGTGCACACCGCGCCACTGGTCGGGGTGTTCCCGCACGTACGCGGCGAACTCCGGCTGCAGGAAGTCGACCACGCGGAACATCAGGGTCATCGGCTGCACCAGCCCGTCCTCGGGCCGTCCGATCTCGTACGGGGCTCCCGCCGCTGCCGCCAGGTCGCCGTCGCCGGTGCAGTCCACGACCACCCTCGCGTCGATCACGACCGGGCCCGACTTGGTCTCGAAGACCACCCGCCAGCCGTCCTCCAGCGGCAGCGCCGCGGAGGCGAAGGAGTGCAGCAGCAGCCGTACCCCCGCCTCGTCCAGCAGGTCGAGGGTGACGAGTTTGAAGACCTCGGGGTCGAACGGCACGGTGTAGCCGGTTTCCAGGGTGGGCGGGACGGCGCCGCCGCGCCGGGTGAGCCGGCCCAGCAGCCGTGACACCGCCCCGCCCACCACTGCCTCGCCGGGGCCGTGGTCGGGCGGGAGCAGGCGGGTGGTGTCGCCCTCCACGGCCTGCTGCATCTCGTTGTGGAAGGACATCAGCGGCATGACGAGGGCCACCGTCGCGCTGCCGCCGAGGAAGCCGTACCGCTCGACGAGGATCACATCGGCGCCGGCGTCCGCGGCGGCGAGCGCCGCGCCGAGCCCGGCCGGCCCTCCGCCCACCACGAGCACGTCCACCGCGCCGGCGTACGCGGCCGTGCGGGGCGGCAGAGTGACGGTGTGCGGTTGGTCAGGTGGAGTCAGGATCGGCATCGGCTTCCCCATCCGCGCGGGCGAGCACCCCCGCGCCCGGCCCTGCCCTGTCCGCCGTCGGCGGAGCGAGTACGTCGGTGCTGAGCTGCGGTACGGCCACGCGGTCGGGAGGCCCGGCCCGCGCCGCTTCGATGTCCGCCAGCAGCGCGCCGCAGCGGCCCCATGTCACCCGGGAGAGGTCGCGCAGCTCCGCGACGCGCCCGGCGAGCGCCGCCCGCCGTCCCGGATATTCGTCCCACAGCCGGTCGACCTCGGCGATCAGCAGCCCGGCCTGTTCCCGTGCCACCCCGACCAGCGCCGGAGCCCCGAGCCTGCGGGCGAAGTCGAAGACCTTTCCCGCGTACGGGAGCGGCAGGAACGGCGCGCCGGCCAGGGCGGCGAAGATCAGGAAGTGCAGCCGCATCCCCACGGCCAGGTCCACGTGCCGCATGAAGCCCAGCAACTGGGCGGGCCGGTACTCACCGTGCAGGATCCGGCACCGGTCGGGCGCCGTCATATGGGACAGGACCGCATGGGCGTGGCGCACGTCCTGCCGCTCCATCGGCATGAACACCACATGGGCATCGAGGCGGCGCACCAGGAAGTCCCCCACGTCGGCGAGCAACGCGTGGTAGTCGGACACATCGAGGTGCTCGGCCGCCCGGCCGGGCTCCCGCACGGACATCGCCACCAGCCGGGTGCCGGGCGGCACGCCCTCGTGCCGCAGCATCCGCCGGGTGAACTCCTCCGGGGCGAGCATCATGGCCGGGTCCGCGGTGACCGTGATCTCCCGCTCGACGCCGGCCTCCTCCAGGACCAGGCGGGACTCGTCGTCGCGCACCACCACGTCGTCCATGCCCGCCAGGACGGTCCGCACCGTCCTCAGGTCCTCGGCCTCGCGCAGCGGTCCGGCGCCGACGGCGTAGGCGAAGGTGCGCGTGCCGAGGTCCTGCGCCACGCCGACCAGCCGCAGATAGCGGCGGGCCTCGCTGTCGTAGAGGATCCCGCCGCCGCCGAGGACCAGCAGGTCGAGACCGGACAACGACTCCCGCATCTGCTGCTGGCTGATCCCCTCCCAGCCCCTCACGTCGTCCACGTGGCGGTGATGTGCGGCGGTGTGCGCGGGGTTCCTGCTGAAGACGACCAGCCGCGCGTCCGGGTGTGCGGCGCGCAGGCAGCCGAGCACGCAGGCGAGGATGGACTCGTCACCGATGTTGAAGCCGCCGTACGAGCCCAGCACTCCGATCACGGGCGCCTGCGCGGCGCCTGCCGCTCCGCCTGGGTTCACAGTCGTCCACAGTCGTCGTGTTCCTCGTTCGTGCAGGCCGGGTACCCGCATGCGCGGCACCCACCCGTGTCAGGCCGCGCCCTTCTTGGCGGCGGCGAGGATGGCGGCGACGGTGTGGAAGTAGCGCGTCGTCGCGTCGCGCCCGAGGTGGCGTTCCTGGAATCCCTTGGCAGCGGGCGCCCTGCCGTTGATCAGGTACCAGAGCACGAACGCCTCGTACGCGGTGGTGCGGACGATCTCCATGTCCTTCTTCGGGGAGAGCAGGGGCAACTCCATCGCCGGATCGATCCGCTCGGTCGTGAACACCACGCAGCAGCGCATGTCGGCGGTGACGGTGATGTCCTTGAACGGGTCGAGCGCGATGAGCGCCTCCACCTCCGGGACGGTGCGCAGGCAGACGGCCACGTCGTAGCCGAGGACCTCCCGCAGGCGGGTGCTGATGGTGCCGCCCAGTGCCGCGCGGTCCTCCTCGTCGGTCTCGAAGAAGACGTTCCCGCTCTGGATGTGGCTGCGCACCGAGTCGAAGCCCATGTCCCGGAACAGGCCACGGAGGCGGTCCATTCGCACGGAGCGGCCGGGGACGTTCAGGCCGCGCAGAAACGCGATGTAGAGCACGGCCGACCACCCTATCCGCGGCGGGGGCACGCGACCATACGCTCAGCCCGCGCCGTCGACGGTCTCCAACGGGCGCGCCCGCCAGGCCGCCCAGTCGGCGCTGATGGCGCCGGCGGTCCGCAGGAGCAGCGGCAGGTGGTGCTCGACGAGGGTCTCCGCGGTGGTCTCGGCGGCGTGGGCGTTGACGTTCACGGCGGCGACCGCGTTCCCGTCCCCGTCCCGCACCGGTGCGGCGACGGAGCGGATACCGAGCGCGAGGTCCTGGTCGGTGACCGCCCAGCCCTTGGCCCGGACGTCCCGCAGCACGGCGTCGATCTCGTCGCGCGCCGGGTTCCAGCGCGGGGTGACGCCGGAGCGGCTGGGCTCGGCCAGGACCTTGTCGAGCTCCTCGCGGGAGAGGGCGGCCAGCAGGACCTTGCCGAGCGAGGTCTGCAGCGCGGGGAACCGGGTGCCGACGGTGACGGCGAGCGTGACCAGCTTCGGCACCGCGACACGGGCGACGTAGACGATGTCGGAGCCGTCGAGCTGGGCGACGGAGCAGGACTCGCCGGTCTGCGCGACCAGTTCGCGCAGGTGGGGGCGGGCCAGCTCCCACAGGTTCATCGAGCCGACGTAGGCGGTGCCGAGGTCGAGCACCCGGGGGGTGAGCGAGAAGCCGCGCTCCCCGGACCGGACGTACCCGAGCTGCTCCAGGGTGATGAGGATGCGCCGGGCGGTGGGCCGGGCGAGGCCGGTGGCGGTCGCTATCTCGCTGAGCGTCATCGACTCGGTGCCGGGCGGGAAGCAGCGCAGGACGTCCAGCCCCCTGGCGAGGGCCTCGATGAACTCGGGATTTCCGTCTCTACGCATGCGCCAAGGCTAGCGGACGGACAATGGTCCGGCACTACCCCGTCCCATTTCACCGGCGCAAGAGACTTGATTGAATCTCGAACATACGGCAGATTGACCGCTGTGCGGACAGTCGTCCGGACGTAGTTGTGCCGGGCCGGATCAAGGAGGATTCCATGGCCTTCGTGACGGAGGAGAACCTCACCGACCTCGCGGAGAAACGCTGGGCCACCGCCCACTCGCCCAGGCTCGCCGAGCTCATGACGGCGCTGGTGCGGCATCTGCACGCGTTCGCCCGCGAGGTCCATCTCACCGAGGACGAGTGGACGGCCGCGGTCGAATGGCTCGCTGCGACCGGCCGGATCAGCGACGACAAGCGCCAGGAGTTCATCCTCGCCTCCGACGTGCTCGGCCTGAGCACCCTGGTCGTCCAGCAGAACAACCGGTTCTCGCCGCGCGCCACGCCGGCCACGGTCCTCGGCCCGTTCCACATCGACGGCTCCCCGCCGGCGCCGTACGCCTTCGACATGTCCGACGGCATCCAGGGCACCCCCCTGTTCGTGACCGGCCGGGTGCTCGACATCCACGGCACACCCCTGCCGGACGTCGTCCTGGACGTCTGGCAGGCCGACGCCGACGGCACCTACGAGGCCCAGCTCCCGGAGGTCGACGAGGCGCGGCTGCGGGCCAAGTACCGGTCCCGAGCCGACGGAACCTACTGTGTGCGCACCATCTCGCCGCGCGGCTACGCGATCCCGATGGACGGCCCGGTCGGCGCGCTCATCCGCAGGACCGACATCAGCCACTTCCGGCCCGCGCACATCCACTTCCTCATCGACCACCCCGGCCACGAGGGGCTCATCACCCACCTGTTCCGCGAGGGCTCCGACTACCTCGACAACGACGTCGTGTTCGGCACCAAGGACGAACTGGTCGTGGAGTTCACCGAGAAGCCGGCCGGCGACTGCCCCGGCGGGGGCACCATCGACGAGCCCTATCTGCACGCCGAGTACGACTTCGTGCTCCAGCCGTCCGGCGCCGACGGAACGCCGTCATGACCTTCGGGCTGCTCCTGCTCAGGCTGCTGCTCGCCGCGCTGCTGTGCGGCCACGGCACCCAGAAGCTGTTCGGCTGGTTCGGCGGCGGGGGCCCCACCGGCACCGCCCCCGTCTTCGAGCAGTGGGGCTTCGTCCCGGGCCGGCGCATGGTGCTCGCCGCGGGCGCGGCCGAGCTGGCCGGAGCCGCGTCCCTCGCGGCCGGTCTCCTGACGCCCGGCGGCTGCGCCGTCGTCGTCGGGACGATGACCGTCGCCGCCGTGGCGAGCTCCCCGAACGGCTTCTGGGCCCAGAAGGGCGGCTGCGAGGTCCCCTTCTGGTACGGCGCGGTGGCGGCGGTCCTCGCCTTCACCGGCCCGGGCGGCTGGTCGCTCGACCACGCCGCAGGACTGGACGGACTCGACGGCTACGGGTGGGGATCCGGGGCGCTGGCGCTCGGTCTCGCCGCGGCCGCCGTGCCGCTGACCCTCCGTTCTCGGGTGCTGCGCGCCCGCACACACATCACAACGAGGTGACCAGATGACGATCAACGACCCACGGCCGGACGAACTCACCAGCGGGCGCCCCATCCTCTTCCGCGGCGCGACCGTGCTGAGCATGGATCCCGCCATCGGCCTGCTCGACCGCGGCGACGTCCTGGTCCGCGGCGAGCGGATCGAGGCGGTCGGACTGAACCTGGAGGCACCTCAGGACGCGGCGGTGGTGGACGCCTCCGGCGGCATCCTCATGCCGGGCATGGTCGACACCCACCGGCACATGTGGCAGACGGCGCTGCGCGGCCTCGGCGCCGACTGGACGCTGTCGCAGTACTTCGTCTTCTACTACCTCAACTGGGGCAAGATCTTCCGCCCCGAGGACATCCACGCGGGCAATCTGCTGTCGGCGGTGGACGCGCTCGACTCGGGCGTGACGACGACGGTGGACTGGTCGCACGGTCTGCAGACCCCCGAGCACGGTGACGCCGCGGTCGAGGCGCTGCGTTCCGTACCGGGCCGCTTCGTGCTCGCCTACGGCAACCTGCTCGGCGCCCCCTGGGAGTGGGCGAACGCACCGGAGTTCCGGTCGTTCGTGGACCGGAACTTCTCCTCGCGCGACGACATGCTCGGCCTCCAGCTGGCCTTCGACGTCACGGGCGACGAGACGTTCCCCGAGAAGGCGGCGTTCGAGGCGGCCCGCGAACTGGGGCTGCGCGTGACCACCCACGCCGGGGTCTGGGGCGCGACCGGCGACGACGGCATCCGGCTGATGTGGGACCACGGGTTCATGACGCCCGACGTCACCTACGTGCACTCGGCCACCCTCAGCGAGGACTCCTACCAGCGGATCGCCGCGTCCGGCGGCACCGTGTCGGTGTCGGCCGAGAGCGAGCAGAACGCCGGGCAGGGCTACCCGCCCACCTGGCGGCTGCGGCGGTACGGCATCCCCGCGTCGCTGTCCATGGACACCAGCGTGTGGTTCAGCGCCGACCTCTTCTCCGCCATGCGGGCCACGCTGTCGGCCGACCGCGCACGCGACCACCTGGAGGCCCACGCGGCCGGCGAGACGGTGGTGCACCACAAGCTGCGCGCCCGGGACGTCGTCGAGTGGGCCACGATCGGCGGGGCCAGGGTGCTCGGCCTCGACGACCGGATCGGTTCGCTGACGCCGGGCAAGAAGGCCGACCTCGTGCTGATCAGGAACGAGCGGGACCCGGCCATGTTCCCGCTCCTGCACCCCTACGGGCACGTGGTCTACCAGGCCGGGCGCGCCGACGTGGACACCGTGCTGGTCGACGGGACGGTGGTGAAGTACCGGCACGAACTGGTCGGCGTGGACGTGCGGCGGGCGCGCGACGCCGTCGCGGCCACCGTCGAGTACACGCGCGGCACGCTGGGCGAGGACGCCTGGCGGGAGGCGATGGAGCCGGAAATACAGCAGCACGAGCTGATCCCGAACCCCTACACCTACAGCACGTACCGCGGTGAGGGCGTGGCCGTGCAGCACGAGGAGTCGTAAGTGATGAGCGGTGGTGCCCGCGGGCCGCTGGACGGACTGCTGGTGGCGGACTTCTCGCGGATCCTCGCGGGACCGTACGCGACGATGCTGCTGGCGGACCTCGGCGCCGACGTCGTGAAGGTCGAGTCTCCCGGAGGGGACGACACACGCACCTGGATGCCCCCGGTGCGGGACGGCGTGTCGACCTACTACCTGGGGATCAACCGCGGGAAGCGCTCGATCGCGCTCGACTTCCGCGACGCGGAGGACGCGCGCCTGGCCAGGCGGCTGGCCGGGCGCGCGGACGTGGTGATCGAGAACTTCAGGCCCGGTGGACTCGCCGGATACGGTCTGGACCACGCCTCGGTGAGCGCCGGCAACCCGGGCGTGGTGTACGCCTCGATCAGCGGGTTCGGATCGGGTCTCGGACGGCGGGTTCCCGGCTACGACCTGATGGTGCAGGCGATCTCCGGGCTGATGAGCCTCACGGGTGACCCGGCGGGGCCCCCGTACCGGGCCGGGATCTCGGTCTTCGACGTGATGGCCGGCAACCACGCGGCCATCGGCATCCTCGCCGCCCTGCGGCACCGCGACACCACCGGCCGGGGCCAGCTCGTCGAGGTGAACCTGCTGTCGTCGGCGCTGACCGGACTGGTCAACCACAGCTCGGCGTACGTCGCCGGCGGCACCGTGCCGTACCGCATGGGCAACGCCCATCCCAGCGTCTTCCCCTACGAGCCGCTGCCGACGGCCGACCAGGACCTGATCGTGACCGCGGCCAACGACGGCCAGTTCCGCAAACTGTGCGAGGTGCTGGGCATCCCCGGGACCGCCGACGATCCCCGCTTCCGGCACAACGCCGACCGCACCCGGCGCCGCGAGGAGCTCCGGCCGGTCCTGGTGGAGCGGCTCAGGACGCGCGGGGCACTGGAGTGGTTCGAGCTCCTCGTCGACGCCGGCGTCCCGTGCGCGCCGATCAACACCATCGACGGAGGGTTCGCGATGGCCGAGCGTTTCGGTCTCGACCCCGTGGTGGAGGTCGGTGAGGGGGAGCGGGCGGTGCCCACCACACGGCACCCCATCCGCTTCTCCGAGACACCCGCGACCTACCGGCTCCCTCCGCCGGAACTCGACGAGCACGGTGCGGAACTGCGCAAGTGGCTGCAGAACGACCCGGAGGACGGCGATGCCTGAGTACCCCACAGCGCTCGGCGCGTCGTCGCTCGACCGGATCACCCTGCTCGGCCAGGACCTCGCCGCCGATGTCATGGGCGAGGTCGGCTTCGGCGAGCTGGCGTTCTGGCTCGCCACGCAGCGCCGCCCGAAGCCGGGCGAGACCCGGGTGTTCGAGGCCGTGCTGGCCGCGCTCGCCGACCACGGGTTCACCCCGACCGCGATCACCGCCCGGCTGACGTATCTGTCGGCTCCCGACTCCGTCCAGGGCGCGCTCGCCGCCGGGCTGCTCGGCGGCGGCTCGCGCTTCCTCGGCGTCACCGAGGACTGCGGCCGGTTCCTGCACGACGTCCTGTCCACCGTGACGGGTGCCCGTCCCGACGACGAGGCGGGCTGGGACGCCCTCGCCCTCAGCGCCGTGCGGTCCGCGCGGGAGGCCGGCAGGTTCGTCCCCGGGCTCGGGCACCACGTCCACAAGCAGGGCGACCCGCGCACCGCGAGACTGTTCGCCATCGCCACCGAGGAGGGGCTCTTCGGCCCGCATCTGTCGCTGTTCGCGGCCATCGGCCGGGTCCACCCACAGGTGCTGGGCCGGACGCTGCCGCTCAACGGGGCGGGCGTCTGCGGCGCCGCGCTCGCCGATCTCGGGCTGCCGCTGGAGCTGCTGCGCGCCTTCGCGCTGCTCGCCCGCACCGCCGGGCTCATCGGGCAGCTCGCCGAGGAACTGCGCAACCCCGTGGCGAACGAGATCTTCCTGTCGGTGGACCTCAACAACCGGCCCGTGCCGCCGCGGCCCTACGGGGCGTAGCAGCCGGCGGCGCGCCCGAGGAAGGCGGCCCGGACCGGTTCGATCCGGTCCGGGCCGCCGCCCTGTCCCCGTCACCCGTACGGGCGCACTCACCCGGGCCCGTACGGCCCCCCGGCCCGCGCGGACACCCCAGCCCGCGCGGGCGTCCTCAGCCAGGTCCGTACGACCCCGAGCCAGCACGGACCCCCACTCGGCCCGCACGGACCCCCAAGCCCGCGCGGACACCCCCCAGCCCGCACAGGCGTCCTCACTCGGACTGCGCGGGCTCCTGGCCGAAGTCGGCGTGCAGCCGCCTGGTGTGGTCCACGTACCGCTCGGGACCGGTCAGGGTGACCGTCGCCGTCAGCCGCGGGTCGGTGCTGGACGCGGCCAGGCGCAGCTCCAGTTCGCCCGGCTCGACCACGCGCCGCCCGTCGCGTCCGGTGAAGGAGGCGAGGTCGGCCGGCACCGTCACCCGCACCCGCCGCGCCTCGCCGGGGGCCAGCGGCACCCGGGTGTAGCCGATCAGGCGCTGTACCGGCTGGACGACCGAGGCGACCGGGTCGTGCAGGTACAGCTGCACCACCTCGGTGCCGTGCCGCTCCCCCGTGTTGCGGACCGTGAGGGCCAGCCGGAACACCCCGTCCGTACCGGCCTCCTTCTCGTCGACGGCGAGGTCGCCCCAGGCGAACTCCGTGTACGACAGGCCGTGTCCGAAGCCGAAGGCCGCGGTCGGATCGATGTTCGACACCTCGCTCGCCTGGGCGAGGCGCGCGCCCAGATACGTGGCGGGCTGGGCGTCCGGCCCCCGCGGCACGCTGAGGGGCAGCCGCCCGGACGGTTCGGTCCGGCCGCTCAGCACGCCCGCGAGTGCGGTGGTGCCCTCGACGCCCGGGAAGAAGGACTGCACGATCGCGGCGGCCTCCGCGACGGCGCGGCCGAGCGCGTACGGCCGCCCGGCGAGCAGCACCGCCACCACCGGCCTACCGGCGTCCAGGACCGCGTCCAGCAGCTGCTGCTGGGCTCCGGGCAGCGCCAGCGAGGCGGCGTCGCAGCCCTCGCCGCTGGTGCCGCGGCCGAACAGCCCGGCGCGGTCGCCCAGCACCGCGAGGACGACATCGGCCTCGCGGGCCGCGCGGACGGCGTCGGCGATGCCGGAGGTGTCGCCGTCGTCGATCCCGGTGCCGCGCACCACGGTGACCTCGGCGCCGGGGAACTCGCGCGCCACCGCCTCGCGCAGGGTGGGCAGTTCGATCCCGGCGGGGACGCCGGGGTGGTGGACGCCGACGTGGAGGGGGAAGGAGTAGCAGCCCAGCACGGCGGTGGGCTCCTCGGCGTTGGGGCCGACCAGGGCGATGCGGCGCGGCCGGGCGAGCGGCAGGATGCCGTCGTTGGCGAGCAGCACCACCGCCTGCTCGGCGACCTCGCGGGCCAGGTCCCGGTTCCCGGGGCTGTCCAGGTCCACCGTGCCGCGCAGCGCGTCCGGGTCCTCCAGGTCGGCGTCGGCGAGCGCGGGCGGCACCGGGCTCCAGCCCGCGTCGAGCAGGCCGAGCCGGGCCTTCTCGGCGAGCACCCGGTGCAGGGCGCGGTCGATGAGGGTCTCGGGCACCCGGCCGGCCGTGACGGCCTCGGCGAGGGGCGCGCCGAACGTCTTGACGGTGGGCAGTTCGACGTCGACTCCGGCACGGAGCGCGGCGCCCGCGGCGCCCGCCCAGTCGCCCGTGATCCCGTGCAGGGTCTTGAGGAAGGCGATGCCGAAGTAGTCGGCCACGACGGTGCCGTCGAAGCCCCAGGTGTCGCGCAGCAGTCCGGTCAGCAGTTCCTCGTCGGCCGCCGCGGGCACTCCGTCGGTGTCGTTGTAGGCGGACATCACGGACCGGGCGCCGCCCTCGCGCACGGCCATCTCGAACGGTGGGAGCAGGACGTCGGCCGTCTCG
Source organism: Streptomyces sp. NPDC007264 (assembly GCF_042869095.1). Lineage (NCBI taxonomy): Bacteria > Bacillati > Actinomycetota > Actinomycetes > Kitasatosporales > Streptomycetaceae > Streptomyces > Streptomyces sp. NPDC007264. The sequence goes on from NZ_JBIAFD010000002.1 coordinate 206,796, forward strand.
CGCGGGCCCATCTCCACCGGGGCGAGGTTGCGGCCGGCGCGCGAGGCCGAGTAGCCGACGAAGTGCTTCAGGGTGGCGGCGACCCCCGCGGACTGGAGTCCCCGCACGTAGGCCGTGGCGACGGTGCCCACGAGGTACGGGTCCTCGCCGATGGTCTCCTCGACGCGACCCCAGCGGGCGTCGCGGACCACGTCGAGCACGGGTGCGAGGCCCTGGTGCACCCCCACGGACCGCATGTCCCGGCCGATGGCGGCGGCCATCCGGTGGATCAGCTCCGGGTCGAAGGTGGCACCCCAGGACAGGGGGACGGGGTAGGCGGTCGCCTTCCAGGCCGCGAAGCCGGCCAGGCACTCCTCGTGCGCGACGGCGGGAATGCCGAAGCGGTTCGCCGCGACGATGCGCGCCTGGGTGCGCAGCAGGGACAGCGCACCGAGCGCCGGGTCGACGGGGGCGGTGCCGAAGGGACGGGTGAGCTGGCCGAGGCCGGCCGGCAGCAGGCCGTCGAGGTCGACGGCGTCCTCCATGTCGTGCTGGTGGGGGGCCACTTCGCCGCCCTCGTCGGACGCGCCGACCCAGACACCGTAGAGCTGGGCGATCTTCTCCTCGAGGGTCATGGCACCGATCAGGGCCGACACCCGGGTGCCGATGTCGCGGGCGGGATCGTTCCAGACGGGGGTTTCGGGGGTGGTCTCAACTGCCACGTTGGCGGTCACTTTCCTCCGACGCCCATGAGGCCCTGGATGAGGGCACGGCGGGCGAACAGGTAGACGAGCAGGACGGGCACCATGGACAGCACGACGGCCGCCAGCAGCCCCGGGATGTTGATGCCGTGTTCGGTCTGGAAGTTGTACAGACCCAGGGTGATCACCTTGGTGGAGTCGGACTGGGTCAGCACCAGGGGGAACAGGAAGCCGTTCCACGCCTGGAGCGCGGAGAAGACCACGATCGTGGACAGCCCGCCCCGGGAGAGCGGGAGCACGAGCTGGAAGAACATCCGCCGGGGGGTGGCGCCGTCCACGGCCATCGCCTCGAACAGCTCGGGGGAGATGTCGCGCATGGCGCCGCTGAGGATCAGCGCCGACATCGGCAGGCAGAAGGCGGCGGTCGGCAGGATGACACCGACAAGGTTGTCGTAGAGGCCGGCCTGGCTGATCAGGTAGAACATCGGGACGATCACGGCCTGCGCCGGAATGGCGAGTCCGAGCAGGAACAGCCGGAAGACCTGCGAGGTGATCCTGCTGCGGCTGCGCACGATGGCGTAGGCGAGCGGCGGGACGAGCAGCAGCACCAGGCCGACCACGCACACGGTGACGACCAGTGTGTTGAGGAAGTACTGGCCGAAGCCCGAGTCGAAGGCACTGGTGTAGTTGCGGAGGGTGAAGTGGTCCGGGAAGGACAGGGGCCCGTTCCCGGCGTAGTCCGACTGGGGCTGCACCGTCGCCACGATCATCACGTACAGCGGCAGTCCGACCAGGAACAGCCAGACCAGCGAACCGAAGCCCGCCAGGTGGTTGGGGCGGCGCCTCATGACACACCCTCCATGTCGCTGCGCATCTTGTCGTAGCCGGACACGCGCACGACGATCAGCGAGATGACGGTGGCCGCGACGACCAGCACGAGAGCGATGGCGGCACCGGCGCCGAAGTCGAAGCTCTTGAAGGCCTTTTGGTACATGTAGTAGGCGCTGATGGTGGTGTCGGTGCCCGGTCCGCCCTGGGTGAGGATCAGGACCGTCTCGAACGTGGTGAGCCCGCCGACGATCATGATGATCATCGAGGTGATGACCGAGTTCCTCAGCTGCGGCAGGGTGATGTGGAAGAACTGGCGGTAGCGCCCAGCGCCGTCGATCTCGGCCGCCTGGTACAGCACCTCCGGGATCGCGCGGGCGGCGCCCTGGTAGATCAGTGTGTGGAACGGCGTGTACTGCCAGGTGCTCACGAAGGCCAGCACGCCGATCGCGGTGGTCTGCCTGCCGAACAGGTTGCCGTCACCGAACAGCCAGGTGGCCTGCGCCGGGATGCCGAAGTTGGGGTCGAGCAGCGCCCGCCACACCACCGACACGGCGGTGGCGGACAGCAGCAGCGGGATGAAGTAGATCGCCGAGAGCACCGCGCGGTTGCGCTGCTGTCCGGCGGCCCAGACGCCGAGCAGGATGCTCAGGGGGGTCTGGACGACCACGCCGAGGACGGTGACCAGCAGGGTCAGCCAGATGCTCTGGATCATGACCGGGTCGTCGAGGACCCGGTTCCAGTTGTCCATGCCGACGAACCGGGGCGAGCCCAGGCCGTTCCAGCTCATGAAGGACAGCACCGCCACCATGACCAGCGGGGCGATGGCGAACACGGCGAAGAACACGGTGGCGGGGACGGCCCAGCCGAAGCCGGGGCGCCCCACGCGGGCGGTGTGGGAGCCCCCCGGCCGCCGCCGGGCTTCCTTCCGGGGCCCGGCGACGGTGGGAACGCTCGTCGTTTCTGTGGTCATCGGCGGTTCATTCGGCGGGGAGGGCCTGCATGGCCTTGATGAAGCCGTCGGCGTCGATCTGGCCGTCGAAGAACTGCTGCACCGCCTGGTGCATCGCCGTGCTGGCCGACTGCGGGTACGCCTGGTCCCAGGACAGCTGGAACGACGGGGCCTGCTTCACCATGTCGTACTGGAAGTGCGAGTACGCGGGGCTGGCGGACGCGCTGTCGATGAAGGTCCCGGCGTTGGTCGTGGTCGGCAGGTTGCCGATCGCCAGCGACGCCTTGACGAACTCGGCGGAGTACATGAGCTTCAGGAACTTCGCGACGGCCTCGGGGTGCTTCGTCTTCTTCATGACCGAGTAGAAGTTGTTGGTGTTGCCGACGACGTCGGCCGGGTCGCCCTTGCCGCCCGCGATGGTGGGGAAGGTGCTGTAGCCCAGTCCCTTCTCGGCGAACTCCTTGGCGTCCTGCTGCTGCTGGGAGTAGTACCAGGAGCCCATCAGCTCGAAGCCGGCCTTGCCCCTGGAGACCAGCGCCACCGACTGGCCGTTCGTGTACTTCACGGAGTCGAACTTGGTGCCGAAGGCGCCGGCGTCGACGAGCTGCTTGAGCATGCTCAGCGCCTTCTTGCTGTCCGGGCTCTCCCACGCGCTCTTGTCGCCGCCGAGGGCCTTCCGGAACAGCTCCGGCCCCGCGACGCGGTCGTAGACGTACTCGAACCACATCAGCGTCGGCCACTGGTCGCCGCCGCCGAGGGCGATCGGGGTCTTCCCCTTCTCCTTGAGCGCCTTGACCGCGGCGAGCAGGTCCTCCCACGTCTTGGGCTGCTGCACCCCGGCGTCGGCCAGCACGTTCTTGTTGCTGAAGAGCAGAACCGGCTGGGTACCGCGCATCGGAATGCCGTAGTGCTTGCCGTCGACGCTCGCGCTGTCGAGCACCGTGGGCAGGAAGTTGGACTTGAGCGCGGGTTCTTTCGTCATGAAGTCGTCCAGCGGCATCAGCAGGCCGGCCTTGACGAACGGCGTGATGCTGCCGCCGCCCCAGTTGAAGAAGACGTCGGGGGCCTGCGGGGTGTTGATGATCGTCTGCAGCTTCTGCTGGTAGTCCGCGCCCGGGATGGTGTCGAGGACGACCTTGACGTCGGACGTCTTGTTGAAGGTGGCGACGATCTGCCGCTCGACCTTGTTGCTGGCGTCTCCGTAGACGAGGACGTGGATCTTCCCGTCGTCCGACGATCCTCCGCCGGTCCCGCTCCCGCACGCCGAAAGGCTCAGCGCCAGGGCGAGCGTCACGCCACCGGCGAGCAAACGGGGCACCCGCGCACGTATCTTCATCGTCTGCCTTTCGAAAGTTTCGGCGGCATTGCCGAAAGTCGCTGCTGTCGGACAGTAAGGGAGGCACCCCAGGGGGTCAACGGGCGTGCAGGCGCGCGATCAAACCGTTACCGGTGGGCCGTGCCCTATCCTTCGGACATGCGCGAAAACGACGAGGTGGACGGCCGGGTGACCCTGGCCGCGGTGGCCGGACAGGCCGGTGTGTCACTGTCAACGGTTTCGAAAGTCCTCAACGGCCGTTCCGATGTGTCGGAGGCGACCCGCACCAGGGTCGAACGGCTTCTCGACGACCACGGATACCGTCGGCGGTCCCAGGGCGCCCCCCAGGCGCCGCTCATCGAGCTGGTCTTCCACGAGCTGGACAGCATCTGGGCGATGGAGCTCATCCGCGGTGTGGAGAACGTCGCGAAGGACAACAAGGCGAGCGTGGTGCTCACCGAGAGCGGCACCCGGCACGCGCCCGCGCCCGACTGGATCGAGGGGGTCCTGCGGCGCCGGCCGCTGGGCGTGGTCCTGGTCTTCTCGGCGCTCCCGGACAAGGTGAAGAAGCAGCTGCGGTCGCGGGCCATCCCGTTCGTCATCGTCGACCCGGCCGGCGACCCCGACCCGGACGTGCCGTCCGTCGGCTCGGCCAACTGGGCCGGCGGCCTGGCGGCCACCCGCCACCTCACCGACCAGCGGCACGAGCGCATCGCCATCATCACCGGCCCGGACGACATGATGTGCTCCCTCGCCCGGCTCGACGGCTACCGCTCGGCCATGGCGATGGCGGGCCTCGAGGTCGACCCGCGCCTCGTGCGCTACGGCGACTTCCATGTGCAGGGCGGCTTCGATCACGCCATGGACCTGCTGGAGGGCCCGGACCGGCCGACCGCCGTCTTCGCCGGCAGCGACCTGCAGGCGCTCGGCGTCCTGGAGGCGGCACGGCTGAAGGGCCTGAGCGTGCCGGAGGACCTCTCGGTCGTCGGATACGACGACGTCCCCCTGGCCCAGTGGTCGAGCCCGGCGCTGACCACGGTCCGCCAGCCGCTGCGGCAGATGGCCGAGGAAGCGGCCCGGATGCTGCTGCGCCCCCGCGACGCCGACACCTCCGCCCTGCGCATCGAGCTCGCCACCCACCTGGTGGTCCGGCAGAGCACCGCGCCCCCGAAGGGCGCCTGAGCACCCCCGGAGGCGCGGTGCGCAGGAGGGCCGGAACATCGCGCGCCCCCTGCGCGGGGGCCGTTCACGAGGCCCGGCTCACGAACGGCCCCGGGCCCGGTCCGCCGGCGTGGGCGTCAGGTGTAGATGATCCGGGCGTCGGCGGCGCGCTCGTAGAACTCGCCGACCGTGATGACGCCCTGGACCTGATCGATCAGGTCGTCCTTGGCGAGTTCGAACAGGTCGACGGACGCCTTGCAGGCGTAGATGCCCGCACCGGTGTCGGAGATCATCTCGATGAACTCGGGGATCGGCGGGATGTCGAGCTTGTCCATCTTGCGTTCCATGTACCGGGTGAGCAGGTCCGGCATGCCGGGCAGACCGCCCAGCAGGGTCGGCAGATGGAGGCCGGGGTTGCCGACGGTGGCCAGCTTGATGTGTTCCCAGCGGCTCTTCGTGATCGCGTCGAGCCCGAAGAACGTGAAGAACAGGTCGGCCTCGATCCCCTCGGCGCGGGCGCCGTTGGCCAGGATCAGGGCCGGGTAGATCCCTTCCAGGGATCCCTTGGAGACGATGATCGAGACCTTCTCGATCGTGCCGGTGGCGGCCATGACAGGTGCTCCTTCGGTTGCGGCGGACGGGTCAGATGCAGCCACGCGGCTTGGGGATCCCGGCGATCTTCGCGGCCGTCTTCGCCGGCCCCTTGGGGAAGAGCTGGTAGAGCTCCTTGACGCCGACCCCGGAGGTCTTGCCCAGCACCCGCACGGTCGGGCCGGTGCCCTTGGCGGCGTACTGCTCGCGCATGAAGCGGATGACCGCCCAGTGCCGGTCGGTCAGTTCCTCGATGCCCGCCTCGCGGGCGATCTGCTCGGCCATCGGCTCCGTCCACCGGCCGGGGTCGGTGAAGAAGCCCTCGTCGTCGACCGGGACGGTGGTGTCGGCATAGGTGGCGGTGGGCATGGTGATTCCTTCCCGGGATCAGACGGAGGTGCGGGTCTTGCCGCGCTCGGGCATCGCCGAGCCGATGCCGGGCAGTTCCCGGCCGGGCAGCAGGCTGTGCCAGTAGAGCCACTCGAAGGCGAGCTTGCCGAGGTGGTCGGCGTACGACTCCTTCAGCAGCGGCAGGCCGACGGCGGCCGGGAAGTGACCCGGCAGCGGCTCGGTGTCGTAGTTGAAGTCGATGAGCAGGGCCTTGTGGTGGCCGGTCTCGACGAAACAGTTGGCGTGCCCGTCGAAGGCGCCCTCCAGCGGCCGCCCCGCGAGGAAGGCGTCGATGTTGCGGGTGAGCACCTCGCCCGCGAAGTGGGCCACCGAGCCGGCCTTGGAGGCGGGCAGCCCCGCCGCGTCCCCGATGGCGAACACCTCGGGGTGGTCGGGGTGCTGGAGGGTGTGCGGGTCGACGGGCACGAAGCCGAGCTCGTCGCCCAGGCCCGCGGAGCGCCCGACGTACTCCGCCCCGCCGTGCAGCGGGACCACGACCGCCAGGTCGAACGGCACCTCGCGTTCGTCGTAGGAGACCAGCCGGCCCCCCGTCCCGTCGACCTCGCCGAGGGTGAACTCGGTGACCAGCTCGACACCCTTGTCCGCCAGCAGCCCACCCAGCGCCTTCGCCGCGACCGGCTTGGTGAAGGCCGCGTCCAGCGGGGTGACGTAGGTCAGCCGGACACGGTCGCGGATGCCCAGCCGCTGGAAGTACCAGTCGGTGAGGAAGGCGAACTCCAGGGGCGCGACCGGGCACTTGACGGGCAGGTCGGCCACGTCCACCACGATCCGGCCGCCGTCGAAGCGCTCCAGCGCATGGTGCAGACCGACCGCGCCGGGCAGGTCGTAGAAGGTGAAGACCTTCTCGCCCCAGCCGGGGCCGGTCAGCCCTTCGGTCTCCTCCGGCAGCAGCCGGGCGCCGGTGGCGACCACGAGGACGTCGTAGCCCAGCCGGATGCCGCCGGCCAGGTGCACCGTCCGGTCCTCCGGGTCGACCCGCTCGATCCGCGCCTGCTTGTAGTCGACGCCCGCGTTCAGCTGCCGCGGGCGGGAACGGACGAGGTGGTGCGGCTGGGCGAGCCCGAACGGCACGAACAGCAGACCGGGCTGGTAGATGTGGTCGTCGTCCTGGTCGACGACCGTGATCCTGACATCCCGCTCGTCGTACGTGCGCTGCAGGCGGTTGGCCGTGAGCGTACCGGCGGTGCCGCCTCCGAGAATCACGATGTGTGTGGCCATGACTCCACTGTCGTGCGGGCGGTGAGGAGCCGTCAGGGGCCGGTGGTCCCTGCCCTGGTACCCACAGGGGTATCCCCGGGAGGGCCGGTTGCGGATTCCCGCAGGTCCACGGCGGCTCGGAGGTGACGGGGGCCGCCATCACTCATATGCCCCGAACAGTCGCTGATGCGTGTAAATGATGTGAATACTGAGAACACAGTGACAGATGAGCCAGCCCATGGAGCGAGGAGCGAGCGTGAGCCACCCCGCCCCCACGCCCGGTACGGCGTCCCGCGCGCGTTCCGCGTTCGAGCAGGCGTGCGCGGTGGCGGACGCCGTCCTCTACGAGGGCTATCTGCTGTACCCCTACCGGCGGTCGTCGCCCAAGAACCGGGTGCGCTGGCAGTTCGGCATCCTCGCCCCGCGCGTGTGGGCCGAGGCGCACGGCCCGGTGGCCCCGGGCGTCTCGGGTTCCGTCGAGACCTGGCGGCAGCAGACCGAGTGCGTGCTGCGGGCGGAGCCCGATGCGGTGGTGCGCGTGCGCGTGCGCTATCTGCAGGTGCAGCACCGCGGCGTGGAGCGCCGGACCGGCGAGGGCCGGTACGAGCCGGTGGAGTCCCTGGAGGCCGGCGGGGAGGTCCAGCTGGCCTTCGACGAGGCGGTCCCCCGCGAGCACGACCTCGTCGTGCCGCTGGGCGAGCTCCTGTCGGCGGACCGGGAGTTCCCGGTAGGTGCCCCTGGCGGCCTGGTGACCGAGGCGCTCCCCGGCGGGGCGGGACGCCTGGTGCGGCGGTGCCACCCGGTCGAGGCGCGGACGATCCTGCACGCCCGGCGGCTGGACGGCCCCGACTCGCTGTACCGGCTGCGGGTGCGCACCGAGAACACCGGGCGCTCCACGGCGCCCGGAGCCGGCCGCGACGAGGCCCTGCGCCATGCGCTCGTCGCGGCGCACACCTTCCTCGGCGGCGACGGTGTGCGGTTCTTCTCCTCGATCGACCCGCCCGAGGAGGTGGCCGCCCGCGTGCGGAACTGCGTCAACCTGCACACCTTCCCCGTGCTCGCCGGGGCGGAGGGGTCCGACGGCCTCGTGCTGTCGGCGCCGATCATCCTGCCCGACCATCCCCGGGTGGCGCCGGAGAGCCCCGGCGACCTGCACGACGCCGCGGAGATCGACGAGATCCTGACGCTGCGCACGCTCCTGCTCACGGACGACGAGAAGCGGGAGGCGCGCGCCACCGATCCGCGGGCCGCGCACATCCTGGACCGGGTCGAGACCATGCCGCCGGAGGTGTTCGCCCGGTTGCACGGAGCGATCCGTTCCCTCGCTCCCGCCGGGGACCCGGCCCGTGCGTCCGCGTCCCTGTCCGCGTCCGCGCCCCTGTCCGCGTCGCTGTCCGCGTCCGCGTCGCTGTCCGCGTCCGCGTCGCTGTCCGCGTCCGGCCCCCTCGCGGGCTCCCGCGCCCCGGAGGGTCCGCCCCTCGGCGCGGAGGCGGCACACGAGGAGGCCGTCCCGCGACGCGCGGCGGTCGCATGGTGGCAGGAGGGCGGCGACGAGGGCCTGTCGCCGGCCACGGACACCGTCCTGGTCGACGGGGTCGCGGTGGCGGGCGGCAGCCGGGTGCTGCTGTGTCCGCGCGGCCGGGGAGCCGACGCGCAGGACATGTTCCTGGCCGGCCGGTTCGCCCGGGTGGCGGCCGTCCACCACGACATCGACGGGAGCGTGCACCTCGCCGTGACGCTCGAGGACGACCCCGCGGCCGAACTCCACAGCTGGTACGGCCGCTACCTCTACTTCCGTCCGGACGAGGTGCGGCCGTCGGCCGTGGAGCCGGACGAGCGGCCGGCCCGCGTCCCCGACGAGGAAGGGTGCGATGGACGCCATCGAGTTGCTGAGGCATGACCACCGGATGATCGAACAACTGTTCCGCGACTACCGGAGCGCCGCCTCCGACGCCCAGCGCCGGGCCGTGGTCGAGACGCTGGTCCGCGAGCTGTCCAAGCACGCGGCGCTGGAGGAGCTGATGGTCTACCCGCTGGCCAGGAGGGTCCTCCCGGACGGCGGAGGGGAGATCCAGGAACACCTGGCGCAGCACCAGGCGGTCAAGGAGACCCTGCTCGCTCTGGACAAGCTGTCCGCCGGCGACGAGCGCACGGACGACCTCATGGAGCACCTGCGCCGGGAGATCGGCGAGCACGTGCGCGAGGAGGAGGACGAGTTGCTGCCGAGAGTGCGCGCGGCGGTCGATCAGAAGGAACTGGACGAGCTGGGGCAGCTCCTCGCACAGGCCAAACAGGCCGCCCCGACCCGCCCGCACCCGAACGCGCCGGACCAGCCTCCGGCGCTGACGCTCGTCGGCCCGGTGGCCGCGGCCTACGACCGGCTCCGGAACCGACTGCAAGGGAGGCCGAGGACATGACCGTTGAAAGCGGTACCACCAAAGTCAGCCGACAGCCCACGGAGGCTTCGGAGAGGAGCGGTTTCGACGAGATCCATATCCTGTGGATCTCGGAGGGCATGAGCTGCGACGGCGACACGGTGTCGATGACGGCCTCCGGCCAGCCGGCGATCGAGGACATCGTGCTCGGGCTCGTGCCGGGCCTGCCGAAGGTCCACCTGTACAACAAGGTGCTCTCCCCCAGCGAGGGCGGCGAGGACTTCCTCACGCCGTTCCGCGCCGCCGCGCGCGGCGAACTGGAGCCGTTCATCCTCGTCATCGAGGGGTCCGTACCCAACCAGAACATCATCGAGGGCGACGGCTTCTGGACGTCGTTCGGCAACGACCCGGACACCGGGGAACCGCTCACCCTCAACTGGTGGCTGGACCGCCTCGCGCCCAGGGCCTGGGCGGTCCTGGCCGTCGGCACCTGCGCCGCCTACGGCGGGATCCACGCGATGGCGGGCAACCCCACCGGCGCCATGGGTCTGTCCGACTACCTGGGCTGGGACTTCAGGTCGCAGGGCGCGCTCCCGGTCGTCAACGTGCCCGGTTGCCCGATCCAGCCGGAGAACTTCATGGAGACGCTGACCTGGCTGCTCCACCACGCGGCGGGGTCCGCGCCGCCGCCCCCGCTCGACCACATGCTGCGTCCGCAGTGGCTGTTCGGAAAGACGGTCCACGAGGGCTGCGACCGGGCCGCCTACTACGAGCAGGGCGACTTCGCCAAGGACTACAACTCCCCCAAGTGCCAGGTGAAGGTGGGCTGCTGGGGCCCCGTGGTGAACTGCAACGTGCCCAAGCGCGGCTGGATGTCGGGCGTGGGCGGCTGCCCCAACGTCGGCGGCATCTGCATCGGCTGCACGATGCCCGGCTTCCCGGACGCCTTCATGCCGTTCATGGACGAGCCCACCGGCGGCACCCTGTCCTCCGCGATCATCAGGCCCTACGGCGCCGTCATCCGCCGTCTGCGCGGCATCACGAACATCGCCGTGAACCGGGAACCCAAGTGGCGCCACAACCGGGACAAGGTGACCAGCGGCTACGACCCGTACTGGCGCCCCTGAAGCACGCACCGGCGCCCCGGCACCACCTGCCGGCACCACCTGCCGGCGCCCCCGCAGCACGCCCATGCACAGAGAGCGAGGCAGGAACGACCATGACGGCAACCGCGGCGCGGCCCACGGAGCGCAAACCGGCGCAGCTCGTGGACATGTCCTGGGATCCGATCACCCGGATCATCGGCAATCTCGGCATCTATACGAAGATCGACTTCGCGAACCGCGAGGTGGTGGAGTGCCACAGCACGTCGTCGCTCTTCCGGGGCTACTCCGTGTTCATGAAGGGCAAGGACCCGCGCGACGCCGGCTTCATCACCTCCCGCATCTGCGGGATCTGCGGGGACAACCACACCACCTGCTCCAACTACGCCCAGCAGATGGCCTACGGCGTCAAACCGCCGAAGCTGGCCGACACCATCGTCAACCTGGGCGAAGCGGCCGAGTACATGTTCGACCACACCATCTTTCAGGACAACATGGTGTTCGTCGACTTCTGCGAGGCGATGGTCAAGGCCACCAACCCCGGCGTGCTGGCCCGGGCCGAGCGCACCGAGGCCCGCAACGGCCACATCCACGGCTACCGGACCGTCGCCGACATCATGCGCGCCTACAACCCGTTCGAGGGCGAGGTCTACAAGGAGTCCCTCAGGGTCAGCCGGGTCACCCGGGAGATGTTCTGCCTCATGGAGGGGCGCCACGTCCATCCGTCCACGCTGTATCCCGGCGGGGTCGGCACCATGCCCGAGCCGACCACCTTCACCGACTACCTCTCGCGGCTGCTGCGGGTGATCGACTTCGTGAAGCGGGCCGTCAGCATGAACGACGACGTCTTCGACTTCTTCTACGAGGCGCTGCCCGGCTACGAGGAGGTGGGGCGCCGGCGGATCATGCTCGGCTGCTGGGGCTCCTGGCAGAACCCGGACGTGTGCGACTACCGCTACGAGACGATGGGCGACTGGGGCCGCGCCATGTACGTCACCCCGGGCATCATCGTGGACGGCAAGCTCCTCACCAACGACCTCGTCGACATCAACCTGGGCATGAGGATCCTGCTGGGCAGCTCCTTCTACGAGGACTGGACCGCCGAGGAGCCGTTCGTCACCCACGACCCGCTCGGCAATCCGGTCGACATGCGCCACCCCTGGAACCAGACCACGGTCCCGGTGCCCCAGAAGCGCGACTTCGACGGCAAGTACAGCTGGGTGATGAGCCCCCGCTGGTACGACGGGACCAGCGACCAGCACCTCGCGCTCGACACCGGCGGCGGGGCCCTGGCCCGCCTGTGGTCGACGGCGCTCAACGGACTGGTCGACACGCCCTATGTGAAGGCCACCGGGCACAGCGTGCGGATCTCGCTGCCCAAGAGCGAGCAGCTGCCCGAGATGACGCTGGAGTGGAAGATCCCCCAGTGGAGCAACACCATCGAACGCGACCGCGCCCGGCCGTACTTCGTGGCGTACGCCGCCGCCATGGCCTTCTTCTTCGTGGAGCGGGCGATGGAGCACGTCCGCGCCGGCGACACCAAGATCTTCGAGAACTACGAGGTGCCGGACGAGGCGATCGGCTGCGGCTTCCACGAGGCGGTCCGCGGCGTCCTCTCGCACCACCTGGTCATCAAGGACAAGAAGATCGCGAACTACCATCCGTACCCGCCGACCCCGTGGAACGCCAGCCCGCGGGACATGTACGGCACGCCAGGACCGTACGAGGACGCCGTCCAGGGGCAGCCGATCTTCGAGGAGAACGGGCCCGACGACTTCAAGGGCGTCGACATCATGCGCACCGTCCGCAGCTTCGACCCGTGTCTGCCCTGCGGTGTGCACATGTACGTCGGCAAGGGCAGGACCCTGACCACCACGCACTCGCCCACTTTCGGAGCAGCCCATGGCTGACACCGGACGACTGGACGAGGCGGCGGTCGCGGAGCGGCTGTCCCGCCTCGACCGGCTGCTGGAACAGATCGAGGGCGCACCCGGCCCGATGGCCGCAGGGGCGATCGAGGCGGTGCAGACCCTGACCGAGCTCTACGGCGAGGCACTGGCCCGGGTGCTGGACCACGCGGACGCCCGGCTGACCGACCGTATGGCCGGCGACGACCTCGTCGGCCATCTCCTGGTGCTCCACGACATCCACCCGGAGCCGCCGGAGAGCCGGGCCGCCCGTGCCGTCGACCGCCTGCGGCCGGCGGTGCGCGAGCGCGGCGGGGACGTCGAACTGGCGGGTGTGGAGGAGGGTGTGGCCCGCGTACGACTGTCCGCCAAGGGCTGCGGGTCCTCCTCGGCCGGGGTCGAGGAGGCGGTCCGCGAGGCCGTGCTCGCCCTGGCTCCCGAACTGTCCGGCGTCGAGCGGACGCCCTCGGACGGCGGACGGCGGGCCGCCTTCGTGCCCGTCGACGCGGTCACCCTGCGGGCCGCTCCCACCGGGAAGCGCTCATGACCTCGGGTGCGCTGGCCCGCGTCATCCGCTCCGCCGCCGACCGGCGCCCGGACGCGGAGCGGTGCGAGCTGTGCGGCGCGGACCTGCCGCCCGAACACCACCACCTGCTGGACACGGGCCGCGAGGGGCTGTTGTGCGCCTGCCGGCCGTGCTCGCTCCTCTTCGTCGACAAGGAGGCGGCGCAGGGCCGCTACCGGCTGGTGCCGCGGCGGCGGGTGCGGCTGCCTCCGGTCGGGACGCGGGCGTTGGGCGTCCCGGTCGGGCTGGCCTACTTCGTGCCGCACGCCGACGGCACCGTGAGCGCGCACTACCCGAGCCCGGCGGGAGCCACCCGCTGGGAGGCCGAGCCGCAGGCGTGGCGTGACGCGGTCGCGCACTGCCCGCCGCTCGCCGGTCTCGAACCCGATGTGGAGGCGCTGCTGGTCAACACAGCCCGAGCGGCGAAGCACCACTGGATCGTCCCGATCGACGACTGCTTCCGGCTGGTCGCCGTCGTACGTCGGGAGTGGCGGGGCCTGTCCGGCGGGAGCCGGGTGTGGCCCGAGATCGAGCGGTTCTTCGCGGAGCTGACCGAACGACCGTGACGGACCACGAGGAGCAGACATGGGCAGCATCCGAGTCGGCAGACGACAGGTGAAACCCGACACTCCCAGCACCGTGGCCGGGCTGCACCAGGGCAACAAGGGCCCGTACCACCGGCAGCCCGGGCACCACAAGGACGGGACGGCCGACGCCCGTCGTTCGACCGGGATCCACTGGAAGAAGCACGACGCCCTCATGAAGATCATGCCGAGCCTTCCCCCGGGCTGACACGGCGATCACGACGGGCGCCCCGAGCGGGCGCCGCACCGGCACGACGACCGAAGGAGTACGGGACATGGCACGACGCGTGCTGATCGCGCAGGCGGTGGTCGTGGGCGGCATCGCCCTGACCCTGCTGGCGAGGGAGTTCCCCGGGCTGGTCCGCGAGGTGCGGATCTGGCGGATGGTGGGAATCCGCGGGGGCTCCCGGCGCCCCCGCTGAGCCCTCCGACGGCCGGTGCCGCGGCCGGCGCACGCCTCCCCCGAGGCGGCGGCGCCCGCACGGCACCGGCCGCGGCGCGATGGGCTCCCCGCTCCGGGGTACCCGGGACGCATGGCCGGCATCGAACTCATGAGCAGTGCCTTCAGTGACCACGCCTTCCTGCCGCGCCGGTACGCGCTGGAGGGCGAGAACGAGTCGCCTCCCCTCACCTGGTCGGGCGTTCCTCAGGACGCGACCGAACTGGTCCTGCTGTGCGAGGACCCCGACGCCCCGTCGGGCACCTTCGTGCACTGGATCGTCGTCGGGGTCGATCCGCACAGCGGCGGTGTGGCGGCGGGGCAGTGCCCGCCGGGCGGCACGGAACTCGTCAACGGCTTCCACCGGCAGGGCTGGGGCGGGCCCCATCCGCCGCCCGGGGACGAGGCGCACCGCTACGTCTTCCACCTCTACGCCCTCGCGGAGCCGTGCGCTCTGCCGGACGCCCCCAGCGCCGACCAGGTGCACGACGCCGTCGGGGAGCGGGAGATCGCGGACGGCACGCTGATGGGCCTCTATCACCGCTGAGACCGCGCGCCCGGGGCACCGTCCGGGCGGCGCGCACCGGCCGGGCAGCTCCGACTGACTATACATGCCGTGTATACCTGGCATGTATAGTCGGCGCATGTTTTCGACGGGGAAGACGAACACGCGTGCGGCCGGGTTGCGTGCAGCGGCCGCTGTCTTCGCGGCGAGCGCCTTCGCGCTCTCGGGCTGCACGACGCTCCACACCACCGCGCCCAGCTCCGTGCGGGCACACGGCGCCGCCGGCGCCCCGGCGTCCTTCGGGACCGCGGACTGCCGCCGGGCCAAGTGCATCGCGCTGACCTTCGACGCCGGGCCCAGCGAGAACTCGCCGCGGCTGCTGGACATCCTGAAGGAGAAGAAGGTCCCCACGACGTTCTTCCTGCTCGGCAAGCGGCACATCGAGAAGTACCCGGAGCTGGTCAAGCGGATGGCGGCCGAGGGGCACGAGGTGGCCAGCCACACCTGGGACCACAAGATACTCACCGAGATCCCGGACCGGGAGATACGCCAGGAACTGCGCAAGCCGGACGACGCGATAGAGAAGCTCATCGGCCGCCGGCCCACGCTGATGCGCCCGCCCCAGGGGCGCACGAACGACGCCGTGCACCGGATCTGCCGCGAGGAGGGCCTCGCCGAGGTGCTGTGGAGCGTGACCGCCAAGGACTACACGACCAACGACTCGAAGCTGATCCAGAAGCGCGTGCTGGAACAGGCGTCCAGGGACGGGATCATCCTGCTGCACGACATCTACCCGGGCACCGTGCCCGCGGTGCCCGGCATCGTCGACGCGCTCAAGGAACGGGGGTACGTGTTCGTCACGGTTCCCCAGCTGCTGGCCCCCGGGAAGGCCGAGCCGGGCACGGTCTACCGGCCCTGAGACGCACGCCTGCGGTGAGTCGGGGCCGGGGAACGCGGGACCCCCCGCATACGATCCCCCGGTGGTCCTCTTCCACCTCGAACGCGTCGCGCCGCTCCCCGCCGAGCAGGCGTGGCTGCGGCTCACGGACTGGCCGCGCCACGCGGACGTGGTGCCGCTGACCGAGGTCACGGTGCTCACCCCGCCGCCGACGGCCGTGGGCACCGTGTTCGTGGCCCGCTCCGGCGTGGGCCCGCTCGCCGTCGACGACCCCATGGAGGTGGTCGTCTGGCAGCCGCCGACCCTGTGCCGGCTGGCCAAGCGGGGCCGTGTCGTCACCGGCTGGGCCGAGTTCGAGGTGCATCCGCACGGCGAGGGACGGTCGCGGGTGGTGTGGCGGGAGGACCTGTCCGTGAACCCGCTGCCGGGGCTCTTCGACCGCCCGCTCGGCTGGCTGGCCCGGCGGATGTTCGGACGCGCGGTGGACGCACTCCTCGGACCCGGCCCCGGGCCGCGGCACCGGTAGGGCTGTCAGTGGCGGCCACTACAGTCCCGGCCCATGGCCGAGACCTCTCATCTGCACATCACGAAGGCGTCGTACGACACCGTGGCCGTGGCCTACGACCGGTTGCTCAGGGACGTGATGGACGACATGCCCTTCGACCGGGCCATGCTGGGGGTGTTCGCCGAGCGGGTGCTGGCCGGCGGGGGCGGGCCCGTCGGGGACCTCGGGTGCGGGCCGGGGCGGGTGACCACGTATCTCGACAATCTGGGGCTGGACGCCTTCGGGATCGATCTGTCGCCGCAGATGGTGGCCGTGGCCCGGCGGGCCCACCCCGGGCTGCGGTTCGAGGTGGGGTCCATGACCGGCCTCGACCTCGCGGACGACTCGCTCGCGGGAGCCCTCGCCTGGTATTCCACGGTGCACACCCCGCCCCACGAACTGCCGGTGCTGTTCGCCGAGTTCCACCGCGTACTGGCTCCGGGCGGCCATCTGCTGCTGGCCTTCAAGGTCGGTGACGAACGCGTGCACCTGGACCACGCGTACGGGCACGACGTGTCCCTCGACGTCTACCGTTTCCCTCCCGACCTGGTGTCCGGGCTGCTGGGCCGGGCCGGTTTCCATGAGGTCGCCCGGCTCGTGCGGGCGGCCGAGGAACGGGAGAAGACCCCGCAGGGCTACCTGCTCGCCCGCAAGCCCCTTCCGGCCCCTTCGGAGGGCTGACGGGGACGCTCGGCGGCCTGCGTCCCCCGCGCGATCCGAAGGTGGTCGGCTTCGACGACGGGGAAGACGGCGCCGGGGAGCGAGCCGGGCGGCCGGTCGGGCTCGTCGGCCGGTCCCCGCAGGGCTGAGCCCGGAAACCACGGGCTGACGGCCGCGGCCGGCCGGCCGTCGAGGTTGCGCCAGGCGTTCTCGCCGCCGATGTGCACGCGCGGCCGTTTCGCCGACTCCGCCGACGACGCGCCGCGCCAGTACGCGTCCTTGGCGTCCGGGTGTGTCATCACGTCGTCGAGCCAGGGCACCTCGCCCCCGAGGGCCGAGACGTACGCCCCGCGCAGTGGCTGCGCGGTGGTGACCCAGGTGACCGGGGCCGACGGTCCCGTGTTCCGTTGAACCACGATCGCCCGCGCAGCCAGGACACCGTGGCCCGGCCGTCGGCGGCCTCGTTGCGCCACAGGTCCCCGCTACCTCGCCGCTGTGGCCGCGGACGGCCACCACCCGGAACTCGCCGAAGCCCTCTCCGCCCCCGGACGCCCCCTCACTCCGGAAGCCACCTTCACCCGCAGGGTCAGGTGCCCGTGAGGTGTTCCGGGCGTATCGGTGTCCTGTTCAGCTCCAGGCCCGTGGCGTCGCGGATCGCCGCGAGGACCGCGGGGGTCGACGACAGGGTGGGGGCCTCGCCGACTCCGCGCAGTCCGTAGGGGGCGTGCCGGTCGGCGAGTTCGAGCACGTCGACGGGGATGGCCGGGGTGTCGAGGATGGTGGGGATGAGGTAGTCCGTGAAGGAGGGGTTGCGCACCTTCGCCGTCTCCGGGTCGACGAGGATCTCCTCCATCACGGCCATGCCCAGGCCCTGGGCGGTACCGCCCTGGATCTGGCCGACGACCGACAGCGGGTTGAGCGCCTTGCCGACGTCCTGGGCGCAGGCCAGCTCGACGACCTTGACCAGGCCCAGCTCGGTGTCGACCTCGACCACCGCGCGGTGCGCGGCGAAGGAGTACTGGACGTGGCCGTCGCCCTGGCCGGTGCGCGGGTCGAAGGGTTCGGTCGGCCGGTGCCGCCACTCCTCCTCGGCCTCGAAGACCTCGTCGCCGAGGACGTCCACCAGGTCGGCGAGGACCTCGCCGCCGCCGGTGACGACCTTGCCGCCCTCCAGCAGCAGCTCGGCCGTCGCCCAGGCCGGGTGGTACGGACCGAACCTGCGGCGCCCCGCCTCCAGGACCTTCGCGCGCACCAGCTCGCAGGCGTTCTTCACGGCGCCGCCGGTGACGTAGGTCTGACGGGAGGCCGAGGTCGAACCGGCGCTGCCCACCCGGGTGTCCGCCGGGTGGATCGTCACCCGGGCGACGCCCAGCTCGGTGCGGGCGATCTGCGCATGGACGGTGACACCGCCCTGGCCGACCTCCGCCATGGCCGTGCGGACGGTGGCGACGGGCTCGCCCGCGACGGCCTCCAGGCGGACCCTGGCGGTGGAGTAGTCGTCGAAGCCCTCGGAGAAGCCGACGTTCTTGATGCCGACCGCGTAGCCCACGCCCCGCACGACGCCTTCGCCGTGCGTGGTGTTGGACAGACCGCCGGGCAGCTGCCGTACGTCGGCGCCTTCCGTGGTCTCCCACTGGCGCTCGGGCGGAAGGGGCATCGCCTTGACGCGGCGCAGGAGTTCGGCGACCGGGGCCGGGGAGTCGACGACCTGGCCGGTCGGCATGACCGTGCCCTGTTCCATGGCGTTGCGCTGCCGGAACTCCACCGGGTCCAGACCCAGCCTCCCGGCCAGCTTGTCCATCTGCGCCTCGTACGCGAAGCACGCCTGGACGGCGCCGAAGCCGCGCATGGCGCCGCAGGGCGGGTTGTTGGTGTAGAGGGCGACGGCCTCGATGTCGACGTCGTCCACGGCGTAGGGGCCGATGCCGAGGGAGGCGGCGTTGCCGACGACCGCGGGGGAGCTGGAGGCGTACGCGCCGCCGTCCAGCACGATGCGGCACGTGACATGGGTGAGCCTGCCGTCCTTCGTGGCGCCGTGCTCGTAGGACAGCCTGGCCGGGTGGCGGTGGACGTGCCCGAAGAAGGACTCGAAGCGGTTGAAGACCATCTTGACCGGCTTGCCGGTGCGCAGGGCCAGCAGACAGGCGTGGATCTGCATCGACAGGTCCTCGCGCCCGCCGAACGCGCCGCCGACGCCCGCCAGCGTCATCCGCACCTTCTCCGGCGGCAGGCCGAGGACCGGTGCGATCTGCCGCAGGTCGGAGTGGAGCCACTGGGTGGCGACGTAGAGGTCGACGCCGCCGTCCTCCGCCGGGACCGCGAGACCGGACTCGGGGCCGAGGAACGCCTGGTCCTGCATGCCGAAGCGGTACTCGCCGGTGACGATCACGTCGGCGCGGCGGCGGGCCGCGGCCACGTCGCCGCGGACGACCGGCTGGCGGTGGACGATGTTCGGGTGCGGGACGTGCCGGGCGTGGCCGTCGGTGCGGCCGTCGTGGACCAGGACCGCGTCCGGGGCGGTCGCGGACGCCTCGTCCGTGATCACCGGCAGGTCCCGGTACTCCACCCTGATCCTCGCCGCGGCGCGGCGCGCGGTCTCCGGGTGGTCGGCGGCGACGATCGCGACCGGCTCGCCGTGGTGGCGGACCTTGCCGTGCGCGAGGACCGGGGTGTCCTGGATCTCCAGGCCGTAGTGCTTCACCTCGGCCGGCAGGTCGTCGTACGTCATCACGGCGTGCACCCCGGGTGTCGCCAGGGCCTCGCCGGTGTCGATCGAGACGATCTCGGCGTGCGCGACCGTGGAGCGCAGGATCTGCCCCCAGAGCATGTTCTCGTGCCACATGTCGGACGCGTACGCGAACTCACCGGTGACCTTGAGGGTGCCGTCCGGGCGGAGCGTGGACTCGCCCACGCCTCCCTGGGTCCGGGAGCCCTGGGTGATCCTGCCGGGAGCGCCGTTCACCGCCATGTCAGACCCCCTCCGACCGCCGGGCCGCCGCCAGGCGGACCGCGTCCATGATCTTCTCGTAGCCGGTGCAGCGGCACAGATTGCCGGAGAGGGCCTCGCGGATGTCCGCGTCGGTGGGGTTCGGGCGGCGTTCCAGCATCTCGTCGGCGGCGACCAGCAGTCCGGGTGTGCAGAAGCCGCACTGGACGGCGCCCGCGTCGATGAACGCCCGCTGGATCGGGGCCAGTTCGGGCTCCTCCGCGCGGTGGGCGCCGGCGCCCTTCGGCTGCGGGTGCCCGGCCGTGTCCGCGGGGCGGTCGCGGCCGCCCGTGCCGCGGGAGCGCTGCCTGGCGTGGTCCGCCAGTCCCTCGACGGTGAGGACCTCGCGGCCCTCCGCCTGACCGGCGGCGACCAGGCACGAGCACACCGGCACCCCGTCCAGGCGCACCGTGCAGGAGCCACACTCGCCCTGTTCGCACGCGTTCTTCGAACCCGGCAGGCCCAGGCGCTCGCGCAGGACGTACAGCAGGCTCTCGCCCTCCCACACGTCGTCGGCCTCCTGCGGCCGTCCGTTGACGGTGAAGCGGACACGCATCAGGCGGCTCCCTTCGCGGTGCGGGCGCCGCCGCGGTACGACTCCCAGGTCCAGGTCAGCGTGCGCCGGGCCAGGACGCCGACAGCGTGGCGGCGGTAGCCCGCGGTGCCGCGGACGTCGTCGATCGGATTGCAGGCGGCGGAGCACAGGTCGGCGAACCGTCCGGCGACCGAGGGGGCGATGGCCTTCCCGCTCTCCCAGTGGCCGCCCTCGTCGAGCGCCGCGTTCAGGAACTCCTCGGCCGCCGTGGCCCGGACGGGGGTGGGTGCCGCCGATCCGATGCCGGTGCGGACGGTCCGGCTCCCCGGGTGCAGGGCGAGGCCGAAGGCGCACACCGCGATCACCATCGCGTTGCGGGTGCCGACCTTCGCGTACTGCTGCGGGCCGTCGGCCTTCGTGATGTGCACGGCCCTGATCAGTTCGTCGGGGGCGAGGGCGTTGCGCTTCACACCCGTGTAGAACGCGTCGATCGGGATGCGGCGGGTGCCGCGTACGGATGCGGCCTCGACCTCGGCGCCGGCCGCGAGGAGGGCGGGGTGGGCGTCACCGGCCGGGGAGGCGGTGCCGAGATTGCCGCCGACGCCGCCGCGGTTGCGGATCTGCGGGGAGGCGACGGTGTGGGAGGCCAGGGCCAGCCCCGGCAGTTCGGCCCGCAACTGCTCGATGATCTTCGTGTACGGGACCGAGGCCCCGAGCCGTACGCCGCCCTCGCCCACCTCCCATTCGTGGAGTTCACCGATGCGGCCGAGATCCAGCAGACGGGCGGGCCGGCGGTGGCCGAAGTTGATCTCGACCATTACGTCGGTGCCGCCCGCGATCGGTACGGCGGTGGGGTGCTCCGCCTTCGCGGCGAGCGCCTCCTCCCAGCTTGCGGGGCGAAGGAAGTCCATGACCGGCTCTCTTCTTCGTCTCATGAGTGGAGCCAGTACACCGTCCTGTTCTCCGCCGGGGTCAGTCACCGAAAACATGAAGGAGTTGGCTGGCCAGGGCACCCATCTTGTAGATTCATATGAACGGAAGCCATCGGTAATCCCCCTGCTTTCCTCCGGAAACACAACCGACTTTCACGACAAGGACGGCGACGACGCGATGCGGCTGCGCGCACTGCTCAACACCGATGCGCTGGGGCTGCGCCTGCTCGGCGGCGAGGACGAGCTGGACCGCACCGTGAGCGGTGTGATGACGACGGATCTCAAGGATCCGAGCCGTTACCTCTCCGGCGGCGAACTGGTCCTCACGGGTCTCGCCTGGCGGCACGAGGCCGCGGACTCCGAGCCGTTCGTCCGCATCCTGGTCGGTGCGGGCGTCGCGGCGCTGGCCGCGGGTGAGGCGGAGCTGGGCGCTGTCCCGGACGATCTGATCGTGGCGTGCGCCCGGCACCGCCTGCCCCTGTTCGCCGTCCACGAGTCGGTGGCGTTCGCGACGATCACGGAGCACGTCGTGCGTCAGGTCTCCGGCGAACGGGCCGGTGACCTCGCGGCCGTGGTGGACCGGCACCGGCGGATGATGACCTCCGGCCCGGCCGGCGGCGGTCCGGACGTCGTCCTGGACCTGCTGGGCTCCGACCTGGATCTGCGCGCCTGGGTGCTCTCCCCCACCGGCCGGCCGGTCGCCGGCCGGACTCCGGGGCTCACCCCTGACGTGTGCGCCGGGCTGGCCGCCGAGCACCTGGCGGCGGTCCGCGGCGGCCGCCGCGGACCGCACCGGGTGGCGGTCGGCGCCACGACGTTCTCGCTGTTTCCGATCCGCGGGTGGGACAACCGCCCGCCGGCCGTCGGAGAGGGCCGCGCGGGCGCCCCCCGGGACGTGCGCGAGACGGTGCTGTCCGACTGGCTGCTCGCCGTCGAGGCGGACGCCGGGGACTGGCCCCCCGAGCGGCTCGACCTGCTGCACGGCGTCACCCAGCTGATCGCGGTCGAACGGGACCGGCGGGAGGCGGCCCGCACGGTGCGCCGGCGGCTCGCGCAGGAGGTCGTGGAGCTGACGCAGACGGGCGCGGCGCCCGCCGAGATCGCGGCCCGGCTTCGGGTCGCCGCCCCCGTGCTGCTGCCCGGCCTCGGCGCGGCCCCGCACTGGCAGGTGGTCGTGGCCCGGGTCGAGTGGGACGACACGGCCCAGGCGCCCGCGCTCCCCTCGGCCGAGGGGAGCGGCGGGCCGCGGAGGGACGGGCTCGAGGCGGGTCCGATCGCCCGGTCGCTGCTGGAGGAGATCCTGATCGACTCTCCCCCGGGCCCGCCGAGCGCGGGCTACGCCCGGGCGACCGGCCCGGAGCACTCCGACCGAGTCGCGGTGGCCCACATCGGGGACGAGGCGATCGCGCTCGTCCCCCTTGCCTCCGTGTCCTCGGAGCGTGACGGCGCCGAGTCGGGCATCGTCGCCGGCGCCCTGCTGGAGACGGTGCGGGAACCGCTGTCCGCGGGCCTCGGCGACGACGGGCGGGTCACGCTGGGCGTCAGCGCCGCGGTGCACTCGGCCGAGGGGCTGCGCGGTGCCCTGGAGGAGGCGCGGCACGCCCGCCGGGTCGCGGCCGCGCGACCCGGCCGGGTCTGCGCGGCCGGGCACCAGGAACTCGCCTCGCACGTCCTGCTGCTGCCGTTCGTCCCCGACGACGTGCGCCGCGCCTTCACGGCCCGGCTCCTGGACCCCCTGCGCGACTACGACCGCCGGCACCGCGCCGAGCTGGTCCCGACCCTGGAGGCGTTCCTCGCCTGCGACGGCTCGTGGACCCGGTGCGCGACCCGGCTGCATCTGCACGTCAACACGCTGCGGTACCGGGTGGGGCGCATCGAGCAGTTGACGGGCCGGGACCTCTCCCGGCTGGAGGACAAGCTCGATTTCTTCCTCGCGCTGCGCATGAGCTGAGGTCAGCACACCGTGGCTGGGGTGGCACCGCGTGCCTTCCCAGACGCACGACTTTGTGAAATCCTTCACCTACCCTCTTGGCCCGGCACCTCGATTGGTGCTGGAATGCCACCACTCAACAGCTCAATGGTGTGCTCGGGGAGGGCAACGTGGCGTATCCCGCCATGTCTGGTACCGGAACGACCTCAGAAGACGACCCCCTCCAGACCGCGGTATGGCGGCTGCGCTCGCGTGCCTGCTGGGCCGACGCGGCCGCCCTCCTCCGGGCGGAAACGGCCGCGGCCGCGCTGCAGCGCACCTCGCTGCTCGTCGAACGGTGCCTGTACACGGAGAAGGGCTGGGAGGACGCCGAGGACGCGCTGCGCACCGCCGAGGCGCAGGCCCGGACCGACGAGGAGCGGGGCGCCGCCGCGTGCGAGCGCGGACAGCTGGCCTACGCGGCGACGCTGCACGGCGTACGGGACCGGGCGGACGAGGCGCGGGCCGCGCTCGGCCGGGCCGCCGCGCTGATCCCGCCCGGTGCCCCCGGGCGGGCCCTGCTGGACTTCCGGCGCGGGCTCCTCGCCGAGAACCTCGCCCGCTCCCCACAGGCGGCGCGCGCCGCCTACCGGCGCGCCCACGCGAGCGCCTCCGCGCACGGCGACACCCTGCTGCTCTCGTTGACCTGGCGCCATCTGGCGGGGCTCGCCCTGCGCGACGGCGAGGTGGCGGAGGCGCGGCACGGCTTCGCGGAGTCGCTGCGGATCCGCGAGGAGTTGGGCTATCTCGTCGGCACCGCCCCGGCCCTGGCGTCGCTCGCGGACGCGGAGACCGAGCCGGAGGCGTCGCGGCTGCGGGCCGAGGCGGCCCGGCTGTTCCGGTTGCTGGGCGGCGTACCGACGTGGCTCGCGGCCCAGTTGGCGCCGGCCGTCTAGTGCCCGTCCAGTGCTGTGGCCGGAAAGGTCTGCATCCTTCCGGCCACAGCACTGGCCCCAGGGCGAGGCATCGGGAGTGGGGGGATTTTTCGGGAATCGGCTTCACAGTGACCTCAGAAGAACCTGAGAGCTTGCTGTGCCAGGCTGACGCCGCCGATGCCCACCCCCCTGAGGAGATCTCCTGATGAGCTTGATCAACGGCGTGCCCGCGCACATTCTGCTCGTGCACGCCGTCGTCGTCCTCGTCCCCCTGACCGCGCTGGCCGTGGTGATATCCGCGATATGGCCGGTGGTCGCGCGGCGCTTCGGCGTCGTACTGCCCGTCCTCGCCCTGGGCACGCTCGCCACCGTGCCGCTGACCACCGAGGCCGGGGAGTGGCTGGAGAACCACGTCGACAGCGACCCGCTGGTCCGCGAGCACGCCGAGCTCGGGGACGGACTGCTTCCCTGGGCCCTGGGCCTGTTCGTGCTGGCGGCCCTGGTCTGGTGGGCGGCCCGCAGGTCGGCCGCCGACGCCTCGGGCGGCTCCCGCTGGTCCGGCACCCCGGTGCGGGTGGCCGCCGCCGTCCTGTCCCTCGTGGTGGCCGCCGGAGCGGTCGTCGACGTCTACCGCATCGGTGACTCCGGTGCGAAGGCGGCCTGGCACGACGGCTACTCCAAGACCGCGACGAGCACGTCCGACGACGACTGACCGCGGACCGAGCGCACCGGGCTGCCTGCGGACAGAACCGCGGCAGCCCGGTTCCGTGCGGGGACGCGGTCAGCGCGCGACCGCGAAGTGTTCCCTCACCAGGGACTGCGCCACCGGCAGCTCCTGGGCGGCCAGCGCGTCCAGCAGCGCCGTGTGCTCGGCCGCGTCGGCGATCAGATCGGCGCGGCCGGCCGGGCCGGGCGCGCCGACGAGCACCCCCTGGGTCCGGCGGTGCAGGTCCTCGGCGATGCGCACCAGCTGCTCGTTGCCCGCGAGTCGGAGCACCGCGCGGTGGAAGGCGCGGTCGGACTCGGTGTACGTCGCACGGCACCCGGAGGCCGCGGCGCGGACGGTCGCCTCGGCGAGCGGGCGCAGCTCCGCCCAGCGCTCGGTGGGGACCGTGCGGACGAGCCGCAGCATCACCGGCACCTCGATCAGAGCCCGTATCTCGGCGAGTTCGGCCAGTTCGCGGGCGCCGCGCACGACGACGCGGAAACCCCGGTTGGGCACGACCTCGACCGCCCCCTCCAGCGCCAGTTGCTGCATGGCCTCGCGCACCGGGGTCGCGGACACCCCGAACTGCTCGCCGAGGGCGGGTGCCGAGTACACCTCGCCGGGCGTCAGCTCTCCGGCGACCAGCGCGGTCCGCAGGGCGTCGAGCACCTGCCGGCGCACGGAGGACCGCTGGACGACGGGTCGCGCCCCCTCCAGGGGCGGGACGGGCGGCTCGCTGTGGATGTGCTCCCCGCGCGCGGCACCCGGGGTGTCGCCCCTTTCGCGGACCTCCTCTCCCGGCGGGAGCTGCGAGGGCACCCGGGCGGCCCGGGCGGGGGCGTACGGGGTCTCCCTCAGGGCGAAGCCCTCCGCGCTGCGGGAACGGGCCTGCTCCACGGGCTCCTCCTCCGGTCCTGGCGGTGCTGTGCGTCGTGCGGTTCGTGCAGGGGGTTGTTTACCGCTCGTAAAGCACCATAGGCGCCTTACGCGCCGGTTCAAACACCGGTGGGCCGGAGCGGGGCCCCGCTCCCCGGCGAGCGGCCGCACAACGGTCGTTCCGGTACGCCCCTCCAGCCCCCGGCCGGCCGGCCGGGACGGCCCGGCCGTGTGGCGTACGTCACGTCCGGGCCGTGCCCGGGTCGTGACGCGCGGCGCAACCCCGGCGCAGAGGCCGGGACCGGAGCGGCCGCGGCAGGGCCCGCGGTCACGCGGACCGGCCCGGGGAATCCCGCGGCCGACGTGCGGCGCGACGCACGCCGCACGCCCTCGCGACGCGTCGCGAGGGGTGAAGCGCACGACCGCGGCGCCCGCCGCGCGACCGGGCAAGCGGCCGGACGCCGCGACAAGTTGAGGCGGCTTCAGCGGTCCCCGGCGACGGCGGCCCGCCGCGTACCGTAAGATCCACCCCGGACAAGACCCCGGCCGGGTGACAGACGTTTCACAACTTCCTCACTTGTCGCAGGAACTTTCCGTGGCACCACCGGTACGGGTAGTCTTATTCGAACTCAACTCCCGCCCCTCAAGCGGCAGTTCGAGCAGAACGCCGCCCTGGGCATTCCCTTGCACTTCCTTGGCGGCCTCTTGCCCCGAAACCCCCTGAGGGCCGGTGGGATTGGGCCACTATGGCGGGCGTTACGCCCTATCCCAATGCAAGGGACCCCAATGAGACTGACCGACATATCGCTGAACTGGCTGCTTCCGGGCGCCGTACTGCTCCTGGGCGTGCTGGCGGCGGTGGCGGTGCTCGCGCGCGGCAAGCGGTCCGGGGAGAGCACGAGCGCCGACGACTCGTGGGAGCGCAGCGAGGAGCGTCGCAGGCGCAAGGAGACCATGTACGCCACGGCCTCCTATGTGCTGCTCTTCTGCTGTGCCGCCGTCGCCGCGGCGCTCTCGTTCCACGGCCTCGTGGGCTTCGGCCAGCAGAACCTCGGCCTCACCGACGGCTGGGAGTACCTCGTCCCGTTCGGCCTGGACGGCGCTGCCATGTTCTGCTCCGTGCTCGCGGTGCGCGAGGCCAGCCACGGCGACGCGGCGCTCGGCTCCCGGATCCTGGTGTGGACGTTCGCGGCCGCCTCCGCCTGGTTCAACTGGGTGCACGCGCCCAGGGGTGTCGACCACGCGGGCGCCCCGCAGTTCTTCGCGGGCATGTCGCTGTCGGCCGCGGTGCTCTTCGACCGCGCGCTGAAGCAGACCCGCCGTGCCGCACTGCGCGAGCAGGGGCTGGTGCCGCGTCCGCTGCCGCAGATCCGCATAGTGCGCTGGCTGCGGGCTCCCCGTGAGACGTACAACGCGTGGTCGCTGATGCTCCTCGAGGGTGTGCGCAGCCTGGACGAGGCCGTCGAGGAGGTCCGTGAGGACCAGCGCGCCAAGGAGCAGAACAGGGCGCGGCAGCGCGAGCAGCAGCGGGTCGAGCGCGCGCAGCTCAAGGCGCTCAGCCGCGGCCACCGCGCGCTGACCGGCGGCAACGGCGGGCGCAAGGTCGAGGTGCAGACCGTCGAGCGGGCGCCCGCGCCCACCCCTGCGGAGCCTGCCCTACCGGCGGCGGAACTGCCCGCCGGCACCACCCGTCCCTCGCTCCAGCCCGTCCGGAGCTCCTCCGCTGACCCGATCACCGTCGACCTCACCGCCGAGGACGACACCATGGCTCTGCCCCGCCTCGACTCCCTCGAGCGCAAGCTCAAGGACCTCGAGCAGCAGTTCGGCTGAGCCCGGACGCAGTCACGGGAAGGGGGCACGGCAGCACGCCGGGCCCCCTTCCCGTGTGTCACGCGGCTTCCGCGGCCAGGTCGAACCACACCGCTTTGCCCACGCCGTGCGGCCGTACGCCCCAGGCGTCCGCGAGCGACTGCACCAGCATCAGGCCCCTGCCGTGCGTGCCGTCGTCGGGGTTCGCCGCCCGCGGCCTCGGCCTGCGTCCCACGAAGTCCCTCACCTCCACATGGAGTCCGCGTGCCGAGACGGTGACCGTCAGGACCGCTTCCCGGTCGGTGTGCACCAGCGCGTTGGTGACCAGCTCGCTCGTGAGCAGCTCGGCTATCTCGGATCGTTCCGGCCTTCCCCAGTGTGTGAGCAGTTCCCGCAGCGCCCGGCGTGCCTCCGGGACCGCCCGTAAGTCGGCCCGGCCCAGGCTTCGTCTGAGGTGCGCGGCCCTCGGCCGGCCCATCGGGCCCTCGGTCGTCTGTTCCGTCTTGTCCGGCGAGGAGGCCCCGATGGTCACGGGGCCACCCCCTCGTGCTCGCCTGTTCATGTCCCCCGCCCGCACGTGATGTCGGTCTCCTCCTGCTCGAACGTGCTCACGGGATCCATGCCCCGTGGGCGGGGCGACAGTCATGTCGAATCGAGAACGACCGCGGGCGCGGGGTGGATGCGCGCCGCCGCCCGCGGAAGTGAACCCCTGAACCCCTGTACGAGCCACGCGAAGGTGCCCAGCACCGGCGGCACCTCGACCGTCTGGTCCACCGCCCCCGAACCGGCCCCCACGGCCTCCCCGGCGCCGATGGGCTGGAGATCCACAACGGCGCGGTCCGGGCCGGCCGTCTCGACCGGGACGCCGTCCTGCGCATCCCTCACAGACGTGTGGCGGCCCGTACCAGTCCGGCGACGGCTCGGGAGCGGCTGTGGGGCGGCCAGGCGATCACCGTGGTGACCGTCGGCGCGTCCAGCACCGGTACGGCGGCCAGATCCTCACGCAGCTGGGACCGGCAGGACTCCGGCGCGATCCAGCAGGCGCGGCCGAGCGCGATCAGCTGGTACAGCTGGGCATGGTCCCGGGCCCGCGGGCCGGGACCGTCCGGATACGTGCCGTCGGGGCCGGGCCAGCGCGGCAGCGGCAGCTCGGCCAGCTCGATGACCTCGGCCATGCGCACCTGGACCCGGGTGGTGAGGGGATGCCCGGCCGGCAGGATCACGACCTGGCTCTCCGCGCGCAGCTCCTCGGTGTCGAAGCCGGCCGTGCTGTCGAACGGCCGGTGCAGCAGCGCCACGTCGGCCCGGCCCTCGCGCAGCATGCGTTCCTGTTCGCCGATCCCGCACAGGAGGAGATCGACGGTGACCGCGTCGGGTTCGGCGGCGTAGGCGTCGAGCAGTTTCGCCAGCAGTTCACCGGACGCGCCGGCCTTGCTGGCGAGGATCACGCCGGGCCGGCCGGTGGCGGCGAGGGCGGCGCGGCGGGTGCGACGCTCGGCAGCCTCGACCGCCTCCAACGCCACCCGCGCCTCCCGCAGCAGCACCGACCCGGCCTCGGTCAGACTGACCGCACGGCTGCTGCGCTCCAGAAGCACCGCCCCGAGGCGCCGTTCGAGCAGGCCGATCGCCCGCGACAGCGGAGGCTGCGCGATTCCGAGTCGCTGCGCCGCCCTCCCGAAGTGCAGTTCCTCGGCGACGGCGACGAAGTACCGCAACTCCCGTGTCTCCACGCGGCCATGCTACTGGGCCGCACCTGGATCGATACCCGTGCGGTATCGCCGCCCACCCGATCGGTGTTGGCCGGTCCGGCCCCGGCCCGGACATGATCGGAGGCATGAGCGAACAGAAGACCGCGCTGGTGACCGGCGCGAACAAGGGCATCGGATACGAGATCGCGGGTGGTCTGGGCCGCCTCGGCTGGAGCATCGGGGTGGGCGCCCGCGACGAGGAACGGCGCGAGGCCGCCGTGGCGAAGCTGCTGGCCGCCGGCGTCGACGCGTTCGGCGTACCGCTGGACGTGACCGACGACGCGAGCGTGACCGCCGCGGCCGCGCTGACGGAGAACCGCACCGGCCGCCTCGACGTGCTCGTCAACAACGCCGGGATCACCGGCGGAACGGCCCAGCTGCCCACCACCGTCGACGTCGAGACGGTGCGGACGGCCGTCGAGACCAACGTGATCGGCGTCATCCGCGTCACCAACGCGATGCTTCCGTTGCTGCGCCGCTCGCCGTCACCGCGGATCGTCAACGTCTCCAGCAGTGTCGGCTCCCTCACCCTGCAGACCACCCCCGGCGCCGAGACGGGCCCGATCTCCGTCGCCTACGCGCCCACGAAGACGTTCCTGAACGCCGTCACCGTCCAGTACGCCAAGGAGCTGCAGGACACGAACATCCTGATCAACGCCGCCTGTCCCGGCTACTGCGCGACCGACCTCAACGGCTTCCGCGGCTTCCGCACCCCGCAACAGGGCGCGACGATCGCGATCCGGCTCGCGACCCTGCCCGACGACGGCCCGACCGGCGGCTTCTTCGACGAGGACGGAGAGGTGCCGTGGTGATCCGGATGTCGTGCTCGTCCGGGTCCTGTCGTTCGGATCGGGCCGGCTGTGGGTCCCGGCGCCTTCCCGCCGACGCGACGCCGGGATGATCCCAACGACAGGGCCTAAGGCCGGGGCACGTTGCGCAGGTTCGAGCGGGCCATCTGCAGCATGCGGCCGACGCCGCCCTCCAGCACGATCTTCGAGGCGGAGAGCGCGAAGCCCGTCACCATCTCCCCGCTGATCTTCGGCGGGATGGACAGGGCGTTGGGGTCGGTGACAATGTCGACGAGGGCCGGGCCCTTGTGCCGGAAGGCGTCCTTCAGGGCCACGGCGAGCTGCTTGGGCTTCTCGACCCGGATGCCGTACGCCCCGCACGCGCGTGCCACGGCCGCGAAGTCGGGGTTCTTGGTGGCCGTGCCGTACGAGGGCAGTCCGGCGACCATCATCTCCAGCTCCACCATGCCGAGGGAGGAGTTGTTGAACAGGACCACCTTCACCGGCAGGTCGTTCTGCACGAGCGTCAGGAAGTCGCCCATCAGCATGGAGAACCCGCCGTCGCCGGCCATCGCCACGACCTGCCGGCCCCGGTCGACGAACTGCGCGCCGATCGCCATCGGCAGGGCGTTGGCCATCGAGCCGTGGGAGAACGAACCGATGATGCGCCTGCGACCGTTGGGGGAGATGTAGCGGGCGGCCCACACGTTGCACATCCCGGTGTCGACCGCGAAGACCGCCTCCTCGTCGGCGAGTTCGTCGAGGACCGACGCCACGAACTCGGGGTGGATCGGAATGTGCTTGTCGACCTTGCGCGTGTACGCCTTCACCACGCCTTCCAGCGTGCCCGTGTGCTTCTTCAGCATCTTGTCGAGAAAGCGGCGGCTCTCCTTGGGCCGCACACGCGGGATGAGACAGCGCAGGGTCTCCTTCACATCGCCCCACACCGCGAGGTCGAGCCTGGAGCGGCGCCCCAGGTTCTCCGGCCGCACGTCGATCTGGGCGATGGTCACGTCGCGCGGCAGGAAGGCGTTGTACGGAAAGTCGGTGCCCAGCAGGATCAGCAGATCGCACTCGTGGGTGGCCTCGTAGGCGGCGCCGTAGCCGAGCAGACCGCTCATGCCGACGTCGTACGGGTTGTCGTACTGGATCCACTCCTTGCCGCGCAGGGCGTGCGCCACCGGTGACTTGATCTTCTCGGCGAACTCCATGACCTCGGCGTGCGCGCCCGCGGTACCGCTGCCGCAGAAGAGGGTGATCCGCTCCGCCTTGTCGATCATCGTCACCAGCCGGTCGAGCTCGGCGTCACCCGGCCGCACGGTGGGCCGGGAGGTGACGAGGGCGATCTCCGTGGCCTTGTCCGGGGCGGGCTGGTCGGCGATGTCGCCGGGCAGCGAGACGACGCTCACGCCGCGCCGGCCGACCGCGTGCTGGATCGCCGTGTGCAGCAGCCGGGGCATCTGCTTCGGGGTCGAGATCAGTTCGCAGTAGTGGCTGCAGTCGACGAACAGCCGGTCGGGGTGGGTCTCCTGGAAGTAGCCGAGCCCGATCTCACCGGACGGGATGTGCGAGGCGAGCGCGAGCACCGGGGCCATCGAGCGGTGGGCGTCGTACAGGCCGTTGATGAGGTGGAGGTTGCCGGGGCCGCAGGAGCCGGCGCACGCGGTCAGCTTCCCGGTGATCTGCGCCTCGGCGCCCGCCGCGAAGGCCGCGGTCTCCTCGTGCCGCACATGGACCCAGTCGACGGCGGCGTTGCGGCGGACGGCGTCCACGATCGGGTTGAGGCTGTCGCCGACCACCCCGTACAGGCGTTTGACCCCCGCGCGGGCGAGGATGTCGACGAACTGGTCGGCGACGTTCTGCTTGGCCATGGATCGACGCACCCTTCGGTCTCGGGTCCTGCGCTCCCCCGGCCGGCGGGCGTCGGGCTGCGGGGACCCTGAGACCATCAATCCACAGGCGCCGCGATCACGCCTCCCAGACGGCGGCCGCCGTGCGGTCGTCGGCGTAGCCCTTCACCCGTACCAGGGTGTCGGCGAGGAACGCGGCGAGGCCCGGCGGTTCGCCCCTCGACCAGCGGTCCGTCAGATGCTCGGCGAGCCGCGGTTCGTCGCGCAGCGGGTCGGCGAGGCCACCGGTGCACAGCAGCAGCGTGTCCCCCGGCTGGGCGACGGAGGCCCGGAAGCGGAAGGGGTCGCGGGACGGCTCGGGGGCGGGTTCATAGGGGCTCGGGGGCGTGGTGATGCCCAGGTCCATGGTGAGCCGGTCACCCTCGGGCGTCTCCGCCGGCAGCGAGCCGAAGCCGACGACCGGCTCGCCGGCCGCCTCGGCGACGCGGGGCTCGATGTCCTGCCACTCGCCGTCCCGCAGCCGGAAGAGTCCGCCGGGGCCCACGCCGAAGAACACACGGGTGCGACAGGCGGGGTCGGCGGGCAGCAGCAGACAGCGCAGGCCGGCGGAGTACTCCTCCGGGGCGAGGCCCTGTTCGGCGGCGCCGGCGCGCAGCTTGCCGAGACTGCGGGTGGTGAGCCGGTGCAGGCCCGACTTGAGGTCGCCGCGCCGGGCGGCCCGGATGTCCTCGCTCAGGCGCAGATGACTGCGGCCGACCGCCCGGCCGATCCAGTGGCACGCCTCGGCGGCGGCCCGGTGTGCGCCGGGCATGCCGCGGGCGCCGGTCGCCACGGCGACCAGGACGAGCGCCCCGTCGCCGGTCCCGAAGCGGGCGGTGAGCAGGCAGTCGCGGCGCGGCTCGCCGCGGTAGCGGGCGGAGTCCCCGCGCACGGAGACCGCCCGCAGCGTGCAGGCACCGTACCGGGCGCCCTCCAGCACGGTGTCGGGCACCAGGTCGTCGAGGTCGTCCGGGTCGGCGAGCGGAAGGGCGGTGGGCTCGGCGTCATAGGTGGGCGGCCCGGATCCGACGTGGCCGACCGGGGGCGGCATACGGGGGACGGCCGGCGGGGGCGGCACGGCGTCCGCGGGCGGGGCCGCCCCCGCGGCCGGCACGGCGTCGGTCGGCGGGGCCGCCGGGGGTGCGATGCCGGGTGGGAGCGGCACTCCGGGCCCGGGCCCGGCGGGAACGGGCCCGGCGCCGGGGGCCGGCGGGAGCGCGTCTGCCGGCGGGCGACCGGGCAGGGGCGGCGTGCCGGGCGGCGGGTGGACCGGGGGGTCCCAGGGGGCGGGACCGCCGCGCCGGCGGGGGTCCTCCCCCGCGGGCGGCGCTGGAGGGTGGCCGGTGTACGGGAAGGCCGCGTCCGCCGGGGCGCCGTCGCGGGGTCCCGTCCCGCGCTGCCCCGGCAGCGTCGGCGGTGCCTCGGGGACGTCCCCGGTCGCGCCGGAGCCCACCGTCCCCGCCGCCGAGACGAAGCGGTCGTCGAGGCTGTCGGCCGCGGGAGCCGGCCCCGTGTCCCCGGCGGAGTCGTCGTACAACTGCCCCCACCAGTCGTCCTCGTGGCCGGTGGGCCTCTCCCCCTGTTGACTCATGCCCCCAATTGTCCACCGAGCGAGCCGCGGGGAAACGGGGCAACGGGAAAATCCGGCCGGGCGAAGGGCTCCTGACGGCGTGTCGGACCACACGCCTCGAACGGTGACGCGAACGGTGACGCGACCGGTGGCAGGAGACGGGCCGGAGTCGTGCGTGGGCGCGGCTTCGTGCCGTGCCGACCCTCATGGACGGGCCTTCAGACCGTCCAGGGTGAGGTCGAGCAGGCGTTCCGCTCGCTGTCGCTGTTCGGGGCCCGCCGAGGTGAGGGCGATGCCTTCGAGGGCGGCAGCGATGTCGCCGGGGCCGATGTCGGTGCGGATCGCACCGGCGGCCGCGCACGCGTCCATGAGGGCACTCAGGGCGGCGTGGATCATTTCACGGCTGTGCCCGTACGGGTTGTGGCCGGTCGCGGCGACGTCGCGCAGGGCGTCGATCATGCCGTACTTGGCGGTCACGTAGTCCAGGAAGAGGCGGGTCCAGGCGCGCAGTGCCTCGAAGGGCGGCTGCGCTGCCAGCAGAGTGGGGGCCGCGTCGCACAGACGGGCCACCTCATTGCGGTAGACGGCCTCGACCAGAGCTTCGCGGGTGGGGAAGTTGCGGTACAGCGTGGCGCTGCCCACCCCCGCCTCCTTGGCGATGCGCTCCAGGTGGGTGTCGAGCCCCTCCGTCGTGAACAGGCGCACCGCCGCCGCGAGGATCTTCTCCCGGTTGCGCCGCGCGTCGGCCCGCAACGGCCGTTGCGCTTCCTCGGCCATCAGCGCTCGCCATCCCTTCTCGCTCTGTGCAGCTTGCTAACCGGAGGCGCCCCCAGTTAGCCTGACATCAACCGGAGGCGCCCCCGGTTCCACTGTGGGTCAGCGTACCGACCTGCACTCACCCCCTCAGCAAGGACTTGGTCATGTCAGGCATCAAGGGCAAGGTCATCGCGGTCACAGGCGCCGGCAGCGGCATCGGAGAGGCGACGGCGCTCCATCTCGCCGGCCAGGGCGGCCGCCTGGTGCTCGGAGGGCGGCGGAAGGACCGGCTGGACGCGGTGGTGGACCGGATCACGGCGCGGGGCGGCTCGGCCGTCGGGAGCGTCGTCGACGTGACGCGCCGCGCGGACCTCAAGCGCCTGACCGACACGGCGGTCGACCGTTTCGGCCGGCTCGACGTCCTGGTCTCCAACGCCGGCACCATGGCGATCTCGCCGTTCGACGAGTTGCGCCAGGACGACTGGGACGCCATGGTCGCCACCCACGTCACGGGCCTGCTGAACGGCATCGGGGCGGCACTGCCCGTCTTCCGGCGGCAGCGCTCCGGACACTTCGTCAATGTCGCCTCCACCGCCGCCCACGTCGTGAAGTCCCCCCAGGGCGTGTACGCGGCCACGAAGACGGCGGTGAAAGTACTCTCCGAAGGACTGCGCCAGGAGTCCGGCCCCGACCTGCGCGTCACCCTCGTCTCGCCGGGCTTCACCGACACGGAGGGCGTGGGCAGGGGAGCGAGCCCCGAAGCGGCGGCGGCGCTGGTCCGGCAGCGCGACGAGATCGCCATGCCGCCCTCGGCGGTCGCCTCCGCCATCGGTTACGCGATCGAGCAGCCCGACGGCATCGACATCGGCGAGATCGTCGTCCGCCCCACGGCCCAGGCCTGACGATCGGCACGGAACGGCCGGCGGCCGCCCGGCGGCAGGCGATCGCCGGTGTGTCGCCGGTGATTCGCCGGTGAGTTCGCCGGTGAGTTCGCTCTCGCGGAGAACCGGCCCGCCGATGTCGAGGCCGCTCTTGGCACAGTGAACGGAGGTACGGCGATGATGTGCCGAGGCGGGTGTGCGCCGTGGCCGTTTTCCGCCGCGGACCGCACCGTGGGGTCTTGTCTTCGGGGAGGGACAACGGCTGATGCTGGCAGCGATAGGGCTGGACGAGACGCACGAGTCGGCGTACCGGGCGCTGGTGTCCGTGGGCGCCGCCGACGTGCCCGATCTCGCACGGCGGCTGATGCTCGGTGAGCACGACACCGAGCGCGCCCTGCGCCGGCTGGAACGGCAGGGTCTCGCGGCCCAGTCGTCGGCCCGGCCGGGCCGCTGGGTCGCGGCACCGCCGGGGGCGGCTCTCGGCGCGCTGCTCACCCAGCAGCGGCACGAGCTGGAGCAGGCCGAGCTGGCGGCGGCGCTCCTCGCCGAGGAGTACCGGGCGGCGGCCGGGGAGCCCGCGGTGCACGACCTGGTCGAGGTGGTGAGCGGCGCCGCCGCGATCGCCCGGCGTTTCCTGCAGCTCCAGCTCGGGGCGACCGAGGAGGTGTGCGCCCTGGTCACCGGCGCTCCGGTCGCCGTGACGGGCGCGGAGAACCACGCGGAGAAGCAGGCCGTCGGCCGCGGGGTCCGCTACCGGGTGGTGGTCGAGCGGGCGGTGCTGGACCGCCCGGACGGCATCACCGAGCTGACCGCCGCGCTCGCCCGCGACGAGCAGGTGCGGGTCCTGGACACGGTGCCGACCAAGCTGGTGGTGGCCGACCGGTCGCTGGCCATGGTGCCGCTGACCTCGCACACCGCGGAGCCGGCGGCGCTCGTCGTGCACGCGAGCGGACTGCTGGAGCTGCTGTCCGGTCTCTTCGCGTCGGTGTGGCGGGAGGCACTGCCCCTGCGTCTCGGGGCGTCCGGCGTCACCGAGCGGGAACCGGACGGCCCCGACGGCACCGATCTGGAGGTGCTCTCGCTCCTGCTCGCCGGGCTGACGGACGCAAGCGTCGCCAAGCAGCTCGACCTGGGGCTGAGGACCGTACAGCGCCGGGTGAAACGGCTGATGGAACTGACCGGGGTGACGACCCGGCTGCAACTCGGCTGGCACGCCTACGAGCGGGGCTGGGTGACGCGCGGCTGACCCGTGCGGTGCCCCTCGTCGCCGGGGCGTGCCCACGGCGCGGACCGGCCGGCGCCGCGCCCGACCGGCGCCGCGCCGCGCCGGGCCGCGGGTCCGGTTCAGCCGGTGAGAACGGCCGGGTCGACGGCGTCGGCGAGCGCCTTCATCCCCGCGTCGTTGAAGTGGAGGTGGTCGCCCGAGTCGTAGGCCGGCCGGATGCGGTCGGGGCGGGTGGGGTCGCGGACGGCGGCGTCGAAGTCCGCCACCGCGTCGAACAGCCCGCCGCGGATGAGGGCGTTGACCTCGCGCCGCACGCCCTCGAGGGCCGGCGTCCAGCCCCGGCTGCCGCCGAACGGGGTGAGGGTGGCGCCGATGACGCGCAGGCCGTGGGCGTGCGCGCGGGCCACGATCCGGCGGTACGCGCGCACGAAGGCGCCCGGATCGGCCCGGGGCGGGGTGCCCTTGAGGTCGTTGACGCCCTCCAGCACGATCACCGTGCGCGCTCCCGTGCGGGAGAGGACGTCGGCGTCGAGGCGGGCCAGGGCGCTGGGGCCCACACCGTCGCGAAGGAGGCGGTTGCCGGAGACGCCGGCGTTCAGGACGCCCGGCCGGCGGCTCGGAGGCCGGCCGCGCAGGCGCCGGGACAGCAGGTCGGGCCAGCGGTGGTTGGCGCCGTACGAGGATCCGTTGCCGTCGGTGAGCGAGTCGCCGAGCGCGACGACGCTGCCGGGGGCCGGCCCGAGGACGTCGACGCCGGTCACGTAGTACCAGTGCGAGACCTTGGTGGTGAAGGCGGCTCCGGCCGTGTCGTCGGCCCGATTGCCGTGCCGGGCGAGGAAGTTGGCCTGCAGGGCGGTGCGGTGGTAGGTCGCCGGGCCGCAGTCGGTGGGGGTGTGCACGGTGACGAGGAGATTGGCGTCCGCGGGGACCTTCAGCCGGACGGGATCGGTGACTCGGTCCTGGCCCGGCGGGACGGTCACCGAGGTGGCCCCGGCGAAGGTGGCGGTGCGCAGGGAGCCCGGGACCGCGTCGGGGCTCGCGGGGGCGGCCGGGCGCTGCAACGCGACGGTGACGGCGTCGAGTCGGAGCGGGGCGGTGCCCAGGCGGTTGGTGATGCGGACGCGGGCGGCGCTGCCGCCGACGCTGGTGTGCACGACGTTGCGGAGGGAGGCGCCGGGCAGGGCGGGGGCCGTCCCGGAGGGGGCGGCCTCCCAGGTGCCGGTCCATCGCGGGGCCGTCTCCGGGCGGCCGGACGTGCCCGGGAAGGTGGCCGCGGTGGACACGAGGGTGAGCACCAGGACGGCGAGGCACCGGCGTCGGGCCCCGGTGGCGCGATGCGGGTGGACCATGCGGGCGCGCCCTTCCTCCCCTGCGGTCCCCGTGGCACGGGACCGGCGAGCCCTCCATGGCTTCCCACGACACGCCGGGGAGCCAACCCCGCATCACCCTTTCGGGCGTACGGCGGGCGGGGTGGAGAGCGCCTGGGAGGGCGGGGCGGGGGGCGACTGGAGCGCGCCCTCCAGGGTGAGCAGCCGCAGTTTGCGGTCGAGACCGCCCGCGTAGCCGGTGAGGGAGCCGTCGGCGCCGATCACCCGGTGGCAGGGGCGGACGATGAGCAGCGGGTTGGCGCCGATCGCCCCGCCGACGGCGCGGACGGCGGCGCGGGACGCCCCGACCCGGGCGGCGAGGGCGCCGTACGTCGTGGTCTCGCCGTACGGCACGGAGGCGAGCGCGGCCCAGACCCGCTCGCGGAACGCGGTGCCGTCCGTGCGCATCTCGAGGTGGAACTCCGTGAGTTCACCGGCGAAGTAGGCGGCCAGCTGCCGCTCGGCCTCCCGGAACAGGGCGGGTGTGTGCCGCCATTCCGGTCGGGCGGTGCGGCCGCCCTTCTGCCCCGGCACGGACAGGGAGGTGAGCGCGCCGGAGGCGTCGGCGGTCAGCAGGAGGGGACCGACGGGGCTGTCGAGGACGGTGTGATGGACGGTATGGTGCTGAGCCATGGTCAGTGGTCTTCCTGTGTGTCCGGGTGGATCGGTCGTCCGGCTGTCCTCAGATGCTGAAGGGCGTAGGAGCGCCACGGGCGCCAGGCGTCCGGGACGTCCTCGCCGGGCGGCGCGACGTCGGGGTCGCCGAGGGCACGGGTGCGGATGACCGCGGCGGTGCGAGGGTCCATGCCGGGCAGGGCGAGCAGCGCATCGTGGGCGTCGTCGCGGTCGGCGCCGGCGTCGAGGCGGAGGACGCCGTCGGCGAGGGCGGAGGTGAGGGCGGCCAGCGTGCCGTGCGGCCCGGCGGGGTCGGTCCCGGTCCCGGTCGCGGTCGCGGTCCCGGTCGCGGCGTCGGCGAGCGCGGCCGGCTCCGGGAAGACATGGGTGAGGGTGCCGTACGGGACGTCCAGCGCCTTCCCGTACCGCTGGACGAGTCGCTCGGCGCGGACCCGTCCGACGAGGGCGCGTACGGCGAACTCCTCCGGGTCGGCAGCGCCTGGCGAGCGCAGTCCGGGGCGGGCGGCGACCAGCGGGGCGAGCCGGGGGTCGGCGCCGAGGCGCCCGTCGACGGCGTACGGATCGGCGTCGAGGTCGAGCAGCCGCCGTAGCCGCTGGACCGCGGTGGTGAGATCACGGGGGTCGGTGAGGTGGAGCCGGGCCTCCAGCCAGCCGCCGGGGTGGGCGGTCTCCCGTCTTTCCGGCCGCTGGGGCGGGAGACCGCCCTGCCGCCGCTCCTCGACGGCGACGACGGCGGTGCCGTACGGCAGCCGGAGCGTACGGCGGTAGGTGCGGCGGCCGCGCGGCCCTTCGACCTCCTCGACGCCCGCGATCGCCTCACGGCCGAGCAGGTCGAAGACGGCGGTGGACTGGTACGGGCCGCGGTGCGCGAGCCGCAGCGGGATCCCGGCGGACGCGGCCTCCGGGCGGCGCACGGCGGGTCCGCCGCGGGGTGCGGCGGCGCGCAGCTCGCTCGGGGTGGCGGCGTAGACCGCCTTGATCGTGTCGTTGAACTGGCGCACGCTGGCGAATCCGGCCGCGAAGGCGATCTCCGTGACCGGCAGCGCGGTGGTCTGCAGCAGGACGCGTGCGGTGTGGGCGCGCTGCGCGCGGGCCAGCGCGACGGGTCCGGCACCGACCTCGGCGGTGAGCTGCCGCTGCACCTGGCGGGCGCTGTACCCGAGGCGCCGGGCCAGCCCGCCGACGCCCTCGCGGTCGACGACGCCGTCCTTGATCAGGCGCATGGCGCGCCCCACGACGTCCGCGCGCACGTCCCACTCCGCGGAGCCGGGCACGGAGTCCGGACGGCACCGCCGGCAGGCCCGGAACCCGGCACACTGCGCGGCGGCGGCCGTCGGATAGAACCGCACGTTCCGCCGCTTCGGCGGCACGGCGGGGCAGCTGGGCCGGCAGTAGATCCCGGTCGTCTCGACGGCGAAGAAGAACTCGCCGTCGAACCGGGCGTCCCGGCTGCGCACCGCCTCGTACCTGGTGTCTTCGTCGATCACGCCTTCCAGTGTGGTCGAGGGGAGGGGACG
This sequence comes from Streptomyces sp. NPDC007264, assembly GCF_042869095.1. NCBI lineage: Bacteria > Bacillati > Actinomycetota > Actinomycetes > Kitasatosporales > Streptomycetaceae > Streptomyces > Streptomyces sp. NPDC007264. The sequence continues at coordinate 246,576 of NZ_JBIAFD010000002.1, forward strand.
GGGCTGGCGGGATTCGGACACCGAGTCTCGGCCGCCGTCCCCCTGGGGCACCCCTCAGCGCCGCCGCCCCCGCTTCATCTCCATCGCCGCCCTCCCCTCGGCTCCCTTGCGTTTCCACTCGCGCCGCAGCTCGGCCCGTGCCCGGGCATCCGTCTTCGCCACGATCCACTGGTTCTCCCGGAGCAGCTTGCGGTAGCTCTCCAGCCGCCGCTCGGACAGCTCCCCGGACGCCACCGCCGCGAGCACCGCACAGCCGGGTTCGGCGACGTGCGAGCAGTCATGGAAGCGGCAGTTCGTGGCGAGGTCCTCGATCTCGGAGAACACCTGGCCCACGCCGGTCCCGGCGTCCCAGAGCCCCACCCCGCGCAGCCCGGGCGTGTCGATGAGGACGCCTCCGCCGGGCAGGGCGAGCAGATTGCGCGTGGTCGTGGTGTGGCGTCCCTTGCCGTCCACGTCCCGGGTCTCCCGCACGGTCATGACGTCCTCGCCGAGCAGCGCGTTGGCGAGGGTCGACTTCCCCGTGCCGGACTGCCCGAGCAGCACGGCCGTGCCGCCCCCCAGGAGCGCGGTGAGGACGTCGAGCCCCTCTCCGCGCTGCGAGCTGACCGGCAGGACCTGCACCCCGGGCGCGGTCTGCTGCACGTCCTGGGCGAGGTACGAGAGCGTCACCGCGTCCGGTACCAGATCGGCCTTGGTGAGCACCACGATCGGCTGCGCCCCGGACTCCCAGGCCAGCGCGAGGAAGCGTTCGACGCGGCCGAGGTCCAGTTCGGCGGCGAGGGAGACGGCGATGACGGCGTGGTCGACGTTGGCCGCGAGGATCTGCCCCTCGGACCGCTTGGAGGAGGTGGAGCGCACGAAGGCGGTGCGGCGCGGCAGATACGCCCGGACGTAGCGGGGGCTGCCCCCGGGTTCGACGGCGGCCCAGTCGCCGGTGCACACGACCCGCAGGGGATCGTGCGGGGTGACGAAGGAGGTGTCGGCGCGCAGCACCCCGTCGGCGGTGACCACGTCGCACTGGCCGCGGTCGACACGCACGACCCGCCCGGCGAGCAGCCCTTCGGCCTGATAGGGGGCGAACGCGTCCGCCCAGGCGTCGTCCCAGCCGTAGGGGACGAGCGCGGAGAAAGCAGAGGACTCGGAAGTGGACTTCAAGGGGGACCCTTCACAGGGTGGCCCCGGCCGGCGCGCCGCGGGCGCGCGGGGATGAGGTGTCAGCCGGTGGCCACGGAGGTGGAGTGGATGAACTTCTGAGCACGGGCAGCGCCCATCACAGAGACAGCCATCGGTCACACCTCCCGTTCCTCACTCGGCCGACAGCAGCGGCCGACGGCCACTGCGAGAAGCGAGCCTCACCCTAGAGGCACGCACCCTCGGGCGCCACGGCTTTTCGGCACACCCCTACGCCGGACGGGGCCCACCTGCCGGTGGCCGGGGCCCTTGGCGAACAGCCCGGCACGTTCTCACGCAAGGATCTCACCGCGCTCGGCGCGCTCCACCAGCGATGCGGGCGGCAGGAACCGCTCACCGTAGGTCGCGGCGAGTTCCCGCGCCCTGGCGACGAAACCGGGCAGTCCGCCGTCGTACTGGTTGACGTACTGCAGGACGCCGCCGGTCCACGCCGGGAAGCCGATGCCGTGGACCGAGCCGACGTCGGCGTCGGCCACGCTCGTCAGCACGCCGTTGTCGAGGCAGTCGACGGCGTCGAGGGCTTCGGCGAAGAGCATCCGCTCCTGGAGGTCCTCGATCGGCAGCACGCGCTGCCCCGAGCCGTACCGCTCGCGGACGCCCGGCCAGATGCCGAGCCGCTTGCCGGACTCGTCGTAGTCGTACCAGCCGGCGCGCTCCCGTCGCCCGACCCGTCCCTGCTCGAGCATCCAGTCCACGACCTCCTCCGACGGATGCGCCGCCCAGGTCCTGCCTTCGGCCTCCGCGGCGGCACGGGTCTCGACGCGGATCTTCTGGGTCAGTGACAGGGTCAGCTCGTCCAGCAGTTGGAGAGCGCCCGCGGGACAGCCCGCCTGGAGCGCGGCCTGCTCGACACTCGCCGGCTCGACGCCCTCGCCGACGGCGGCGACGGCCTCGGCGAGGAAGCGGCCGATCACTCGTGAGGTGAAGAATCCCCGCGAGTCGTTCACGACGATGGGGATCTTGCCGATCTGCAGGACGTAGTCGAAGACCTTGGCCAGCGTCTTGTCGCTCGTCTGCGGCGCGCGGACGATCTCGACCAGGCGCATCCTGTCCACCGGGCTGAAGAAGTGGACGCCGATGAAGTCCCGCTCGCGCCGACCGGACGGCGTCATATATGTAGGCGTCGGACACGACGCCCCCTTTCTCGGGACGGGACGTTGTGCGGAAGGGCTCGGACCCCGGAGTGCGCGGCGCGGGAGGTCTCCCCCGGAGCGTCTGAACGGGGGCTACAGGCCCAGGTCGCGGCCGACGATCTCTTTCATGATCTCGGTGGTGCCGCCGTAGACGGTGGTGATGCGCGAGTCGAGGTAGTCGTGGGCGATGCGGTATTCGAGCATGTAGCCGTAGGCGCCGTGGAGTTGCAGACAGCGCCCGACGATGGTGACGTACTGCTCCGTGGCCCAGAACTTCGCAGCCGCGGCGTCCACCGCCGTGAGCTCGCCGCGGGAGTGCCTGGCGAGCAGATCGTCGAGGTAGGCGCGGCCCACCCGGGCGGTGGTGACCATGTCGGCCAGTTCGAAGCGGGTGTTCTGGAAGGAGCCGATCGGCCTGCCGAACGCCTTGCGTTCCTTGACGTACTCCAGGGTGCGTTCGAGCACTCCCTCGACGGAGGCCACGGCGCCCGCGGCGATCGAGATCCGTTCCTGCGGAAGGTTGCGCATCAGGGACGTGAAGCCCGAGCCTTCCTCGCCGAGCCGGTTGGCGACCGGCACGCGGACGTCCTGGAAGAACAGCTCGCTGGTGTCCTGGGCGTGCAGGCCGATCTTCTCCAGGTTGCGACCCCGCGAGAAGCCGGGACGATCGGCCTCGACGACCAGCAGGCTGATCCCGCCGTGGCGGTCCGGACCGGTCCGCACGGCGGTGACGACGAGGTCGGCGTTCTGGCCGTTGGAGATGAAGACCTTGCTGCCGTTGACCACGTAGTCGTCGCCGTCACGGACGGCGGTGGTGGTGATACCGGCCAGGTCGCTGCCGGTCCCGGGCTCGGTCATCGCCACCGCGACGACGAACTCACCGGCGGCGATGCCGGGCAGCCAGCGGGCCTTCTGCTCGTCGTCGGTCAGGTCGGTGAAGTAGGGCACGACGATGTCGTTGGACAGCGCGACCCCGGCGAGCCCGTCCGAGACGGGACGGCGCGAGAACTCCTCACCGATCACGGCGTTGAAGCGGAAGTCGGTGACCCCGCCGCCGCCGTACTCCTCGGGGATGTTGAAGCCGAGGATCCCGGCGCGGGCGGCCTCCTGGAACAGCTCGCGGTCGACCTTGCCCTCGGCCCGCCACCGCGCGGCGTGCGGGGCGGCGTGCTTGTCGACGAACGCACGAACCGTCTCCCGCAGGAGCTCGTGCTCGTCCTCGTAGAGCGACCGCTTCACGGGTGTCACACCGGCCATCAGAACTCCTGTTCCAGATCACGGTCGAAGGGGGAAGGCAGTGCGCGCGGTCAACCTCCGGGCAGGAGAACCGGCTTCAGCGTCCGTCCGGCCTGCTGGTCTGCCACCGCCCGGTCGAAGTCGCCCAGGGCGTAGGTGGTGACCAGGCGGTCGAGGGGCAGGAGACCGGACCGGTACCGCCGGACCAGTTCGGGTATCAGGACCGACGGTTCGGCATCGCCCTCGACGCAGCCGCGTACCTGCAGCCCACGCGCCATCAACGTCCGTACGTCGACGCTGGCTTCGGCAGGGCCGAGCCCGACCAGCACCAACACGCCGTGCGGCTGGAGCAGGGGGAGCGCGCGGGCGATCGACTCGGGCCGCCCCGTGGTGTCCAGCGCGTGGGTCACTGCCGGAATCGGGTCGGCCAGCGAGGCGACGGCCGTGGCACCGTACCGGGCGACAAGTGCGCGGCGCGCTGCGACGGGCTCCGCCACGACGACCTCGACGCCTTCGGAAAGAGCCGTCAGCGCTGCGGCGGCGCCCACGCCGCCGGCGCCGACCACCAGCAGGCGGTCGCCTGGACGAGGGCGAAGGACATTGAGCACCGCGCCCGCGCCGGTCAGGAACCCGCAGCCCAAGGGGGCGACGACGGCTGGTGGCACGTCGCCGACCGGAACGCATGATCCGGCATCGGCCAACGCGGCCGTGGCGAACGACGACTGGCCGAAGAAGGCCCCGAAGACCGGCTCGTCGCGGACGCGTAGGGTCGGCGACGCGTCCAGCCGCCGCCCCGAACCGTTGAGCGCCCTCGCCCAGGCGCAGTACCCCGGCCGGCCGGCCCGGCACTGGGCGCATCCTCCGCACGACGCGAAGGAGATCACGACCCGGTCCCCGACCGTGAGCCCGTCGACGGACGACCCCAGGTACTCGACGGTGCCGCAGCCCTCGTGCCCGAGGACCGCCGGCCGCTCGCCGAGCTTCTTCCGGGTGACGAGGTCCGTGTGGCACACCCCGACCGCCTCGATCCGCACGATCACCTCGTCGGACCGCGGGTCGTCCAGCTCGGCTTCGACGAGTTCGCTGGGCGCGGAGCCGCGCGAGAGCAGCGCGAAGACCTTCATTCGCGCTCCAGGCCGAAGTAGAAGAGACCGCCGTCGGCGGACACCGCGGCCGCCTTGCCGTTCATCACGCCCATGAGGGTGTCGTCGTCCACCTGTTTGAAGTGGTCGAACACCGGCATGCCGTCGTACACCATCGTGGCGGTCACCTCGCCCCGGAACTCGATGTTCCACAGGCTGGCCTCGCCTCGGCCCGAGGTGGTGTCGGAGTAGAGGCCGCCGTCCTCCGCCCGGCAGATCAGCGGTTTGGCGTCGTCCAGTGCGACGAACCTCTTGCCGTGCCACCGGCTGCCGGTCAGCACCCGCTCGACGGGGTGGCCGGTCGGGAAGGCGAAGCCCCGCCAGGAGCCGAGGATCGACGAGGCGTCGACGACCTCGAGGTCCGCCCACAGGGCGTCGAGCTCGCCCGGGTCGACCGGACCCGCCGCTGCCCGCAGGGCTCGCCACCGCTCGAGCACCGGGGACATGCCGCCGCTCATCGCACACCCAGCCGGCGCAGCAGGGCCAGTTGGCCGTTGGTGCGGCGGACGAAGCTCTCCACCGACTGCTTCGGCGACGGGCCGGGCGGCATGAGGCGCTGCACGGCGACCGTCTGGCTCTCGGTGTACTTGCGGATGCCCTCGGCCCCGTGGCGGCGGCCGAGGCCGCTGTCGCCCATGCCGCCCATGCCGGCCTCGATGCTGCCGGCCGCCGCGGCGGCACCGTCGTTGATGTTGACCGATCCGGAGCGGATCAGCCCGGCCATCCGCTCGGCCTCGCGGGTGTTCTTCGACCAGATCGACGCCGACAGGCCGTAGGCCCCCTGGTTGGCCAGCCTCAGAGCCTGATCGTCCGTGTCATAGGGGTACAGCGAGATGACCGGGCCGAACGTCTCCACCGCGCAGACGGCCATCTCGGGGGTGACGCCTTCGAGGATCGTCGGCTCGTAGAACAGCGGGCCGATGTCGGGCCGGGGCCGGCCGCCCGCGAGCACGGTCGCACCTTTGGCCACCGCGTCGCCGACATGGGCCTCCACCGCAGCGAGCTGTGCCGGCGAGACCAGCGACCCGATGTCCGCCGAGTAGTCGTAGGACCGTCCGAGCCGCAGCGCCTTCGTCGCCCGTACGAACTCGTCGCGGAACGCGTCGTAGACCTTCTCGTGCACGTAGGCGCGCTCGATGTGGATGCACATCTGCCCGGTGTTCGCGAAGGCGGCCACGACCGTACCGGCCGCCGCGGCGGCGATGTCGGCGTCCGCGCGCACGATGAGCGGGTTCTTCCCGCCGAGTTCGAGGGAGGAGCCGATGAGTCGCCGGGCGGCGCGCTCCGCGACGGTGCGTCCGGTGGCGGTGGACCCGGTGAAGCAGACGAAGTCGACGGTGTCGACCACGGCGGTTCCGACCACGGCGCCGTCACCCGCCACGATCTGCCACAGATCGGCGGGCAGGCCCGCCTCGTCCAGCAGGGCGCGGGTCCACAGCATGGTCAGCGCGGCCTGGGAGTCCGCCTTGGAGACAACGGCGTTGCCGGCCAGCAGCGCCGGGAGCACGTCGCCGACCCCGAGGTAGAGGGGATAGTTCCACGGAGAGACGACACCGACCACGCCCTTCGGCACCCGCAGTTCCCTGACCTTCGTCAGACCGGGCACCATCCCCCGTACACGACGGGTGGTCAGGTATTTTGCGGTGCGGCGCGCGTAGTGCCGGGCGATGGCCGCGATCTGCGCCACCTCCTGCCAGGCGTGGTACCGCGCCTTGCCGGTCTCCCACTGGATCAGGTCGAGCACCTGGCCCTGCCGTTGCAGCAGCAGGTCGTGGAAGGCGAGCACGATGCCGGCCCGGTGCGCGATCGGCGTCCGCGCCCACTCCTGCTGGGCGGCCCGGGCCGCGGCGGCCGCGGACTCGACGTCTTCCGGGGCGCACGCGGGGACGGGCGCGATCGGCGACAGATCGTAGGGCGCGAGCGCGGTCACCGGCCGGGCGGCGCCCCGTTCCGGGCGGGTCCCGTCCCGGTGCACCCACGCACACCACTGCCCGATCAGTTCGTCGCTCACCCATGCGGGGCGCGGGCTCGTCGCCGTCCGCGGCGGAGGCGCTTCGATCTTTTCCTGCTCCGTACTCATGGGGCTCCTAGGGATGCCGGACGGGTGCGGGTCGGGTGCGGGTCGGACAGGGCGGCTCTCCGCCCGTCCGCGACAGCGGCGCCGGGGGAGCCGGCGACACCGTGCGGCTGCGGTGACGTCCAGGCCGTGCAGAGGCCTTGCCGACGATGGAACGCGTCGTTATGTTAATCGAAAATCACAGCCATGAGCAACCTTGAAATCGGCTCGTATCCTGCGCTTCGGACCGGTATACGGGGCGACATCCAGCCCGCCTCGAAAGTAGGGATGTAAATGGGAAATCTCAGTAGAAGGCGCATGCTGACGCTCGGCGCCGCGCTGGGCCTGGTGAGCATGGCGGACGTGTCCCACGCATGGTCGTGGTCGTCCACGGGCTCGATCGCCGGAACCGACACGGTCACCGACCCGTTCTCGGTCTGGGACCCCACGGCCGACGAGGTGGCGGCCCGGCTCCTCGCCGACGGCACGATCCCGGCGGTCAACAGGGCCTGGGAGTCGTGGGTCGACAACAGCGACTCCCTGCCGTCCGGCATGCCGGACTACCTGACCGACTACCTCAGGCAGGTCAACCAGCTGCCGCCGTGGGCCGACTCCGCCCTCCTCGCCGCGTCCCAGAAGCTCTACAAGCGCCTGAGCAGCTACCTGTTCGTGTCCGAGAGCCTCGGCAGCGGAATCCTGAGCACCGTGATCCCGCGGGAAGCCAGAGCGGTCTACTGGTCCGCCGGCGGCGCCGACATGAAGGCCCGCGCGGCCAAGACCTTCACCTTCGGCTACGACCTGCACAGCGAGACCGCCTGGGAGCCCACGGGGCACTTCGTGGTCAGCGCCAACAAGACGCGCCTGGTGCACTCCGCGGTCCGCAACCTGCTGCCGACCTCGACGCACTTCATGGCGACCGCGGATGAGCCGAAGCCGATCAGCAACGGCGACATCCTGATCACGTTCCACTCGGTGGCCACCGTCGCGCACAACAACCTGCAGAAGTGGGGCGTCAAACTGTCGGCCGCGGAACAGGCCGCGGACCTGCACGCCTGGCAGGTCGCCCTCCACCTGCTCGGCGTGCAGGACCAGTTCATTCCCGCCGGCTGGTCCGACGCGCAGCGGCAGGCCGCCCAGATGCTGTGGCCGGTGGTCGCCCCCACGACCGAGGGCACCAGCCTGGCCAAGACGCTGCTCGGGTACGTCGAGGACCCCGTCCTGGGCCTGGACACCGGATTCGTCAGCGAGATGGTCCGCTACCTGATCGGCGACGAGTACTCCGACTGGCTCGGCCTGCCCCACGACCTGGTGTCGCGGGCGCTGATCAACGCCGCATGGCCGGCGTACGTCAAGTTCCGCGAAGGACTGTCGCCCATCGTGCCGGACGGCTTCTACCTGTTCGACCAGTTCGTGCGCGGCATCGCCATGCTGTACCTGAACAACGGCACCTCGGCGACGCAGACCCCGATCACCCTCCCCACCGCGAACCGGCCCGGCGCCTGAGCCGGCAGGCCCGCTCGCGTGACGCCCCGCGACCGGCCCGGCGGGTCGCGGGGCGCTTCCTGCCCGGCACGGAACACCCGGGCCGCCCCGAGGCCCTGACGGCCCGTCTCAGAGCCGGCACGGGCATCCGCCGCTCGGCCCGTGCCGCTCGCACCGCGCCGCTCGGCCCGTGCCGCTCGCACCGCGCCGCTCGCACCGTGCTCGCCGCCGGAGGCCATCGCGGTGGACCTCGTGCATGCCGCGGCCACGAGCTGCCGACAGGGGCCGCCCTGACGGCAGCTCAGGCGTGGACTCCCCGGCCGCAGCGACGCTCCGCGGCGATCGACCGGAGGGCACCGCTACTGCAGGCCCAGGGCGCCTACGACCAGGGCGGTGACGGCGTCCCGGTGTTCATGCGTGTCCTGCCAGTGCAGCCTGCGACCGGCCTCGACCACGACGCCGAACCCCGCATGCACCAGGACCCGGGCCTGACGCGGGTCCAACTCCGGCCGGGCGAGCCGCAGTTGCTGCTCCCATACGGCGATGTGCTCGCGCTGCGCGAGGATCAGGGGCTGCCGCAGGTCGGTCGGCAGGCCGGCGACCTCGGCTTCGGCGACGCTGGTGAGCTCGGTGTGCTCGAAGCTGTAGGCCACGTACGTCGCCGCCAGCGCGACCACGGCGTCGTGCGGGTCGGTCACCTCGTCGAGGTTCTGCTCGACCGCCTGGGCCAGCAGTCCCGCCGCCTGCAGGCAGGCGGCCACCAGGATGTCCACCTTGGTGGGGTAGTGGCGGTAGATGGCGGACGTCGTCAGCCCCACCGCCTCGGCGATCTGCCCGTTGGTGACCTTGACGAACCCGTCCCGCGCGAACAGCGGGACGGCGGCGGCCAGAATCTCCGCGCGCCGAGTGCGCGGCACCGGCTGGACGGGCAGTTCGACAGGACGTGGACCGCCGACGGACATGGCGGGGTCGGTCGTGGCCACGCGCAGGGCGCACGCCAACAGCACGTCCTCGACCCTGCGTTGGGCGATGGAGACGTGATGCATCGTGATGGACCCGATCGCCCCGAGGGCCGCCGCGGCGCGCAGCTCCGCGGCGGGCAGCTCCGCGTCGGGCAGCTCCGCGTCGGGCAGCTCCGCGTCGGGCAGCGGGGACTCGCGCCGCACCGCCTCGGTCACTCGCCCGACAACGCGCGCGAACTTCGCCCCGAGGAACCGGCGGTCCTCACGATCGAGGTACCGGGACTCCCATCGGTAGAGGCCGCCCGTTGCGCGCTGGGCCACGGTGACCTGGATGACGGCGCCGAGCACCGCCGCCAGGTCCGCCTCGGGCGGCACGTCGTCGAGCGCTGCGACGAGTCGGTCCGCCATGACGTTCGCGCACTCGGCGAACAACGCGTACTTGTTGGGGAAGTGCCGGTACAGGGCCGCCGCGCTGATGCCCACACCGGCGGCGATCTCTTCCATGGACGCCGCGTGGTAGCCGCGCTCGCTGAACACTCGTCCGGCCGCCTCGACGATGAGCTGCCTACGGTTGCGCGGTCGGGTGGCCGCGATCGGATCGGCGTTCACCGGAGGGCAGGAGTACGCGGGGACAGGGCCATGCGCGCTAGTGAATCACAAGGCGATCGAGGGCCAGAACCCACTGCGGCGCAGGTCGCGCGGCACGTGACCCCCTCTTCACTTCCCATGTGATTTTCCATTAACAAAAGGCTTCTTGACCGGCGGTGTCGCGGGCATAATGGCGCTCGGTCCCACCCCCGCCCGCCCGGAATCCGAGGAGTGGCATGTCCACCGACACGGCTCCCGCCTGGACCTTCCGTCACCACTGGATGGCACAGGCGGCCACCCACGCGATGATGCGGCCCGACAAGCCCGCGCTGCGCTATCTCGGGGGCACCACGACCTGGGCCCAGCTGTCGCGACGGTCGCTGCAACTGGCGGCCGCCCTCGCCGACCGAGGCGTACGGACGGGTGACCGGGTGGCCATGCTCACCCTGAACCACCCGTGGTTCGTGGAGAGCGTGTTCGCGGCCAACAGCCTGGGGGCCATGGCCGTCCCGCTCAGCTTCCGGCTGGCGCCGCCGGAGGTCGGCTACATCCTGGCCGACTGCACGCCTTCGGCCGTCGTGGTCGACGCGCAGCTGCTGCCGCTGCTCCAGGCCGTGCCGGCCGCCGCATCCATCGCCACGGTGATCGTCATCGGCGCGTCGGACGCGACCGAGGGGTGCACCGAGTACGAGAGCTTCCTGGCCGCGCACGAGCCGATGGAACTGCCCGACATCAGCGAGGAGTCCACCGCGCTGATCATGTACACCTCGGGCACCACCGGCCGCCCGAAGGGGGTGATGCTGTCCCACCGCAACATGCAGGTACAGGCGATCACCTGCATCCGGGCCATGGAGATCTTCGACGACTCCGACGTCGGCTTCCTGACCGCGCCCTTCTTCCACATCGCGGGCCTCGGTTCGATCGTCGCGAACTTCCTGGTCGGCGGCACGGTGGTGATCCACCCGCTCGGGGCCTTCGACCCCCGGGCCGTACTCGACGCCTATGAACGCGAGGGCGCCACCATCGTCTTCAACGTGCCGCAGCAGTGGGACCTGATCTGCGCCCAGCCCGGCATCGACCGGCGTGACCTCAAGCTGCGCGTCATCAGCTGGGGGGCCGCGCCGGCGAGCGACGCGACGCTTCGAGCCATGGCGGAGAAGTTCCCCGACGCCCTCAATGTCGCGGTGTTCGGCCAGACCGAGACCTCACCGATCACCTGCGTCCTTCGGGGTGAGGACTCGCTGCGCAAGCTCGGATCGGTCGGCCGGCCGATCCCGACCATCCAGTACCGCATCGTCGACGCCTCCATGAACGACGTCGCCGTCGGCGAAGTCGGCGAAGTCGTCTACCGAGGTCCCACCGTGACCCAGGGGTACTGGAACAAGCCCCAGGAGACCGCGGACGCCTTCCACGGAGGCTGGTTCCACTCCGGCGACCTGGTCCGGCAGGACGCAGAGGGCTTCGTCTGGGTGGCCGACCGCAAGAAGGACATGATCATCAGCGGCGGCGAGAACATCTACTGCGCCGAGTTGGAGAACGCCATCGCCGAGCACCCCTCGGTGCTGGAGGTCGCGGTGATCGGCAGGTCCGACGAGCGCTGGGGCCAGGTGCCGGTCGCGTTCGTCACGCTCGCGCCGGAGGCCGACCTGTCGCTGCCGAAGCTGACCGCCTTCCTCGACGGGAAGCTCGCCTCCTTCAAGATGCCCAAGGCCCTCGTGGTGGTTCCCCGGCTTCCCCGCAACGCCGGCGGAAAGGTCGTCAAGAGCACGCTGCGCGCCCAGGACGGCGCGCGGACACCGGGCGAGGACTGAAAGCATGCGGCGGGCCCCGTGCCGGGCCCGTTCGGAACCGCGCCGCAGGCCCGGAAGGTGACGGCCTTCCGGACCCGCGGCCCGGGTCAGCGGCGTCTCACGGCTCGTCGTGCCCCTGCCTCTTCCGCGCGCATCCTGCCTCCGGTGCCGGGGCCAGCTCCTGCACGGCGGAGCGGGGCACCCATCCGGACCGGCCGGTCCGGACGTCACGGACGCGGGCCTCGGAGCCCCGCACGTCGAGGACGACCGCTTGTTCCCCCGCGGGGAGCAACCGGCCGCCGAGCCGGACCCGGCAGACCGGGGCCGGACCGGCCAGGTGGACGGTGCCGCGCAGGTAGAAGTCGTCGACCCAGCCCTGAACGGACGCGCGGTCGACGGTGCGCACCTGGAGCAGGCTGCCGCTCACCGACAGGACCCGGGCCAGGACGCCGTCCTTCACCTGTGCGACCGGGGTCAGGTCGCCCGGCTGCCGGTACAGGGCGACCCGTGCGGTGGCGACGAGCCCGTGGTCGTCCCGCCCGCTGATCAGCACCAGTCGGCCGTCGCCGCTCAGGGTGCCGGCGGGCCGGTCCTGGGCGGTGGCGAGGAAAGCGGTCACGACGGCGGCGGCGGCCAGAGCCAGGGCGCCCACCGCCACCCGGACGGTCAGGGCTCTCACGGGCAACTCGCCGGGTTGGCGGTGCCCTTGGTGACATCGGAGGAAATGGTGCCGCACCAGGTTCCGCCGTCTGCGGCGCGGTGGAAGACCTTGTCGTACTGCGTCGAGCCGAGGGAGTACGAGTAGGTGTCGTAGACGGTCTCCACGCCCCCGACGATCTTCAGGAACCGTACGGATTCCGAGCCGGTGTTGTTGAGGAACCCGGAGGCGAAGTCCATCACCCACCGGCCGCCGGCCGGGATGGTCGTGCCCGACGGGATCTGCTTGGGCGAACCGCCGCCGCCGGCGGCGTCGTCGATGGAGTAGCCGCTGACGTCCACCGTGCTCGCGGTCGGGTTGTACAGCTCCACCCACTCGGTCCCGGAGGAGGGCGCCATCAGGAACTCGTTGACCTTCACCTGGGTGGGATCCCCGGCGCCGCCGCCGGAGCTGCCCGAGGTGGTGTACGTGCGGGTGCCCGCGTCGTAGTCGACGGTGAAGCCGGCGCCGCTGCCGCTGGTGGCCAGGTGCACGGTTCCGTTGTGGTTGAAGGTGCCGGAGTAGTCGATGGCCGCGCCGGTCGTGTCGGTGGTGTCGCAGGGGTTGTTGGCGAGGTAGATGTCCGCGCCGACGCTGCGGAAGGCGTTCAGGGTGCGGTTGCCCGGGTGCCCGTAGGAGTTGACGCCGCAGGAGATGAAGCCGACCTGCGGGTGGGTGGAGTTCACGTAGGCGTCGGAGGAGGAGTGCGAGGAGCCGTGGTGGTTGGCGCGCAGTGCGTTGACCGTGCCCATCTTCGACGCGAGCAGGCTCTCGATGTTGTTGTAGGTGTAGCCGTTGACGCTGACGGAGTACTCACCGTCGCTGTCGCCCGCGGTGGCGTAGGCGAACGGCCCCCAGGTGGTGCGCAGTGCGATCGAGTAGTCGTTCTCGCTCGGCGGGGTGGCGTCCGCGGTGTGGTCGCCGCTGACCGGGGTGGTGCCGTCGGCCTGCATGACGTCCTTGGCGTTGGCCTCGACGACGTTGGAGGCGACGCCGGTGCCGAGGTCGAGCGACGGCCAGGGACTCGCGTTGGTGATGCGCACGACCTTGCCGTCGATGTTGGCGCGGTCGGCCTGTCCCGAGGGTCCGTAGAGCCAGCAGATCCACCGCTTGGCGGTCAGGGAGGTGGTGCCCGCGTTGTGCCAGGCGGTCTCGGTGCTGGGCGCGGCGGACGTGCCGACGTCGCAGTCGCTGTCGCCGTTGGTGTCGGTCCATACGCCGCCGTCGTGATCCATCAACTGCCCGACGGTGAAGCCGAGGCCGCCGGAGGAGAGCGGGGTCAGCAGCTGGTAGAGGCCGTTGCCGTACGTGGTGGTGTCGTTGGGGTTTGCGGCGTAGCCGATGTGGTCGAGGTGCTGGTGGGAGGCCATCACGTAGTCCAGGTGCACCGGCCCGGAGGATACGCCGCATATGGAGCGTATCTCGGAGGCGACGCGCGTAGCGTTCGTGTTCGTGCCGGTGGAGTTGAACGCGGTCTCGCCGAGGTCGATGAGCAGCGTGCGGCCGGTCGGGCCCACGACGAGCTGTGAGTCGCCCTGATCGACGTCGAACCAGTAGATGTTGAGCTCACCCTGGCGCCAGGTGCCGGCGGTGGAGCAGTGCGGCGCGTCCGGCACGGTCGCGGACGCGGTGTGGGGACTCAGAAAGGCGGTGGCGACCGTGAACACGGCTGCCAGAAACAGGGGTATCAGGAGACGGGGTCTGTGCACAGGGGGATCCTCCGAAGTCCGGGTCGGCGACGCGACCGATCGCAGCGATTGCCGGAGAGTACTGTGCCCGCCAACGCCCCCGGGCAGACAAGGCGTTACTTCTGTGCGTCCATCGGGGGGAGTCGATGCGCGACGCCCCTTGTGCGCGGCACGGCCACCGCGGACGATGCTCCCGAGGCAGCACGGCTCCTGGGGCTACGAGGTGACGTGGAAGAGGTATCGCGCCTGACGGATGCCGAACGGGAACGAACCGACACACGCGCCCGGTCCGTGGCCGGCGGTCATCGGCCGTGGGCGGTGACGGCCACGGCCGGCAGGACGGCGAGGGCGAGGACGCCGCCGGTCAGGGCGAGGACCGGGTAGCCGGCGAGGTCGACGACGACGCCGGAGGCGAGGCCGCCGGTGGCGCCGGCGACGGCGATGGCGACGTCGACCGTGCCCTGGGTCCTGGCGCGGTTGGCCAGGGACACGGTGTCGGTGATGATCGCCGTGCCGGACACCAGGCCGAGGTTCCAGCCCAGGCCGAGCAGGGCGAGGGCGAGCGCGAGCAGGGCGACGGAGTCGGCGGGGGCGGTCGCCGCGACGACCCCGGCCACGAGGAGGGTGAGGCCCGAGGCGACGGCGACGGCCGGGCGGCCGTAGGCGTCGACGAGGCGGCCGGTGAGCGGTGAGGGCAGGTACATCGAGCCGACATGGATGGCGATGACCAGGCCGGAGGCGGCGGTGCCGTGGCCGTGGTCATGCATGTGCACGGGCGTCATGGTCATGATGGCGACCATGACGAGCTGGCTGACGACCATGACGAGTGCGCCGAGCACGGCCCCGCCGCGCAGCCCCTGCGGCGCCGCGGCCTCCTGGACCGCCCCCGTGGCGGCCGCCGGCTGCGCGGTGTCGAGGGTGCGGGCCAGGCGCAGCGGGTCGGGGCGCAGCCAGAGCGCCAGGACGAGGGCGCCGCAGGCGTAGGCGGCGCCGGACAGCAGGAAGGGTCCGGCCAGGCGGGGGATGCCGAGCGTCGCGGCGAGGTCGCCGGTGGGGGCGGCCAGGTTGGGGCCGACGACGCCGCCGAGGGTGGTGGCGACCAGGACGGTGGAGATGGCGCGGGCGCGGTGGGTGGGCGGGGCGAGGTCGGCGCCGGCGTAGCGGGCCTGGAGGTTGGTGGCGCTGCCCGCGCCGTAGACGAAGAGGGCGGCGAACAGCAGGGCGGGGCTGTCGAGGACGGCGGCGGTGATGACGCCCGCGCTGCCGAGCGCGCCGGTCGCGTAGCCGGCCGCGAGGCCGGGGCGGCGCCCGTGGGTCTGGGAGACGCGGCCGACGGTGATCGCGGCGACGGCGCTTCCCGCGGTGAACAGGGCGCTGGGCAGGCCGGCCAGGCCGGTGGCGCCGAGCATGTCCTGGGCGAGCAGGGCACCGACGGTGATACCGGCGGCCAGGCCCGCGCCGCTGAGGATCTGGGAGACGACCAGAACGGTGAGGGTCCGGCGCTGTGCGGCGGCGCGTATGCCGGTCGTGGACGGGGAGGCGGTGCTCGTCACGTGGTGGGCCCTTTCGCCGGGATCGGTCGCCGTCGATCGGCGCGACGGTCCCCCGGGCACCCGTGCCGGCGCTCGGGAGCAGGGACGGACGGCCGGTCGGCCGGGTGGCCGGGGCCGAAGGCTGCCCGACGGCCGGGGCGGCCCGCGCCGCACCCCGGACGGGCCGGCCCGTCGGCCGCTCTCCGAGCCGCCGGAAGGTCCTCGTTCACGCCGCGGCCCCGGTTTCGACGGGGAGTTCGGCCAGGCGCCACTCCAGCATGCCGTCGTCGAGGCGGATCGCGTGGCGGCCGCGGGCGGTCAGCAGCCGTACCGCGTCGTAGGCGAGCACGCAGTACGCGCCCCGGCAGTACACCACGATCTCCGCGCCCTCGGGCAGTTCGTCGACCCGCTCGGCCAGTTCCTCCACCGGGACGGACAGCGCGCCGGGGATGTGCCCGGCCAGGTACTCCTCCGCCGGACGCACATCGAGGACCAGGGCGTCGCCCGTCCCGACCCGGGCGAGCAGTTCCTCGCGGGTCAGCTCGGCGGCTCCGTCGTCGCCGAGGTAGGCGTCGCGGGCGGCGGGGACGGCGGTCCGGTGGGCCTCGGCGACCCTGCGCAGCAGCGCGAAGAGCCGCGCGACGTCGTCTCCGGCCAGTCGGTAGTGGATCCGTACGCCCTCCCGGCGGGTGGTGACGAATCCGGCCTGCTTGAGGATCTGGAGATGGGCCGAGGCGGTGGTCAGGTTCAGCCCGGCCGCCTTGGCCAGCGCGTCCACCGTGCGTTCGCCCTGCGCGAGCAGGTCCAGCAGTTCCAGGCGCTTTCCGCTGGCCAGCGCCTTGCCGCTGACGGCGAACGCCTCGTAGAGCTGCGCCTTCACATCGGCCTTCGTCTTCTCCGCCATGGACATCCTCCATAAATCCATGGAATATCGTAGGGGAGGACGGGTGCAGACGCCAGAGCACTCACGCCCCTCCCCGACCGGGCCACCGCCCCGGCCCCGACCTGGAGCACGGACCATGACCACACCCGCCCCCGCCCCGCCCGCCCCGCCCGGCTCGATACGCCTGGGCCTGCGGGCCAACCTGACCCAGTTCGTGCTGCTGGTCGCCGTCAACGCCCTGGTCGGCGGTGAACTGGGCCAGGAGCGCACGGTCGTGCCGCTGCTGGCCGACCGGGTCTTCCACCTGTCGGCCTACACCGCCGCGCTGACGTACATCGTGGCGTTCGGGGCCACCAAGGCGGCGACCAACTTCTTCGCCGGAACGCTCTCCGACCGGTTCGGCCGCAAGCCGGTTCTGGTGGCCGGCTGGCTGGTCGGAGTCCCCGTACCGCTGCTGCTGATCTGGGCGCCCTCCTGGGGCTGGGTGGTCTTCGCCAACATCCTGCTGGGCGTCAACCAGGGCCTCACCTGGTCCACCACCGTCATCATGAAGATCGACCTCGTCGGCCCGTCGCGCCGGGGCCTGGCCATGGGCCTCAACGAGGCCGCCGGCTACGGCGCGGTGGCGGTCACCGCGATGGCCACCGGGGCCGTGGCCGCCCACTCCGGACTGCGGCCCCAGCCGTTCTTCCTCGGCATCGCCTACGCGGCCCTGGGCCTCGGCCTGTCCGTGCTCGCGGTCCGGGAGACCCGCGACCACGCGCGCGCCGAGGCCGCCCTCCACCCGGCCCCCAGGAACCCGGAGCACCACGGGGAGCTGACCACGGGCCGGATCGCCCGGATCACGAGCCTCGACGACAAGGCGCTCTCGTCCGCGAGCTGGGCGGGCATGGTCAACAACCTCAACGACGCGCTCGCCTGGGGCGTCTTCCCGCTGCTGTACGCCGCGCACGGCCTGTCCGTCGCCCGGATCGGCCTGCTCGCCGCCCTGTACCCCGCCGTCTGGGGCGCCGGGCAGCTGCTGACCGGCTGGTGGTCCGACCATGTCGGGCGCAAGCACCTGATCAGCGCCGGCATGCTGCTCCAGGCGGTCGCCATCGGCCTGGTCGCCGTCGGCACCGCCTTCCCCGTCTGGGCGGCCGCCCAGATCCTCCTCGGTGCCGGCACCGCCATGGTCTACCCGACCCTGCTCGCCGTGATCGGCGATGTCGCCCACCCGGCCTGGCGGGCCCGCGCGGTCGGCGTCTACCGTCTGTGGCGCGACGGCGGCTTCGCGGTCGGCGCCCTGCTGGCCGGGGCCCTCGCCGACGCCTACGGCGTCATCACGGCCATCTGGGCCGTGGCCGCGCTCACCGCCGCGGCCGGCGTGGTGGTGGCGGTGCGCATGTACGAGACCCGTCCGCGGCCGGCCACGCCGCGCTGACGCCGGGTTCGGCGGGCCCTGTGGCGATGGGGCGCGGGCCGGTGGTGGTGCACGGCGGCCGTGCCGCGGCGGCCGGGTCCGGCGACGGTGAACCGGAGCGGTGCGGCGGGCGGTGCGTTCAGCCCGACGTCGAGCACCTGGCGCCGTTCACGGTGAAGTCGCGCGGCGCCGTATTGCGGCCGTGCCACGAAGAGAGGAAGCCGACGGAGAACGTGCCGTTCGCCGCCACCCGCTTGTTGTAGTCGGCGGCCTTCGCGGTGACCTCGGACCCGTCCTGGGCGTACGTGCCGTCCCACATCTGGGTGATGCGCTGGCCGTCGGCGAACGTCCAGCCGATGCGCCAGTCGTCGAGGGTGGTGGTCGAGGTGACGGTCACGGTGGCCTGGAAGCCGTCCGGCCACTCGTCGACCACCTCGTACCTGGCCCGGCACGTCGACGGTGCCCGGGTGCCCGGGTACGACGCGGACGGCGGGTCGGCCATGGGACTGGTCGACTTGCCCTGCGGCTCCGTGTCGCGGTCTGCGCTCTTCGCCCCGGTGCCGGAGGTCGCCGAGGGTGCGTGGGAGGCGCCACCGGCGCCGCCGTTGCCGGAGGGTGAGCCGAGGGACGGCAGGGGCGGCAGGGACGGCGTCGGGTCCGCGACCGGCCGGCGGTCCGTCGAGTCGCCGGCCGCGGAGGTCCGGGTCTGCGAGGTGCCGAGCTGCATCAGCGAGACCGTCAGTGCCAGCGCGGACACGATGACCGCGCCGGCGAGGATTCCGGCCCGGCCCACCCGGGGCCGCGCCGCCGTGCCCACCGTGACGCCCCGGTCGCTGCCCGCGTCCGTGCGTCCGCCGGTGAGCCCCGCCTCCGCGGCCCGCCGCCGCCGCTCCAGATAGGCGAGGCCGCCCCACCCGAGGACTCCGCCCGCCAGCGCGGCGGGTGTCCCCCCGCCGTGCAGTCGCAGGCATGCCGCCGCCTCCGCGCACTCCACGCAGGTGGCGAGGTGCCGCGAGAGGTCCTCCGGCGTCTCGGCGGCCGGCGAGCGGGTGACCGCGTCCAGGAGCCGGGCATAGCTGCGGCATGCGGCGTCCATGGGCGTGTCGAGGTGGTTGCGTTGGCAACGGTCCCGGAACAGCGCCCGCACCTGACCGAGCTCCTCGGGTGCGGTCGCCGGGTCCAGGCCGAGCCGGCGGGCCACCTCGGGCAGCGGGAGCGCCTCCACTTCCACCAGCCACAGCAGTGCCGCGTCCGCCTCCTGCATGTCCTTGAGCCCGCGCAGGGCCAAGGGGCGCCGCAGGGGCGGTCCCGTGTACCGCGCGGCGTTCTCGGAGTTGAGCCACAGTCGCAGATCCGGGTCGAGCCGGTGCCCCTTGCCCTCGGCCTCCCATGCCGCCGCCGTGGTGCGCACGGCGGTCAGCAGCAGCGGTATCCGGGGCAGCCGCGCGATGCGGCGCCCGCCGGCCCTCGCCTGCGCCTCGGCCGCGCGCGCCTCATGGATGCCGTGGGCGAACGCCTCGGTGGCCAGGTGCCGGCCGGCGACCGAGCCGGAGGTGCACAGGTCGGCGTACGACAGGACGGCGTCCCAGCACTCCGAGAACAGTGCGGCCTCGGCGGCGTCCTGGGGGGTGGGAAGGTCGGGCATGAGGGCTCCTGCTTCCGCTGCTTCCACAGGCAAAGCCAACTCCCCGGAGATACAGGAGAGTTGACGGCGTCTCACGACAGGCCCAGAGCCTTTCACGGTTCTCACACAACTGACAAGCGGCGTATTCAATTACCGTTACCGCATGGTCGCGCTCTGTTGAGTTGTACGGATCGCGCGCCCCTTGTGCTCACTCAGCGGGGCACACGACGTTCGTGTTACACCCGGGACGCCTGTGACGGCTGCCCCGCCCCTTCCTCTCCCCCGTCGTCCGCGGGGAGGCTGTCCATGAAGGAGCTGACGGAGAACACCGCGCGGCCGGGGCCGGGCGGGCCGTAGCCGGGGGGCGAGGAGAGACCGAAGTCGTCCATCGTGGCGCGGTACGCCTCCAGCAGCCGGATGTGGTACTCCAGCGGCGCGCCCTGCGGGTTGGCCTTGCCGAGCGGGGTGGTGGGCTCCGGGCACCAGGTGGTGAAACGCGGCGTGATGCCGTGCGACATGAAGAAGCGCAGGCCCTCGGTGGTGGAGGCGATCGCCTCGTCGACGGTGGTGAAGCCGAAGGGCTCGGCCATCTCGACGCCCGCGACGAAGTTGGGGATCACGTTGCGCGCGCCGAAGACGTCCGCCGAGTCGAGAATGCGCCGGTGCCACTCGTCCCGGCCGACGTACCGCTCCTTGCCGGGGCAGTACAGCTCGAACAGCCGCCGGTCCCACACCTCGAAGTTGGGGTGGTAGATCTGCACCCCGTAGTCCTTGAACCGCCGCACGTCGTCCTTCGGCAGCGCCTGCGCGACCACCTTGCCGATCCAGCGGCCCGGGAAGCGCTCCTCGATGGCCTTGGCGTAGTGCCCGTAGAAGTCGGCCTCGTCGCGGCCCGCGACCTTCGAGGTGACGGCACCGCCGGTGAGGGTGTAGGCGGTGGACGCCTTCGCGGTGTCGTACCGGTCGATGATCTCCAGCGCCTCGAGGACCTCCGCCACGTCCTTCACACCGGTGTAGGGCCGTCCGGCCGCCTTGTGCTGGCGCCAGTTGTGGTTGATGTCGCAGTACTGGCACTCCTCCTTGGCGCCGAAGTACTGGCAGACGCGGAAGACGGTGAGGTAGATCAGGTAGCCCCACTGGATGGTCGGGGCGACCTCCATCACCGACTTCCCGTTGGAGAGGGTGTGCCGGTAGTACTCGGGCATGGGCGGCACGCCGACGTCGGCGATCCGCCGCCCGTCGAGGTAGAGCCCGAGCAGTCCCTCGTCGTCGGCGGCCACCCGGTAGGGCGAGGACGGGTTCACGCGCACCGAGACGACGGTCCGGCGCAGGTCGTACGGGCCGCCGGTGAGGATGATCTCCTCGGGCGGGCGCCGCAGGGCCGCCTCGCCCAGCTCGGGCAGGGTGCCGTGGTCGAAGGAGAAGATGAAGTACGACTTCGGCTTGACCTCGCCGCCCTCGTTGTCGCTCAGCGCCGAGGGGTCGAAGGCCACACCGCCCCGCAGCAGGTCCTCCTTGAAGACGGCCTCCCGCGGCACATGCGGGAACCGCTGCATCAGATCCTCGACCAACGCGGTGCGGCCGTCACCCATCCCGTTCTCCTCGCTCCCTGCGTACGCGTTCGACTCCTCACCGTATGCCCCCGCCCGGCCGTCAGCCGTGCCGGGTCCCCGCGCGGCGCGCTATGTGCTCGGGCGGCAGGATGCCCGGCGCCAGCAGGGGGTCGGGCTCGGGAGCTCCCCACGTGGCGGTGAGCGGCAGGGTCCCGGCCCAGACGCCCGACCCGGCGTCGGGCCCGTCGCCGTCGTCGGGGGCGCCGGCCCGGATCTTGACCGACGCCTCCTCGAGGGACAGGGCGAGCAGGGTGGTGGCGGCCAGTTCCTTCCGGTCGGGCCGCCGGGCGTACGACCACTGCCCCGGCGTCGCGTGCTCGGTGAGCCGCCGCAGCCCCGCCAGCTTCTCGTCGGGGTCGGTGACCTTGTGGGCGGTGCCGTGGATGATCGCGCTGCGGTAGTTCACACCGTGCTCGAAGACCGAGCGCGCGAGGACCAGCCCGTCGACGTGCGTGACGGTGACGCACACGGGGGTGCCGCCCGCGAGGCTGCGGCTGGCCACCGAGCCGTGCAGGTACAGCCGCCGCTCGTCCCGGCCGTACACCGTGGGCACCACCAGCGGCCGCCCCTCGACGATCACCCCGAGGTGGCAGACGAAGCCCGCGTCGAGGATCGCTTCGAGATCGGCCCGCCGCAGGCTGCCCTGCTCGCGCAGGCGGCGGTGCCGGGTGAGCCCGGTCTGCGGCAGGACGGACGGGAGTGGATGCTGGACCATGAGTGCCGAGACTACCGATATCGCAGGATCGGCGACAGATATTTGCGCAATCAGCATGATCCGCTTGGCTCTCAGACGGAATCCGCACCTATGGTCGTCGTCGGGGTAGGTTCCCGTGGAGGGCGTGGCCCTCGGCGCCACGGGGAGGGACAACAGCGATGACGGAGCCGGTCACCAACTGGGCGGGCAACATCACCTACACCGCCGGGGAACTGCACCGCCCCCGCTCGCTCGACGCGCTCCGCTCGCTCGTCGCGGACAGCGCGGCCGTGCGGGTGCTCGGCAGCGGGCACTCGTTCAACGAGATCGCCGAGCCCGGCCCCGAGGGCGTCCTGCTCTCGCTGTCCGCGCTGCCTGCCGGGGTGGACGTGGACACCGCGGCCCGCACGGTACGGGTCGGCGGCGGCGTCCGGTACGCCGAACTCGCCCGGGTGGTGCACGAGCACGGCCTCGCCCTGCACAACATGGCCTCGCTGCCGCACATCTCGGTGGCCGGCTCGGTGGCCACGGGCACGCACGGCTCGGGCGTCACCAACGGCTCGCTGGCCTCGGCCGTGCGCGAGGTGGAACTGGTGACCGCGGACGGCTCGGTGCTCAGGATCGCCCGGGGCGAGGACCGCTTCGACGGCGCCGTGACCGCGCTCGGCGCCCTCGGCGTGGTCACCGCACTCACCCTCGACCTGGAGCCCGATTTCACGGTCGAGCAGTATGTGTTCACCGAACTCCCCCTGGAGGGGCTGGACTTCGAGACGGTGGCGGCGACGGCCTACAGCGTGAGCCTGTTCACCGACTGGCGCGCGCCGGGCTTCGGACAGGTGTGGCTCAAGCGCCGCACCGACCAGCCGCTGCCGGACTTCCCGTGGGCCGCGCCCGCCACCGAGGCGCTGCACCCGGTGCCGGGCATGCCCGCGGTCAACTGCACCCCGCAGTTCGGCGTCCCGGGGCCCTGGCACGAGCGGCTCCCGCACTTCCGGGCGGAGTTCACGCCGAGCAGCGGCGCCGAGCTGCAGTCGGAGTACCTGCTGCCGCGGCCGTTCGCCCTCGACGCGCTGCACGCCCTCGACGCGATCCGCGCGACGGTGGCACCCGTGCTGCAGACCTGCGAGGTGCGGACGGTCGCCGCGGACACCCAGTGGCTGAGCCCGGCGTACGGCAGGGACACGGTGGCGCTGCACTTCACCTGGATCGCGGACACGGCCGCCGTGCTGCCCGTGGTGCGGCGGGTCGAGGAGGCCCTCGACCGCTTCGGGGCCCGGCCGCACTGGGGCAAGGTGTTCACGATGCCGGCCGAGGTGCTCCGCGAGCGCTGTCCCAAGCTCGGCGACTTCGCGGCGCTGGCGCGGGAGCTGGATCCCGCGGGCACGTTCCGGAACGCCTTCGTGGACGGGATCGTGGGATGACGGACCTCGAAGCCCCCCTCCCCGACTTCGTAGACCCCCTTTCCCAACCCTTGTTGAAAGCCCCTTCACCGTCATAGGCTCACGCCGCACCGAGGCACGGGGCCTCGCCATGGCCTGGAGGGAGGCGCGGACCGTGCCGGTGAAGCGCACCTCACGCGACATTCGCACCGCGAACCGCTACGGGGTGCTGCGACAGATCATCGCCCACTCGCCCACGTCCCGGCAGGAACTGGCGGCCGCGACCGGGCTGAGCCTGGCCACGGTCGCCACACTCGTCGGCGAGCTGCTCGACCTCGGCATGCTGACCGAGGTCGGCTTCGAGGACTCCGCGGGCGGCCGCCCGCGTGGTCTGGTCGCCGTCGACGCGCCGGGCGGCGCGCTGATCGGCGTCGACATCGCGGAGACGTACGTGCGGGTCGAGCTGTTCGACCTCGCGCTGACCGTGCTCGCCCGCGCCGACGAGGACATGCGCCCCGGCGAGAACCGCCCCGAGCAGGTCGTCGCCCATGTCACCGCGGCCGTCGGCTCGGTGGTCACCCAGGCAGGTGTGGAGGGCGCCCGCGTCCTGGGCGTCGGCGTCAGCGTGCCCGGCCAGGTGGACCGCGCCCGGGGTGTCAGCGAGTACGCCCCGAACTGGGACTGGCACGACGTGCCGCTGCTCGACCTGCTCGCCGAGCACATCGCCTACCCGCTGTACCTGGACAACCCGCTGCGCGCCTGCGCGGTCGCCGAGCTGTGGTTCGGCGCGGCCCGCGGGCGGGAGGACGCGGTGGTCGTCAATCTGGGCACCGGGGTCGGCGCCGGCCTCGCGCTGGGCGGCGGGCTGCACCGCGGTGTCAGCAACAGCGCCGGCGAATGGGGGCACACCACCCTCGTGCTGGACGGACGGCTGTGCCACTGCGGCAACCACGGCTGCGTGGAGACGTACGTCGGGGCGCCCGGCATCATGCAGAACCTGCGGGAGCTGAGCCCGCGCAGTGCCCTGCTGCACCCCGAGGACCAGACCGCCACGATCGACGCGCTGGCACGCGGGGCCGCCGCGCGGGACCCGGTCGCGCTGAAGGTCGTCCGGGAAACCGCCCGCTACCTGGGGGCCGGGATCGCCGACCTGGTCAACCTGCTCAACCCCGAAGTGGTCGTGCTCAGCAGCTGGGTCGCGGCCGCGCTCGGCGAACCACTGCTGGCCGAGGTGCGCGAGGCCGTGGGCCGGCACGCGCTGAGACGGCCGTTCGCCGCCACCGAGATCGTCCTGTCCCCCATCCCCACCGACCCGGTGTGCCTCGGAGCCGCGACCTTCGCCCTGGAGGGCGCGCTCCGGCAGGTCAACCAGAGTCCCGCCGCCCGCTCCCACCCCGCGAGGAGCCGTACCGCACCGCTTCCGTGACGCCGGAAGGACGCACCGGTTCAGCCGCGGCGGCGGCCCGCACGCCCGCGGCGTCCGGTGTCCCGCGCCCGGTACGGCGTTTCGCACCGAACCACGTTTCCCGCCGACTTCGTCCAACCCCTTGCCGAAGCCCTGGTCGAAGGGTGGCGTCCGGCACCGCAGCCGCCTTTTGGCACTGGCCGGTGCAGGGGATCTCGCACCGACCGGAATCACAGGCCGAACTAGGAGACCGATGTCTTTTCGCACCCCCACGGCCGTCGACTACGTCGAGGACGTCTCACCGGGCAGCGGGACGCTGCCGCCGCGCGCCCGGTACGCGTCCTCGGACGCCGCATCCCTTTCCCTGAACGGCAGTTGGCGCTTCCGGGTGTCGGCGACCGCCGACGCCGAGGACGGCTCGTTCGCCGAACCCGGATACGACGCGGGAGACTGGGCGGACGTCTCGGTCCCCGGCCACTGGGCCCTCCAGGGCCACGGCTCCCCCATCTACACCAACCACCTCTACCCGTTCCCGGTCGACCCGCCCCATGTGCCGACCGAGAACCCGACCGGTGACCATCTGCGCACCTTCGACCTGCCGTCCGACTGGCCGTCGGACGGCGGGGCGGTACTGCGCTTCGACGGCGTCGAGTCCTGCGCCCGCGTCTGGCTGAACGGCACGGACCTCGGCGTGTTCAAGGGCTCGCGGCTGCCGCACGAGTTCGCGGTCGGGCACCTGCTCCGGCCGGCCGGCAACGTGCTCGCCGTCCGGGTCCACCAGTGGTCCGCGGGCTCGTACCTGGAGGACCAGGACCAGTGGTGGCTGCCCGGCATCTTCCGGGACGTCGCGCTGCTGCACCGCCCGGCGGGCGGCGTCCTCGACTTCTTCGTGCACGCCTCCTACGACCACCTCACCGGCGAGGGCACGCTCCGGGTCGACTCGGACGTGGACGGCCGGGTCACCGTGCCCGCCCTCGACATCGATGCCGCCACCGGCGAGTCCGTGACGGTCCGCGTCGAGCCGTGGACCGCGGAGACCCCGAGGCTGTACGACGGCGTGCTCGCCACCGAGGGCGAGCGGGTGCCGCTGCGGATCGGCTTCCGCACGGTCGTCCTCCGGGACGGCCTGATCGAGGTCAACGGGCGGCCCGTGCTGTTCAAGGGCGTCAACCGGCACGAGTGGCACCCGGAGCGGGGCCGGGCCCTCGACCCGGCGACCATGCGCGAGGACGTGCTGCTGATGAAGCGGCACAACGTCAACGCCGTGCGTACCTCGCACTATCCGCCCCATCCGGCCTTCCTCGACCTGTGCGACGAACTGGGCCTGTGGGTCGTCGACGAGTGCGACCTGGAGACCCACGGCTTCGTCGAGCAGGGCTGGCGCGACAACCCGGTCGACGACGACCGCTGGACCCCCGCGCTCCTCGACCGCGCCGCCCGCATGGTGGAACGCGACAAGAACCACGCGTCGGTCGTCATCTGGTCGCTGGGCAACGAGGCCGGCACGGGGCGGGGCCTGACCGCGATGGCCGAGTGGATCCACGCCCGGGACCCCTCCCGGCTGGTGCACTACGAGGGCGACCCCACCTGCCGTGACACGGACATGTACTCGCGCATGTACGCGTTCCACGAGGAGGTCGAGCGGATCGGCCGGGGCCTGGACGGCGGCACCCGCAGGCGCCGCGGGCTCCCCCTCGTCCTGTGCGAGTACGGGCACGCCATGGGCAACGGCCCCGGAGGCATCGCCGACTACCAGCGGCTCTTCGAGACCTACGACCGCCTCCAGGGCGGCTTCATCTGGGAGTGGATCGACCACGGCATCAAGGACGAGCGGTACGGCTTCGCCTACGGCGGCGACTTCGGGGAGGAGCTGCACGACGGGAACTTCGTCTGCGACGGGCTGCTCCTCCCCGACCGCAGTCCCTCTCCGGGCCTGGTCGAGTACAAGAAGGTGATCGAGCCCGTCCGCATCGAGGGCGCCGGCGGCGGCACGGTGCGGATCCGCAACGCCCACGACTTCGCGGACCTGTCGGCCCTGGCCTTCACCTGGGCGTACCAGGTCGACGGCGAGACCGTGGCGTCGGGCACGCTGCGGGTGCCCGCCCTGGGGGCCGGGGAGTCGGCGGACGTGAAGCTGCCGGAGCCGCCCGGCGGGGCGGACGGTGAGGCGTGGTGGACGGTACGGGCGCTGCTGGCGGCGGACACCGCGTGGGGACCGAAGGACCACCAGGTGGCGTGGGGTCAGTTCCCCGTCACCGAGCGGGCGCCGGTCGGGGCGGCCACCGGTGCGGCCCCCGAGCACACGGACGGCCGGATCACCCTGGGACCGGCGTCCTTCGACGCCCGCACGGGAGCGCTGCGCACCGTGGGCGGCGTGGACGTGACCGGCCTGCGCCTGGACGTGTGGCGGGCGCCCACCGACAACGACGAGGGCGCCGCGTGGCAGTCGGATCCGCGCCACGGCCTGCTGTGGCGCAAGCTCGGCCTGCACCGCGTGCGCCACCGCCTGGACGCCGTGGAGGTGGGCGACGACGCGCTGACCGTGCGGACCCGGGTGGCCCCGGCCGCCCGGGACGTGGCCCTCGCCACGGTGTACCGCTGGACGTCCGACGGCGGTCGGCTGCGGCTGACCGTGTCCGTGCGGCCGGAGGGTGACTGGACGGTGCCGCTGCCGCGGCTCGGGATCCGGTTCGGGCTGTCCGGTGCGGCCGACCGCGTGCGGTGGTTCGGCGGCGGCCCCGGCGAGGCGTACCCGGACACCAGGTCGGCCGCGGAGCTGGGCCGTTGGGAGTCCACCGTCGACGCGCTGCAGACGCCGTACGTCCGCCCGCAGGAGAACGGCGCCCGTGCCGACGTCCGCTGGGCGGAGATCGGCGGCCTGAGGATCGAGGGCGACCCCGAGTTCTGGTTCAGCGCGCGCCGCTGGACCACCGAGCAGTTGGACGCCGCGCGGCACCTCACCGACCTCACGCCGGGCGACACCGTGTGGGTCAACCTCGACCACGGCCAGCACGGCATCGGCTCCCAGTCGTGCGGCCCGGGCCCGCTGCCGCGGTACTTCCTGCGGGCGGAGCCCGCGGAGTTCTCCTTCGTGTTCTCGGAGACCGGCTGACCACCACGGCCCGCCGGCCGTCCTCACGGGGGCGGCTGGAGGGCGATGAGGAACTCCTGGTCGCGGGCGCCGGAGCAGCGGCCCTGGACGATTTCCGTGCCCTCTCCGGTGTCTTGGTCACGGAGCGAAAGGCATTGCTGAGTGGCGGCGGAGCGCAGACGGAAATGGGCGGCGCCCGGCGGGCCGATCGGTTCGACGCGGAACTGCTGTGCGGGGTCGTCATCGGCACAGTCGGTTCGGGGCTCGAACAGATCGCGGCCGGGGCCGTCGCGTAGAAGGGTGAGGCACCCGATGCCGTACTTCGGGTGATGCCACTGGATCTGCACGGCGTTGTCACCGAGGGGTTCGATGTACGTGCGCGGTTGGCGGGCTTTCGCGCACGGGAATTGGGCTGCGACAGCCGTGGAGTAGCGGTGCGTTCGGTCCCTTCCCTCGGTGAGGCAGAGGTGTGGTGTGCGGGCGGGGTGTATTTGCGCCCAACTGCCCACGGCCAGAATGGCCAGTCCCTGCACCGGATGCGTTGTGGGCGCGGTGTGCTGCTTTTCGCCGAGGTCCAAAAGCAGCGGGTACACGCCCAGCGCTGCCCCGGCGCCGATCGAAGCGGCTGCGAGCAGGTGCAGCGGGTGACGCCAGCGGCTCCGGCACGGCTTTCGGCGGCCTTCCGCGGGGTTCGTCGCCGCGTCCTGGT
This sequence comes from Streptomyces sp. NPDC007264, assembly GCF_042869095.1. Taxonomy (NCBI): domain Bacteria; kingdom Bacillati; phylum Actinomycetota; class Actinomycetes; order Kitasatosporales; family Streptomycetaceae; genus Streptomyces; species Streptomyces sp. NPDC007264. The sequence continues at coordinate 274,873 of NZ_JBIAFD010000002.1, forward strand.
CCATGTCGGACGGGGTGTCGCCGCTGTGGGGGAAGGGAGGCTGCCGGCCCAGGGCGAGGCGTCGGCGCACGTCCAGCCACCGCTCGACGTCGGCTTCATCGAGCCCGCAGGCACGGGTGAACACTGCGACGAACGGCTCGCGGGGCAACGTGCTGCGGCCGAGGGTGGTGGCGATCGTGCTGGCGGGCATGGCGTGCCCGAAGGCCGCGGACTTCCCCTCGAGTTGGCGGTAGGTCAATCCGCACCAGATCCGCAAGGTGCGCAACGCCGACGTGAACTCCTCCGGAGTGCCGGCCCGTTCCGGCTGTGGTGCGTCCGACGGCACCTCGGCCCTGTCCTGTTGCATCGCTCCACGGTAGCCGCCGGCAACTGCACGCGGCTCGGCCGAACTCGTCAATCAAGTGCGGTGTTCGGCCATGTTCGGAACCCGGTGAGCAACGTTCCGAAGATACGCGAACGCTATACCGGGTTGTTCCCGCCCACCGCCATTGGAACGCTTCGGGCTGTTGTCGTCGGCCTGCCCAGCGCGGAGGCCGGCGGGAGGTATCAGGCACCAGGAGGGTCAGTCGTGGGCGCTTGCCCGGCCGGTCGGGCATGGCGAGCGCAGACGGCGTCGGTCCCAGGAAAGGCAGAACATGAAATCGAGTTGGGCGTACTCAGTCGCAGGTGCCGCAGGTGCCGTCCTGGCCCTGGGGTTTTCCGTGGCACCCGCCCAGGCGGCACAGCCGGCTCCCGTGGCATCGCCACTGCGTGCGGTACAGGAGTACTGCGGCTGGGAAGGAGCCGACGTGGTCCACGCGGAAGGCACCGTCACCAAGGACCGGGCAGCCGTTCACAACGGCCCCGCAGCCGAGTGCAAGGTCACCGGCCACCGGGCCCTCAACAGCGGAGTGGAAATCTACTGCAAGTACACGAACGGCGCGGGAAATCTCTGGTACTACACCACATTCGGATGGATTTACAGCTCGTACGTAAGGGTCGACAGAGTGTCGGTTCCCCCGGGCTACATAGCCGGCTGCTAGTCGCGGATCGCACCGACGTGTCTGCGGGCAGTGCGCAGCGCTACGGCGGGCCCGACAGCCCGCTCGGCACGCGCTGCTAGGCCCACACAGGGGCCGCCGGTCCGTCGGCGGCCCCTCACCGCTTCCGGGGCAGGCACGGGATTGTGCCGGTCGGGCTCTTCGCCGTTGAGGGCGTGGCGCCGAGCATACGGAGCTGTCGGGCGGTCGGACGGGAGGCGTCAGGGGGTTCGGGCGTCGTGGTTCTCGCGGTGTGCCAGTACCTCGGCCATGTGCGTCTGCGCCCAGTCCCTGAGCCCGCGGGTCATGCGGTGGAGCGAGAGACCGAGGTCGGTCAGCTCGTAGGAGACGGTGACAGGGACGGTCGGCGTCACGGTACGGGTGAGCAGACCGTCACGCTCCAGCGACCGTAGCGTCTGGGTCAGCATCTTCTGGCTGACCCCGGCCAGAAGACGAGAGATCTCGGAGTAACGCATCGCCTTCGGAGCGTCCGCGTGGGCCGCACCGGGCCGGCGAGGGCCGTGGTCACCGCCCAGCGCACACAGGATCAGGACGACCCACTTGTCCGAGATGCGGTCGAGCAGCTGCCGACTGGGGCAGCCTGCCAGGAACGCGTCGTACTCCACCTTGGCCTGGGCCCTCTTCTGGGCCGCGTTCGTCGTCGCCACTGATCGCACCTCTCACCGATGGGTGGGTTGCGCACTTCGAAGTGCCTACTTCCCGGCAGGAAGTTTCTCTCCAATGCTGATGCAGGGAGGCAGCAGGCGCCACCCCCACGTGCACGACGAAAGGCGACACGATGAGCACCCCCTCCCTCTCCCTGCCCGGCGGCATCTGGACCCTGGGCGACCTGACCGTCACCCGGTTCGGTTACGGCGCCATGCAACTGGCCGGCCCATGGGTGATGGGGCCGCCCGCCGATCGCGACGGTGCCCTGGCCGTTCTGCGTGCAGCGGTCGACCTCGGTATCACCCACATCGACACCAGCGACGCCTACGGGCCGCGTGTCACCAACGAGTTGATCCGCGAGGCACTGCATCCCTATCCCGAGTCGCTGCACATCGTGACCAAGGTGGGCGGGACCCGCGACGAGCAGGGCGGCTGGCCTCCGGCCCGTCGGCCCGAAGACCTGCGCAGCCAGGTCCACGACAACCTCAAGTCCCTCGGGCTCGACGTACTCGACGTGGTCGACCTCCGGCTCGGCAACGCCGAAGGCCCCCAGCCCGGCTCGCTCGCCGAGGCGTTCGAGACCCTCGTCGAGCTTCAGCAGCAGGGCCTGATCCGCCATCTCGGGGTCAGCAACGCCACCGAGGAGCAGGTCACCGAGGCACAGGGCATCGCGCCGATCGTGTGCGTGCAGAACCTGTACAACCTCGCCCACCGCCACGACGACGAGCTCATCGACCGGCTCGCCGCCGACGGTGTCGCGTACGTGCCCTTCTTCCCCCTCGGGGGCTTCACCCCGCTTCAGTCCTCGGCGCTCTCGGCGGTCGCCGCCCGGCTGGAGGCGACACCGGTGTCCGTCGCACTGGCCTGGCTGCTGCGGCGATCACCGAACATCCTGCTCATCCCCGGCACGTCATCGACGGCACATCTGCGCGAGAACATCGTCGGCGCGGGACTGTCCCTGTCTCCTGAGGACTTGACCGAGCTGGACGACATCAGCCGCTGAAGGCCCCGAAGCCGGACGGCCCACAAGCCACGGACGGCCCGCAGGCCACCGCCGAGGCCACGATCCACTCTCCGGCCCCGGTCGCCTTCTCGGTGGTCCGTGGCCCGCCGGTTCTCCCCACCGGTCGGCGCGGCGGCGCCGGACGCCGTGGCCGACCGGTGCTCCGGCCGGCCACGGGGCCGTCGGCCGTCTACGCGCCGGCGGCGGGCCCGTCCTCGTCGTCGGGAAGCGCGTCGCCCGCCGGGGCGTCGACGACGATCACGACCTCCAGCGTGCGGGGGCCGTGCACGCCCTCGACCCGGTCCAGTTCGATGTCGCTGGTGGCCGAGGGACCGGAGACGAACGTCAGCGGCCGCGCGGGATCCAGCCGGGCGAGCGCCTCCGGGACGGAGGCGACGGTCAGGTCGGCCCGGACCACGCACACGTGGTGGTCGGGAACGAGCGTCAGCGCGCGGCGGCCCTGGCCGGGGCCGCCGTCGAGCACCAGCGTGCCGGTCCCGGCGACGGCGACCGCGGCCGTGGTGAGGACGGCTGCGGCCGCGTCGAGCGCGCCGACCGTGAGGGCCGGCTCGTCGGCCAGCACCCGTCCGGGTGGGAGCGCGGACCGCCAGGCGGGCGGGAATCCCGGCGGCACCACCACGCTCACGGCCGCCGACAGGAGCTGCGCCACGGCGTCGGCCACGGAGTCCTCGGTCACCACGCGGACCGCGGCCCCGTAGTCGGCGAGCCGTTCGGCGAGCAGCGCGACGGCCGCCGCCGAACCCGCGGGCGGGGTGCCGCCCTGCTCGTAGTCCCGGGGGACGGGCACGTCCGCGGGCGACTCGTCCCGCGGTACGTCGGCCAGGGCGCGCCGGATCCGGCCGAGGATCTCCTCGCGGGCACCGGGCGTCGTCGTGGGGGTCATCGGCGGGTCCTCCTCCACCAGGCACGGAAGCTCTCGGAAGCCGGGACCGGCAGGTCGCGGGCATCGCTCCAGCCGGACAGCGGCCCCGGCAGCCGCCGGATGCGCCCGCGCCGCCCGATCAGCCGTCCGGCCAGGGCGGCGGCCCGCTGCGCCGCGGCCAGCCGCGGCGCGCGGGCCAGGGTCCACCGGGCCGTCCTCATCACCAGTTGCTCGGGCGTGGGAACGGGGCGCCGGCGGGCCTCGTCCACGACCTCGGCCCGCAGGTGGACCAGCACCTCCGGAATGTTGATCTTGACCGGGCAGACCTCGTAGCACGCCCCGCACAGCGTCGACGCGTACGGCAGCGAGCGCTCCACGGGCGTGGCCAGGCCGCCGAGCTGAGGCGTGAGGATGGCGCCGATCGGCCCGGGGTAGACCGAGCCGTACGCGTGTCCGCCGACCCGCTCGTACACCGGGCACACGTTCAGGCAGGCCGAGCAGCGGATGCAGCTCAGCGCCTGACGGCCGACGGGGTCGGCGAGCGTGTCGGTGCGCCCGTTGTCGATCAGGACGAGGTGGAAGGCGCGCGGCCCGTCGCCGTCGGTCGTGCCGGTCCAGGTCGTGGTGTACGGGTTCATCCGCTCCCCGGTCGAGGAGCGGGGCAGCAGTTGGAGGAAGACCTCCAGGTCCCGCCAGGTCGGCACGACCTTCTCGATGCCGACGACCGAGATCAGGGTGTCCGGGAGCGTGAGGCACATGCGCCCGTTGCCCTCCGACTCGACGACCACGGCGGTCCCGGTCTCCGCCACCAGGAAGTTGGCCCCGGAGATCCCCACCTTCGCGCGCAGGAACTTGGCGCGCAGATGGGTGCGGGCGGCCTCGGCCAGTTCCCGGGGATCGTCCCCGAGGTCCGGCGGGGCGGCGGTGCCCCGCGCGCCCATCTCGCGCAGGAAGATCTCCCTGATCTGGGCGCGGTTGCGGTGGATGGCGGGGACGAGGATGTGCGAGGGGTGGTCGTCGCCCAGCTGGACGATGAGTTCGGCCAGATCCGTCTCGTACGCGGCGATGCCCGCCTGTGCCAGCGCCTCGTTGAGGCCGGTCTCCTGGGTGACCATGGACTTGACCTTGACCACCTCGCGTTCGCCCGTGGCCTCGACGAGTCCGGTCACGATCCGGTTGGCCTCGGCGGCGTCCCGGGCCCAGTGGACCCGGCCGCCGGCGGCGGTCACCCGCTCCTCCAACTGGACCAGATGGCGGTCGAGATGGCGCAGGGTGCGCTCCTTGAGGGCGCGCCCGGCCTCGCGGAGCTGTTCCCAGTCGTCGAGTTCGCCGACCACCTCGGCCCGCTTGCGGCGGATGGTGCCGGTGGCGTGGGCCAGGTTGCGGCGCAGCTGCGTGTCCGTGAGTGCCTGCCGGGCGGCTCGCGGGAAGGCGGGCATGCCCAGGTCGACGGTGCCGCTCATGACGTCACCGTCCCGGGGCGGGAGTCGAGGGACGCGGGATCGTCCTCGGTGGCCGCGAGGATCTCGGCCAGGTGCATGGTGCGGACACCGGTGTTGAGCCGGGAGAGCATGCCGCCGATGTGCATCAGGCAGGAGTTGTCGCCGGCGCACAGCACCTCGGCGCCGGTGGCCAGCACGTGCCGTGCCTTGTCCGCGCACATGGCCACGGACGTGTCGGAGTTCTTCAGGGCGAAGGTGCCGCCGAAGCCGCAGCACTGCTCGGCCGCGGGCAGCTCGACGAGGTCGATGCCGCGCACGGCCCGCAGCAGGTCGAGCGGCTTGTCCCGGACGCCGAGCATGCGCAGCGAGTGGCAGGTCGGGTGGTAGGTGACCCGGTGCGGGAAGTAGGCGCCCACGTCGATGACCTGGAGGTACTCGACGAGGAACTCGGAGAGTTCGTACACGCGCGGGGTGGCCGCCACCGCGGCGGCGAGGGGGATGTCCCCCGCCGCCTCGGCGACCCGCCCGTGGTACTCGCGCACCATCGCGGCGCACGATCCGGAGGGTGTCACGACCGCGTCGTAACCGGCGAAGGCCTCGGTGAAGCCTCGCACGAGCGGGACGCACTCCCGCTGGTAGCCGGTGTTGAAGTGCATCTGGCCGCAGCAGGTCTGTTCCTGGGGGAAGTCGACCGTGCAGCCCAGCCGTTCGAGCAGCCGGACCACGGCCCGGCCGGTGTGGGGGAAGAGGGTGTCGTTGAAGCAGGTGATGAACAGCGCGACGCGCATCGTTGCCGTCTTTCGTCAGGTGCGGGCGGGCGGTGCGGGCGGGGTCAGGGGAGCATCCCCGCCAGCAGGTCGGACTGCAGGAAGACCAGCACGCACATGGCGAGCAGCAGCAGGAGGCTCCACTTGATCGCGCCCCGGAACAGCTCCGACTCCCGGCCGCTCATGCCGACGGCGGTGGCCGCGATGGTGAGGTTCTGCGGGCTGATCATCTTGCCGACGACGCCGCCGGAGGTGTTGGCCGCGACCAGCAGGGTGGGGTCGAGTCCCGCCTTGTGCGCGGCGGTCTGCTGCAGCGTGGCGAAGAGGGCGTTGGCCGAGGTGTCCGAGCCGGTCACGGCGGTGCCGAGCCAGCCGAGCACCGGGGAGAGGAAGGCGAACGCCGTGCCGGCTCCGGCGATCCAGCTGCCGATGGTGATCGTCTGCCCGGACATGTTCATCACGTAGGCGAGGGCGAGCACGCTGGCCACCGTCAGCAGGGCCCAGCGCAGCCTGACCAGGGTCTCGACGAACTCCTTCGCGGCGACGACCGGGCTCAGCCGGTACGCGGCGGCGACGAGCACACCGGACAGCAGCAGGAGCGTGCCGGGAGAGGAGAGCCAGGGCAGGGTGTAGACGGTGGCGGCCGACACCTTGCCCGCCGCGGTGAGCACATGGCCGTCCAGCCCCGGCCAGGCGATCTTGACGTCCGTTCCGGCGAGGAACTCCTTGGCGGGCTCCCACAGCTTGGCGACGGCGAAGACGGCGATGACGAGGAGATACGGCAGGAAGGCCATGGCGACCCCGCTCGCGCCGACGCGGTCGGTGGCGGTGGCGGTGGCGGTGGCTGCGGTGACGGGCCGCGCTTGTGTCGCGGTACCGGACTCGGCCACCGGGGTCCCGCCCGCCCCGCCCGGGAGCGACGGGTCCCGGCCCTCGGCCGGCTCTCCCGCGGCGTCCGCGGCCGCCCCGCCGGAGCGGACCTCGGAGGCACCCGGCGCCGCCGGGTCGGAGCCGGTGAGCGCGGCCCGTACCCGCTCCCCGCCCTGCGGCTTCCACACCTGAAGGAAGAGGACGATGGCGGCGAGGCCCACCAGCGAGGCGACGATGTCGGTGAGCTCCACCGAGATGTAGGTGGCGCTGACGAACTGGGCGAGCGCGAAGGCCACGCCGCCCACCACGGCGACGGGCCATGTCTGGCGCATTCCGCGCCGCCCGTCGACCAGCGCGACCAGCAGCAGCGGCACGAAGACGGCGATCACCGGGGTCTGACGGCCCACGTAGGCGCCGATGTCCGTGAACGGGATCCCCGTCAGTCCGCCGGCCGTGATGATCGGGGTCGCGATCGCGCCGAACGCGACCGGAGCGGTGTTCGCGACCAGCACGGTGATCGCCGCGCGCAACGGGCTGAAGCCCAGCGCCATCAGCATCACGCCGGTGATCGCCACGGGCGCGCCGAATCCGGCCAGCGCCTCCAGGAGCCCGCCGAAGCAGAAGGCGATGATCACCGCCTGCACCCGGGGGTCGTCGCTGATCAGGCCGAAGGCGCGGCGCAGGTCTTCGAAGCGGCCGCTGGCCACCGTGAGCTGGTACACCCACAGGGCGGTCAGCACGATCCACATGATCGGGAACAGGCCGAAGGCCGCTCCCTGGCTCGCGGCCAGCAGCGCGAGGCCCGCGGGCATGTCGTATCCGGCGACGGCGACGCCGAGCGCGACGCCGAGCGCCGCGAGCCCGGCCCAGTGCGCCTTGGCCCGTACCGCGCCGAGCAGGACGAACAGCGTGGCCAGGGGCAGGGCGGCGAGCAGCGAGGAGAGCGCGAGGCTCTCCGCCACAGGAGCCAGATGGGGTTGGTACATGGCGGCCCACACTCCATTTGAGGACTTGGTCAGACCATAGCTTGGACGGCTCGGTAGCCAAGCACAGCGGAACCCCGGCGTCCAGACCTCGCGCGGCAACGATTCGGCGCTGGAGCCCGGTCCGGCCGAGCGACGGGCGGCGCCATCGCCCTCCCTGCCCGCCCCCCAGGGCACGCCCGAGGCTCGTCCTGCCTGCGCACCGGCACGGGGGCGTCGGCCGCCTCTCGCGCCTCGGCCGCCGGGCGAGCACCTCCGTCAGGCGCGCACCGACCGCCGGGCGAGCATCTCCGTCAGGCCCGCACCGACCGCCGAGCGAGCACCTCCTTCAGGCGCCCACCGACCGCCAGGGGAGCACGACCGTCACGACGGGGCCCTCTTCCCGGGGTCGGATCCGGTGTCGGATCCGGTGTCGGATCCGGTGTCGGATCCGGTGTCGGATCCGGTGTCGGATCCGGTGTCGGATCCGGTGTCGGATCCGGTGTCGGATCCAGGGTGGTCAGTGGGGTCGGTGCCGGCACGTTCGGGCGTGCCGGTCTCGGGTGCCTGGTCGCGGGTGGCGATCACGGACCATGCGATCGAGATGATGATGGTGGCGGCGATGAAGCCGAGGGTGAGAGGGATGGGCAGCTTCCCGACAGGGGTCTCGGACAGGATGAGCTTGACTCCGGCGAAGGCGAGCAGGACGGCCAGGCCGTAGTGCAGGTAGACGAAGCGGCGCAGAAGTCCGGCGAGGCAGAAGTACAGGCTGCGCAGGCCCAGGACGGCGAAGGCGTTGGCGGTCCACACCAGGAACGTGTTGGTGGTGATGGCCAGGACGGCAGCGACGGAGTCGACGGCGAAGATCAGGTCGGTGGCCTCGACGGCGACCAGGACCACGAACAACAAGGTCGCCACCCGGCGTCCGCTGACGCGGGTGACGAACCTGTCGCCGTGGAACCGCGCATCGGTGGGAATGATCTTCTTGACGAGGCGGACCATCGGGTTGTGGTCGGGATGGACCTCCTCCTCCTTGGAGAAGGCCATCTTCCAGCCGGTCCAGATCAGGAACGCGCCGAAGAGGTAGGCGGTCCAGAAGAAGACCCTGAGCAGTTCGACGCCGATGAGGATGAACACCAGCCGGGCCGCCAGCGCGCCGATGACGCCCCAGAACAACACCTTGTGCTGGTAGGCGTCGGGTACGGCGAAGAACGAGAAGACCAGGGCGAACACGAAGATGTTGTCGATCGACAGGGCCTTTTCGATCAGATAGCCGGCGTAGTAGGTGGAGGCCGCGTCCCCGCCCTGCCAGGCCAGCACGGTGAGGCCGAAGCCGAGACCGACGGCGATCCAGACAGCGCTCCAGATCGCCGCCTCACGGAACCCGATCACATGGCTGTCGCGGTGGGCCAGCAGGTCGACCGCGAGCATCACGGCGATGCCGAGGGTCACCGCGGCCCACACCCACAGCGGGACGGGGAAGGACGGGTCGTTCACGGCGATCAGGCCTCCTTCACCTGGAGGGTGGGCCCGGCGGGGCTTCACCGGGCACGACGGTCACGGAGGGGGCGAGGCCGTGGCGAGGGGACCGGGGCGGCAGCGTGGACGGGCGGGCCCGCCGCGGATCGCGGCTGCTTCCCCGGCCCGAGTGCCCCGCTGGGGGCGGCCGGACACGGAGCGGCCATCGTGCGGTGAGGGCGGTGACCGGTCCCTCCACCCGCCGCGAGACCCGGACGTTCCTCACCGACCAGGCAAGGGTCCTGCCGCACCTCGCGCGAGACCCGAGATGCGGCTGCGCGACGTCGCCACCTCGATCGGCATCACCGGAGCGCCGTCCAGGTCATTGTCGCCGACCTCGAAAACGTCGGCTACCTCACCCGAACCCGCGTCGGCCGCCGCGACCGCTGCGCCATCGACCCCACGGTCTCCCTGCGCCGCCCCGCCGATGCCGAGCACCGGGCCGGCGAGCTGCGGGACACCTTCCTCCCCCGCGAGACGGTCCCCGCCGAACAGGCAGAGCAGGCCTGGCAGCGGGCCCCGGCCGACCACGTACGCGCAGCCTCCCCCCGCACGGCCGCTGCCCTGACGGACGGGCCGGGTCAGAGCACGGGGTGGATGACGTCCTGGTGGATGGCGCGGATGTGCCGCTCCACCGTGTCGCCCGCGCGCTCCGCGTCCCGGGCGGCGATGGCGTCGTACACGGCGTGGTGGTCGGCGCGCAGCCGCTCGGCGACCGCCTCCCAGTCCTCGATGCGGTGGAAGACGTCCAGGAAGGTGTGCCGCACGGCGTTGCGCACGGCGATGGTCATGTCGGCGACCAGGCGGTTGCCGCCCGCCTCGGCGACGGCGACATGGAACTCGGTGTCCAGGTCGTTGAACTCCTCGCGCGGCAGCCCGGGCACGTCCATGCGCTCCAGCAGCCCGCGCAGGGTGGCCAGGTCCTCCTCGGTGGCCTGGGCGGCGGCCAGTTGCGCGCTGCAGCGCTCCAGCGCCGCGCGCGCCACCATCACGTCGTCGAGCGGGAAGTTCGCGAGCGCGATGTGCAGACGCAGGAACTGGGTCAGCCCGGCGCTGGGCATCGCGGCGATCACATTGCCGGAGTCCGGCCCCGTGCCGACACGCGGGCGAAGGGCTCCCTGGGCCTCCAGGACGCGCAGCGCCTCGCGGATCGCCGCCCGGCTGACACCGAGGAGTTCCACCAGCTCCCGCTCCGGCGGCAGCCGGTCGCCCACTCTCAGCTTCCCGTCCAGGATGAGCTGTTCGATCCGTTCGAGCACCAGCTCGTAGGTCCTCGCACGCGGCAGCGGCTCCCAGCCCGCCGTCCCGGTCATGGACTCCCCCTGCCTCGCTCGCCCGGCGATATCGCCTGAGACGAGCCTATCTCAGGGAGGACCATGGTTCGGTCGGACCAAGTGACGCCATGCGCACGGACGCTCACGCGGCCTCGGCGGCCGCCTCCGGGCGGCGGGTGCGGACCGGGGTGAGCAGCGCCACGGCCGCCACGCCCACGCAGCAGGCGCCGGCCACCGCGCCCACCGGCGCCGTGCCGTGGTGCTGCGCGACCCAGGTGACCACGGCCGCGCCGACCGGGGCCGCCGCGTAGTGGAGGGTCCAGAACGCGGAGGTGACCCGGCCCAGCAGGTGCTGCGGCGTCACCTCCTGGCGCAGGGACATGGAGCACGTCCCCGCGACGCTGACGCCGCCGAGGAACACCGCGGCCAGCAGCGCGACGGCCGGTACGGCGCGGGCCCAGCCGATGCCGCCGAGCGCGCACCCGCAGACGGCCACCGCGCCGATCCAGGTGGGGCCGAAGCCGAGCCCGCGGCGCACCCGGGCGACCAGCAGGGACCCGGTGACGGTGCCGATCGCGCCGATCGCGAGGACGGTGCCGACCGCGCCGTCGCTCTGCCCCAGGTCGTGCTCGAGGTGGTAGATGAGCAGGTCGTTCAGGCCGTACTCCAGAAAGCTGAACACCGCGAGCAGCAGGGTCAGCACCCGCAGCACCGGGTGGCGGCGCAGGAAGGCCGCCCCGGCCACCAGGTCCCGCCACCGTCCCTCCCGGTCCGCCCCCGGGCCGGGGGGCGTGCCCGGGTCGAGGGGCGTGCCCGGGTCGAGGGGCGTGCCCGCGCTGAACCGCACGAAGCCCAGACAGAGCGCCGACACCCCGAAGCTCGCCGCGTCCACCGCCACGGCGGCCGTGGGCCCCGCCCAGGCCGCCACGACGCCCGCGCACAGCGGTCCGGCCACCCCCGCCGCCGCGGCGGTCGCGTTCAGCCGCCCGTTGGCGGCGGTGATCCGCTCGCCGCCCACGAGGCCGCGTACGACGGTGACGTACGCGACGGAGAAGACCATGCCGACGGCCTCGCACACCGGCAGCACCGCGTACAGCAGCCAGACCCGCGGCCCGGCGAGCCACACCAGCGGGATGAGCGCGTAGAGCGCCATGCGGACGGCGTCGCAGGCGATGAGCAGCCTCCGGCGGTCCACCCGGTCCACCACGACCCCGGCGAAGACCCCGGCGAGCACCGCCGCCGCGCCCCCGACGGCCGTCAACAGCCCCATCCGCGCGAGGGAACCGGTCGCCTCCAGCACGAGCAGCGGCAGCGCGATCAGTGCGAAGGAGTCCCCGAGCACCGAGAGGGTCTGCGCCGCCCAGAAGATCCCGAAGTCCCGGCCGTACCCCGGCGATCGCGTCCCCCGCACCGGCCGCTCCCCCCTCATGCCCCCTGCGCGCTCGGGGCGCCCGCACGATCGAGGGGTACCACCCTACGGCGCCCGGACGGCCGGTGGTGATCGGCTCCCGAGGACGGCGCGCAGGCGGTCCGGGGCCGTCCCGGGGGGCCGTCGCGGTGGCGGGCCGTGGGCATCCGGACCGGATCAGGCGTCGAAGGCAGTGGCCCTGGTCCGCTTCTCCCAGGCACCGACGTCCTCGCGGACCTGGTCGAGGTGGGCCAGGACGGCGCCCACGCCGTCGTCGCCGAGCGGCAGCCGCAGCGGGGTGTGCTCCGCCTCCAGCGCGGCCAGGATGACGGCCGCCGCCTTGGCCGGGTCACCGGGCTGCGTGCCGTCGCCGCCGGCGAGGAACTCGCGGGTCTCGCTCACTCCGCCGTACACCCCGCTGTCCGTGCTGACGCCGGCCCGGCCCGTCGCGAACAGCGAGGTCCTGAACGCGCCCGGCTCCACGATCAGCACCTTGATGCCGAACTCCCGCACCTCGTCCGCGAGCGCCTCGGACATGCCCTCCAGCGCGAACTTCGTGCCGCTGTACGCCCCGAAGCCCGCGAAGGACATCTGCCCGCCCATGCTGCTCATCTGCACGATCGCGCCCGAGCGCCGCCGGCGCATGTGCGGCAGCACCGCCCGCACCAGGGCCGCCGGACCGAAGACGTGCAGTTCGAACAGGTCCCGCAGCTCCCGGTCGGTGGTCTCCTCGAAGGCGCCGACATGCGTGCGGCCCGCGTTGTTGACGAGCACGTCGATCCGCCCGTGCCGCGCCACCACGTCCCGTACCGCCTCCTGGACCGCGGCCCCGTCCGTGACGTCCAGCCGCAGCGCCTCCACCTGGTCGGGATGCGCGGCGACCAGGTCGTCCATCGCCTCGGAGCGCCGCGCCGCGCCGACGACCACATCACCGGCGGCCACGGCCGCCTGAGTGATCGCCCGCCCGAAGCCGCTGCTCGCACCGGTCACCAGCCATACCTTGTTCACGACGACTCCCCGCGCATCGTGCCCGTGGACCCCCAGGGGCCCCTGACCCGAACCAGCCTGCTGCCGTCTGCCGTTGCCCGTCCAATACCAGCGGTGATAGCCCATGGTTATGACCAGTGATGTTCACTCCCGGGACCTGCGCTACTTCCTCGCGGTCGCCGGGGAACTGCACTTCACGCGCGCGGCCGAGCGGCTGTACGTGTCCCAGCCCGCGCTCAGCAAGCAGATCCGGGCCCTGGAGCGCCGGTTGGGGGCCGAGCTGTTCCGCCGCGATCGGCACGAGGTGGTGCTGACGCCCGCGGGCGAGGCCCTGCTGCCGCACGCCCGGCGGGTGCTGGACGCATGGAAGGAGGGCGCGGCCGCGGTGGAGGCGGCCAAGGCGGCGCAGCGCAGCACGCTCGTGGTCGGCATGAGCACCAGCCCGGGCCGCGGCGGGCTGCTGCCGGCCATCCGCTCCCGCTTCACCGCCGCACACCCCGAGGCCGTCGTCCGGCTGCGCCAGGTGAGTTGGGAGGACCCCACGGCGGGCCTGGCGGACGGCGGCGCGGACGTCGCCTTCGTCTGGCTTCCGCTGCCCGACCAGGAGCGCTACGCCTGGACGGTGCTCGCCGAGGAACCCCGCCTGGTCGCCCTGCCCGGCACGCATCCGCTCGCCGCCCGCGCCGAGATCGACTTCGCGGACCTGCTCGACGAGCCGTTCCTCGCCCTGCCGCCGAGCGCGGGTCCGCTGCGCGACTACTGGCTCGCCCTGGACGCCCGGGCGGGCCGAGCACCGCGCATCGGCGCGGAGATCGCCGGGGCGGAGGAGACGTACGAGGCGCTCGTCGCCGGGCTCGGTGTCTGCCTGGTGGCCCAGGGCAACGCCCCGCTGATCACCCTGGGTGGTGTCACCACCCGCCCGGTCCGGGGCGTCGGCCCCAGCCGCTATGCCCTGGCCTGGCGCCATGAGGACGGAGGGCGCCCGCTGGTCGGGGCGTATGCGCAGGCGTGTCGGGACACGGTCGCCGTCTGACGCGTCCGCGAGGACCTTCTCCGCTCCCGCGGACGCGGATCGGCCCCCGCCGGACGCCTCGACCGGCGCGACGGCGCACGTGGGGTCTCAGCAGCCTTTCCGGAGGTGGCCGCCGCTGCCCGCCGGGGAGACGGCGAGGTCGCGCCGGACGATGCTCAGCGTCCGGCCCCACCGGGCGCACGCCCGCGCCATGCCTTCGCCGGAGTACTCGATGTCGATCACGTGGTCGCCGAACGCGTCGGTGTAGGCGCCGCACTCGTCGTACCTCCCGCACTCTTCCGTGATCGCGAAGTCCAGGCCGTTCTCGTGGCGGCTGCCCGCCAGTTCGGCGGTGTTCTTCTGGCCGATCGCCAGCCCGTCGGCGTGCGCGCGGCGGGACAGCAGCCTGATGAACGCCTGCGCGTCGGCGGCGTCGAGGAGCCCGCGCGAGCGGGTGTAACTGTCGTAGTTGTCCGGCTCGACGGCGTTGAACCCCTTGGCGGCACACTGGTCGATCCAGGCGTTCACCTTCGTGGCGACCCGCTTGCGCTTGGCGTCGGTGCGCAGGTCGAGCAGGGCCTCGCCCCACTGGTCGTCGTAGACGGCCTTGCCCGCGGAATCGCGCAGCAGCAGGTCCGCGTCCCACTCCTTCTCGGCCTCGGGCTGCGCCTGGAACGCGTTGACGTAGCAGATGGTGTAGAGGCCGGCGGCGGGGGACGCCTCGTGGTCGCGGCTGACCACCCGCACCCCGGCCGGCGGGGTGTAGGGGCCGCCGATCTGGTAGTCGAATCCGGCATGGGTGGGGGGCGGGGACACCTCTCCCGCCTGCCGCGGCGCATGCGTTCGGTCCGGTGCGTGCGTCCGGGCCGACACCGAAGCGGCGAGAGCCGCGGCGCACACGGCGGCGGCCACGCCCAGGTATGTCCGGGGATTCCCGCGCATCCGGCTCATGACCGCGACCGCCCCCGGCTGCGGCGGTACTCCGCCGGGGGTGTTCCGTAGCGCGCCTTGAAGGCCCGGCCGAAGGCGGCGGGATCGCAGAAACCGGCGCTCTTCGCGATCGCGGCGACGCTCCGGCGGGCCGCCCCGGGGTCGGTGAGTTCGGCCCGGCAGCGTTCCAGCCGCTGTTCGCGGATGTAGGCGCCGACGGTGCGGCCGTCCTCACGGAACAGGTAGTGCAGGGCGCGTGGCGAGATGTGGTGGGCGGCGGCGACGGCCGCGGGAGTGAGCCCCGGCTCGCCGAGCCGGGAGCGGATGAAGGACTTGATCCGGTGCAACTGCGCCGCTCGCCGTGCCGACGCGTTCTGCGGTCCCTCGCCGTCGCTCAGAGACGCCAGGAACGCGACGGTCAGGTCGACCACGGCGGAGGCCAGCCGGGGGGTCCGGCCGGCTTCGAGTGTCGGCCCCTGCTCGACGAGTCCGCGGAGCAACTGGCTCAGCAGGGCGCCGATGCCGGTACGGGACGGCAGCGCGGTGGCGACCAGTCGACGCAGCGCCTGCTCCGGAACGGGCACCGCGCTCCGGGGCAGGTGCAGCACGATGGACCGGGCCGCGTCGTCGGTGTCGATCGAGGCCCAGTACGGCTGGGAGGTGTCGTAGAGCACCAGGTCACCCGGGCGCGGTTCGACGCGGTTGCCGCCCTGCTCCCGCTGCATGGCGCCCTTCACCACCAGGGCCAGGACCCACAGTTCGGGATCCGAACGCTGGATGAGTCGGCGGGTACGGATCGACCGCATGGCGGGGAACGCGACGCCGGAGACCCCGATGCGATCGCCCAGCGACAGGAGCGTCGCCGAGGCGGCGAAGTCCGAGAGGTGCTCGGTGACGATGTCGTGGGGCGCCATGTCGCGGGCCACCAACTCACGGAACCAGTCCAGCCGCTCGGCCGGCGGCAGGTCCCGGCTGTTGAGTTCGATCACCTGTCGGCCCCCACCCTTCTCACCGGCACCGGTCCTGAGGCCCA
Organism: Streptomyces sp. NPDC007264; assembly: GCF_042869095.1. Taxonomy (NCBI): domain Bacteria; kingdom Bacillati; phylum Actinomycetota; class Actinomycetes; order Kitasatosporales; family Streptomycetaceae; genus Streptomyces; species Streptomyces sp. NPDC007264. Next base: position 290,650 of record NZ_JBIAFD010000002.1, read on the forward strand.
GTATGGCGTGCGCGGAACGCCAACGGGTTGTGCGCTGTGCGTCAATGACAGGCGGGGACGGGGCCGCCAGGATGGGACCGGTGTCGACCGCAGGAGGCAGGCTGTGGGTACGGGGGTGCCCGGCCTCCTGCGTCGGCCGGGCGAGGCCCGAGGGGTCCGGGGGGAGTTCCTCGGCCCTCGCCCGACCCCTTTCAGGAGCCGAACGGCACCCGGGTCCAGGTGAGTACCTGGCGGCCGCGCGGTTCGACGGTCACCTTCAGGTAGTCGTGGGCGTTGCCCGAGCCGTCGCAGGTGATGCGGTGCAGGTTGTTCGCAGCGGTCGTCACACCGTAGAAGGACAGCCACTTGGAGCCGTCCGTCAGCGGGCTGTCGCTGGTGTAGACGTGGCTGTCACCGTTGAACAGGTACACCGGCCGGCCGAAGGCGGCCGACTCCTGGGCGATCGCCCTGACGATCGGCTGGAAGGCGTAGTAGTCGGCGAAGGACGGGCCGGTGACCGTCAGGTCGAACATGTCGGCCTGGGTGAGGAGCACCACGGCCTTGTTGTGGGCACGGCGGCCCGCGTCGAAGGTGGTGTGGATCGACTGGATCACGGCGGCCGTACGCCCCAGGACCTCGGCGCTCTGCTCCGGGGTGGGCGCCGTGTTGCCGGTCCACGGCGCCATGCTGTTGTCGCTGCCCACGATGTGCAGGGCGGCGAACGCGACACCGGCCCGGGTGTACCGGACGTTCTCGGGGTAGCCCTCGTCGGCCTGTGAGGCCACCCGGACGGCGTGCCGCCCGAGGGTGCGCCCCGGGCGGGGGAAAAAGACCTTGCGGATCTCCGCAAGGCGCTCCAGCGGGTTGTACGCCCCGTTGTTGGGGCGGTGGCAGTCGGTCCACTCGTTGTCGCCGACGGTGTAGACCAGCGGGTCCTCGAACGTGTCGAAATCCGACTTGATCGTGTTGAAGTAGGCGTCGCTGCAGACGGTCGAGCCGTTCTTGATGTCGCCGAGGTGATCGACGAACTGCACGTCCGGATCGGCGTTGATCTGCTCGATGGTGGCGGGGAAGCCGGCGATCTGCTGGTCGCCGTAGGGTATGTCGCCGATCACGGCGAAGGTGAACGGCCTGTCCTCGGGTCCGGCCGTCGGCCCGGCCGACGCCGGTCCCGTCGCCAGGCCCAGCCACAAAGCACTCACGGCACTCACAGCAACGGCTGCAAGCCCCGCACGGCGCCACGTTCTCATCGTATCCTCCTGGGGTGAGCGGGGTCAATCTGTCCCCACGGCATGAACCGACGCCCCATGCCGTGGGGACGGGAGGTGAACAACCAGGGAGCCGTCCGGCACCACCGCACGCAGTCCCCGCAACCGGCCCAGCGACCGGCTTTTGACGATCCGCGACCAGATGTGATCGATCGTTGGCCAATTTCTTGCAAAGTCGGTGTCGGTTGACCCAAGATCACCGACCGGAGGTGCCGAGTCGTGAGTGAGTATGCGTACAGCTGCGAGGAGTTGCCCGCCGCGGACCGGTTTCCGTGGTGGTGCGAGCTGGTCCGGCGCGAGCTGCTGGCCAGCAGCCTCCTGTGCGATGAGCCGCTCGCGTTCCGGGCCAGGCTGAAGATGCTCGACCTCGGAGTCGCCAAGGTCGCCGCACCCGCGTACACGGCGCTGCGGTGCCGGCGCACTCCTCGGATGGTGCGCGCGGACGACATCGACGTGTACCAGCTCACCTGGGTGAGGAGTGGACAGCAGCGATTGGTGTCCGGGAAGACGGACATCGTCATGAACGAGGGAACGCTGTTCCTCATGGACGCGGCCCGGCCGTTCGAGGCGGTGGTGCGGACTCCGGGGCGTTCAGGGGCGGCGGAGCCGGTGGAGACCGTCACGGTGGCCATACCGCGATCCCACCTGGGGCTGCCCGCGGCTCGCGTGGCGCGGCTGATCAACACGCCGTTGGAGAGCACCGCAGGCGCGGGGGCCGTACTGCTCTCCCTGCTGCGACGCCTCGTCGACGAGACGCACCTTCACGGCAGCCATGACCCTTCGGGCCTGGGCACGGTCCTGCGGGATCTGACCGTGGCACTGCTCGCGCACCGCGGGGACGTGGAGAGGGCCGTACCGGCGGAGAGCAGACGACGGGTTCTGCTGGCCCGCATCCATTCCTTCATAGAGGGTCACCTCGATGCCGGCTCCCTGACGCCGGACGCGGTGGCCGCCGCGCATCACATCTCCGTCCGGCATCTGCACCGCCTGTTCCAGGAGCAGGGGATCACCGTGGGCGGATGGATCCGCCGGAGACGGCTCGAGCGCTGCCGCCACGACCTCCTCGATCCCCGGAAGTCCGGTCTCACCCTGCAGGCCATCGGGGCTCACTGGGGATTTCGGCACGCGGCGGAGTTCAGCCGCCACTTCCGGGCCGTGTACGGGGTTCCGCCACGCGAGTTGCGCAGGGCGGGCGGCCCACCGTCCGCGGCCGGCCCCAGGACCGACGCCTTCGCCGGTCGAGCCGTGACCTGACGGCGCAAAACCACAGACTTCCGGTACGGACCCCGACACCACCCGCACGGCGGGCCGGTTCGGGCCCGCGGCCGGAGTTGGGAGCCGGCCGTCGCCCTCAGGGCGCGGGCCGGTCACAGACCCGTGCGTGTCGTCCCTGCGGGGACGGACCCGCCCACCGAGAAATGGGGAACCCGCATGACCAAGTTGCGTTCCGCCCTCGCCGCGGCCACCAGCGCCGCAGCCCTGGCCGCGGTGCTGGCGCTGCCCGGTACCTCGCACGCCGCCGCCACCGCTTGGGGCTCCTGCGCCGAGGGCACCGTGTGCTTCTACACGGGTTCCGACGGCACGGGCAGCAAGTGCGCATGGACCGAGGCCGACCCGGACTGGACCCAGGGCCTGATCAAGTGCTCCTGGTCCCAGACCACCAACGTGAAGTCGGTCTGGAACCGGGGTACCGACAGCAGCCTCACCGGGGTGGCCTACTACCAGTGGGCCAACTACAACACCAGGAAGGGATGCACCCCCCAGGGCACGCGCGGCAACCTCGCGGGCACGTACATGCTGAAGTCCCACCGCTGGGTGGACGGCGCCTGCGGCTGAGCCCGAGACGGCAGACGTGGCGGAGGCGGTCGGCCCGGAGGAGGGGGCCGCCTCCGCCACGGTCCAGGGCGTCCTGGGATCCTGGGGTCCTACGCTCTCAGGCCTCTCCTCGCCGTGGATCGCCGACCGCCACCTTCACCTCGGCCCAGACGACCTTGTACGCGCAGCCCGGCCGCGGCTCGGCACCCCACCGCTCGGCGAGGGCGGCGACGAGCACGAGCCCGCGCCCGCCCTCGTCGTCGGGCTCCCGCAGCACGGGCAGCCGGTCGGTCCGCGCGTCGGCCACCTCGACGCGTACGACGCCGCCGTCCAACAGCAGTCGCACCCGGAAGCTGCGCCCGCGAACACGCCCGTGCCGCACGGCGTTCGCGGCCAGCTCGGCGACCACGAGGCTCACGCGCCGGGCGGCGTCGCCGTCGTACGGGAACCCCCACACGTCCATGCGATGGGCGACGAGCCGCCGCGCGAGGCGGGCACCGCGCGGGGTACTGCTGAACAGCTGGGTGAACGTACGTACGGTGACGGTCTCGTGGAGCCGGAGGTCTGCGTGCATGGCCCAACGCTCCCCGGGCCCGAGCCCGTCGCACCAGGTACAACGCTCGTACGCCGCACACCGTACGAGTTCACGAAGTGGACAGTGCGGGTAACGGTACGTGACCATGGGGCACTTGGCGGGGTTGGCACCATTGCACTCGGGGGTTCCCGGCATGACCGACGGCACCATCGTCACCACGAGCACGACCACGACCACGACCACGGGCGAGCCCGAACCCTCCGACAGCCTGAAGGCGTTCGGGGCGGCACACAAGGCGTTCCGCAAACGGGCGGGTCTCACGCAGGAGCAGTACGCGCCGCTCGTCCGGTACCAGCCGTCGACCGTCGCGTCGATCGAGCAGGGGCGACGCTTCCCGCCACGCGCCTTCGTCGAACGGGCCGAACAGGTCCTGGACGCGTTCGGCGCGCTGAAGGCGGTGTACAAGCACGTCGGCCGCGAGAGAGGGCTGGCGTCCTGGTTCCGGCAGTGGGCGGAACTGGAGGAGCAGGCGATCAGCCTGTACACGTACGAGAACCGGCTGGTGCCGGGGTTGCTGCAGACGGAGGCGTATGCGCGGACGCTCTTCAGCGAGCGGCTGCCGCTGCTGACGGACTCGCAGGTCGAGGCGATGATCACGGCGCGGTTGGAGCGACAGTCGCTGCTCAGGGAGCGGCCCAACACGGCGTTCAGCTTCATCGTGGAGGAACACGTCCTGCGACGGGAGACCGGCGGACCGGACGTCATGCGGAAGCAGATCGATCAGATCCTGGAGGCCACGGGGCCACGCAACGTGGAGTTTCAAGTGATGCCGATGTCGCGGGGTGTCCACGCCGGGCTGAACGGCCCCATCCGGCTGGCGGAAACCCTCGAGAACGAATGGCTCGCCTATCTGGAAGGCCAGGAAAGCAGCCAGTTCATCGTCAGCCCGAGAACGATCAGTGTGCTTCATATGCGCTATGCGAAACTGCGTTCACAGGCTCTCACCCCGGAGGACTCCCGGAGCCTGCTGAAGCGGATGCGAGGAACCCTATGAGCACCCCTGAACTGCACTGGTACAAGAGCAGCCACAGCGGCGACGACTCCGGCGACTGCATCGAGATCGCCCCCTCCCCCTCCACCGTCCACGTCCGCGACTCCAAGAACCCCACCGGCCCCCGGCTGGCCCTCTCCCCCGCCGCCTGGGCCGACTTCTGCCGGCACGTCGGCCGGTAAGGCAGGGTCACCCCGCCGGGCCGGCCCCCGATCGTGTGAGGCGTCGCCGACACGCCTTAATGGCGTCCCGTGATACCCCGGGCCGCAAGGATGTCCGTTGCCCCCGGGCACATGTACTCCAAGTCCTGGGCTCCGATGACGAGTTCAAGGTTCGGCAGCAGGTCCAGATCGTCCAGGGAGCGCACGTCGAACAGGTCGTCCTCGCCGTCCCAGACCGGAGCGCACTCCATGTAGACCCGGTGCCCGCCGTCGAAAGTCAACTCGTCCACGGTGGCGAGGAGCTCCTCGGGTATCTCCAGCGCCTCGAAGTAGGCCCTGGCCTCGTCGAGGATCGTGAACGCGAGGTCGTTCTCCTCCACGTAGCGGTGCAGGTCCTCGACACCGCGCTCCCGCATGTGCTGCTCGAGGCTGAACGCGGGGGTCAGCGTCTTGTCCCCGTACATGAGCTTCTCTACGACAACGAGCTTGAAGGAGAAATCACGGAAGGCGGCCATGGCCCACGTATATCAGCGGGGTCCGCCGGCGGCACCGGCACCGGCACATGAACGGCCAGAGGCGGGTCGGCCGTACACGGCGGCCGGTTCGCGGCCGTGCCGTCGCCCCCTAGGCTGGCGCGGTGACTGATGAGCCGGAGCGGGTACAGCCGTCGGGAGTGTGGGCCACGGCGGTGGGGGTGGTCAGGGTGCGGGCGCTGGAGACCGAGCGGGAGGACGCGCTGTTCCGCGACCCACTGGCACAGGCCTTCGCCGCCGCCGGCGGCCTGGGGCTCTCCTCGCCGCCCCTGCACGGTGACGAGGCCGCGCGACGCCGCCGGCAGGGCGTGGCGTTCTCCATCGTCATCAGGACGAAGTTCCTCGACGACCTGTTGCGGCAGGCCTCCGCGTCCGGCGTCCGGCAGGTCGTCCTGCTCGGCGCCGGCATGGACAGCCGGGCCTTCCGGATGGACTGGCCCGAGGACACCCGGCTGTTCGAGGTCGACACCGCCGCGCCACTGGACTTCAAGGCTTCGGTGCTGCGCCGGGAGCGGGCCGTCGCCCGCTGCGAGCGGATCACCGTCGCGGTGGATCTGCGTGAGGACTGGCCGGGCGCGCTGGCCGCCGCAGGACACGACCCGACCGTGCCGACCGTGTGGATCGCCGAAGGACTGCTGATCTATCTGCCCGAGGACGCGGTGGAGCTGCTGCTGGCCCGGATCGGCGCGCAGTCGGCGGCGGGCAGTCGGATGGGGCTGACGTTGGGCTCGCGGGGTGTGATCGAGCGCTTCGGAGCGGACGCCGTGCCGGGATCGGCGGCGTCCCTGTGGGTGTCGGAGATGCCCGACGACCCCGTGGGCTGGCTGGCCGGGCACGGCTGGGAGGCCGGCAGCCACACCCTGCGCGAGCGCGCCGCCGCCTACGGCCGCCCGATCGGCACCCCGCCGCGGCGCGAGGAGAGCCCCGGCGGACTGATCTCGGCGGTCCGCCGGTAGAGCGCCGCCCGTTCTCCTGTTGATCTGGCCGTCCAGGGTCTCGCCCAGGACCCCGAGGTGAGGAGCTGCCCCTTGGCCCGTGCCGGGCTCACCGTCGAGCGGATCGTGGCCGCCGCGGCCGACCTCGCGGACGAGGCCGGGTTCGACCATGTCACGCTGTCCGCCCTGGCGCGGCACTTCGGCGTGCGGGACGCGAGCCTGTACTCGCACGTCAGGAATCTGCAGGACCTGCGCACCCGCGTCGCCCTGCTCGCCGGCGGTGAGATGATCGAGCACATCGCCGCGGCGGTCGCCGGGCGCGCGGGCAAGGACGCGCTCGCCGCCTTCGCCGGCGCCTACCGGGAGTACGCGCTCCGGCATCCGGGCCGGTACGCGGCCACCCAGATCCGTATCGACCAGACCCTCGTCGCCGACTCCCCCGCCCTCCGCCGCACCGCCGAGATCACCTACGGCATGCTCCGCGCCTACGGCCTCGGCGAACCCGATCTGACCGATGCCGTACGCCTGCTGCGGAGCACCTTCCACGGCTACTGCGCCCTCGAGGCCGCCGGCGGCTTCGGCGCGCCCCGGGACGTACAGGCGTCGTGGGACAAGGCCGTCGACGCCCTGCACGTGGCCCTGTCGCACTGGCCGCGCTCGTAGGACGGCCGTGACCGCTCGCCGTCCGGCCCCGGTCCGAGGCCCGCGGCGGGCCTCCTGATCGCTTCCCCCGATCGTTCCACGGGGTGGCCGCCGCCCTGACGGCCGCGGTTGCGTCGGTGGGACAGCACCCCTCGCCGGGCGTGACGTGAGAGCGGTACGGGCTGTCCTGCAGGGCGGTCGGTCAGGTGAGATTGAAGAAGAGGGTGTCCTGGGTGTACCAGCCGATGTTCTTCGTGGCGTACTCCCACTCGTTGTGCTCGGTCTCCAGGTTGTCGATCAGTTCCTGGACGTCGTACCGGAAGTCGGCAGCCATCCGGTCCAGGACGATGTGCTGCACAGCGCAGTTGTAGGCGTTGCCCGCGCACAGTGCGTCCGAGTCGGTGCGCCCGGCGATGAGGTGGTCGGGGGCGTCGGGGACGGACAGGCCCCGGTCGACGCCTTGGCGGTCGAGGTCGTCCTGCGCGGCCTGCGCGGCCTTGCGCATCCCGTCGAGGCGGCGCCGCTGGTCTGCGTTCAGATTGCCCTTGCTGCCCAGATAGGCCAGGACGTGGGCCTTGTCCGCGGCGGAGTACGCGAGGGTGTGACTCGTGATCGCCATCGTGCCAAACGGCAGTGCCGTTCGCTGACGCGTGCCCCGGCGTTCTCGCGTGGGGCCGGCGGACCGCGGGGGTGAACCGCGGCGTCCTGCACGACGCCTCGGCCGGGCGGCGGCCGCCCGGTGTGGAGTCGCCGGCCACGGGTCGTGGTGGCCGGCACCGGAGGGTTTCGAGCATCGATGAAGTAGGCTCCTGCCCATGGGGGCCTTCTCACCGTTCCTGATCGTGGTTGCGATCCTCGCAGTGGTCCTGGGCTTCTTCACGTGGCTGGCATCACTCATACGTCGCCGGGGCCTCGCGGGCGGAGCCATGAGTGCAGCCCTGACCTCGTACGAGGAGGCGTTCCGTGTCACGGCTCACGAATCTCACGTCGAGATCCGAGCTCAAGCGGAGCGCAGGGCGCCGATCCTGTCGCCCGACGATCACTGGGGGCGAAGCCCCGGCGGAGCCAGGGCTTCAGGAGCAGCGGACGGCCGACCGCTTCGGCCGCGTTCTCGCCGGTCACGACGGGGCCCCGGCCGCTGGGTCGATCGGCTGAGGCGCGGTCGTTGACGGGTGGACACAGTGTTGTCGGCCGCGGGAACGGCGGTTGCGCCGGGCGTCACGGTGGTCCTGGCGGATCGTGTCCTGCCGGCGACGGAGGCACGGCTTCCACCGGCGCCGGCGCGGCACGCTCGCTCCGGCCGCCGTCGAGACAACACCTCACAAGAAGGATTCGCCACCTCAACCCCTGCACTCAGCCAGTGGCTCGCGGCTACCCTCGTCAGATCATGGAGCATGGTTCCGACGCCGGTGACACGGCCGATACCGCTGAACGGCTCGCACTGGCCGCGTTGTGCGACGAGTTGCGCGAACTCCGGCGGGAGTGCGCCGTCCAGCCTGAGGAGAAGCGGCTCCTCCTGTCCCGGATCGAGGCCGCGGCTCGCGAGCGCCGCCCCATCCTGCCCCTGCTGGACCAACTGCTCGGCACCTGCGGAGCCGACACGCTGCGGGGATTGAGCAGCAGCCTGCCGGGAGCGGGCTCCGGTCGGGCCGACGAGGAGACGTTCGCCTGTCCCGACGGCGCCTGCGACCGGGTGTCCCACACCGTACCGGCGGGTCCGATACCGCGATGCGAGGTCACCGGCCTGCCGATGACCTCCCGTTGACGGCATGGGCAACTTCTTCGGTGAACTGGCCAAGAAACTGGCCGAACGCTGGGTCGGCCTGCTCGCCGTCCCGGGCCTGTTGTTCGTCTCCTGCGTCTGGGTGGGCCTGCAACTCGGCTGGACCCACGCCCTCGACCTGCGCCTGCTCGCCTCGCGGGCATCCATGCTCGGCACCTCTCTGAGCAGGGCGCCCGGTCCCGCTCAGATCCTGGTCGTCGTCGCGTCACTGCTCGCCTCCGCAGGCGTCGGGCTGATCGTGCAGGCACTCGCGGGGCCGCTCCGCGCGGGGTGGCTCGGCCGGTGGCCGACGGGGCTGCGGTGGGCGGCGCGGCGGCGGACCCGGGCGCGCACGCGCCGATGGACCGGGCTGGTCGAGCACCGGCAGGAGCTCCAGCGGCGGTACCCGCTGCCCGAGCGAACCCCCGAACAGCAGCACGACATCGACGCCGTCGCGCACCGGATCAACCGGCTGTCCCCGGCGAAGCCGGCACGGCCCACGTGGATGGGTGATCGCGTCGCCGCCGTCGAGCAGATCAGCCTCGACAGGTACGGACTCGACCTCACCTTCGGCTGGCCACGCCTCTGGCTGGTGCTGCCGGAACACGTCCGGACCGAACTCACCACGGCCAACGGCCAGTTCGCCGCCGCCGTGCTCACCGGGGCGTGGGCGCTTCCATACCTCGTACTCGGCACGCTGTGGTGGCCGGCTCTGCCGGCCGCGCTGGTCACGGGTCTCAGCGCATGGACACGAGCCCGGACCGCGATCGCCGAACTCACCGACCTGAGCGAATCGGCGGTCGACCTCCACGGCCGCGCCCTCGCCGTCGCGCTCGGCACCGCACCCGCCGACAGCACCGGCCCCCTCACCCCCGCCGAAGGCGAACAGGTCACCCGCCGGGTACGCAAGGGCAGGTGACCGGGCGGCGCCGTCCGCCGCTCAGGGCTCCCACTTCGTCGTACGCCGGGGCCGCGCCCGGTGGCCGGTGGCCGGTGCGGACGGCGTCGGCGGCCGTCAACGCCGCGCCCAGCGCGTGGCGGTAGAGGAGGGAGCCCAGGCTGACACGGCGCACGCCGAGGGCGGCGAGGTGACCGAAGGCCGGTCCGGTGGGCGTGTAGAGGATGTTGAGGGGGACCTCGACGTGCCGCACGAGGTCGGCGATGCTCCCCGGATCGCTGAGCCCCGGCACGAACACACCGTCCGCACCCGCTTCCTGGTACGCGTCCAGGCGGCGGAGCGTGTCCGCCCGGTCCCCGTCGCCGAGCCAGTACGTGTCGGTGCGGGCGTTCACGAAGAGGCCCGGCACGGCCGACTTGACGGCGGCGATCTTGGCGGCGTGCAGCGCGGCGGGTCCCAGACCGTCCTCCAGGTTGATGCCGACGGCACCCACGGCCCAGAGTTCGCGGGCGAACTCCGCCACCGCGTCCGGGTCTTCGGCGAAACCGCTCTCGGCGTCCACGGACAGCAGGAAGGGTTCGCTGCCGAGGGTCAGGGCGAGCCCCAGGGTGTGCTCACGGGTCGCGGCCGCCCCGTCGGGCAGCCCGGCCGCAGCGGCGACACCCAGGCTCGTCGTGCCGATCGCCGTGAACCCCGCGGCGGCCAGGGCGGCCCCCGATGCGTGGTCCCAGGCGTTGGGCAGCAGCAGGGGTCCGTCGGCGTGGTGCAGGTCGCGGAAGGGCGTCGTCACGAGAGGTCGCCCACGGCGTCGGCGTAGTACCTCGATCCCTCCAGGTGCCGGGCGAGTTCGGCGAAGCTCCAGCCCTCGCCCGGCGACCGGTCGAGCTGCTCGTCCGTGAGCGCGCCCAGGCGGTCCGTCCAGATCCCGGCGAGCCGGGTCAGCCGGCTGCGCGCCTCGTCGAGGTCCTGCCGGGTGAAGGGGGCGAGGTCCGCCTCGGTGGTGACGGCCGACGCGTGCCAGTGGTCGGGCTGCGGCCGCCGTCCGGCGAGCCGTGCCTCCAACTCCGCCAGATGGTCGACGAGATGGTCGGCGACGCGGCGGATCACCTTGTGCGGGGTGTACACCCGGTCGTCGACGGCGCAGGGCCTGCCGTCCCAGGCGGTCCAGGTGGCGGCCAGCGCCAGGACATGGTCCACCATGCCGGTGACGCCCGCGGCGAGGGCTTCCTGCGGGCTCCTGGTTCCGGCCGTGTGCTGCGGCGCCGGCTTCTCCCGCTGTGTGTCGGTCATGCGGAGACGCTAGGGGCGGATCGCTTCGGCCCGGACCGAACTGTCGTACCCAAGACGGCCGACGGGCACCCGGGGCACGCCCGCACGCCCGCACGCCCGCACGCCCGGACACGGACCTGGGGCGCCCCGGTTCCGGTCGGGACGCCCCAGGCGCTTGTGGGCGGGGCGGCAACCGGTGCATTCACCCCGCGCGGGAGGGGTGGCGCGCCCTCGCGGTCAACGCGAACTACCCTCCGGTATCAGATCTTCCGCCACGAGCGCGTCTCGCACCAGACCCACGGACACCGTCGCACCGTGGTCGAGCGTACCGCCCGTCTCGGGCCGTCGGCCGACGATCAGTGTCACGGGCAGCGGCCGTCCTCCGGCGAGGTCCTTGCGGTGGCGGGTCAGCGGCCCGTCGGCGGCGGCGGAAAGCCCAGGGACGGCGCCAGGGCCCGGGCCTCGGCCGCCCGGTCCGCCAGGAACGCCAGCGTCAGACCGCGTTCCCGGTAGCGCAGTTCGGCGGGCACGGTCCGCGCGCCGCCGTAGTCGAGCTGCTGCTCCTCACTCGCGCGGGCGAGCATCAGGCCCGTGAGCCAGTCGTACTTCACGGCCGACGCGCACACCCCGAGGCGGAGGAGGCGTTCGTCGCCCCGCCAGCCGCCCGCCCGCAGGCCGTGCAGATAGGCGTCGTACACGGCCGCGGCCAGTTCCGGCAGCCGGGCGGCGGGGACGAAGAGGTCGAGGACCGAGTCGGGGACGTGGTTGCCGATGTCCTCGCCGAGCGCGCCGTCCCCGGCGAACGCCCAGTCGAACAGCACACTGTCCGCGCCATGGGCCCGGAGGTTGGCGGGCCAGTGGTCGAGGTGGCTGAAGACCCGCGGCAGCGACTCCATGATCTGCAGAAACCACTCCCGGTCGTGGTGCAGCCGGACCATGCTCTCGCGCAGCCCCGCCGGGAAGTGGTCGCGGACCAGCGGCTGCCGCCAGGCGTCGTCGTCGTCGAGCAGATCCCGGCCGAGCACGTTGCCACCGGTGTACTCGCGCAGGAAACGACGCGAGAGCCAGGGGTGCCGCCGCTCGCCGACGGCGCCCTGCGCGGCGCCGAGACGGTGGGCGTGCTCGGCGTGCCGCGCGATCGACCACGACGTGCCCGGCTCGCCCGGCACGTCCTCCAGCCACAGTGCCACGTCGCCGTCGGAGTGCTCGACCCGGGCCAGCAGCCGCGGCGCGCGAACGCCCCACCGCTGCCACACCTGGGCGAGCCCGGACTCGTACACGTACGCCTCTCGGCGCCAGAAGTTCCAGTGCCGGGGATCGTCCGAGGCCGTCCACTGCGCGGTGGCCTCCTTGGTACGGGTCAGCAGCTTCAGGACAGCCGAGCGGTCCTCGGCGGTGACGCGCCACACGCCCGCGGTGACCCCGTTCCCCGGGTTGTGCGCGAGAGGGGTCAGGACGGCCTTGCCCGCCGAGGTACCGAAGATCTCGCGCACGGCGGCGTCGAGGAGCGCGGGGTCGGTCATCCCGCAAGGCTAGTGCCCCAACAGGCAACGTCTGCCCCGTCGCGACACCCGGCACGCACTCTCGACGGGCAGACGTTGCCTGCCGGGGCACCAGCCAAGCCAGGGCGTGTTGTGAAAGTGCTGGTCGCAGCTGCTCGTTGAGGACTGTGACCAGCACGGTCGCCTCTGGGGCGGCAGGTGGCCGGTCAGTGCACCAGCAGGTCGATCACACCCGTCAGGTCCTCCTCGCCGCTGCCCTCGGCCAGGCGGCGGCGCATCAGCTCGAGGTAGGGGCTGAGCAGTTCCGGGCTGACCCCCTGCTGCTCGGCGGTGCTCAGGAAGGTCGGCGTGCCGGCCACCTGCATGGCGAGGTTGGAGACGACACCCTTGGTGTAGTCGCCGCTGCGCAGCTGGTCGGCGGTCTGGTGAACTGCCGGGGCCATCGCGACGAGCCAGTCGGCGAGCAGCGGGGCGAGCGCCGCGGGGTCGATGTCCTCCTTGCGGATCAGGGCGAAGGCGTGCGCGGCCCCGGCGAACATCCCGTACATGGCGCTGAGCAGGGCCACGTCGTGCAGGGCCGCGAAGCCCGCGTCGTCGCCGACGTAGGTGGTGCCGGCCGGGACGCCCAGGGTCGACTGGTGCCGCTCGAACAGCTCTGGCGAGCCGCTGTAGAAGACGTAGCCGCCGGCTTCCGGGACGCCGATCATCGGAGGGACGGCCATGATCCCGCCGTCCAGGTAGCGGGCGCCGCGCTCGCGGGCCCACTCGGCGCGGGCGCGGGCGTGGGCAGGGGTGCCGGTGGTCAGGTTGACCAGGTCCCTGTCGGCCAGGTCGGTGCCGGCCAGCACCTCCTCGACCGAGGCGTCGTCCAACAGGCAAACAACGATCAGGGTGTTCGCCGCGACCGCCTCAGCGGCGCTGTCCGCGACCCGTGCACCCTCGGCGGCGAGTGCCGCGGAGCGGGCCGGGGTACGGTTCCAGACGGTGAGCGGGTGGCCGGCGGCAAGCCAGGTACGGGCCAGCGCGGTGCCCATCGCGCCGAGGCCCAGCAGTGTGACGGAAGCCTTCTCAACGGAGTTCTGTGCCATGCCGATTAGGCTGGCCACAGGTCCGGAGGTGATCAAGTACGCACTTGGTCGTGGGTGGTTACCCCGGGGTGAGCGAGCACGTCAGAAGGGTGGGGCATGACGACGCTGAACCGGCCAGGCGCACCGGACGGACACGTCTGCGGGATCGACACCGCGATGGAGGTGATCGGTGGCAAGTGGAAGGTACTGATCCTCTGGGCGCTCCACGAGCGCCCCTGCCGTCGCTTCGGCGAGCTGCGACGACTGCTTCCCGGCATCACCGAGAAGGTGCTGGCCTCTCACCTGCGTGAGATGGAAGCGGACGGCGTCGTGCGCCGCGTCTCATACGACGAGGTGCCACCCCGCGTCGAGTACTCACTGACCGAGGACGGCATGCGCCTCAACGACGCACTCCAGCCGCTGGCCGCCTGGGGCCGCGAGCGGTCGGCCAGCCGAGGGCTGGAGGAAAAGGCCGATCCCCGACAGAGTCAAGCCAGCGTCGTGGCATGACCGGCAGCACCGCTCCCCCCTTCGCCGACGCCCTCGCCGCCGGGACGCTCGTCCTGGACGGCGGCATGTCGAACCAGCTCGAGTCGGCGGGGCACGACCTGAGCGACGACCTGTGGTCGGCGCGGCTGCTGGCGGAGCGGCCGGAGGCGATCACCGAGGCGCATCTGGCGTACTTCGGGGCGGGCGCGGACGTGGCGATCACGGCCGGCTACCAGGCCACCTTCGAGGGCTTCGCGCGGCGCGGCATCGGTCGTGAGCGGACGGCCGCGCTCCTGACGCTCAGCGTGGACCTGGCCCGCGAGGCGGCGGCACGCGCGCACGCCGAGGGCGTCGCGCGACCCCTGTGGGTGGCGGCATCCGTCGGGCCGTACGGGGCGATGCGGGCGGACGGCTCCGAGTACCGGGGCCGCTACGGCCTCACCGTCGCCGAACTGGAGAGGTTCCACCGCCCGCGCCTGGAGGTGCTGGCCGCGGCCGGGCCCGACGTGCTCGCCCTGGAGACGGTCCCCGACACGGACGAGGCCGTGGCACTGCTGCGGGCGGTGCGCGGGCTCGGCGTGCCCGCCTGGCTGTCGTACACGGTCTCCGGTGGGCGTACCCGTGCCGGACAGCCGCTGGAGGAGGCGTTCGCCCTGACCGCCGACGCGGACGAGGTGATCGCGGTGGGGGTCAACTGCTGCGCCCCCGAGGCCGTGGACGACGCGATCCGGACCGCCGCACGCGTCACGGGCAAGCCGGTCGTCGTCTACCCCAACAGCGGCGAGAGCTGGGACGCCCGGTCCCGTGCCTGGGACGGCCGCTCCACGTTCACGGCCGCCCGGGTCGCGCGCTGGCGTGACGCCGGGGCGCGGCTGATCGGGGGCTGCTGCCGGGTGGGACCGGAGGCGATCGCGTCGGTCGCGGCGAGCCTGCGGGGCACCCGGTGACGGGGCGGCCGTGCGGCGGGCGCCGCGTGGTGGCCGCGGTGGTGGCCGACCCGACGTCAGGCGAGGGAGCGTCTTGTCCTGCCACCGCACGCCTGGTGTGATCGCATGGCCACCACCGCCCCGCCCCCACGGCCTGCGGACCGGACACGGCGCCGGCGCCCGGCGGCCGCCACGACGGGCAGGTGGACGGACGCAGGATGCCGGATGGAAGGAGTTCGCTGGTGACCGCCCTTCATGTGACGGTGTGGGACGAGACCGGGGGCGAGGGAGCCCCCGCGGTCTTCGCACACAACATCTTCACCTGGGGCAGCGACGAGATGTACGGGTTCGCCGCGCAGCGACCGCTGGCCGACCGCCACCGTCTGCTGCTGGTGGACCGCCGCGGTTACGGCGCCAGCCCGGACACCGACCGCAGCGACGTCGACACCGACGCCGACGACCTGGTGGACCTGCTGGCGCAACAGGACGGCGGCGCGCACCTGGTGGGCCATGGCAACGGCGGCGTGGCGGCCATGCTCGCGGCCGGGCGCCGCCCGGATCTCGTACGCTCCCTCACGCTGATCCAGCCCTCCGCGTTCTCCGCGGCCGCCGGCCACCCGGTGGTCGACGACATGCTGCACCGGCTGCGCGGCGGCACCGGTGTGCCGGATTCGGTCACGCCGGAGGAGTATCTGCGCGCGTCCACGGAGGGCCTCGGAATGGCCATGCCGGATCCCACGCCGCAGCGCCTCCGCGCGGTGGCCACCTCACTGCGCGAACGCCCGGTGTGGGAGGCGACGGTGCCGCTGCAACCGTTGCGGGCCGCTCCGTGGCCGACGCTGGTGATCTGCGGAAGCTGGCGGAACGCACCGGAGTTGTACCGCGCGTACGTGGGCGAACCGCTGATCGCCTGCGCCGAGGCCGTGGCCGACGCCGTCGGCGGCCGGCTGCTCCGCGTGCCCGGCTACTACCCGCACACCCAGCAGCCCGCCACCGTCAACGCCGCTCTGCGGGAACTGTGGGGCTGACCGGCGGCAGGGCGCTTCGTCACCATTGACGACGGCCTGGTCACCGCCTCGTTCATCGCCGCGACGCCCGTCGCCGACGCCGGCCGCCGTCCTCGCCGTCAGCCGTGCCGTGCCACGCAGCAGCGGGCGAACGCCTCCGAGTACGGCGGCTTCGGCGGCGTCGGCCCGAACGTGCCCGCGTCGCGCACCCCGTCCCAGGGCTCGGGCGGAACGGGCGGGCGGAAGCGGTGCGGGCCGAAGGGCGGGGCGGCGTAGGGGATGCCGCGGAAGACGGCGACCCCGTTCTCGTACCGGCCGCGCACGGCCCCGTGGGGAGTGCGGACCACGGGGTCCGACAGCCCCGCCGGGGTCTCGGTCGCCTCGTCCGCACGGTCCATCCGGCCCACTCCTCACCACTGGGGACAGCGCACATCACGGCATCACATCACTTCCCCGCCCGCGGTGGTGTCCCACCGGGTTCCGGCCCGAGGCGTGTCCCGCAGTCGTCGTCCCGTGACGTTCCGTCGCGGTGGCGCCCCGCTCGTCCGAGATTAGCGTCGTCTTAGGGGGGCCTTAACCCGCTCTCCGCTGGGGTGAGACAGCACGCGCGGGGATCTCCACCGCACAGCAGCGACCGGCCCCGCAGGGGCCCACGAGGGCCCTGACCCCCAGGCAGGAGCGAACCATGAAACACAGGGACACCGCCGACGCGGAGCGCCACGACGGCCTCCGACGGCTGTCCAGGTTGACCTGGCGTGTCACCCAGCTCAGCGCGCTGGCCACGGTGGCCTTCGCGACGCTCTTCACGCGGTCCGCGCCGGTCGTCGCCGACACCCAGTCGCCCGGCACCGAGTCGGCCCCGGGCGGGGTCGGTGCGAACGCCTCCGCTTCTCCCACGGCCTCCGCGTCGGAGTCGCCCTCGGCCTCGCCGTCCGCCTCGGCCTCTGCGAGCGCGTCCCCGACCGCCTCGGCCGCCCCGAGCAAGTCCCGCACGCCGACCGCCGCGACGACCACGCGCTCGGCAGCGCCCGCCCCGACGGCCACCCGCAAGACCACCGCCCCGGTGATCACGCCGACGAGCACGGCGCCGAAGCCCACGCCGAAGCCCACGCAGACGACGTCGTCGCCGAGTCCCAAGGGATGAGCGGCTCCGCCCGGCCGGCCGGCGGCGTCGCGCCGCTTCCCGGCGTCGCCCGCGCGGAATTCCGCGCCCTGGGTACCGTCGTCACCCTGCTGGTCGCGGACCCCGCGGCGCTGGAGGAGGCCCGCGGGCTGCTGGACGCGGAACTCGCGGCGATCGACCTCGCCTGCTCCAGATTCCGCGAGGACTCCGAACTGAGCGCGCTCAACCGGGCCGACGGCCGTCCGCTGCGCGTCAGCGGCACGTTCGTCGACGCGCTCGCCGTCGCCCTGGACGCGGCGGCGGCCACCGACGGCGACGTCGACCCGACGTGCGGCGGCGTGCTGGTCGACCTCGGCTACGACCGGGACTTCACCGAGGTCGCCCGCGACGGCTCCAGGGCCGTCGTGACCGCGCGGCCGGTGCCCGGCTGGCGCGTGGTCGAACTCGACGCGGAGGCGGGCGTGGTACGGGTCCCGGCGGGGCTGGTGCTCGATCTCGGGGCGACGGCCAAGGCGCTGGCGGCGGACCGGGCCGCGGCCCGGATCCATGCCGCCGTCGGCTGCGGCGTGCTGGTCAACCTGGGTGGTGACATCTCCGTCGCGGGACCGGCGCCGGACGACGGCTGGCGCATCCTGGTCACCGACGGCACGTCCCCCGCCGGCGGGGGCACCTCCCCGGCCGGCGAGGACCCGGACCCCGCGCGCTCCGGCGCACCTCACCGGGCCGTCGCCATCACCGAGGGCGGCCTCGCCACCTCCGGGACGGGGGTGCGCCGTTGGCGCCGCGGCCGGGAGACGGTCCACCACATCGTCTCCCCGCACACCGGGGAGTGCGCCCCCTCCTCATGGCAGACCGTGACGGTCGCCGCGTCGACGTGCGTGGGGGCGAACACCGCCTCGACGGCCGCCGTCGTGCGGGGGGAGGCGGCGGTCGAGTGGCTCGAAGGGCTCGCCGTGCCGGCGCTCCTGGTCCGCCCCGACGGCCGCGCCACCGTCACCGGCGCCTGGCCACACTCCCACGGAACAACCGGATGACCACGATGACCCTGACGACCCCCTCCCTCGCGCTGCCCTACGAGGTGTCCTTCGACGGACCGGGCCTGTGGTACGCGACGCGTGCCACCGGGCTCGTCGCGCTGCTCCTGCTCACCCTCTGCGTCACGCTGGGTGTGCTGACCACGGTCCGTTTCGCGAGCCCGAAGTGGCCGCGCTTCGTCACCGTCGGACTGCACAACAACACGTCCCTGCTCACGGCGGTCTTCCTCGCTCTGCACGTCCTGACCACGGTCGTGGACTCGTACACCGACATCCGTCCGACCGACGCCTTCCTTCCCTTCGCCGCGAACTACCGTCCCCTGTGGCTGGGTCTGGGCACGGTGGCCTCCGACCTGCTGATCGCCCTGATCGTCACCAGCCTGGTCCGCGTACGCATGGGACACCGCGGCTGGCGGGCGATCCACTGGCTCGCGTACGTCAGTTGGCCGGTCGCGGTGGTGCATGCGCTCGGTACGGGCACCGACCCGGCGACGGTCTGGGGGGCGGCTCTGGTGCTGGTCTGTCTCGGCGCGGTCCTGGGGGCGTCCGTGTGGCGGCTCGCGGCCGGCTGGCCCGAGCGCAGGGGCCTGCGGCTGGCGGTGGCGACGGCGGTGGTCGCCGTGGTGCTGGCCGGCTGGGGGTGGGCGAGCAGCGGACCGCTGGCCCCGGGCTGGTCCCAGCGGGCTCTCGCGCCCGTGCCGCCCGCCTCCGCGATGGGGGCCTCATGACGCTGACCACCACGGCGGGCAACCGTCTTCCCGCCGCACCGCGACTGCCCCGACTGCTCGCCGGTGCCCCGCGGAACGGGCCGGCCGGCCTCACCGAGCACCTGGCCCTGCACGGCCGTCCGCCCTTGGGCGGGCCGGGTGACCGCGACCGCCCGGACCGACTGATCGACCGCGTCGAGCGGTCCGGGCTGACCGGCCGGGGCGGCGCGGGGTTCCCGACGGGGCGCAAGCTGCGCTCGGTGCTGGACCGCCGGGGCACGCCGGTCGTCGTGGCCAACGGCTCGGAGGGGGAGCCCGGCAGCGCCAAGGACCACCTGCTGCTGACCCGGGTACCGCACCTCGTGCTGGACGGGATCTCCCTGGCGGCGTACGCGGTGGGCGCGAACGAGGCGTACCTCGCCGTGCACCGCACCGACACCGCGGTGCTCACCGTGCTCGACCACGCGCTGGCCGAGCGCCGGCAGGCCGGTCTCGACCCGGTACCGATCCGGCTGGTCGGGATACCCGGGCGCTATGTGTCGAGCGAGCAGTCGGCCATCGTCCGGTACCTCAACAAGGGGCCCGCCAAGCCGACGTTCGCGCCGCCGCGACCGCACGAGCGCGGTGTGCACGGCCGTCCGACCGTGGTCAACAACGTCGAGACGCTGGGCCACCTCGCGCTGATCGCCCGCCACGGCGATGTGTGGTTCAGGTCGGCGGGCACGCCGGGCGCACCGGGGACGACCCTGGTCACGGTCAGCGGCGCCGTGGGCCGGCCGGGCGTCCACGAGGTCGAGATGGGCACTCCCGTCGGACACGCCGTCACCCTTGCCGGAGGGCTGGTGGAACGTGCCGGCGCGATCCTGGTCGGCGGCTATTTCGGGACGTGGATTCCGGCCGACACCGCCTGGTTCACCCCGCTGACCCACGCCGACCTGCGGGCGGTCGGCGGCGCCATGGGCGCGGGGATCGTCATCGCGCTGCCGGAGTCGTCCTGCGGGCTGGCCGAGACGGCACGGGTGGTCCGCTACCTGGCCGAGGAGACCGCCGGGCAGTGCGGGCCGTGCGTCAGGGGGCTTCCGGAGCTGTCGAACGAACTCGTCACCCTCGCCTACAGCGGCGGCCGGGGCCGCACGCTCGCCCGCGTCCGGCAGCTCGTCGAACTCGTCGAGGGCCGCGGAGCGTGCAAGCACCCCGACGGGGCGACCCACCTGGTGCGCAGTGCGCTGACGGCGTTCGCGGAGGACGCGTACTGGCACGACGAGGACCGTCCCTGCACGGGCCTGGAACGCCCGCCGCTGCTGCCCCTGCCGGACGATCACGCACGAGACTGGGAGTTCCGGTGAGATACAGGCTGCGTGTCAACCCCATCACCTGCGAGGCGCACGGCATGTGCGCCGAACTCCTGGGCGAGATCATCAGCCTGGACCCGTGGGGATACCCGATCCTCGCCCCCGGCGCGGTGCCCCCCGAACTCGTCGGGCACGCCGAGCGCGCGGTGGTGAGCTGCCCGACACTGGCGCTGATCCTGGACCGCTCCTCCCGCGCCCGGGCGCGGTCCTGAGCCGAGTCCGCGGCACGGTGTCCGGTCGGGCGGACGGTGTCCGCCGGGGCTGCACGGTGTCCGGCGGGGGTCTCGCCGTGTCCGGCCGACCGGGTTCAGTGGTGATCGTCGCCCTCGTGCTCGGCGTCGTCCTCGGAGGCGGTGTCGACCTGCGCCGTGGGGACGCCCGAGGAGCAGCCGACCCGCAGGACGACCAGCGAGTGGGAGGACGCGAACGTCACGGAGGCGACACGCGAGGGCCCCCGGGACACCGACTCCACCCGGTACCCCTCCGCCGGGCTCCACGACACGAGATACGCCCCTGCCGTGCCGCACGCGGCGAGCGCGGTGCCTCCGGAGGACGCCACGGCGTCGGTGTGGCCGGTGGTCTGCGAGGGCGACACGGCCGGGGCCGGACGCGAAGAGCCGGTTTCGGCGTCGGCCGGCGATCCGACGTGCGGGCTGCCCGAGGGTGCCGCAGTCGGATCCGTGGGGGCGGCGGCCGGGTCCGAGGCAGTGGCGTCCGGGTCCGAGGAGGCGGCCGCCAGCGCGCGGGCGACGTCGTCGCCGCTCCAGGTGCGCGACCGGCCGGCGTAGATGCCGTCACCGAGCGCCGAGATCGCGAGGAGACTCAGGGCGGTCGCCATCGCGGCGCCGATGGTCCAGGCGGCCACACCTCCGAATACGCGCGCGTTCATGGGCGTCATCATGGCCGCTCGCGTCCTAAAGCCGGGTAAAGGCTTCGACAAGGCCAGGCGTGGGGCACACGGCACCGGCTGCATTATCGTATGGCGCCATGGCACAGCTGCTGCTCGTGGAGGACGATGCGGCGATACGCACTGCGCTGACCCGTTCCCTGACGGAGCGGGGGCATGCGGTCGCCAGCGCGGGCACCGGCCTGGAAGCGCTGCGCCTGCTGGTGGAGCGTCGGCCGGATCTGCTGCTGCTGGATCTGGGGCTGCCCGATCTCGATGGCTATGAGGCCCTTCGCATGATCCGCGCGGTCAGTGACGTGCCGGTGATCGTCGCCACGGCCCGGGACGAGGAGGCGGAGATGATCCGGGCGCTCGACGCCGGAGCCGACGACTACCTCGTCAAACCGTTCGGACCGGGCCAGATCGACGCCCGGATACGGGCCGTGCTGCGCCGCACCACGACCGACCGGGCCGGTGGCGTGGAACCGACCGTGGTCGGCGGCCTCGCCTTCCGGCCGGACGCGCACGAGGTGCGGCTGGAGGGCCGACTGCTGGAGCTGAGCCCCAAGGAGTTCGCACTGCTCCATTACCTCGCCGTGCGCGCCGGGCAGGTGGTGCCGAAACGCGATCTGCTCACCCACATCTGGCGGCAGCCCTACGGGGGCGCGGACAAGACGGTGGACGTGCACCTCGCCTGGCTTCGGCGCAAGCTCGGTGAGACCGCACAGGAACCCCGCTACCTGCACACGGTGCGCGGCGTCGGTATCAAACTCATGGATCCGACGGCGCCATGAGGCGGCGTCTGGTGCTTCTGGTGGTGGCGACCAGTTCTCTCGTCCTGGTCGCCTTCCTGCTGCCCCTGGGACTGCTCGTGCGCACCGTCGCCGAGGACCGTGCGATCGACGGGGCCGTGACCCGGGCCCAGTCGGTCACGCCCCTGGTCGCCACCCTGGACCGGCCCCGACTGGCCCAGGTCGTCAGGGAACTGGACGCCGCGACCCCCGCCAGTCCCCTGACCGTGTTCCTCGCCGACGGCGGCACCGTGGGGGCGTCGGCGCCGCGCTCGCAGGCCATGCGCCTGGCCGCGAGCGGACGCAGCATCGTCGCCCGGGCCCCGGGGGGAGTCGAGGTCCTGGTCGCGGTCCAGGGACTGCCGGAGGGCACGGCGGTCATCCGTGTCTTCGCCCCGGAGTCCGAACTGCGCCACGGGCTCGGCACGGCCTGGCTGCTGCTGGGCGCGGTGGGGGCCGGGCTGCTGGTGCTGAGCGTCCTGGTGGCCGACCGGCTCGCCCGTTCGCTCGTCCGGCCCCTCAGCGATCTGGCGCACGCCTCCGATCGCCTCGGGGCGGGCGATCTGTCGGCCAGGGCGTCACCCGCCGGTCCGCCGGAGGTGCGCAAGGTGGGAACCGCGCTCAACACCCTGGCCAAGCGCATCGGGGAACTGCTGACGAGGGAACGCGAGTCCGTCGCGGACCTCTCGCACCGCCTGCGGACCCCGCTGACCGCGCTCCGCATCGAGGCGGAGTCGCTGGCCGACCCCGAGGAGAGCCGGACCATCAGCGAGGGACTCGACACGCTGGAACGCACCGTGAGCGACATCATCCGGGAGGCGCGCCGCCCGTCCCACGGCGGCCTGTGGGCGGTCTGCGACGCCGCCGCGGTCGTACGGGAGCGCGCCGACTTCTGGTCGGTGCTCGCGGACGAGCAGCAGCGGCCGATGTCGGTCCGGATACCGGTGGGCCCGATTCCCGTGCTCGCCTCCGCCGAGGACCTGGCGGCCTGCGTGGACGTGCTCCTGGACAACGTCTTCGCGCACACGCCGGACGGAGTCGCCTTCGGCATCGGCCTCTCGCCTCGGCCGGGCGGCGGCGCACGGCTGACGGTGCGGGACGCCGGGCCGGGATTCACCGGAGGCTTCCCCACCGAGCGCGGCGCCAGCCAGGCGGGCTCCACAGGGCTCGGCCTCGACATAGCGCGGCGTACGGCGAGGGCGGCCGCCGGAACGCTGGAGCTGGACAACGGGCCGGACGGTGGCGCGTCGATCGTGCTGGAGCTGGGCGCCCCGCCCGGATCCCCGCCACGCCGCCACCGGCGCCCTGTGCGTCCGCCCCACGCCGGCACCGGCTCGCGGTGATCCCGCCCGAGCCGCCCACGGTCGTCCGCCCGGGACCGCCCACGTCCGATTCGTTCAAGACCCGGCCCCGGTCGCCCTCCTACGGTGGCCGCATGACTCCACGATTCGATGTGATCGGCGTCGTCGTCTCCGACCTGGCCGCGTCCCTCGCCTTCTACCGCCGTCTCGGCCTCGTCTTCCCCGAGGGCGCCGAGCGGCAGCCGCACGTCGAGGCCGAACTGCCGGGTGGGCTGCGGCTCGCCCTGGACACCGAGGAGACCGTCCGCTCCTTCCACCCGGGCCGGCGGCCCCCGGCCGGCGGCGGCCGGGTCGCGACGGCCTTCCGCTGCGACTCCCCCGCCGAGGTGGACAGCGTGTACGAGGACCTGGTGGGCGCCGGGTACCACGGCGAGCTCAAGCCGTGGGACGCCGTGTGGGGGATGCGGTACGCGGTCGTGCACGACCCGGACGGCAACGGCGTCGACCTGTTCGCGCCCCTACCCGCGGGCCAGTAGGTCACCCAGCGGCATCCCCGCCAGACTCCGCACGTCCCGCGCCAGATGCGCCTGGTCGGCGAATCCGGCACGGGCCGCGGTCTGCGCGTAGGGCACCCCTGACCGCGCCAGCGCGAGCGCCCGCTGCAGCCGCAGCACCCGGGCCAGCGTCTTCGGGCCGTAGCCGAACGCGGCGAGCGAGCGGCGGTGCACCTGGCGTGCGCCCAGGCCCAGGGCGTCCGCGGTGGCGGCGACCGGGCGGCCCGCCTCGAGGGCCGCGACCAGCGCACCGAGCAGCGGGTCGGGGACCGGCGCCCGTCCGGCCCTCGCCAGCGCGATCTCCTCGAGCGCGGTCGCCGGATCGGCGGCGGCGCTCACCCGCCCGGCCAGCCGGCGCACCTCGGCAGCGGGCCAGAGGTCGGCCAAGTCGACGCGACGGTCGCGCAGTTCGTACGCCGGTACGCCCAGGAGGGCGGGTCCGGTGCCGGGGCGGAAGCGGACGCCGGCCCAGCGCGTGGGCGGGCTCCCGGGGTGGTGGGCG
Organism: Streptomyces sp. NPDC007264; assembly: GCF_042869095.1. Classification (NCBI taxonomy): domain Bacteria; kingdom Bacillati; phylum Actinomycetota; class Actinomycetes; order Kitasatosporales; family Streptomycetaceae; genus Streptomyces; species Streptomyces sp. NPDC007264. The sequence continues at coordinate 314,739 of NZ_JBIAFD010000002.1, forward strand.
TGCGTGTCCGGGCCCGCTACCAGGAGCCTGCCCTCGTTCCACAGCAGGTCCACGCAGCCGTCGGGCAGGACCGGCGGCCCGGCGGCGGTCGGTGTGTTCGTCCACACGACCGCGCCGTCGAGCCGGGACGCCCGTTCCGCGTATCCAGGGCCCTCGACGCCCCGGCCGGGGGCCGCGGGGTCTTCGTCGGCAGCCATGCGCTCACGCTACGCCCGCGCCGGCCCGGTGTTCCCTGGGGCTGATGCCGTACACCCGTTTGAAGGCGCTGGACAGCGCGAACGCGCTGCCGTAGCCGACCTGGCGGGCGATCGCCTCCAGGGTGTCCTCGGTGTCCCGCAGCCGGTCCGCGGCCAGGGCCAGCCGCCAGCCGGTCAGATAGGTCATCGGGGGCTCACCCACGAGATCGCTGAACCGGCGGGCGAGCGCGGCCCGGGACACCCCGGCGGCGGACGCGAGCGACGCCACGGTCCAGGGGTGGGCCGGATCGTCCTGCAGGAGGCGCAGCACCCGGCCGACGACCGGGTCCGCGAGCGCCCGGTACCAGGCGGGCGCCTCCGCCTCGGGCCGCGCGAACCAGGCCCGCAGCGCGGCGATGACCAGCAGGTCCAGAAGCCGGTCGAGCACCACCTCCTGCCCCGGTCCGTCGCGGACGACCTCGTCCATGAGGACCGGGGTGAGCGGGCAGTCCCACACCTCGGGGGTGAGCGTCAGCAGCGGTGGCAGGGCGTCGAGCAGCCGGCCGCCGATCTCACCCGGCGCCGGATACGTGCCGATCAGCAGGACCGTGGCACCGTCAAGCCGGTCGCCCCAGGTGCGGACGCCCAGGTCCATGGCCCCGTTCAGGGGCCGTCCGTCGGGGTGGCGGCACTCGGCGCCCGGCAGGATCAGCGCCTGCGGTTCGGTCGCCGGGTCGTCGGCACAGGTGTACGGGTCCGGCCCGCGCACGATGGCCAGGTCGCCCGCCCGCAGCCGGGTCCGCCCCGCCCGCTCCGGCAGGACCCAGGCGTCCCCGCGGACCATGAGCATGACCGTCAGCGGAGCACGGTCCTCGACGCGCACGGCCCACGGCGGGTCGAAGCACGCCCGGATCATGAACGCGCCCCGCGCGCGGGGGCCCTCCAGGAGTCCTGCGAGTGCGTCCATGCGCGTCAGGGTAGACGCGCACCGGGTGAGCGCGCGGCTCCGGCGACGGACCGGCTCACTCCCCCGTGCCGTCCGCCTTCCGTGCCGGAGGAGGCACGCTGCGGGCATGCGTCCGCAGCCGTGACGTGACGTCCTCCGGGGGCAGGAAGCGGGACCAGCGTTCCGGGAACTCCGACGGCATGTCCGGGTCGTCGGGGTCGTCGGGGTCGGCCGCGCGGGCCGCGGCCGCGCGGGCCACGTACTCCGCCGCCTGCTCCTGCCGCAGCCGCTCGTTCGCCTCCCTGGCCGCCGCCGTCGCCGCGGCCGGCCACACCCGGTCGATCGCCGCGTTGACGGCCGCGCCGACGAGCACCGCGAACGCGGACACGCCGATCCACAGCAGCACGGCCACGGGCGCGGCCAGCGAACCGTAGATGGTGGGCCCCTCCACCGTGTGGGTCAGGTAGACGCGCAACAGGATGCTGCCCAGCACCCACATCGCCAGCGCCACCAGGGCGCCGGGCACGTCCTCCACCCACTGCGAGCGCACCGGCACCGACACGTGGTAGAGGGTCGTCAGGAACACCACGGACAGGGTGATGACCACCGGCCAGTACAGGATCTGCACCACCGTCGTCGACCACGGCACGACGTCGACCACCGCGTCCGGCCCCGCCACCATCAGGGGCAGCGCGATCGACCCGATCAGCAGCGCCACGATGAAGAGGACGAACGCGAGCAGCCGGGTCTTGACGATCCCCCGGGTGCCGTCGAGCCCGTACATCACCGTGATGGTGTCGATGAAGACGTTGACGGCCCGCGACCCCGACCACAGGGCGAACAGGAAGCCGATGGAGATGATGTCGGGCCGGCCGCCCTTCATCACGTCGTGCAGGATCGGCTGGGCGATCTCCGTGACGCCCTTGTCGGACAGGACCGTGCGGGACGCCTCCAGGAGGTTGTTCTCCAGGCTCTGGATGGTGTCGGCGCCGGTCCAGTCGTCGACGTACCCGAGCAGCCCGATCAGGCTGAGCAGCAGCGGCGGCACGGACAGCAGCGTGAAGAACGCCGCCTCGGCCGCGAGACCGAGGATGCGGTACTCCATGCACGAGTTGACCGTGTCCTTCAGCAGCAGCCAGGCGGTCCTGCGCTTGGAGACGTTCCGGTAGAGGGCACGCGCACGGTGGAGACGGCCGGACGGCCGCTCGGGGAGGTCACTTGCTGCTGGCTGCACGCCATAAAGGTATCCGCCGCCGGGGCCCGCACTCATCCCCCGGTGAGGTGGGCCGCACGGAGAGGGGGCATGCGCCGCCGCAAGACGGGTGACCGGCGGCCTACCGAGGAGTAGGTTCGCTCCCATGGCACCCAGCACGCACACCGTGACCAACCAGGCTCCGCCCCTGGTCGGGTACGACGTCTTCACCGCCGACCGGGCCCTGGCGGAGGCCGTCGAGCGGCATCTGGACCCGGCTCTCCTCGACGAGGCACGCTCCGAACTGTCGGGGCTCGGCCTCAGCGCCGGCTCCGCCCAGGTGCAGGAGTGGGGAGCCCAGGCGAACGAGAACCCGCCGAAACTGCGGACCCACGACCGCTACGGCAACCGCGTCGACGAGGTCGACTTCCATCCGGCCTGGCACCGGCTGCTCGGCAAGGGCGTCGCCGCGGGGCTGACGGCGGCCTGGTCGCGCCCGGGCGGGCATGTGCGCCGCGCGGCCTCGTTCGTGGTCTGGAGCCAGGCCGAGGCGGGCCACGGCTGCCCGCTGTCGATGACGCATTCCGCGGTGCCGGCCCTGCGCACGGACCCCGCGCTCGCCGCCGAGTGGGAGCCCCGGCTGACCTCCACGGTCTACGACCCGGATCTGCGCCCCGCCGCGGAGAAGGCCGGCGTGATCTTCGGCATGGGGATGACGGAGAAGCAGGGCGGCAGCGACGTCCGCGCCAACACGACCGCGGCCCGGCCGCTCACCGAGGACGGCACGTACGAGCTGACGGGCCACAAGTGGTTCTGCTCGGCGCCCATGTCGGACGCGTTCCTGGTGCTGGCCCAGGCCCCGGGCGGGCTCACCTGCTTCCTCGTGCCGCGGGTGCTGGCGGACGGCACCCGGAACACCTTCATGATCCAGCGGCTCAAGGACAAGCTCGGCAACCGGTCCAACGCCTCCAGCGAGGTCGAGTTCGCCGGCACCTGGGCGCGCCGGGTCGGCGACGAGGGCCGCGGGGTGCGCACCATCATCGAGATGGTCGCGGCCACCCGGCTCGACTGCGTCCTCGGCTCGACGGCGCTGATGCGGCAGGCGGTGGCGCAGGCGCTCCACCACTGCTCCCACCGGGAGGCGTTCGGCGGCAGGCTCATCGACAAGCCGCTGATGCGCAACGTGCTGGCCGACCTGGCCCTGGAGTCGGAGGCGGCGACGACGCTCGCCCTGCGGCTCGCGGCGGCGTACGACGACGGGAGCGAGCAGGAGCGGGCGTTCCTGCGGCTCGCGGTGCCGGCCGCCAAGTACTGGGTGACCAAGCGCTGCACCCCGATGGTGGCCGAGGCCTCCGAGTGCCTCGGCGGCAACGGCTATGTGGAGGAGTCGGGCATGCCCCGGCTGCTGCGCGAGTCGCCGCTCAACTCCGTCTGGGAGGGCGCGGGCAATGTGCAGGCCCTGGACGTGCTGCGTGCGCTCCAGCGCGAACCGCAGGCCCTCGACGCCTATCTCCAGGAGGTCGGCCGGGCGCACGGCGCCGACCACCGCCTGGACGCCGCGGTCAAGGGCCTGCTGACCGAACTCTCCGACCTGGAGGGCGTCGAGGCGCGGGCACGCCGCCTGGTGGAGCGGCTCGCGCTGGTGCTCCAGGGCGCGCTGCTCGTCCGCCACGCGCCGCCGGAGGTCGCCGACGCCTTCTGCGCCTCCCGTCTCGGCGGCGACTGGGGCGCGGCCTTCGGCACCCTGCCGCACAGCCTGGACCTGGCCGCGGTGGTGGAGCGGGCGAGGCCGGTCGTCTGACGCCCCGCCCCGTACGCCGAGGGCGTCCCGGGGGGAGTACGTCGCAGGGGTGGTGCTGCGCCGACACGGCACCACCCCCGCTCTGCCGCCCCCGTTGAAGGAGCGTGGACGCCGCCGGAGCGGCGTCGCCCAAGTTTTCAACGACCCCGTGGCCGTTCGCCAGAGTTGCAGGGGGTTGCAACGTGCCCGCTGTGGGCGGAGTACGCCCCTCCGTCCGGGGCAGGCGGCAGGATGAGGCCACCGTCGCCGCGGACCGGGTGCTCCGGCCCGCGGCGGAGGGGGACGGACGGGGACATCGGGGAGGTCCAGTGCCGTACTCGGCGGACGACATCACGCGGCTCGCCGCCCTGGACACCGCGCGGGCGGCGCGCCTGCTCAGCGCGGTGCGCAGCGCCACGCTCGCCGGACAGCGCGCGCCGGTACCGCCGCGCCCGGTGATCGGGGCGTCGTGGGGGCGGATGCTGCGCAGCGGTGTCGACCCCGATCACGACGTCCGAGCCGACCCGCTCGGCCGCGACGAGGTGGAGCAGCGCCGCCGCGACTCCCCGCTGCGTCCCGTGCTGCCCGTCTTGCGGGAGGGTCTGCTGTCGGTCGCGGACGTCGCCGAGCACATCATGGTCGTCGCCGACGCGGACGGCCGGGTGCTGTGGCGCGAGGGCAGTTCCCGGGTGCTGCGCAGGGCGGACCGGCTGGGCCTGGAGCCCGGCGCGGACTGGGGCGAGGAGGCCGTCGGCACGAACGGCGTCGGCACCCCCGTGGTGACCCGGCGTCCGGTGCAGGTCTTCGCGTCCGAGCACTTCGTCCGCTCGCAGGTGTCGTGGACGTGCGCGGGCGCCCCGATCACGGACCCGCGCGACGGCCGTCTGCTGGGGGTGGTGGACGTGAGCGGCCCGGTGGAGACCGTGCACCCCGCGACGCTCGCGTGGGTGGACTCGGTGGCCAAGCTCGCGGAGGCGCGGCTGCGGGAGATCCATCTCGGCTCGCTGGAGCGGCTGCGCGCGGTGGCCGCTCCGCTGCTCGCCAAGCTCGGCGGCGGCCGGGCGCTGGCGGTGGACAAGGACGGCTGGACGGCGGCGGTCACCGGGATGCCGTACACCAGCCGTGTGGCGCTGCCCGCGTCCCTGTCGCCGGGCCGGTGCCTGCTGCCGTCGCTGGGCCCCTGCGAGGTGGAGCCGCTGCCGGGCGGCTGGCTGGTGCGCATCGCGGACGCGCCCGCGGCGGCGCCCGCGGCCCGGATCGTCCTCGATCTGGGGCATCCGCACCGCTGGTCGGTGACGGTGTCGGGCGACACCGGCTCCTGGACCCATGAACTCAGCCCCCGGCACGCCGAACTGCTCTACCTGCTCGCGCTCGGCCGCACGGGCCGCACCGCCGCCGCCCTGGCCGCCGACATGTTCGGGGACCCGGCCCGCACGGTCACGGTCCGCGCGGAGATGTCCCGCGTACGACGCTATCTCGGGGCCTTTCTGGAACACCGGCCATATCGTTTCCGCGAGCCGGCGCAGGTGGAGGTGCTGACTCCGGACGACCCGCGGGACCTGCTGCCGCACTCCGTGGCGCCGGGTGTGGTGAGGGCGCGCGACGCCCTGGCCGGCGTCCCCCGCCCCGCCGCCCAGCTGCCTACCGCCCAGCCGCCCGCCACCCAGCCGCCTGCCGCACACTCCCGCGGCAGCTAACCCTCACGGTGGGGATAACCCTGCTTTTCCCGGGTCTTCGACCGGTCCCGCGGGCGTCTGCCGTAGCATCCCTCCCATAGGCCACCCCACCCGTTCCCCCGTCAACATACGGATCACGAGGAGCAGTTGGCCTACCCCGGGAGGATGTATGCAGCACCGTGGCAGGCACCGTCGCCGACGCAGGGGCAGAGCGCTGCGGGCCACGCTGGCCGGGACCGCGCTGGCGCTCACCGCCGCCGCCACGCTGATCAGCACCTCACAGGCCGTGGGCGGGGACGACCCCGGCGGGCTGACCCGTGTGACCGCGCAGGCCGAGACCGCGCCCTTCCGCCTCCACGAGGAACTCACCGCCCCCGGCACCCTCGACACGCTCTCCCGTGCGATGGGGGGCGACGTCGGCGTGCACGGCGTCCTCGCCTCCGCCGACCGCACCATGCGCGACCGGTCCGGGTGCGACGCGGCCGAGACGGACGCGCTGCCCGTGAAACCGGCCGCCACGCGCGCCTACTGCTGGGACCGCCGCGACGCGACCACCACGCGGTGGCTGCCCCGGACCGTCACCACCTCCGGCGACGCCCACGACGACGGTCGCTGGGGTCCCGACCGGGTCGTCCTGTCCGGCTGGGCGCACGACGACCGCCGTGCGGGCGGCCCGGCAGCGGACCGGGGACTCGCCAGGATCGCCTTCATCGACGCGAACGACCCCGCCCGCCTCGCCTACCGCTGGGTGCTGCTGGTCGCGCCGCGCGCCGACGGCAAGGACTACACCGCCGTCCACGCCCGGCTGTCCGGCATGGTCTGGTACCAGGACAAGCTGATCGCCGCCGCGCGCGGCTCCCTGCTGGTCTTCGACCTGCACCGCATCCTCAGGGCGAACGTCGACAGCCGCGCGATCGGCAGGGTGAAGGGCGGCTTCGCCGCGCACGGCTACCGGTACGTGCTGCCCGCGGTGGGCTCCTACCGCCTCACCGGCGGCCCCTGTTCGACGGCGGACGACCGTGCGGCGCCCTGCTTCTCCGCCCTCTCCCTCGACCGCACCTCGGTCCCGGCCAGCCTGGTCGCGAGCGAGTCCTCCCGGGCCCGCGGCAGCGACCGGGCGGCACACGTGTGGCGCTACGCGTACAGCACCGGGCCCGGCCGCGGCGGTCTGCTCGCCGCGGACGCGCGCGGCGAGGTCAGGGCGGCCGAGGTGTTCGAGACCGAGGGAGCCGGAGTGCTGGGCGTGCTCTCGCACCGGCGCGACGGAGCGGGACGGGCCGACTGGTACGTCGACCGCGCGCCGACGTCCGACGGCCGGCGCGGCACGCTGTGGCGGCAGACCACGTTCACGGCGAAGGCGGCGCGGTGCGGGCCCGACGAGAGCCACGCGTGCTGGGGACGGCACACCGCGTCCCTGTCGTACTGGCGGGAGACGGGCGAGCTGTGGACCCTGACGGAGGGGGTGCCGGGCGGCGACGGCGGCCCGGGAGACGGCCGGGCCGGCGGACGGGTGCTGTACGCGGTGCCGCTCGGCGCCGTGGACGACGCCGTGGAATAGGGCGCCGGACCACGGGCCGGAACAGCTTTGTCGTACCGCGTGCGCCCGTGGTTCTCTGACCGCATGAGCAGCATCACCGTGACCACGTGGTCCCTGGAGCAGACGTCCCCCGCCGACCTGCTGCCCGCGGCGGCTCCCGAGGGCGATGTCCGCGTCGTCCGCGCCGAGGTGCCGTCACCGGAGTTCAGCCGCTTCCTGTACGCCTCGGTCGGCGGGGACATCCGCTGGGTCGACCGGCTGGGCTGGACGTACGCGCGGTGGCGGGAGTACCTGGACCGGCCCGGCGTGGAGACCTGGGTGGCCCACGACCGGGGCACGCCCGCGGGGTACGTGGAACTGGAGCCGCAGGACGACGGGGTCGTGGAGATCGCCTACTTCGGGCTCCTCGCGGCCTTCCGGGGGCGGCGGATCGGCGGTCACCTGCTGTCGTACGGGGCCGCGCGCGCGTGGGACCTCGCGGAGCGCTGGCCGGGGCTGGCGCCGACGAAGCGGGTGTGGCTGCACACGTGCAGCAAGGACGGCGAGCACGCGCTGGTCAACTACCAGCGCCGTGGCTTCCGGCTGTTCGACACCCGGGTCGAGGAGGAACCGGAGGTCCCCACCCCCGGCCCGTGGCCCGGGGCGTCGGCCCTCTGACCTGCGAGGACGCGAACACGGCCGCACCATGTGACCGACGACACCCTTGTCTCGCATCTCGAGACAAGGGTGTCCGCATGATGGGCGAAACTGGACTGTGTCCAGATCGCCGTGCCAGGCTTTCCTCATGTCCGGAACTGGAATCGCCTTGGTGAGTCGACGGCACGTCGATCTCGGCCGCATGTCCAGCGCCATCTGTCCGGCCCGCTGAGCGCCCGTCCGCCCGCGCCGGTTTCTCTTCCTTTCTCGACTTTCCCGACCCTTGCGCAGGGGCGCGCACGCCTGCCCGTGCCCCCGTCCGCGCAGGTCGCTGCCGCTTTCCCCTGCCTGTCCCGAAGGACGTGTCCGCCATGGCCGCCACCCCGCAGAATTCCGCCGCGCCCCGCCGCAAGGTGAGTCGTCACCGTGGCGAGGGTCAGTGGGCCGCGGGTCATTTCACCCCGCTCAACGGCAACGAACAGTTCAAGAAGGACGACGACGGTCTCAATGTGCGGACACGCATTGAGACGATCTACTCCAAGCGGGGCTTCGACTCCATCGACCCCAACGACCTGCGCGGCCGGATGCGCTGGTGGGGCCTGTACACCCAGCGCAAGCCCGGTATCGACGGCGGCAAGACCGCGATCCTGGCACCGGAGGAGCTGGACGACCGGTACTTCATGATGCGCGTCCGGATCGACGGCGGTCGGCTGACCACCCGTCAACTGCGCGTCATCGGCGAGGTCGCGCAGGAGTTCGCGCGCGGCACCGCCGACATCACCGACCGGCAGAACGTCCAGTACCACTGGATCCGGATCGAGGACGTCCCCGAGATCTGGAACCGCCTCGAGGGCGTGGGCCTGTCCACGGTCACCGCCTGCGGCGACACCCCCCGCGTGATGATCGGGTCCCCCGTCGCCGGCATCGCCGAGGACGAGATCATCGACGCCACCCCCGCCCTGGAGGAGATGAAGCGCCGCGTCCTGGGCAACAAGGCGTACTCCAACCTGCCGCGGAAGTTCAAGACGGCCATCTCCGGCTCGCCCCTGCTGGACGTGGTGCACGAGATCAACGACGTCGCGTTCGTCGGCGTCCGGCACCCCGAGCACGGGCCGGGCTTCGACCTGTGGGTCGGCGGCGGCCTGTCCACCAACCCGAGACTGGGCGTGCGGCTGGGCGCCTGGGTGCCGCTGGAGGACGTCCCGGACGTCTACGAGGGCGTGCTGTCGATCTTCCGCGACCACGGCTACCGCCGGCTGCGCAACCGGGCCCGTCTGAAGTTCCTCGTGGCCGACTGGGGCGCCGAGAAGTTCCGCCGGGTGCTGGAGGACGAGTACCTGGGCCGCAAGCTGGTCGACGGCCCCGCTCCCGAGCAGCCCGTCCAGCGGTGGCGCGACCACGTCGGCGTCCACCGCCAGCAGGACGGGCGTTACTACGTCGGCTTCGCCCCGCGCGTCGGCCGTGTCGACGGCGCGACCCTCACCAAGATCGCCGACCTCGCCGAGGCGCACGGCTCGGGCCGGGTACGCACCACCGTCGAACAGAAGATGATCATCCTGGATGTCGCGGAGTCCCAGGTCGACTCCCTGGTCGAGGGCCTGGAGTCGCTGGACCTCACCGTCCGCCCCTCGCCGTTCCGGCGCGGCACCATGGCCTGCACCGGCATCGAGTACTGCAAGCTCGCCATCGTCGAGACCAAGGCGCGGGGCTCCCGGCTGATCGACGAACTGGAGCGCCGCATCCCGGACTTCGACGAGCCGATCACCATTAACCTCAACGGCTGCCCGAACGCCTGCGCCCGTATCCAGGTCGCCGACATAGGTCTCAAGGGCCAGCTCGTCCTGGACGACAAGGGCGAGCAGGTGGAGGGCTTCCAGGTGCACCTGGGCGGCGCACTCGGCCTGGAGGCCGGTTTCGGCCGCAAGGTCCGCGGTCTGAAGGTCACCGCGGAGGAACTGCCCGACTACGTGGAGCGCGTCCTGAAGCGGTTCCAGGCGGAGCGGGCCGAGGGCGAGCGGTTCGCCACCTGGGTCGCGCGCGCCGACGAGGAGGCACTGTCGTGAGCGAGCGGGCGGCCCCCTTCCACTGCCCCTACTGCGGCGACGAGGACCTGCGGCCGAGCGAAGTCGAGAGCGGGGGAGGCACCTGGGAGTGCGGTGCGTGCAACCGGGCCTTCCGGCTGACGTTCCTCGGGCTGCTCGCGCGCGGTCCGAGGCCGGCCGACAACGGAGGAGACCAGATATGACGACGGCTCAGGAACGAGGTTCCGCCGAGGAGTTGAAGGCGCTCGCCGAGCAGGCCGGCCGGGACCTGGAGGACGCCTCCGCGCTGGAGATCCTCCAGTGGGCGGCCGGCACCTTCGGCAGCCGCTTCTGCGTGACCTCCTCCATGGAGGACGCGGTGGTCGCCCACCTGGCCTCGCGGGCCATGCCCGGCGTCGGCGTGGTGTTCCTCGACACCGGCTACCACTTCCCGGAGACCATCGGCACCCGTGACGCGGTCGAGGCCGTGATGGACGTCGAGGTCATCACCCTGACCCCGCGTCAGACGGTCGAGGAGCAGGACGCCGAGTACGGCCCCCGGCTGCACGACCGCGATCCCGACCTGTGCTGCAGGCTGCGCAAGGTCCTGCCCCTGGAGGAAGGGCTGCGGGACTACGACGCCTGGGCCACCGGGCTGCGCCGCGACGAGGCCCCCACCCGGGCGGCCACCCCGGTCGTCGGCTGGGACGAGAAGCGCCGCAAGGTCAAGATCTCGCCGATCGCCCGCTGGACCCAGGACGACGTGGACGCGTACGTCGCCGCACACGGCGTGCTCACCAATCCGCTGCTCATGGACGGCTACGCCTCCGTGGGCTGCGCCCCCTGCACCCGCCGGGTCCTGGCCGGCGAGGACGCGCGGGCCGGCCGCTGGGCGGGCCGCGCCAAGACCGAGTGCGGGCTGCACGGCTGACCATGACCGGGACCTCTACGAATCAGGAGTCACACGTGACGACCGGAGCCACCGTCTGGCTCACGGGTCTGCCGAGCGCCGGCAAGACCACCATCGCGTACGAACTGGCCGGGCGGCTGCGTGCGGAGGGCCACCGGGTCGAGGTGCTCGACGGCGACGAGATCCGCGAGTTCATCTCGGCCGGGCTGGGCTTCGACCGCGCGGACCGGCACACCAACGTGCAGCGCATCGGCTTCCTCGCCGACCTGCTCGCCCGCAACGGCGTCAAGGCGCTCGTCCCGGTGATCGCGCCCTACGCGGACAGCCGCGAGGCGGTGCGCAAGCGCCACCGGGCCAGCGGTGCGCCGTACCTGGAGGTGCACGTGGCGACCCCCGTGGACGTCTGCTCCGTGCGTGATGTGAAGGGCCTGTACGCCAAGCAGGCCGCGGGCGAACTGACCGGCCTGACGGGGGTCGACGACCCGTACGAGGAGCCCGTGACGCCCGATCTGCGCATCGAGTCGCAGCACCAGACCGTGCAGGAGTCGGTGGCGGCCGTGTACACGCTGCTCAGCGAGAGGGGACTGGCATGACGACCGTCGCCGAGGTCGCGGAGGGCACGGGAAGCCCGTACGCCCTGAGCCACCTGGACGCGCTGGAGTCCGAGGCCGTGCACATCTTCCGCGAGGTGGCGGGCGAGTTCGAGCGGCCGGTGATCCTGTTCTCCGGCGGCAAGGACTCCATCGTCATGCTCCACCTGGCGCTGAAGGCGTTCGCGCCCGCGCCGGTGCCGTTCGCGCTGCTGCACGTGGACACCGGGCACAACTTCCCCGAGGTGCTCCGGTACCGCGACCGCACGGTCGACACGCACCGGCTGCGCCTGCACGTGGCGTCCGTGCAGGACTACATCGACCGCGGGGTCCTCAAGGAGCGCCCCGACGGGACCCGCAACCCCCTGCAGACGCTGCCGCTGACGGAGAAGATCCAGTCCGAGCGCTTCGACGCCGTCTTCGGCGGCGGGCGCCGGGACGAGGAGAAGGCGCGCGCCAAGGAGCGGGTCTTCTCGCTGCGCGACGAGTTCTCCCAGTGGGATCCGCGCCGCCAGCGCCCGGAGCTGTGGAACCTGTACAACGGCCGCCACGCGCCCGGGGAGCACGTCCGTGTCTTCCCGCTGTCCAACTGGACCGAACTGGACGTGTGGCAGTACATCGCCCGTGAGGACATCGACCTGCCGCAGATCTACTTCGCGCACGAGCGCGAGGTCTTCCGGCGCGGCGGCATGTGGCTGACGGCCGGCGAGTGGGGCGGCCCCAAGGACGGCGAGCGGATCGAGAAGCGACGGGTGCGGTACCGGACCGTCGGCGACATGTCCTGCACCGGCGCCGTCGACTCCGACGCGGTGACGCTGGAGGAGGTCATCGCCGAGATCGCAGCGTCCCGGCTGACCGAGCGCGGCGCCACGCGCGCCGACGACAAGCTCTCCGAGGCCGCCATGGAGGACCGCAAGCGCGAGGGGTATTTCTGAGCATGACCACGACCACAGAACTCTCCGCCACCACGCTCCTGCGGTTCGCCACCGCCGGCTCGGTCGACGACGGCAAGTCCACGCTGGTCGGCCGTCTGCTGCACGACTCCAAGTCGGTCCTCGCCGACCAGCTGGAGGCCGTGGAGCGCGCCTCGGCGAGCCGTGGACAGGACGGCCCGGACCTCGCGCTGCTCACCGACGGCCTGCGCGCCGAGCGCGAGCAGGGCATCACGATCGATGTGGCCTACCGCTACTTCGCCACCCCGCGCAGGCGGTTCATCCTCGCCGACACCCCCGGCCATGTGCAGTACACCCGCAACATGGTCACCGGCGCCTCGACGGCCGAACTGACGGTCGTCCTGGTCGACGCCCGCAACGGCGTCGTCGAGCAGACCCGCCGCCACGCCGCGATCGCCGCCCTGCTGCGGGTCCCGCATGTCGTCCTCGCCGTCAACAAGATGGACCTGGTCGGCCACCAGGAGTCCGTCTTCGCGGCGATCGCCGAGGAGTTCACCGCGTACGCGACGGAACTGGGCGTCCCCGACGTCACCGCGATCCCCATCTCCGCCCTGGCCGGCGACAACGTCGTGGAACCGTCCGCGAACATGGACTGGTACGGCGGGCCGACCGTCCTGGAGCACCTGGAGACCGTCCCGGTCAGCCACGACCTGGCCCACTGCCACGCGCGGCTGCCCGTGCAGTACGTGATCCGTCCGCAGACCGCCGAGCACCCGGACTACCGCGGATACGCGGGCCAGATCGCCGCCGGCACGTTCCGCGTCGGCGATCCGGTCACCGTCCTGCCGTCCGGGCGGACGACCAGGGTGTCGGGCATCGACCTGCTGGGCCGGCCGGTCGACGCGGCCTGGACCCCGCAGTCGGTGACCCTGCTGCTGGAGGACGACCTCGACATCTCGCGCGGCGACCTGATCGTGCCGACCGAGGACGCGCCCTCGACCACGCAGGACATCGAGGCGACCGTCTGCCACGTCGCCGACCAGCCGCTGGCGGTGGGCCACCGCGTGCTGCTCAAGCACGGCACCCGCACCGTCAAGGCGATCGTCAAGGACATCCCGTCCCGTCTCACGCTCGACGACCTGTCCCTGCACCCGCATCCGGGGCAGTTGGCCGCCAATGACATCGGCCGGGTGAAGATCCGTACCGCCGAGCCGCTGCCGGTGGACTCGTACGCCGACTCGCGGCGCACCGGCTCGTTCATCCTGATCGATCCGGCCGACGGCACCACGCTGACGGCCGGCATGGTCGGCGAGTCCTTCGCGGCCCCCGACCCGGTCCAGGACGCGGCCGAGGACGACGGCTGGGACTTCTGACGTGAACGCCACCGACGTCTACGCGACGTTCGCGAAGGAGGGGGGCCGCATCGGCTGGGGGTCCCCCCGGACGAAGTCTGGGGGAGGCCTGCTCGGGAGCGGGCAGGGCGGAGTGGCGCGATGTGCGGGATGACCTGCGCGCCCCGCCCGCGCGTCCTGCCGTCGCCCCGCCCCCTGCCGCGGAAGAGACGACGAAAACCTGCCGACCTCCCGGCCACGACCTGACAGACCGTGACCGCCGGGCCGACGAGAGGACCACCTCCCGTGCCTGCCAACCGTCCTTCACCCCGTCGCCGGGGCGCGCCCGTGCTCGCCGCGCTCGCCCTCCTCACCCTGGCCGCCTGCGGTTACGGCTCCCAGGCGAAGGACGGCGCGGCCGACCAGGCGATCGCCGCCGGGGCCAGGAAGACCGACGGTCTCGACTCCGTCAGGATCGGCTACTTCGGCAATCTCACCCACGCCACGGCCCTCGTCGGGCGTGAACGGGGCACCTTCCAGAAGGCGCTGGGCGCCACGAAGGCCGAGTACGCGACCTTCGACGCGGGCCCCTCCGAGATCGAGGCACTGAACTCGGGCTCCGTCGACATCGGCTGGATCGGCCCCTCCCCTGCGGTCAACGGCTACACCAGGTCGGACGGCAGGAACCTGCGCATCGTCGGCGGCTCGGCGTCCGGCGGTGTGAAGCTCGTCGTCGACCCGGAGAAGATCAGGTCTCTGAAGGACGTACGGGGCAGGAAGATCGCGACCCCTCAGCTCGGCAACACGCAGGACGTGGCGTTCCTGCACTGGATCGCCGGCCGGGGCTGGCAGGTCGATGCGCAGAGCGGCACGGGCGAGGTCACCGTGGTGCGCAGCGACAACAAGGTCATCCCGGACGCCTTCAGGGCAGGCTCCGTCGACGGCGCCTGGGTTCCGGAGCCGACCGCGTCCAGACTGGTCGCCGAGGGCGGCAGGGTCCTGCTGGACGAGTCGTCGCTGTGGCCCGGCGGGACGTTCGTGATCACCAACATCGTCGTCTCGCAGACGTTCCTGAAGGAGCACCCGAAGGCCGTCGAGGCGGTGCTGCGGGCGTCGGTCGAGACCAACAAGTGGATCGCGGCCCATCCGGACGCCGCGAAGGCGGCGGCGAACAGGCAGTTGGAGGCGGACTCCGGCAAGGCGCTGCCGGCGAACGTCCTGGACCCGGCGTGGAGGTCGATCCGGACCACCGACGACCCGCTGGCCGCCACCCTCCGCGCCGAGGCGGACCACGCGGCCCGGGCCGGTCTGCTGAAGAAGCCGGACCTGCGCGGCATCTACGACCTCACGCTCCTCAACAAGGTCCTCGAGGAAGAGGGCGACAGCACCGTCGACGACGCCGGCCTCGGCGTCCGTTGAGTCCCGACCCCGAAGCGTTCCCAGAGTTCCCAGGAGGTGACGACCGTGGCCATGACATACGCCAAGGCCGCCGAGGCGGTGGAGCACGCCGCCCGCATCGCGCACGTCTCGAAGTCCTTCGCGGGGCCCACGGGGCAGCAGCTCGTCCTCGACGACATCACGCTGGACGTCCAGCCCGGCGAGTTCGTCACCCTCCTGGGTGCCTCGGGTTGCGGCAAGTCGACGCTGCTCAACCTGGTCGCCGGGCTCGACGCCCCGACCTCGGGCAGCATCACCACCCAGGGGCGCCCGGCGCTGATGTTCCAGGAGCACGCCCTCTTCCCGTGGCTGACCGCGGGCAAGAACATCGAACTCGCCCTGAGGCTCAGGGGGGTCGCGAAGAGCGAGCGGCGCGGCCGGGCCGAGGAACTGCTCGAACTCGTCCGGCTCAAGGGCGCGCACGGCAAGCGGGTGCACGAGCTGTCCGGCGGGATGCGCCAGCGCGTCGCGCTGGCCCGGGCGCTCGCCCAGGACAGCCAACTGCTGTTGATGGACGAGCCGTTCGCGGCGCTCGACGCCATCACCCGTGATGTGCTGCACGAGGAGCTGACCCGCATCTGGCGTGAGACGGGCCTGTCGGTCCTGTTCGTCACGCACAACGTCCGTGAGGCGGTGCGGCTGGCACAGCGCGTGGTGCTGCTCTCCTCGCGGCCGGGGCGGGTGGCCCGTGAGTGGACCGTGGACATACCGCAGCCGCGCCGCATCGAGGACGCCCCCGTGGCGGACCTGTCCAGAGAGATCACCGAAGTACTGCGTGGGGAGATCCGGCGTCATGGCCAGCAGTGAGACCACCGCGGCGGGCACCGCCGCCGACCGGAGCACCTCGGAGCTGGCCGGCGTGGAGGCCGGTCTCGACGCCCTGGAGACGACGGCCACCGGCCGCCCGCCGTTCCGGCAGACGTTGACCCAGAAGATACTGCCGCCCGTCATCGCCGTCGCGCTGGTGCTGGCGGTGTGGCAGGGACTGATCTCGCTGCGGATCGTCACCGATCCGAGCAAGCTGCCCTCGCCGTCCGCGGTGTGGGACGTGGTCCACGAGTCCTGGCTGCAGGGCACGCTGCTCGACTACATCTGGACCAGCGTCTCCCGCGGCCTGCTGGGCTTCCTGTTCGCCCTGGCCATCGGCACCCCGCTGGGCCTGCTGGTGGCGCGGGTGAGGTTCGTGCGCGCGGCCATCGGCCCGATCCTGTCCGGCCTGCAGTCGCTGCCCTCCGTGGCGTGGGTGCCGCCGGCCGTGATCTGGCTCGGCCTGAACAACTCGATGATGTACGCGGTGATCCTCCTCGGCGCCGTCCCGTCCATCGCCAACGGCCTGGTCTCCGGCGTCGACCAGGTGCCGCCGCTGTTCCTGCGGGCGGGCCGCACCATGGGCGCGACGGGTCTGCGGGGGACCTGGCACATCGTGCTGCCGGCCGCGCTGCCCGGCTATGTCGCGGGGCTGAAGCAGGGCTGGGCGTTCTCGTGGCGCTCGCTGATGGCGGCGGAGATCATCGCGTCCTTCCCCGACCTGGGGGTGGGCCTCGGCCAGTTGCTGGAGAACGGCCGCAACGCCAGCGACATGGCCATGGTGTTCGAGGCCATCCTGCTCGTTCTGCTCGTCGGCATCGCCATCGACCTGCTGATCTTCAGTCCGCTGGAGCGGTGGGTGCTGCGCAGCCGCGGTCTGCTCGTGCAGAGGTGAGCGCCCCGATGCACCGTCCGGTCCTGCTCGTCGTCGCCCACGGCAGCCGCGATCCGCGGCATGCCGGGACCGTCCACGCCCTGGTACGGCGGGTGCGGTCGCTGCGGCCGTGGCTGCGCGTGGAGACCGCGTTCCTGGACTTCAACGTCCCGTCCGTGCCCGGGATGCTCACCTCGCTGGCGGCTCAGGGGGTGCGCGACGTCGTGGCCCTGCCCCTGCTGCTCACACGGGCGTTCCACGCGAAGGCGGACATCCCGGCGGTCCTGCGGAACGCCCCACCGGGGCTGAGGGTCCGTCAGGCGGACGTGCTCGGCCCCTCCCCCCTGCTGCTGCGCGCCCTCGAACGGCGTGTGTACGAGGCGGGGCTGGGCCCCGCCGACAAGTCCTCGACCGGGGTCGTACTGGCCTCGGCGGGGTCCACCGACCCGGAGGCGATCGCAGTGATCGCAGATATCGCGCGGGAGTGGCGGCTCACCGGTTGGTGCGCCGTGCGGCCTGCGTTCGCCTCCGCATCCCTTCCGCGCACGGAGGACGCCGTGCGCGAACTGCGGGCCCTGGGCTGCGCGCGGGTGGCCGTGGCGCCGTACGTGCTGGCGCCGGGGTTCCTGCCGGACCGCATCGCGCGGGGCGCCGCCGAGGCGGACGTCCTGGCCGAGGTGCTCGGCCCGGCACCGGAGGTGGCGCGCCTGCTGCTGGAGCGCTACGACGCGGCGCGGACGCCGGTGCCGGCCGCGATGGGCGCCTGAGGGCACGGGCGTACGACGCCCGCGTGCACGCCCGGCTCAGTCGAAGGACAGGCCGCCCGTGCGGGTCCGCTTCAGCTCGAAGAAGTCGGGATGCCCGGCCAGCACCCGGAAGCTGTCGAAGAGTTCGGCCGCCCGCGCACCACGGGGGACGGCGCGCAGGACCGGCCCGAACCACACCGTCCCGTCGACGTGGAGGGTGGGTGTGCCCACGTAGCCGCCCGAGTCGGGCTCGGCGCCGGCGTCATGGCTGCGGCGCACGGCGTCGTCGTACGCGGGGTCGTGCGCGGCGGCGGACAGCTCGGCCGGGAGACCGAGTTCGGCGAGCGACTCGGCGACCACCGTGTCGAAGTCCTCCTCCTTGCGCTCGTGGATCCTGGTGCCGAAGGCGGTGTACAGGTCACGCAGCACCTTCTCGCCGTGCCGCTCGGCGGCCGCCACGGCGACCCGCACCGGGCCGATCGACTTGTCGACCAGTTCCCGGTACCAGTCGGGGAGTTCGTTGCCGATGTTGTGGAGATACAGACTCATCGCGTGGAAGCGGAGGTCGAGCGGACGCTCTCGCTCGACCTCCAGCAGCCAGCGGGAGGTGATCCAGGCGAACGGGCAGGCGGGGTCGAAGTAGAAGTCGACACGGGTGGGAGAGGTGTTCTGCATGCCGTCACGCTAGTCGGGGATTGGCGCAGGCCTCCGGTCCAATCGATGACCGTTCCACTGGTCCACTTTCCGGCCGCCGTCCCGCGTCGTGACGGCCGGCCCGAGCACCTCGTCCGTGCGCCGGCGCGCCCGGCACCCGGCGGGGACCGCACGGCCGGCGCCCCGACCCTGATCCCGGAGCGGGAGAACCCGGGTAGATGTAAGGGGCCACTGTCCTCCCAGATGCTGAGGCGGCGGGGTCCGAGGGGATGACCCGGGCCGCGCACGGTTCACCGGGCAGCACGACGAGCGGCGCTTATATCCCGCATACCTTCGTAGCGGACGGTGGCGGCAGGGGGTCGCCACCCGCGCACGAGAGGGCAGCCCGTCATGGGGAACGGAGATACGAGGGTGCGGGGCTTCGCCGCCCGGGCCGGCGGCTGGAGCGCCCGGCATCGATGGGCTGCCGTCGGCATCTGGGTGCTGTTCGTCGTCCTGGCGATGGCCGCCGGGTCGGCGGCCGGCCGGGTCGACGTCAAGGAGAGCGACCAGCTCCAGGGCGAGACCCACACCGCCAGCAAGATCATCGAGGACGCGGGGATCAAGCGGCCGGCGGGCGAGACCGTCCTGGTCCAGGCGAAGGACGGCCGGACCACGGCCACGGACCCGCAGTTCCGCGCCGCCGTCACCCAGGTCGTGCGGGCCGTCGACGGCACCGGCCGGGTGTCGAACGTCACCTCCCCGTACGACGCGGGAACCATCTCCAAGGACGGCCGCAGCGCGCTCGTGCAGTTCGACATACGCGGCGACGCGGACACCGCGGGCGACCGGGTCGAGCCGGTGCTGAAGGCCGTCGCCGGGGTGCAGAAGGAGCACACGGGGCTGCGGATCGAGGAGATCGGCGGGGCCAGCATCCAGAAGACGTTCTCCGACGCGTACGGTGACGACTTCCAGCAGGCCGAGTACTCCGCGGTGCCGATGGCGCTCGGCATCCTGCTGATCGCGTTCGGCGCGGTGGTCGCCGCGCTGCTGCCGGTCGCGCTCGCCCTCACCGCGATCATCGCGACGATGGGCCTGATGGGCGTCGTCAGCCATCTCCAGCCGATGGACAACACCGCCAACTCCGTGATGCTGCTCGTGGGTCTGGCCGTCGGCGTCGACTACTGCCTGTTCTACCTGCGGCGCGAGCGCGAGGAGCGCGCGGCCGGCCGGGACCCGGGCACCGCGCTGCGCATCGCCGCCGCGACCAGTGGCCGCGCCGTCATCGTCTCCGGTGTGACCGTCTGCGTCGCGATGGCGGGCCTGCTGTTCACCGGGATCGCCACCTTCGAGGCGATGGGTCTGGCCTCGCTGATGGTCGTCGCGGTCGCCATGGTCGGCTCGGTGACCGTGCTGCCCGCGCTGCTGTCGCTGCTGGGCGAGCGGGTCGAGAAGGGGCGCATCCCGTTCCTCCACCCGGACAGCCGGAGCAAGCGGCTGGCCCGGCGCGGCCGCTCGGTCGAGGAGGGCAGCCGGGCATGGGGCGCCGTCCTCAAGGTCGTCCTCGCCCGGCCCGCCGTCTCCCTGGCGGTCGCGGCCGGAGCCCTGCTGGCGATCGCGGCGCCCGCGCTCGGCATGAAGACCCAGAACCTGACCCTGGACCAGGAGTTCGGGGACAGGCTGCCCATCGTGGGCACGTACACCCGCGTCAACGACGCCTTCCCCGGCGGCTCCGACCCGGCCCAGGTCGTCGTGAAGGCGAAGGACATCGGCGCCGCCGACGTGAAGGCCGCGCTGTCCGAGTTCCGGGCGCGGGCGATCAGTTCCGGTGCCTCGCGCGGCCCGGTCGACGTCAAGGTGCACGAGGCCCAGAACGTGGCCCTGATCTCCGTGCCCCTCGTCGGCGGCTCCGATCTGGACAAGGCGGGCAAGAGCCTGAAGCTGCTGCGCGACACGGTGCGGCCGGAGACCCTCGGCAAGATCGACGGGGTACAGGCGCCGATCACCGGTCAGGTCGCCGGCTCGCAGGACTTCAACGACCGGCTCCTCGGCTCGGTGGTACCGGTCTTCGCCTTCGTCGTGATCTTCGCCTTCCTGCTGATGCTGCTGTCGTTCCGCTCGCTCACGGTCGCGATCACCTCGATCCTGCTGAACCTGCTGTCGGCCGGTGCGGCGTACGGCATCCTGGTCGCCGTCTTCCAGCACGGCTGGGGCGCGTCGCTGGTGGGCGCCGAGGGCGTGGGCGCCGTCGTCACCTGGCTGCCGCTGTTCCTCTTCGTCATCCTCTTCGGGCTCTCGATGGACTACCACGTGTTCGTGGTCTCCCGGATCCGCGAGGCGCGCCTGCGGGGCCGTACGACGAAGGAGGCGATCATGCACGGCGTGGTGACCACGGCGGGCGTCGTCACCAGCGCCGCGGTCATCATGGTCGCCGTCTTCGGGATCTTCGGCACCCTGTCGATGCAGTCCATGAAGCAGATGGGCGTGGGCCTCGCCGCCGCGGTGCTGATCGACGCGACCGTCATCCGCGGGGTGCTGCTCCCCGCGGTGATGGCCCTGCTCGGCGAGCGCAACTGGTACCTGCCGAAGTGGCTGAACCGGCTGCCCGACCTCACGCACGACGAGCCGGCGCCGGTGGCGCCCATTCCGCCGGCGGTCGAGGACGAGAAGGTGGGCGTGTGACCCGCTGCCGGTGACGGCGTGGACGACGGTGGCCGGGGCCTGCGCCCCGGCCACCTCGCGTGTCAGGGCTCGCGGGGCGCGCCGCGGTGCGGGAGCTCCGCCTCGATGAGGTCGGCCGCCCGTCGGGTGCCGCCCTCCTGCACCGTCCGTTCCTGGATCTCCTTGAGCCGGCGTGCCACGCCGGGATCGTCGACGAGCGCCAGGACCGCCTCCCGCAGGGCCTCGGCCGTCGCCTCCTCCATGGGCAGATGCCGTGCGACGCCGAGCGACCGGAGCATCTCGGCGTTGCCGAACTGGTCCACGGCCTGCGGCACCGCCACCATCGGCGTGGCGGTCGCGAGGCCCTCCTGGCTGCCGCCCGCCCCGGCGTGCGTGACGAACGCGTCGGCCTGCCTCAGGACGGCGAGCTGCGGCACCCAGGTGCGCACCTCGACGTTGTCCGGGACGGGCCCGAGCTCCGCCGGATCGACGTGCCGTCCGATCTGCAGCACCATGTGCCAGCCCGGCAGTCCGCCGAACGCCTGGACGCAGGCGCGGTAGAAGGCGGGCTGTTTGGTGAAACTGGAGCCGAGCGAGACGAGCAGCACCTTGCCGGCACCGTCCGGCCGCCGCCAGTCGCCCTGGGCGGCGCGGTCGCCCTGGCAGGCACCGACGAAGGTGTGGATCCGCTCGTCGACCCGGTCCGCGTGCGGCTGGAGCGCCTTCGGGATCAGCACGAGCGAGCGGGCGGGGCGGCCGACGAACGGGTCGGGGTGCTGGGTGATCCCGTTCTCCGCCAGCCAGGACGCGAAGCGCGCGTAGTACGCCCGTCCGCGCGCGGTCTTCCTGGGCTCGGCCCACATCGGTTCGGCGACCTCTTCCTCGTAGCCCTCCCAGGCGACGAGGCTGGGGGACAGGGAGATCGCCGGGACGCCCCAGCGGTGGGCGAGGATGCGGGCGGGGTAGGAGGCGATGTCGTGCAGCACGAGGTCGGGCCGGTCCCCTTCGTACGCCTCGATGAGTTGCGGCAGCGCCTGCACGGCGTCGTCCAGGAACGGTTCGACGTTGTCGAGGAGCGTGGTGCCCCAGGCGTCGGGGTCGTCGTCGGGGGAGGGCAGCGTCGAGGTGTAGCGGACGGGCCGGGCTCCGGTGCCGGCGACCTTCTGTGCGAACACGGGTGGAATCGCGTACGTGACGCGGTGCCCGCGGGCGACGAGCTCGCGGATCACCTCCAGGCTCGGGTTCACATGGCCGTGCGCGGCGATGGAGAACATGGCGATGTGGGCGGGATGCGGGGTGGTCATGACCGGGACCATAGGCGAGACGAGACGTCTCGTACAACATGATTACCCCCTCCCGCCCGGTCCCGTCCCGTTCCCGCCGGTCCGACCTGCGCGAATGCGACACTGAGCGGCACAGGAGGCGGGAGCGCGTCGAGGTCACGGAGGCGGACGATGGACGAGGCAAGGGCGCGCGACGTTCTGGCCGCGGCGGGTGTGCTGCCCGCCCCGGCACGGAACGCTCGGCTCCTCGCCCTGGGCGAGAACGCGGTGTTCGCCGCCGGCGACCTGGTGGTCAAGGTGGGGCGCGACGCCGAACTCCTCGGCCGCGCCCGCCGGGAGCTGGAGATCGCCCGGTGGCTCGCCGACGCGGACGTCCCCGCGGTACGGGCCGCCGGCTCCGAAGCGCTGCTGGTGGACGGCCACCCGGTGACGGTGTGGCACCGGGTGGCCGGTCCGGTACGCCCCGCGCAGCCGGGGGACCTGGCCGCGCTGCTGCGGATCGTGCACGCCCTGCCCTCCCCCTCCGTCCCCCTGCCGGCCCGCGATCTGCTGGGCGGCGTGGAGCGCTGGCTGCGGCTCGCGGGCGACGCGATCCGCCCGCGGGACGCGGCGTATCTGCGGGAGCGCCGTGACGGGTTCGCCGCCGCGGCGGCCGCGTTGACCCCGCATCTGCCACCGGGTCCGATCCATGGCGACGCGCTGCCCCGCAATGTGCACATAGGCCCGGACGGCCCCGTCCTGGTCGACCTGGAGACCTTCTCCGCCGACCTGCGCGAGCACGACCTGGTGGTCATGGCCCTCTCCCTCGACCGCTACGGGCTGCCGGCCGAGGCGTACGAGTCGTTCACCCGGGCCTACGGCTGGGACGTGCGCGAGTGGGAGGGCTGTGCCGTGCTCCGCGGGGCGCGCGAGACCGCCGGCTGCGCCTGGGTCGCCCAGCACGCGCCCGGCAACCCCACGGCGCTGGCCGAGTTCGAGCGGCGGGTGGCATCCCTGCGGGACGGGGACGAGACGGTCCGCTGGCACACCTTCTGAGCCGGTCCCCCGGCCGCCCGCGCGGCGCCGCGGGTCCCGTCACGGCTCGGCGCGTTGCTCCGGGTCCCGCTCCCGGATCGTGCGCGCGGCGCGGCGCAGTTCGGCCAGCACCGTGCGGACCGCCGTCCGCGCCGTGCGCTCGGGGCGGCACAGCGCGTCGATGTGCCGCCTGGCCTGCACGCCGCTGAGCGGCCTGAGGACGAGCGCGGGATGCGGGCGCATGGTCCAGCGCGGCATCAGCGCGATGCCGCCGCCGGCGGCCACGGCCTCGGCGACCACCGCGAACTCGTTGATGCGGTGGGCGAGGTGCAGCCGCCGCCCCGCCGCGGCGGCGATGGCCTCGATGGTCGCCATGACCGGGAAGCCCTCGTGCACGGTGATCCACCGCTCGTCGGCCACGTCCCGCGGCGTCAGGCGCCGCTTGGCGGCGAGCGGATGCCCGGCGGGCATCGCCACGTCGAGCGGTTCGCGCAGCAGCGTGGCCGAGGCCACCGTGCGCGGCCACGGCGGGGCATGGTCGAGGCGGTGGGCCAGCACGAGGTCGTACTCCCGGGTCAGCCGCGGGAAGTCCCCCTGCGGTACGTCCTCGTCGGCGAGCGCCAGGACCGGCGCGCCGGGACCGGCCAGGCCCCGGAGCAGCAGCGGGAAGAACGCCGCGCCCGCACTGTGGAACGCGGCCACCGACACCTCGCCGTCCGGTCTGCCGACGAACTCCGCGACGGCGCCCCGTGCCCGCGCCAGCGCGGTCTCCACCTCGACGGCCGCGTCCGCCAGCGCCCGCCCCGCGTCGGTGAGCACCACCCGCCGCCCGAGACGCTCGGTGAGCGGCACGGGCATCGACCGCTGCAGCAGCCGCAGCTGCTGGGAGATCGCCGACGGCGTCACCAGCAGCGCCTCCGCGACCGCGGTGACGCTTCCCAGTTCGCCCAGCTCCCGCAGGATCCGCAGCTGCCGTTCGTCCATGGCCTCAGTGTAGGGATGCTAAAAGATCGTTGTAGAAAGTGGTTCTGGGCTTCAAGGACGTGGACGGTGCACCGTGGGCGGGTGTCCGACGCCCGCCGTACCGATGCGGTACTCCTCCTGGTCGCGCTCGTCTGGGGTTCCAGCTATCTGTCCGCCCGGACGGCCGTCCTCGCCCTGCCCGTCCTGACGGTCCTGTTCCTGCGGTACGCGCTCTCGGCGCTCGCCTGCCTGGGTCTGGTCGCGGCCCGGCGGGGGCGGCGCCGGTGGACCCGCGACGAGATCCGCAGGGGAGTGCCGCTGGGCGTCACCCAGGCCGCGGTCCTGGCCGTGGAGACGTACGGTGTGGCGCACACCAGCGCGGCCAACGCGGGACTGATCATCAGCCTGACCATCGTCCTCACCCCGCTGCTCGACCGCGAGGGACACCGGGAGGGGCTGCCGCCCGCCTTCTTCGCCGCGGCCGGTGTGTGCGTCGTGGCCGTCGGACTCCTCATGTCCGCGGGCGGCTTCCACACGCCGCGCCTCGGCGACCTGCTGATGCTCGCGGCGGCCGGGGTCCGGGCCGTGCACGTGGCGCTCGTCGGCCGGCTCACCTCGGCCGGGGCGATCCGTCCCCTGCATCTGACGGCCGTGCAGACGGTCGTCGGCTCCGTGCTCTTCCTGGCCTGCGCGGCGCGCGACCTGCCGTCCGTGGCGCACGCGGACGCCACCGTCTGGTCCCAGCTGGTGTACCTCGCCCTGTTCTGCAGCGTGTTCGCCTTCCTCGCCCAGACATGGGCCGTGCAGCGCACCTCGGCGAGCCGGGCGAGCCTGCTGCTGGGGACCGAACCGGTCTGGGCCGCGGTGGTGGGCCTCGCCCTCGGCGGCGAACGCTTCACCGCGCTCTCCGCCCTCGGCGCGGTCCTGATGGTCGCCGGCACCTTCTGGGGTCAGGCCGTCGAACGCGCCCACCGCACCGCCGGAACCGCCGGGTCCCCGACCGCCCGAACCATCCGCACCGCCGACCCGACGGAAGAGGACATCCCGTGCCCGACCGCGACACGTACCAGCACCTGATCTCCCTGCTCGACTCCTCCCGCGTCGACTACCGCCTCATCGACCACGCCCCCGAGGGCGGCACCGTGGCCGTCAGCGCCCTGCGCGGACACCCGGTGGCCCAGGCCGCGAAGTGCATCGTGCTGCGGGTCAAGGTCGACCGGCGCACCACGCGCCATGTCCTCGCCGTCGTCCCCGGGGACCGGCGGGTGGACCTCGACGCCGTGCGGGCGCTGTTCTCGGCCCGTTACGCCGGCTTCAGCGACGCGGAGACCGCCGAGCGGCTGGCCCGCGCCGTCCCCGGCGCCGTGCTGCCGTTCAGCTTCGATCCCGCGCTCGATGTCGTGGCCGATCCGGACGTCGTGGCGCAGCCGCGGCTCTACTTCAACGCGGCCCGCCTGGACAGGTCGCTGGTCATCTCCGGCGTCGACTACGCCCGGCTCGCCCGCCCGCGGGTGGAACACATCGCGAGCCCGGCCCCGGCATGAGGGGCCCGGGTCAGACCCTGTCGCCCGCGGCCTCCCGCAGCGGCCATGTGCCGTCCACCACCGCCTGTGCGTTGCCCTTGCGACGCAGGAAGTCCTGGAAGTCCGCGGCCCAGGCCGCGTACCACTCGATCTGACGGCGGTGCAGCTCCGCCGGGCCGAGGGCGGCGACCTTGGGGTGGCGGTCGGCTATCGCGCGGGCGAGCCGGGCCGCGGCCAGCGCGTCCGCCCCGGCGTCGTGCGCCGTGTCCAGCACGATCCCGTACTCCGCGCAGACCGCCTCCAGGTTGCGCTTGCCCCGGCGGTAGCGGTCGGCCCAGCGGTCGATGGTGTACGGGTCGATGACGGGGGCCGGCTCCGGGCCGCCCAGGCGCTCACGCAGGGACGGCAGTCCATGGCGCCGCAACTCGGCGTTGAGCAGGGTCAGGTCGAAGGCCGCGTTGTAGGCGACGACCGGGACGCCCGTCCGCCAGTACGCCACCAGGACCTCGGCGATCGCGTCCGCCACCCGGTCGGCCGGCCGGCCCTCGGCCGCCGCGCGCTCATTGCTGATGCCGTGCACCGCCACCGCGTCCGCCGGGATCTCCACGCCCGGGTCGGCCAGCCAGTCGCGACGGCCGAGCGGCTCGCCGTCCTTGACCTCGATCACCGCCCCCGTGACGATGCGTGCCTCGTACGGATCCGTCCCGGTCGTCTCCAGGTCGAAGCCGATCAGCAGCTCCCGGTGCCAGGCCATGGCGGCCCCCCTTCTCGGTGGTGCGTTCCCCCAGTGGCCTCCACCTTCGCATGTACCACTGACAACCCGAGGACCGCGTTCCGCTTGTGCCGGTGGAGCGGGTCAGGACACGGGGCGCGAATCCGCCCAAGCCACTTCGAACTCCTCGCGGTAGGTAGGGAAGAGGCCGCTCTCGTCCAGGTCCCCCGTTCTGACGAGCTTGCCGCCGCCCCGCAGCACGAAGACCGGCGCCTCCATGCCGCGGGTGTGCCGAAGATAGGACTGCACGACCGCGATGCCGTCGGAGCCGTCCCCGTCGACCAGGTAGGCCGTGAAGCGGGGCGTCTCGTCGAAGACCTGGATCTCGAAGGCGCCCGGGTCGCGCAGCTTCGAGCGCACCCGGCGCATGTGCAGGATGTTCATCTCGACGGACCGGCTCAGTTCGCCCTTCTTGATGCCGAGTTCCCGCTCGCGCCGCTTCACCGCGCTGGAGGCGGGGTTGAGGAACAGCAGCCGCACCCGGCAGCCGGACTCGGCCAGGCGCACCAGCCGGCGTCCGGAGAAGTTCTGCACCAGCAGATTCAGGCCGATGCCGATGGCGTCGAGACGGCGGGCGCCGCCGAAGATGTCCTCGGCCGGGAACTGCCGCAGCAGCCGCACCCGGTCCGGGTGGACGGCGACCACGTCCGCGTACCGGTCGCCCACGAGGTCCTCGACCGCGTCGACGGGCAGCCGACGCGCGGAGGGCACGTCGCCGCCCGCGCCCAGGGTCTCCAGGAGCCTGGCCGAGGCGCGCTCGGCCTGGGCGAGGACGGCCTCCGACAGGGCCCGGTTGCGGGAGACGACGTTCCGGGTCACCTCCAGCTCGTCCAGGGCGAGTTCG
Organism: Streptomyces sp. NPDC007264; assembly: GCF_042869095.1. Classification (NCBI taxonomy): domain Bacteria; kingdom Bacillati; phylum Actinomycetota; class Actinomycetes; order Kitasatosporales; family Streptomycetaceae; genus Streptomyces; species Streptomyces sp. NPDC007264. The sequence goes on from NZ_JBIAFD010000002.1 coordinate 341,984, forward strand.
ATGTCCCGGCGCTCGTCGACGTACGGCTCGAAGCACGGCCAGTGCTGCACCATCAGCTCGCGCAGCTGCGGCAGGGTCAGAAAGCTCAGCACGTTGTCGTCGGCGGGGTCCAGCAGATACCCCTTGCGCCGGCTGACCTCGCGGACCGCGACGGCGCGCTGCACCCACTCCTGGCCGGCGGGCCCCGCCGCGGCCACCACCCAGTCGTCGCCGTGGACGGGTTCGTAGATGGGGCGCAGAACAGCGGCCACGACGGCGCGCAGCCGCTGTTCCACCAGGTTCAGCCAGATGTAGGCCCGTCCCGCCCGCTGGGCGCGGGTGCGCACCTCGCGCCACGCGTCGGCGTTCCACTCCAGCTCCGGTCCGATGGATCCCAGGTCCATCGGACGTGCCAGGGACACCGCCCCGGGCGGGACATCCGTGGAGCTCCCCTCGCGACCCTCGTCACCAGGGGGCAGCTCCAGCCCTCCCGAGCCCACCCGCGCACCGCCTTCCGCTCCCCCGAGCCTGCCCAGGGGCCAGGCCCCAGCCAACGATCAAGGAAGGGTACTCCGGGACCGCGGGGCGGTGCAGCCGGATGCACAGGGTCGTTTCTCAACTACCGTTTTGCACATGTCCGTTCTGGTCGGCGAGGGCGGGCGGCGTGAGCGGATTCATAGCCGTGACGTCGCGCGGAGCGATGGAGAAGCCCTGCCAGTGGACGGGCATGGGCTGCTGGTCCTCGTCTCGGGCGATGTGATGGAAACCGACGTTGATCCACACCACCGGGTGAGTGAGGGTCTGTCCGTTGACCCACGTGTCGACGGACTTGCCGGCCCGGCTCCCGCAGTTGCCCAGGTTGTCACTGGCGAACCGTTCGCAGGGGTTGTACTCGGTGGCGTACAGATCGTGCCGGGTGAAGGCGCGACCGGGGTACCTGGTCGTGGGGCCCGGGACGATCTCGTACGACCGTGCGTGGCCGTCCTTGTTCTTGCCGGTGGCGCTGACGATCCGCCACCAGCGCATGTTCTTGGCGTCGCCCGCGAACTCCTTCGTCATCGTCGTGCGGGTGGTCCTGGCGCTCGGCGCCTCGGCTCCCCGGGCGGGCGGGCTGACCACGGAGTCGTACTGCTCGACCTTGCTCCTGGACGAACCGTCGAGGCCGAAGTCGAGCCGCCAGAAGACGTTGTGGCTGTGGCTGGTGGCATAGGCCCGGGCACCCTTGCCGATCGGCCAGCCCCGGCCGTCGCCCGCGTCGTAGTCCCCGGGCGAGAGGCTGCCGGTGGCGCCGACGTTCATGTGCACCATGCCGTCGTCCTGGAAGCGCCACTCGGTGATGTACTCGTACCAGCCGACCTTGTTGACCGTGTAGACCAGCAGGTCCTTGCCCTGGGTCTGGTAGACCCTGTTCCCGGTGTCGCTCTGCATGCGGTACGCGTGGCCGCGCGAACGGGTCGTGGCGCACAGGCCCTTGACGTTCGGGTGCTGCGGGTCCCAGGCGTTCGGCACCTTGACCGTCTTGATGGTGCCGCCGGGGCACTCACCGGGCGCCATGTTCATCAGGCCCTGCGCGAAGCCCGCACCCGTCAGGTCGCTGTACTCGGCCGAGCCGTCGTCGTAGGGGACGTCGATCTGGGCCAGTCGCGCGCTGTTCAGGACCTTGATCGGGCGGCTCTCGCCCGGGGGCTGGTAGGAGACGTGCTCCAGCACGAGCCCGGCGTTGCCGTCGTAGTGCCAGCACATCCGCCAGGTGGTTCCGGTGGACAGCTTCTGTTCGATCCGGTAGGCCGCACTGCAGTCAGGTGCCGCCGCGGCGGCGGGCCGGGCGACGGCGGGTGCCGCGGCCGTGCCCCCCAGGGCGAGTCCGGCCGCCACGAGGCCGGTCAGGACCCGTCGGGCGGTACGGCTGTTTCTGTTCACGCGCATGACGAAGAGACTCCTCTTGCACACAGACGGAAGGACGGAACGTGAGGAAGGTGGAGCACCCCGCCCGCGGCCGGGACGGACCTGTCCCCCGCCGGGCGGTGGTGCGCGGCTCAGCCGAGCTTGCCCACCCGGCGGGCGCTCAGGTCCACCACGAAGGAACGGGCGTCGATCCACGACCCGTTCGGGATCTTCGGGAAGAGCCGCACGCAGCGGTGCTCGCCGCACTTGTCCAGGAGTGCGGGCTGGGCGCCGGGAACCGCCCGGTAGACGATGCCGGTGAGCATCAACTGGCCGGGCGAGGTGAGGTCCTTGCCCGTGGCGTCCCTGTAGTCGGTCCGGAGGCCCGCGCCGAGCGGATCCGCGATCAGCAGCCGGGCGGCCTCCGCGTTCTCCTCCGGGGCGAGGGGCGGCTGCACCCCGTGCTGGACGCCCGTCCGTTCGACCTTCCCGGTGTCGAGGCCGACGGTCCTGGTGAGGAGCGCGTCGTCCTTGTAGTCGTAGAACGTGACGGCCGCGCGGCGGGGCGCGTCCGGGTCGTCCAGTTCGGCCGCGTCCGGGTCCGCGAGGTCGACGCCCAGGCGCTGCGGCCCCTTCTTCCCGCCGACGTCCTCGCCGGCGGCGAACTGCTGCCGGCTGAGCGCGATGCCTTCCGCGCGTGTGATCTCGTCCTCGGTCAGCGGGTCACGGCCCGTGCCCTTCGTCCCCTCGGCGGGTGCGTTCTCGACGACGCCCGTCAGCGCCGCCCCCTGCCCCTGCCCCTGCCCCTGCTGGGCGGAGTTCCCGCCGCCCCTGGCGCCGGACTCCTCCGCCGACACCGAGCCCGGCAGCGTGATCGCGACCATCGCGGCGGTCGCCGTCACCGCAATGGCCGCACCTGCCACCACCTTGCCCAGGTGGCGGCGCACTGTTTCGCGCACGTCTCCCCCTACTCCCCCTGTGTTCCCGGGAGTGGTCAAAGCCCCACTGGTTCGGCAGTCGCGGCCGCCGCCGGTCGTTGCGCCCGCCGCGTCTGCACCGGTCGGCCGTTAAGAGGGATGCATGTCATGGGAGGTTCCCTCACTTTCGGGGAGACTCGGCACCAAGGCGCCCTCCGGGGCCCAGGACAACTGGGAGAGTCATATCCATGCAGGTCTGGCCTGGAGAGGCGTATCCGCTCGGCGCGACGTACGACGGCGCCGGCACCAATTTCGCGGTCTTCTCGGAGGCCGCCGACCGGATCGAGCTGTGTCTGCTGCACGACGACGGCTCGGAGACGGCGGTGGAGCTGCGGGAGACCGACGCCTTCGTGCGGCACGCGTATCTGCCGGGGGTGATGCCGGGGCAACGGTACGGATTCCGGGTGCACGGGCCCTACGCCCCCGACCGCGGCCTGCGCTGCAACTCGGCGAAGCTGCTGCTCGACCCGTACGCGCGCGCCGTCAGCGGCTCGGTCAGGTGGGGCGAGGAGGTGTACGGCTACCCCTTCGGGGCGCCCGACCGGCGCAACGACCTGGACTCGGCCCCGTACACCATGTCGTCCGTCGTGATCAATCCGTACTTCGACTGGGGCGACGACCGGCGGCCGCGCACCGAGTACCACCGCACGGTGATCTACGAGGCCCATGTGAAGGGCCTGACGATGCGCCACCCGGCGCTGCCCGATGAGCTGCGCGGCACCTACGCGGGGCTCGCCCACCCGGCCGTCATCGAACACCTGGCCGAACTCGGCGTGACCGCACTGGAACTGATGCCGGTGCACCAGTTCGTGCACGACCACCGGCTGGCGGACATGGGGCTGAGCAACTACTGGGGCTACAACACGATCGGCTTCTTCGCCCCGCACAACGCGTACGCCTCCTGGGGCGACCGCGGCCAGCAGGTCCTGGAGTTCAAGTCGGCCGTCCGGGCGCTGCACGAGGCGGGCATCGAGGTCATCCTGGACGTCGTCTACAACCACACCGCCGAGGGCAGCCATCTGGGCCCGACCCTGTCCTTCAGGGGCCTCGACAACGCCTCCTACTACCGGCTGGCGGACGACCCGCGGTACTACATGGACACCACGGGGACCGGCAACTCCCTGCTGATGCGCTCGCCGCACGTACTCCAGCTGATCATGGACTCGCTGCGCTACTGGGTCACCGAGATGCACGTGGACGGCTTCCGCTTCGACCTGGCGGCGACGCTGGCGCGGCAGTTCCACGAGGTGGACCGGCTGTCGTCGTTCTTCGACCTGGTCCAGCAGGACCCGGTGGTCTCCCAGGTGAAGCTGATCGCCGAGCCGTGGGACGTGGGCGAGGGCGGTTACCAGGTGGGCAACTTCCCGCCGCTGTGGACCGAGTGGAACGGCAAGTACCGCGACACGGTGCGGGACCTGTGGCGCGGCGAGCCGCGCACGCTCGCGGAGTTCGCGTCCCGGCTGACGGGCTCCTCGGACCTCTACCAGGACGACGGGCGCCGCCCGCTCGCCTCCATCAACTTCGTGACCTGCCACGACGGCTTCACACTGCACGACCTCGTCTCGTACGACGGCAAGCACAACGAGGCCAACGGCGAGGACAACCGCGACGGGGAGAGCCACAACCGCTCCTGGAACTGCGGCGTCGAGGGCGAGACCGGCGACCCGGCGGTGCGGGAGCTGCGGGCGCGGCAGATGCGGAACTTCATCGCCACGCTGATGCTCTCCCAGGGAGTGCCGATGCTCAGCCACGGCGACGAGTTCGCCCGGACGCAGGCCGGCAACAACAACGCCTACTGCCAGGACAACGAGCTGTCCTGGCTCGAGTGGCCCGAGGACGGCAGCGACCTGCTGGACTTCACCCGCGCGATGGTGTGGCTGCGCCGCGACCACCCGGTCTTCCGCCGCCGCCGCTTCTTCCACGGCCGGCCGGTGCAGGGCACGCACGACGAGCTGTCCGACATCGCGTGGTTCACCCCCCAGGGCGATGAGATGACCCAGCAGGACTGGACGTCGGCGCAGGCGGGCGCGCTGACGGTGTTCCTCAACGGCAACGCGATCTCCGAGCCCGGACCGCGCGGCGAGCGGATCGGCGACGACTCCTTCCTGCTCATGTTCAACGCCTCGCCCGAGCCCCTGGAGTTCGTGGTGCCGGTCGACCACGGGCGCCAGTGGCAGGTGGTCGTCGACACGGCCGTAGCGGAGGGGGTGGCACCGGGCACCGGCGCCAAGGTCGGGGCCGGGGACCGGCTGACCCTGCTGGACCGGAGCCTGACGGTGCTGCAGCGGCCCGCCTGAGGGCCTGTGCACACAGGCCCTCGGGCTTCGGCGCGTCGGTGACACGAAGGGCCGCGGGGCGGGTACGTAGATTCCCATGACACCTGAGCGCCCCGGCCCGGCAGCGCCCACCGCCACGTACCGGCTCCAGCTGCGGCCCGAGTTCCCGTTCCGTGCGGCGCAGGCGGCCGTGCCCCGTCTCGCCTCGCTCGGCGTCTCGCACCTGCATCTGTCGCCGGTCCTGGAGGCGGTGCCGGGATCGGCGCACGGCTACGACGTCGTCGACCACGCGCGCGTGCGGGACGAACTGGGCGGGGAGGCGGGACTGCGCTCCCTGGCGCGCACCGCGCGGGAGCACGGGCTGGGTCTCGTCGTGGACGTCGTCCCCAACCACATGGCCATGTCCCCGCGCCACAACCACGCCCTGTGGGAGGTGCTGCGCGAGGGCCCCGCCTCGCCCTACGCACGCTGGTTCGACATCGACTGGGAGGCGCAGGGCGGGCAGTTGCTGCTGCCGGTGCTGGGGCGCCGGCTCGGCGAGGAACTGGGGAACCTGAAGGCCGACGGCGACGTGCTGCGCTACCACGACCATGTGTTCCCGCTGCGCGAGGGCACGCGGACGCTGCCGCTGCCGCGGCTGCTCGACGCCCAGTGGTACCGGCCGGTGTGGTGGCGGCTGGCCCGTACGGAGCTGAACTACCGGCGCTTCTTCAGCATCTCCGAGCTCATCGGGGTCCGCGTCGAGGACCCCGAGGTCTTCACCGCGACGCACGCCACGCTCCTGCGGCTGCTCGACGAGGGCCTGGTCGACGGTCTGCGGATCGACCACCCGGACGGCCTGGCCGACCCGGAGGCGTATCTGCGCCGCCTGCACGAGGCCACCTCCGGGCGGTGGACGGTGGTCGAGAAGATCCTCGCGGACGGTGAGCGCCTGCCCGCCGCCTGGCCGGTCGCGGGCACCACCGGGTACGACGCCCTGCGGCAGGTGGACGGGGTGTTCACCGACCCGGTGGGCGCCGGGTCCCTGCTGGGCCACTACCGGCGGTTCGCGGCCCCGCAGGGCGACCGCGGCGGCCACTGGGCGGCGACCGTGCGGCGCGCCGCGCACCAGGTCGTCAGCCACGAGCTGGCCGCCGAGGTGGACCGCCTGACGCGGGTGGCGAGCCGGCTGTGCGCCGCGTCCCCCGACCCGGAGCTGCGCGACCACGCCCCCTGGGCGCTGCGCACCGCGTTGCGGGAACTCCTCGTCCGCCTGGAGGTGTACCGCCCGTACTCCCGCGACGACGCCGCCGCGGTGATCACGAAAGAGGCCGCCGCCGAGGCCCGTGCCGTGTTCACGGTGCCCGAGGAGGCGCACGCGGTGACCGTGGTGCGGGACCTGGCGCTGGGCCGGGCCGGGGACGGCCCCGGGCACGCCGAGTTCCGGGCCCGGTTCGCACAGACCGCGTCCGCGCTGCGCGCCAAGTCCGTGGAGGACACGGCCTTCTACCGCTATGTGCCACTGCTGTCGGCGAACGAGGTCGGCGGCGACCCGGGGGCCCCCGCCGTCCCCGCGGAGGACTTCCACGCCCACTGCGCGCGCGTGCAGCGCGACTGGCCCGCCACGGGGACCGTGCTGTCGACCCACGACACCAAGCGCAGCGCGGACGTACGGGCGGCGGTCTCGGTGCTCACGCAGTGCCCGGAGCACTGGGCCGACGTACTGGCCGAGGTGACGCGCGCGGTCGGCGAGGTGCCGGACCCGCATCTGGCGTGGGCTGCCTGGCAGACGCTCTTCGGGCTGGGGCAGGCCGCCGGGGAGCGCCTTCGGGGCGCCCTGCTCAAGCATGTGCGGGAGGCGGGGCTGCGCACCACGTGGACCGAGCAGGATCCCGGCTACGAGGAGGCGGTGGCGGCCTTCGTCGCCCAGGGCCCGTGCGGCGCGCCGGGGCGGCTCGTCCTCGACTTCCGGGACACGCTGGCGCCGCACATCCGGGCGAACGTCCTCGGGGCCGCGCTGGTCCAGCTGACCATGCCGGGCGTACCGGACGTCTACCAGGGCGCGGAGGACGAGTACCGGGCCCTGGTCGACCCGGACAACCGGCGGCCTTTCACGCCGCGCGAGGCGTCCTCGGAGAAGGCGGGGCTCACCACGGCGGCACTGCGGCTGCGCCGGCGACGCCCGGACGCCTTCGGCGCGTCGGGCACGTACGCGCCCCTGGCGGCCCGGGGCCCGGCTGCCGCGCACTGTCTGGCCTTCGTGCGTTCCGGCGCGGTGCTCACGGCGGTCACCCGGCTGTCGCTGCGGCTGGCCGAGGCCGGCGGCTGGCGCGACACGTCCCTCACGCTGCCGCCGGGCCGGTGGGCCGATGTCCTCGCACCGGAACGGCGGTTCGAGGGACACACCCGCGTGGCGGACCTGTTCGCACCGCGTCCGGTGGCACTGCTGGAGCGGACCGACGGCTGACGGGAGCCGGACGCCCCGCGCCCCCGGCCCGCCCCGGCCCGACGCCTCACCCGCGCCGTCCGCGTCGGCGCCGTCCGCCTACGGGGCGCAGGTCCCGTTGCCGGGGGCGGTCGGCGCCGACCATCCTCCGTACCGCCGCAGGAGCTCCACGAACGCCTCGGCGGCGCCCGTCGGCGGCACCCTCGAGAAGACGGTCAGGGCGCGCTTCCAGGGCGGGTCGGCGGAGAGCACGACGCAGTCCTCGCCGACCGCGCCGCGCACGACGTGCGAGGGCGCGGTGGTCACGCCGACGCCGGCCGCCGCCATGCGCACGGCCGTCGAGGTGTGCTCGGTGAACACAGCGGTACGCGGCCTGAAACCCGCCCGGCGGCAGACCCGGTCGAGGAAGCGCTCGCCGTGCACGACGGGCTCCATGGCGCAGCGGATCCAGGGCCGGTCCGACAACTCGGGCAGCGCCACCGCCGTGCGGCCCGCGAACCGGTCGTCGAAGGGCACCACGAGGACGATCTCCTCCTCGCCGACCGGGAGCACGCTGCCGGGCCACTCCTTCGGTGGAGGACCGACGGCGAGGTCGGCCGTGCCGCGCTCGACCTGCTCCTGGAGCGACTCGGAGGTCGCGTACTCGTGCAGGTGCAACCGGACACCGGGGTGGGCGGCGCTCCAGCGGGCGAAGACGTCCGGAAGGACGCCCACGGCAACCGAGTGCACGGCCGCGATGTGCAGTTCGCCGCCCTCGGCTCCCGCCGCCGCACGGGCGGCGCGCCGGGCCTGCGCCGCGCTGCGGACGGCGAGTTCGGCGTGCGGCAGGTAGGCGCGGCCCATGGGTGTGAGGCGCACCCCGCGTGGCATGCGCTCCAGCAGGGCGCCGCCGACCGCCTTCTCCAAGGCCTTGATCTGGTGCGAGAGGGCGGGCTGCGTGACGTGCAGGACCTCCGCGGCACGGGTGAAGGACGCCTCCTCGACGACCGTCACGAAGTACTCCATCTGCCGCAGGCTCACAACGGCCGCCTCCCATAAAGGTTCTGCATGGGATCCACAACAACATTGCCTTGGACTCATGGCAATGGGCGGGCGGAAGGTGGGGGCATGGATGCCATGAGCACACCCGATGTCCTCGTCGTCGGCGGCGGCACGGGCGGATACAGCACCGCCCTGCGCGCCGCCGCCCTCGGACTGACCGTCGTTCTGGTCGAGCGCGACAAGGTCGGCGGAACCTGTCTGCACCGCGGCTGCATCCCGAGCAAGGCGATGCTGCACGCCGCCGAGCTGGTCGACGGCATCGCCGAGGCGCGTGAACGCTGGGGGGTGAAGGCCACCCTGGACGATGTCGACTGGGCCGCGCTCACCGCCACCCGTGACGACATCGTGGCGCGCAACCACCGGGGGGTGGAGGCGCACCTCGCCCACGCCGGGGTGCGGGTCGTCGCGGGCACGGCACGGCTGACGACCGCGCGGAGCGTGCGCGTCGAGGGCGTTCCGGGGCAGGGCGCGCTCGACCTCACCGCACGCCGCGGGGTCGTCCTGGCCACCGGCTCACGACCGCGCACGCTGCCGGGGCTCGTGCCGGACGGGAGTCGCGTGGTCACCAGCGACGACGCCCTGTTCGCGCCGGGGCTGCCGGATTCGGTGCTGGTGCTCGGCGGGGGCGCGATCGGGGTCGAGTACGCCTCCTTCCACCGTTCCATGGGCGCGCAGGTCACCCTCGTGGAGGCGGCCGACCGGATCCTGCCGCTCGAGGACGCCGACGTGAGCCGTCACCTCACGCGCGCGCTGAAGAGGCGCGGCATCGACGTCCGGACGGGTGCACGACTGCTCGACGCCGAGGTACGGAAGGCGGGGGTACGCGCGCGGGTGCGCACCGTCCGCGGCGAGACCCTTGCCGTCGAGGCCTGTCGGCTGCTGGTGGCCGTCGGGCGGACACCGGTCACGGAGGGGCTCGGCCTGTCCGCGGCGGGCCTGGCGACGGACGACCGGGGGTTCGTGGCCCCGGTGGACTGGACCCGGCTGGAGACCGCCGTGCCCGGCGTCCATGTCGTCGGCGACCTGCTGCCGCCGCCGTCCCCAGGTCTTGCCCACGCGTCGTTCGCCGAGGGCCTGCTGGTGGCGGAGACTCTGGCCGGTGTGCCGTCGGCTCCCGTCGACCACGCCGCCGTGCCCCGGGTCACGTACTCCTCGCCGCAGACCGCGTCCGTGGGACTGAGCGAGGCGGAGGCACGCGCGCGGGGGCACGAGGTCGATGTCGACACGATGCCGCTGACCGCCGTCGCCAAGGGCATGGTGCACGGGCAGGGCGGCATGGTGAAGGTGGTCGCGGAGAAGGGCGGCGGACAGGTGTGGGGAGTGCACATGGTGGGCCCGCACGTCTCCGAGATGATCGCGGAGAGCCAGCTGATCGTCGGCTGGGACGCCCACCCGTCCGACGTGGCCCGGCACATCCACCCGCATCCCACGCTCTCGGAGGCGGTCGGGGAGGTGTTCCTCACGCTCGCGGGACGCGCGCTGCACCAGCAGTGAGAGCCTGTGCACACGCCACCCTCCGGCCCGGGCACGGGCTTGTGCCCAGGCTCCGAGTGCCGGGTGGCACCGCTCCGCCCGGCACTCGCCCCGTCCCGTCCCGTTCCGCCACGCGCGTGTGAGGTGTCGTCGGCGTCCCGGTGCGCGGGGCGCGGTCAGCGCAGGCCCGGCACCGTGCGGACCGGTGTACGGTCCGGCAGCGCGAACACCGCCCCCGTCCTCGCCTGGAGGTCGCACGCGTTCGAGAAGGTGTGGCTGTAGTCGACCGCTTGGCCGTTCCATTGGCCGCGCGCCGACACCGTCACGGGCGCGTAGACCATCGGGCACATCGCGTCCCTGCGGGGGATGCGGCCGATGTCGCCCTCGGCCGCGGCGAGTTCGGCACAGGCCTGGCCGGCCAGTACGTGTCCCCGGGGCGGGTCGCACAGCAGCAGCGTGCCGTTGACGTCCATCGAACGGTCGTCGCTCCTGGTGACGGTGAGGTAGAGCCAGTTGCCGGTGCCGGCCGGCCGCGGCACGGCCTGGGCCGGGGCCGCGACGAGCAGGGCCGCCGCGGCGGCCAGGGCGCCGCTCAGGGCCAGTGTGGTGTTCTTCATTCCGTGTGCATCGGCACGGCGGCGCCCGGACCCCAGCCCGACTCACCCGAATGGGAGCGCGCCGGCGCGTACCGCCCGGCGAGCTCGAAGGCGGCGAGCACCATGCGCGCCTGGTACTCGGCCTGGCGTGCGACCGGGATCCAGCGCGCGCCGTAGCCGTCGCGGTAGTCGGCGCACCACTCGTCGATGAGCCCGTCCAGCGCCCGCACCACGCAGGCCGTCTCGCGCCCGGCGGCCGAGGCGAGCTGGTGCAGCAGCCCGGCGGTGCGCAGCGCGACCCGGCGCCCGGAGATGCCCAGGGCCGTCAGCCGGGCGGTGTCCAGCGGCGGCAGCGTCCGCTGTCCGGCGGCGTACGTGTCGGGGTCCCAGGAGTCGGCGAGACCGGGGCCGACCAGTAAATAGTCGTCGACCGGGGCGAGCAGCCGGGCGGCGTCCGGCACGGCGGCGAGATGGGGGCGGATATGGGCCAGGAACCCTTCCAGAAGCCGCGTGTCGCGCCGCAGGGTCCGGCTCACGGCCCGCAGCACCGCCTCGGCGTCGGGGGGCGGCGAGCCGTCCTCCACGGCCTCGACGCCCCACATGGGTGCCTCCACCACCGCCGTGACGGTGCCGTAGTGGTGCGGATGGAACCAGGTCGACTCGACCGCGGCCTCCGTGATCGCGGCGGCGAGGTCGCCGCGGCGGGGCGGCGGTATGCGGTAGACGGCGGGCCCGAGGGCCGGCCAGTACAGGGTGTCGTACGGGCCGAGTTCGCGCGGGATGCCGAGGCGGGCCGCGGTGTGGGCGAGCCGCTGGGCGATCCCCGGCAGGTCGCGGGTGAGTTCGACGAAGCCGCCGCCCACGTCCACGCCGTGCAGGGAGCACTGGAAGAACGGCCGCAGTTCGTCCTGCACGTCGAGCAGCGCGCGGGTCTCGGGCAGCGCGGCACGCTCCGCGCCGTCGGGCAGCCACTCGGGCTGCTCCAGGAAGCCGGGACGGAAGAAACGCCGGAAGTACCGGCCGAGCGTGTACGGGCCCGTCAGCCAGCCCTCGTTGCGGCGCGCGCCGTCGGGGTCGAGGCACAGCAGCAGGTTCCAGGTGGCGTCGGCCTCCGCACCGAGCCGCGGGTCGGCCAGCGCGCGCTCGGCCAGGCGCAGGACGGTGGCGCCGCCGACGGGCTCGTTGGCGTGGGGCCCGGCGACGACGAGGGCCTGGCGGCTGCCGTGACCCACGGACAGGAGCCACAGGGGCGTGCCGCCCCGGGACGTGCCCACACGGCGCAGCCTGGCGTCCCGTGGGCGGCGGGCGACGAGCGCGGCCGCACGGGCGCCGAGCTCGTCCACGGTCGGGTAGCGGAGGAGTGGCGGCAGGGCACACCTCCACTCTGCGGCACCGTCGCTTCACCACACGTACATGGCGTACGCACAGTCAGTCATGACTCGGCAGGTACGTCAACAGCGCGGAGGGCGAGGGAGGGCGGGCAGGGTGCGGGGGAGGAATTCGGCCACGCACCGCGCTCCGGCGCGGCACGCCGCACGCCGGGGGCCGCTCCGGCGCGGTGGGCCGGTGTCACCCGGGGAGCCGGCCCCCGGTCGCCTCCGGCGTCGGCCCGGCGCGTCCGTCCGGCTTCTCGGCGGCCAGCCGGAACGTCATCGTCCCGAAACCGACCTGGTCGCCGTCGCGGACGACCGCGGCGCCGATCACCCGGCGGCCGTTGACCGTCGTGCCGTTGGTCGAGCCGAGGTCGCGCAGCACCCACAGGCCGCCCCGACGGCTCAGCTCCGCGTGCAGGCGGGAGACCGTCTCGTGGCTGAGCCTGAGGCCGCACGCCGGGTCACGGCCGATCCGCAGGGGATAGGGACTGCCCGGGTGGGGCAGCAGCAGTTTGGGCAGCCGCTCGGCCTGCCAGGCCCGGCGCAGCCGCACGGTGAACCCGGACACCGCCTCGACCGTGCCGAACACGATCCGCGACCAGCGCTTCTCGGTGGGCAGGTCGGCGGTGAGCTCGGCCAGTTCGTGGGGCTGCCGGGCGACCAGCGCGAGCTCCATGCGCCGGATGAACGTGTCGTGCGACAGACGCCCCAGGGCGACGCCGTCACGGAGCACCTTCAACGCCCTGTCGCGCTCGGCGTCCGAGAGCCGCGCGGGGTAGGTGTGGAACTCGAAGGACGACGTCACGCACGTGATTGTCGGTCAGTCGGGCCGGGGTGTCCAGGAAACCCGGCACGGCCGCTACCGCCGTCAGGGTCGTCCCGCGTGTCAAAAGGGGGGATCCGGAAGCGAATTGATCTCTGGTGACGCACCATGGACGGGCTACATCACGATGAGCAGACGAGGGGGAACCGTCCGTGCAGTTCGAGGTGTGGGCACCGCAGGCCGCCGGCGTGACGCTCCACTGCGCGGGAGCCGCGCACGTCCTGGCGCGGGACGCGGACCGGGCGGGGTGGTGGACGGGCGACGCGGAGGCCGGGGACGGCACGCGGTACGGATTCGCCGTGGACGACGGCCCCGTGCTGCCCGATCCGCGCTCGCGCCGTCAGCCGGACGGCCCGGACGGGCTGAGCGCGGTGGTCGATCACGGGCGGTACGCGTGGCACGTCCCGTGGGCGGGGCGCGGGCTGCCGGGCGCGGTGCTCTACGAGTTGCACGTGGGGACGTACACCCGCGAGGGCACGCTGGACGCCGCCGCCGAGCGACTCCGACATCTGGCGGAACTGGGCGTCACCCACGTGGAGTTGATGCCGTTGTGCCCGTTTCCCGGGCGGCACGGCTGGGGGTACGAGGGGGTCTCGCTCTGGGCGGTGCACGAGCCGTACGGCGGGCCCGAGGCGCTGAAACGGTTCGTTGACCGGGCGCACGAGCTGGGCCTCGGGGTCGTGCTGGACGTGGTCCACAACCACCTCGGTCCCTCCGGCAACCATCTCCCCGCGTTCGGCCCGTACTTCACGGACACCCACCACACCCCCTGGGGTGCCGCGGTGAACCTGGACGCGCCGGGATCGGACGAGGTGCGCGCGTATCTGGTCGGCAGCGCCCTGGCCTGGCTGCGCGACTACCGGCTCGACGGGCTGCGTCTGGACGCCGTGCACGCGCTGCGCGACACCCGCGCGATCCACTTCCTGGAGGAGCTGTCGTCGGCCGTGGACGCGCTGGCCGACGAGGTGGGCAGGCCGCTGTTCCTGATCGCCGAGTCGGACCTGGGCGACCCGCGGGTCATCACCCCGCGCGCGGAGAACGGCCTCGGGCTGCACGCCCAGTGGAACGACGACTTCCATCACGCGCTGCACACCGCGCTGACCGGCGAAGCGCAGGGCTACTACGAGGACTTCGCCCGTGCTCCCCTGCCCGCCCTCGCCAAGACGCTGGCGGGCGGCTTCTTCCACGACGGCACGTACTCGACGTTCCGCGGCCGGCGGCACGGCCGCCCCCTGGACCGCACCCGGGTCTCGGCTCACCGCCTGCTCGGTTACGCCCAGACCCACGACCAGGTCGGCAACCGCGCCCGGGGGGACCGGCTCTCGGCCTCCCTGTCCCCGGGCCTGCTCGCGTGCGCGGCCACGCTGGTGCTCACCGCTCCGTTCACACCGATGCTGTTCATGGGTGAGGAGTGGGCCGCCACCACGCCGTGGCAGTTCTTCACCGACCACACCGACCCCGAACTGGCCGACGCCGTACGGCGCGGCAGGCGTCGGGAGTTCACGGCGCACGGCTGGGCGGAGGAGGACGTGCCCGACCCGCAGGATCCGGCCACCCGGGACCGCTCCTGCCTCGACTGGTCGGAGCCGGAGCGCGATCCCCACGCACGTGTCCTGGCCTGGTACCGGAAGCTGATCGCCCTGCGCGGCGCCGAACCGGACCTCTCGGACCCCGACCTCGGGGACGTGAGGGTCGCCTACGACGAGGACGCCCGCTGGCTCGCCTTCCGCCGCGGAGACGTACGGGTCGCCCTCAACCTGGGCACGGACCCGGCCTCGATCCCGCTCGGCGCCCGGCACGCGCGCGTGCTGGCCGCCTGGGAGCCCGTGCGGCCGCCGGACGCGGAGGGGGTGCTGACCCTGCCGGGCGAGTCGTGCGTGGTGCTGATCCAGGAGTGACTCGGGCGGGCGCGCCGGACGGCAGGCGACGGGTCCCGCCCGCCGGCGCACCCGCGGACCGTCGGCGCACCCGCGGACCGTCGGCGCGCACGCGGCCCGTCCCTGCACCACCCGGGTTCACAGGCATGCGCGGGGCGCTTCCGGTGTGTGCAGGCCCTCCGGCCTGTGCAGGCCCTCCGGCGTGACAGGCCCTCGGCGGGTGCGCCCGCCGCCGCCGGGCGCTCCACGCGGCCGTGCGCCTACGGCGTCTCCTCGGGCGGCACTTCCGTGACCCGTTCCAGCAGGATGGCCTCCCAGGCGCGCCGCAGCCGGGCGCGCAGGGCGATCCGGCGGTTCTCGTCCGGGCCTTCGAGGCCGTCGGCGAGGCGGACGAGCGCGTCGCAGCGCGCCAGCCACAGTCCGCGCAGGCAGGGGCGCGCGCCGTAACCGGCGAGGGTGGCGGCGCGCACGGCGGCCGGGGAGCCGACGGCCCCGGCGAGTCCGGCGATGTCCTCGGCCGGATCGCCGACGACCGCCTCGGTCCACCCGAGGACGCCGCGGACGCGCCCGTCGCCGCTCACCAAGAGGTGGTCACGGCTGAGGTCGTGGTGCACCAGCACGGCGGCGCCGGGCTGCGCGACGAGTTGCCGGGCGGCGGGGGCGGTGAGCTGCGCGAACCGGGCGGGGTCGAACTCGTCGGCCTCGGCCAGGCGCCGCGCGGCGCTCGCCCCGGCCGTCCGCAGCGCCTCCAGTGAGCGCGGCGCGGCGCGCGGGACGCCGAACGTCTCGGCCTGGCGGGCGGGAACCTCCCGCAACCCGGTGAGCAGGTCCGCGAGGTCCGCCTCGCCGACCGCCGACACGGCGAGTACGTCACCGGTGGCGCCGGGCAGCCGGACGTCGAGGGTGTAGCCCAGTCCGGCGGCCCACTCCCCGTGCGCGACGCTCGTCGGAACGGCGAGCCGGAGGTGCGGTCGCACCAGGTCGCGCAGCCGCAGTTCGCGGCGCTGGCGCACGGCGGCGTCGCGGTCCCGGGCCAGTCGCAGCACATGGCGGGTCCCGACCCACCAGGCGGAGCACCCGCCGCCCTCGGCGACCGGCGTCACGTCCGGTCCGTCGCCGTCGGGGATCAGGGAACGGACCAGCCGGCGTACGGTCTCCGCCGTGGGTGTCGGTGCCTGGGTCATGATCGTGCCGTTGTCGTCTCGCGGGTGTACCGGGTACCCCTGTCCCCTCAGCCGACCGTCGCCATCTCGCGGGGGGTGGTGTTGAGCCGGCGTCCGCCGTCCTCGGTCACCGTCACGATGTCCTCGATGCGGACGCCGAAGCGGCCGGGCAGATAGACGCCGGGCTCCACGGAGAAGCACATCCCGGGGACGAGGGGCTGCTCCTCGCCCTCGATCATGTACGGCGGCTCGTGGGTGGTGACGCCGATGCCGTGCCCCGTGCGGTGGATGAAGTACTCGCCGTACCCGGCGTCGGCGATGACGGCGCGGGCCGCCCGGTCGACGTCCTGGCAGGCCGCCCCCGGTCCGACGGCCCGGAAACCCGCCTCCTGGGCGGTGCGCACCAGGTCGTGCACGGTGCGCTCCTCGTCGGTCGGTTCGCCGACGTGGACGGTGCGGGAGGTGTCCGAGCCGTAGCCGTGCTTGAGGCCGCCGAAGTCGAGGACGACCATGTCGCCGTGCTCGATGACGCGTTCACCGGCCTCGTGGTGCGGGTTGGCGCCGTTGGGGCCCGAGGCGACGATGGTGAAGTCGACCTGCGTGTGCCCGGACTGCCGCAGCAGATCGGCCAGGTCGGCGGCGACCTCCCGCTCGCGGCGTCCGGCGAAGGGAACCTTCAGGATCTCCTCGTACGTCGCGTCCGCCGCCGCGCCCGCCGCCGCCAGCCGGTCGAGTTCGGCGGCGTCCTTGACGGCCCTCAGCATGGGCAGGGCGCGGGTGAGGGCGACGTGGTCGACGCCCGGGAGCCGTTCGCGCAGGCCGAGCAGGTGCAGGGCCCAGGCGTTGTCGCTGATGCCGTAGCGGCCGCCGGTCCCGAGCACGGAGGCGGTCGCCTCGTAGGGGTCCTTGCCGTCGGTCCAGTCGCGCAGCGTCAGCGCGGGCCCTCCGGCCGCCTCCGCCGCATCGGGCGCCTCCAGGGTCGGCACGACGAGGACGGGGTCGTGTCCGGCCCGCAGCACCAGGAGGGTGAGGCGCTCGGTCTGCACCGGCCGGTACCCGGTCAGCCACACCAGGTCGGGTCCCGGCGCGATCAGCAGCCCGGCGAGCCCCGCCGCCTCGGCGGCCTCCGCGGCGCGCCGCATCCGGGCCGCGTGGTCCGCGACGGTGAAGGGCGCGGGGCCGCCGCTCTCGGGCTGCGTGGACGTGCCGGTCATCCATACCTCCGCGGTTCCGGAGCTCCCAGGGTCTACGGGCAGCATCCTGCCCTTCCGCCGGGGTGGATGCGAGCCCATCGCGACCATGGCGGCCCGCGGGCCGGGCGACGCGGGGCACGGTCCCCGGCCGGGCGTGTCGCGGGCGGCGCGTGACGGGCCGCCGTACGGACCGGAGCCAGGCGGCGCGTGACGGGCCGCCGTACGGACCGGAGCCAGGCGGCGGGCGGCGGCGGTGGGCCGCCGCCGGTTCCCCGCCGGGCCGGGGGCGGGGAGCGCCCCGGTCCGCTTCACGGATCGCTTCCCGCCCTCCCGGACCGGGTTCTGCCCCGCGCGTCGGCGCGTCGCGTTCCACGAACGAGTGAGACCACCGCGCCGTGCACCGGGTCACGCGCTCGCGTCGGGCGGCGCGGGGCGGCCGGAACGTCCGTCCCGCGCGGCGCGCCCGGACCCGGCTCGCCCCGCCGTCCGCCGCCCCCGTTCGAGCAACCGCTCGGCCAGCGCCGCCGCCGCTCCGCGCAGGGCACCGGCGTGCACCAGTTCCGTGCGGTGCACCACCCGCGGTGCCGTGAGCGGGACGGCGACCGCGCCCGGTAGGCCGGTGGCCGCCGAGCGCGGCAGGACCGTCAGTCCGTGGCCGGCGGCCGCCAGCGCGGTGAGCGCGCGCAGCTCGGTGCCCTCGTAGCGCAGGGCCCGGCGGAAGCCGGTGCTGCCCGTCGCGGTGCGGAACCGGGCGAGCGGCAGGCCGGCGTCGGGCGCGTCGAGCCAGCGGGCGTCGGCCAGATCGTCGAGCCGGAGCCCGGCGCGTCCGGCGAGCGGATGGGTGCGAGGCAGGACGACGCACACGGTCTCCTCACCCACGCCCTCGGTCCTCAGGGGCGCCACGTCGGGCAGCCGCAGCGGATCGCTGGGCGCGGCGATCCCGTCGACGAGGCCCAGGTCGGCGCCGCCCGTGGCGACCGCGGCGGGGATGTCGTCGCGGGTGAGCACGCGCAGCGTGACGCCGGCGGCGGGCAGCGCGGCGAGGACGTGCGGCCCGAGCGCGGTCGGCGTCGCCACCAGCGTCACGCCGAACGGCGGCGCGGCCGCCAGCCGGACGACGTCGGCCCGCGCCGCCGCCAGCCGCAGCAGCAGCGGCCCGGCGTGTTCCAGGAGACGCTCGCCCGCCGCGGTGGGCGTGACCGGACGCCGGGTCAGCAGGGGTGCGCCGAGGTCCTGTTCGAGCGCGGCGATGTGCTGTGACACCGCGGACTGGGTGTAGCCCAGCTCGCGCGCCGCCTCCGAGAAGGAGGCGAGCCTGGCCACGGTGACGTACGTACGCAGCAGGTGCGGGTCCATGCCGCCCAGCATCCCGCACACCATCAGCGTCGCTTATCGAGCCTCCAGGAATCATCGTTGGACGTGAACGGGAGGGGCACCCAGCATGGTCCGCATGAACGTCCACGTCGCACACACCGCCCGTCTCGCCCTGGTCGGCGACCGCTCCCCCGCCGTCGTCTCGCACACCCGCATCCCGCTGCTGCTGGAGGCGCTCGCCGAGCGCGACCGGCTCGTCCTGGACGCCTACTGGATCCCCTCCGAGGAGGCCGGGGACACGGGCGCGCTGCACGGCTTCGACGCGGTGTGGGCCGTGCCGGGCAGCCCCTACCGCAGCGAGGCGGGCGTGCTGGCCGCGATCCGCGGCGCGCGCGAGGAGGGCATCCCCTTCCTCGGCACGTGCGGCGGTTTCCAGCACGCGCTGCTCGAGTACGCGCGCACCGTCTGCGGCCTGACCGAGGCAGCGCACGCCGAGAACGACCCGGACGCCGACGACGTCCTCATCGAGCCGCTCGCCTGCTCCCTGGTGGGCCACGAGGCGGCGGTCGTGGTCGAGCCGGACTCGCTGGCCCACTCGGTGATCGGCTCCGCACGGACCGTCGAGCGGTACTTCTGCTCGTACGGGCCCTCCCGCCACCTCGACCGTCTGCGCGCGCACGGGCTGCGGTTCAGCGGCCACGACGAGGAGGGCCAGGTCCGGATCGCCGAACTCCCCGGCCATCCCTTCTTCCTGGCCACCCTCTTCCAGCCGGAACTGAGCGGCGACGGCTCGCGCCCGCACCCGGTGGTGCGGGCGCTGGCGCGAGCCGCCGTGGCGCGGGCGGCCGCCCGCGAGGAGGCACGGACCGGCTGACCCGCCCCCGGAGCCCCGCCCGGAGCCCGGCCCGGAGCCCGGCGCGGGCCGTCGGGCGCGCGGCCGCCCTCAGGCCGCGGCCGTCGTGCCCGCGTTCCTGCCGGCGTCGGCGGCCGGCGCGCGGTCAGCGTGGCACCGGTGCCGCCCACCGGGGGGACGCCGGCGCGCGGTCCGGTACGAAGCCGTGGGCGCGGCGGGCCAGGTCGGCCGCGCCGTAGCGGTGGCAGCCGCGGTGCCAGTTCAGGATGCCGGACATGTAGTGCCGCAGGTCCGCGACATAGCCGTCCAGGACGGCGCGGGCCGCCTCGTCCAGCCCGAGGTCCTCGTACAGGGCGGGCAGGTCGTGGGCGGCCACGTGCTGGAACTGCCGCATCCGCGCGGTCATCAGGTCGTTGACGATGCGCACGGCCGTCGGGTAGTCGCAGCCGAAGAAGTTCTGCACGACGAGCAGGGCGTTGTGGAACTCGCCCTCGTACTGGATCTCCTTCTGGTACGAGAAGACGTCGTTGACCAGCATCGCGTGGTCGACGGCCGCGTTCTCCAGCGCGCGAACCGCTCCGCTGCGGTACACCTCCGGCGGGACCGCGGGCCCGTGGCCCGCGCGGCACAGGTTCTTGGTGAGGTCGGCGCCGAAGGTGGCGCGCCGCATCTCCAGGTAGTCGACGGGATCCGGGATGCGGTTCTGGAGCTGGTTGGACAGCTCCCACAGCCAGCCCTCGGTCATCCCGTCCACGGCGGCCCGCAGGGCGCGTCGCTGCCCGGGAGTCGTTCCGGCCGTGGTGCGTGCCCACAGGTCGATCAGTCCGCGCTCCATCGCGTTGACGGGGACCGGGGGTTCGGCGCCGTCGAGGGGCATGCACGACGACAGCCGCTCGGTGCACAGCCCGGCCGCCGCGAGGTCACGGCGGTGGCCGAAGACGAGCGGGTAGTAGTCGTCGCCGTACGTGCCCCAGGCCAGCCACCGTGAGCTGAGGTCCAGTTCCTCGGGTGTCGCGTCGGGGTCCAGGCCCGCGGCGCACAACGGCAGGTCGAACGCCGCCAGCTTGTCCTCGTCCCAGACGCCCTCCTGGAGCATGCCCGTCCGCCGTGCCCAGGGCAGGAGCCGGCTGCGGGCGCCGTCCAGGTGCGGGCTCAGTTCCACCTCGTAGGGCATGTGGAGGTCGGGGACGAGCGAGGGTCCCACCTGCTGGAAGGGGACATGGGTGTACGCGCGCAGCCTCTCGGCCCCGGCGCCGGCGAGCAGCCCGCGCACATCGGCGGCGGACGTGCCGATGCCGGTGGGGCCGGGGGGCCGCTCCGCGGTGCGGGCCCGTTCGTTCATGTAGCGGCTGGACCTCAGGTGCCACGCGTGGCCGCCGGACTGCCAGTCCTGGAGGCCCTTCGTGTACGCGGCGACGGCCGCCAGTTCGTCCGGGGTGAGGCCCTTCGCCACGGCCAGCGCGGGCACTTCGGTGAGCGCGGTGTGCTCGAACTGGTGCAGCCGCGAGGTGAGGATGTCGTTGACGGTGTCGGCGGCCTCCTGCGTGCCGCAGCCGAAGAAGGTCTCCAGGACGAGGACGCCGTTGCTGAGTTCGCCCTCCTGCTCCACCTCGCGCTGGTAGGAGAAGAGGTCGTTGCGCAGATGGACCGCGTCGGCGAACGTCTCCATGAGCACGCGCAGCGGCCGTGCATCGGCCACCCGGGCGGGCACCTCGGCGGTCGCGAACTCGACGAGCCCCGCGGACCACGGGGCGCCGCCCACCTTGCGGCGCATCTCGATGTACTCGACGGGGTTGGCGATCCGCCCCTCGTCGATGTTCGACAGCTCCCAGAGCGACTCGTCGAGCAGATGCGCGGTGGCGACCGCGAACCGCCGCCGCCAGTGCGGGGACATCGACGGCACGGTGCGCGCCCACAGGTCCGCGAGCCCGGCCTCGACGGGGTTCTCCGGCTCGGGGACGGGCGCCGACAGGTCCAGCGGCATGAACGCCGGCAGCCGGTCCAGGTGCGCCCGGCCGGCCGCGCGGTCCCGGGTGCGCTTGAAGGTCTCCAGGAAGTGGTCGTCGAAGAAGAACACCCACACGTACCAGTCGGTGATGAGCGAGAGGGCCGGGCCGTCGCAGTCGGGGTGGGTGTACGCGCAGAGCAGTCCGTAGTCGTGCGCGTCGAGGTCGGACCGCTCCCAGACGCCGGAGCCCTCCAGCATGCCCATGGTCTGCGCCCATTCCGCGGAGTGGGCGCGCGCCTCGTCGACATGCGGGTTCAGCCGTGCCGGGTACGGCATGTAGAAGCGGGGGAGTACGAACGGCTGCGTCATGGCCGGGCCCTACCCGGGGCCGGGGCGGGCCATCCGCGCACCGGGACATGCTCCCCCCATCGCGTGAACCGGGGGCGCGAGATCGCGTGAGCGGGGCGCACGCCGCCGGTTCAGCCGATGGCGCCCCCGCCGCGCACCGCCCGCCCCACCCGCGTCCGCAGCGCCACGAACTCCGGCAGGCTCCGGGTCGCGATCTGGTCCCGTGCGCCCGGGAGCGGGACCGGCAGGTCCAGGGCGATCCGCGCGGCCGGCCCCCGGGACAGGGCCACCACGCGGTCGCCCAGGTACACGCTCTCGTCGATGTCGTGCGTGACGAACAGGATCGTCGCGCCGTCCGTGCGGTGGACCTCGAGGAGGAAGTCCTCGAGGTCCTCGCGGGTCTGGGCGTCGAGAGAGCCGAACGGTTCGTCCATCAGCAGCAGGGCCGGGCGGCAGACCAGCGCGCGGGCGATGGCGACCCGCTGCTGCATTCCGCCGGAGAGCTGCCAGGGGTGCCGGCGGGCCGCGTCGCGGAGGCCGACCCGCTCCAGGATGCGGTCGGCCTCCGCGCGTCGCGCGGCCCGGCCGAGTCCCTGGCGGCGCAGCGGCAGCGCCACGTTCTCCCGCACCGACAGCCAGGGGAAGAGCGAGCGGCCGTAGTCCTGGAAGACGACCGCGAGCCGGTCCGGAACGCCGGTCACCGGGCTCCCGTCGAGGACGATCCGCCCGCCGTGCGCGGGCAGCAGTCCGGCGATGGTGCGCAGCAGTGTCGACTTTCCGCAGCCGGACGGGCCCACCACGCACAGGAGCTGGCCGTCGGGCACGGTGAGGCCGATGTCGCGCAGGACGACGTGGTCGCCGTAGCGCTGACCGAGCGCCTCCAGTTCGAGCATGGGGCCGGCTCACCCGGCCCAGGGGATGCCGGCGTCGTGCCCGGCGTACAGTGCGCCGTCCCCGCCCGTCACCCGGACGTGCAGCAGGAACGGGCCCTCGTCGTCTTCCGCCGCCAGCGCCCGGTCCAGGGCCCGGGCGAGGGTCCCGGCGTCGTCGACGTACGCCGACGGGCAGCCGAACGACGCGGCGAGCGCGGCGAAGTCGATGCCGCCGATGTCGGTGCCGGGGACCGGGGCGATGCCGATGCGGCGCCCCAGCGCCCGGACCGCGCCGTAGCCGCCGTTGTCGACGAGCACGTACGT
The DNA here is from genome assembly GCF_042869095.1 of Streptomyces sp. NPDC007264. Classification (NCBI taxonomy): domain Bacteria; kingdom Bacillati; phylum Actinomycetota; class Actinomycetes; order Kitasatosporales; family Streptomycetaceae; genus Streptomyces; species Streptomyces sp. NPDC007264. The sequence goes on from NZ_JBIAFD010000002.1 coordinate 364,723, forward strand.
CACCGGCGCCCGGTGCCGGGCCGCGGTCCACAGGGCCTGCACGGAGTAGAGCGCCGAGCCGTCGCCGACCACGCACACCAGTCGGCGCCGGTCGGCGAGCGCCCGGCCCACCGCGAGCGGCAGGCCCCAGCCGAGCGCGCCGCTGCCGGTGGTGAGGAAGCCGCCGTCGGCGTCGACGCGCACGCGCGCGTGGAGGGTGTCGCGGTGGCTGGGGGCCTCCTCGACCAGCACCCGGTCGCGGGGCAGCCGCTCCTGGAGGAGGTCGAAGAGCAGCTCGGGGGTCAGCGCACCCGGGGCGGCGGGCGGGCGCGGGGTCCGGGGCGGGGGCGGCGTGCGGCCGGAGCCGGCCACCAGGGAGGTCAGCCGGGTCAGGGCCGGCTTGAGGGTCGTCACGATGCTCGTACCGGTGGGCAGCCAGGCCGCCTGGGCGGGGTCGCAGTCCAGGTGGAACAGTTCGGTGCCCGGGCGCAGCGGCGGGCTCTCGGTGTGCACGTGGTAGGTGAACAGGGGCGCGCCCAGGGCGACCACCACGTCGTACGGTTCCAGGCGCGCCGCCAGCTGGTCGGCGACCGGCGGCAGGAACCCCTGGAAGAGGGGGTGCGACTCGGGGAACCCGGAGCGGCCCGAGAGCGGGCTGATCCACACGGCGGCACGGAGCCGCTCGGCCAGGGCGCGCGCCTCGTCCAGGGCGTGTTCGTCGTCGACTCCCGGGCCGACGACCAGGGCGGGGTGGGCGCAGGCGTCGAGGCGCGCGGCGAGGCCGCGCAGCGCCTGCGGGTCGGCCGTGTACGAGGCGTGCACGGCGCGCGGCGCCACGGGGTGCGCCGGCCGGTCCCAGTCGTCCTCGGGCACGGAGACGAAGACGGGCCCGCGCGGCGGCGCCATGGCGATCCGGTGCGCCTCCGCGAGCACGGCCGGCACGTCGGCCGCGCGTTCCGGCTGGCGGCTGAACTTCACGTAGGGGCGCGGGAACCGGGCCGGTTCGTCCGCGCCGAGGAAGGGACGCAGCTGGAGCAGGGCACGGGACTGCTGCCCGGCGACGACGACCAGCGGGACGCGGTCGCGGTGGGCGTTGAACACGGCGCCGAGGGCGTGGCCGACCCCGCCGGCCGAGTGCAGGCTGACCAGGGCGGCGCGGCGGGTTCCTATCGCATGTCCGGCGGCCATGGCGACGGCGACGGACTCCTGGAGTCCGAGCACATAGGTGAAGTCGCCGGGCCAGTCCCGGAACATGCGCAGCTCCGTCGAGCCCGGGTTGCCGAAGACGGTGGTCATACCGGTGTCCCGGAAGAACTCCAGGGCACATTCCAGAACGGTCCGCTCGGTCATGCGGCACCTTCCCTTCCCCGTCCGGCCAGCCGCTTCTCCACTGTGAGCAGGCCGGTGTTGAGCAGGTTCCCGAGGACGCCGAGCAGCACCAGCACCGCCCACACGGTGAGCAGGTCGGAGCGCGACTGGGCGTCGGTGAGCGCGAATCCGATGCCGTCGGCGGTACCGGGCAGCAGTTCCGAGAACACCATGAGGACGAGCGAGAGCGACAGGCTCAGGCGCAGCCCCGCGAAGATGCGCGGCAGCGCGGACGGCAGGTGGAGCAGCCACAGCCGCTCGGCGGCCGTCAGCCGCAGCACGGCGGCGACCTCCAGGCGCAGCGGGTCGGTGGCGCGCGCCCCCTCCGCCGTGTTGATCAGGACCGGCCAGACGGCGCTGAACACGATGGACGCCAGCTGCATCGGGGTGCCGAACGCGAAGACCACCACGAAGACGGGGACGAGCGCGGGCGGCGGCACGGCGCGCGCGAACTGCAGCACGGGGTTGCACAGCGCGTACGCCCGGCGCGAGCGTCCCAGCAGCACGCCGAGCGCAATGCCGGCGACGGCGGCGACGGCGAAGCCCGCGGTCATCCGCCCCAGGCTGGGGAGGATGGTGTCGAGGGCCTCCCGGGTCAGGAAGGCGTGCCCGGCCGGTCCGGAGAACCACAGGTCGTAGGCGTGGCGCGCGATCCGGCCGGGCGGCGGGAAGTAGACGCTGCCGTGGGCGCGCGCGGCGGACTCCCAGCCGGCGACGGCGGCCGCGAGCACGGCCCAGCGCAGCAGGGCGCCGCGCACCGCGACGGCACGCGCCCGCCGCGTACGCCCCCGCGTCACGTCGGCGCTCCCCGCCGTTCCGGCGTCCAGGGGAACAGCCGCCGCTCCGCCCGCTCCAGCACCTCGTTGATCACCAGCCCGAGACCTCCGGCCCACACGACCCCGGCCAGTACGTCCCGCGCCCCGTCCGTCGCCGACTCCGCCTGGGCGATGAAGATGCCGAGCCCTTCGCCGAAGCCGGACAGGATCTCCGTGGCGACGGCGAGGACGAGCGCGACGGCCGCCGAGATGCGGATCCCGGCCGCGATGAAGGGCGCGGTGGCGGGGAGTTCGACGCGGACCAGGACCGACAGCCGGCCGAAGCCGAAGGCGCGGAGCGTGTCCTTGGCGAGGGGGTCCGTCCCGCCGAGCCCGTACACCGTGTTGAAGAGCACCGGCCACACGGAGGCGTACGTGATGAGCGCGACCTCGGTCCGGGTGCCGGAGCCGAGCAGCAGGGAGACCAACGGGATCAGGGCCACGGACGGCAGCGGCCGCAGGAACTCCACGACGGCCCGCACCGCGGCGTCGGCCACGGGCACACTGCCGAGCAGCAGCCCGGCCGGGACGGCGAGCGCGCAGGCGAGGCCGAGTCCGAGTGCCCAGGCCCTCAGGGTCGCCGCGACACCGTTCAGGAAGACCGGGTCGCCCGCCAGTTCGACGGCTCGCGCGGTCACCCGGGACGCCGGTGGCAGATAGCTCTCGCGGACGATCCCGGCCCGGCTCACGGCTTCGCAGACGCCGAAGGCGAGCAGCACGCCGAGGGCGCCGAGCCCCAGTTCCCGCCGTCGCCTCATCCGAGCCACCCGACGTCGCCGCTCACTTCACCAACAGCGATCCGGGATCGACGTCCTTCGTCAGCAGTCCCTGCGCCCGCATCAGCGCGACGAGCCGTCGCAGCTGCGCCACGTCGGCCTTCTCCGGATAGGCCGGCAGACGGATGGTCCTCGCCTGGCCGGCGGTCACCTTGGTGAACGTGGGCAGTTCCCGGCGTACGGCGTCCGGGGTCCGCGTCGCGAGGGCCGCGGCGGCGGCCAGCGCGCGCTGGAACGCGGCCACCGCCCCGGGGTTCTTCGCGGCGAACCGGCCCGTGGTGACGTACCCGCTGATCGGGATCAGCCGCACCGGTGGGGACGCGCCGTCCACGAGCACCCGTGCGCCGAGATCCCTCTGCAGGGCGCTGTCGAAGGGCTCGGCCGCGTGCACGGCGTCCACCTGTCCCTTCTGCAGGGCGGGGCCCATCTGCGGGAAGGTGATCTGCCGGTACACGGGCCGCCCCGCGCCCCGGGCGTCGAGGATCGCGTCGAGCGTGAGCGACTGGATGTTGTTGAGGATGTTGACGGCGACCTTCTTGCCCTTGAGGTCGGAGACGCTCTTGATCGGCGAGTCCTTGGGCACCAGCACGTCCATCATGTGCGACGCGGCCCGGGCGCCCTCGGCGACGATGCGCAGGTCCAGCGTCCCCTTGTCGTACGCCTGGAGGAACGTCACGTAGTTCGCCCCGGCGATGAGGTCGACCTGCCCCTTGGCGAGCGCGGGCAGCGCCTGGATGCTCTGCTGCACGGGCTGGATGCGGACGTCCAGCCCTTCCTTGCGGAACAGCCCGCGATCCTGTGCGAGGTAGAGCGCGGCTTCGTCGGCGAGCGGGACGGCGGCCACGGTGATCCGCTGCCGCCCGCTCTTGGGGGAGGTGGAGTTCCCGTCGCCGCCGCAGGCGGTGACCGCCAGGGCGAGGGCGGCCAGCGCCGCCGCCAGTCTTCCCGTTCCGGAGCGCAGTCGAGGTAACGCCATGCATGCATACCTACCAGTCGTTTGACATGATCACCACATAGGGAACGTCAAGTGCCCGTGCCGTGACGGAATGCGCGGGGCGAACGCGCCGCCCGCCCCCTTGCCGACCTCTGCCCCCCGGGCCACGGTGGTCGCATGACCTCCTTCGTGCTGCCTCATGAAGTGCACGGCGACGGCGCCCACAAGGTGTTCGCGGTGCACGGCTGGTTCGCCGACCGGGCCGCGTACGCGGCGGTGCTGCCGGACCTCGACCGCGGCGCCCTCTCCTACGCGCTGGTGGATCTGCGCGGATACGGGGCGGCGAAGGACGCGCCCGGGGCGTTCACCACCGCCGAGGCCGCCGCCGACCTCGTCGAACTGGCCGACCGGCTGGGCTGGGAACGGTTCTCGGTGGTCGGGCACTCGATGGGCGGCGCCGTCGCCCAGCGGCTGCTGGCCCTCGCCCCGCGACGGCTGCGCCGGATCGTGGGGATCTCGCCCGTCCCCGCCTCCGGGATGCCGATGCCGGCCGAGCAGTGGGAGCTGTTCGCCGACGCCGCGCACCGGCCCGAGAACCGGCGCGCCATCATCGACCTCACCACGGGCGGCCGGCGGCCGGCCGCCTGGCTGGACCGGATGGTCGCGCGCTCGCTGGCGCACAGCGACGCCAAGGCGTTCCGGCAGTGGCTGGACTCCTGGGCCGGAGAGGACTTCCACACCGAGGTCACCGGGTCGGCGGTACCCGCGCTCGCCGTCGCGGGCGCTCTCGATCCGGCGCTGACCGCGGGGCTGCTGCGGGAGACCTGGCTGCGCTGGTACCCGCACGGCTCCCTCCTCGAACTGCCCTCGGCCGGCCACTACGCGATGGACGAGACGCCGCTCGACCTGGTCCGGGCCGTGGAGGACTTCCTGCGCGCGGACGACCCGGAGGCCTGCCCGGCGCCGGGCGCCGGGCAGGGCGCGGGCCGGCGGCCGCAGGGCACGGAAGGCTCCGGCGCGTGAGCGTCCGCGAGACCGCCGTGCCCGTCCCCGACGTCTTCGACCCCCGCCGGTACGCCGACGGCGTCCCGCACTCCGCGTACCGCACCCTGCGCGATCACCACCCGGTCGCCTGGCAGGAGGAGCCGCAGGTGCTCGGCTGGCCCGCCGGGCCCGGGTTCTGGGCGGTGACCCGGCACCCGGACGTCGTGCGCGTGCTCAAGGACTCGGCGACGTACTCCTCGCACCTCGGCGCCACCCAGATCCGCGACCCCGACCCGCAGGACCTGCCCTTCATCCGGCGCATGATGCTCAATCAGGACCCGCCGGACCACGGAAGGCTCAGGCGGCTCGTCAGCCGTGCCTTCACCCCGCGCCGCATCGACCGCTTCACGGCCGTCGCGCGCCACCGCGCCCGGACCCTGCTCGCCGGCGCCCTCGATCGGGCGCGCGCGGAGGACGGCACCTGCGACGTCGTCGCCGCCGTCACCGACGACTACGCCGTCCTCAACCTCGCCGACCTGCTCGGTGTACCCGACTCCGACCGTGGCCTGCTGCTGCACTGGACCCGGCGCGTGATCGGCTACCAGGACCCCGACGAGGCGGGCGCGCCGGTGACCGACACGGCGGGGCGGCCCGTCGATCCGCGCTCTCCGGCCGCGCTGCGGGACATGTTCGCGTACGCGCACCGCCTGGCCGGGTACAAGCGGGACCATCCGGCCGACGACATCATGACCACGCTGGCCACCGACCCCGAACTCGGCGCACCCGAACTGGAGATGTTCTTCTTCCTGCTGACCGTCGCGGGCAACGACACGGTGCGCGGTGCGGCACCGGGCGGCCTGCTGGCGCTGGCCGAGCACCCGGTGGCGTACGAGGAGCTGCGCGCCGGCCGCCACCGACTGCCCGACGCGGTGGACGAGTTGCTGCGCTGGCATCCGCCCGTGCTGAGTTTCCGCAGGACCGCCGCCGTCGACACCGAACTGGCCGGCGTGCGCATCCGGGCGGGCGACAAGGTGGTGGTCTTCCATGCCTCCGCCAACCGGGACGAGCGTGTGTTCTCGGCACCGGACCGGCTCGACCTGTCCCGGACGCCCAACCCGCACGTCTCCTTCGGGGACGGCCCGCACGTCTGCCTCGGGGCGCACTTCGCCCGGCTGCAGCTGCGGGTGCTCTACGAGGAGGCGCTGCGCGTCCTGCCCGCGGCGCCCGGCCTGGCCGCGCCGCCCAGGAGGCTCGTCTCGAACTTCATCAACGGCATCAAGTCCCTTACCCTGCGGATCGCCTGACGGCCGGGTTCCGCTCCCCGGCTCGGTGGCGCCCCGCGTCTGAACGCCCCGCGTCTGAACGCCCCGCTTCGGTGGCGCCCCGCGTCTGAACGCCCCGCTTCGCGGGCCCGTACTCCTCGGCACGCACCCGCCGGACCGACGCGCCCTGGAGACCCGGATGACCGCACCCCGCACCACCGCCGCGACCGTCGTCGCCGTGGCGGTCACGCTGCTGTCCGCAACCCCGGCCCTCGCCCACGGCGCGCCCACGGACCCGGTCAGCCGGGTGGTCGCGTGCTCGCCCGAGGGCGGTGACCGAGCCGGGAGCGCCGCGTGCCGGGCCGCGGTCGCCGCGAACGGCGCGCCGTTCACGGCCTGGGACAACCTCCGGGTCGCGGACGTGAACGGCCGGGACCGGCAGCTCATTCCGGACGGCCGGCTGTGCAGCGGAGGACTGCCCGCCTACCGGGGCCTCGACCTGGCACGCCCCGACTGGCCGTCGACACGGCTCGGGCCGGGCGCGTCGCTGACGATGGCGTACAGCTCCACGATCCCGCACGCGGGCACGTTCAAGCTGTTCCTGACGAAACAGGGGTACGACGCCGCCAAGCCGCTGACCTGGGCCGATCTCCCGGCCGAGCCGTTCGCCCAGGTCACGGACCCGCCGCTGGTCAAGGGCGCCTACCGGATCGGGGTGAAGCTTCCGGCGGACCGGTCGGGGCACCACGTCCTCTACACGATCTGGCAGAACTCGAGCACGACGGACACGTACTACTCGTGCTCGGACGTGGTGTTCCCGGCGTCGGGCGCGTCCGGTGCCCGTGGTGGCTCCGGGGCCCCGGGTGCGTCCGGAACCCCGGGCACCACGGACGCCTCCGCCTCCTCCGGCCGCTCCGGCACCACCGGGACCGGCGCCACGCCGGCCGGGCCCGCGGCGTCGCCGGACGCCCCGGCGAGCACCGTGCCCGGCACCCCGGCGGCGGCCACCACGCCCCGCTCCGGCGGCGGGCCGTCGATGCCGCTGCTGGCGGGCGGCGCCGCGGCGGTGGCGCTGCTCGCCGGGGGCACCGCGCTGGCGCTGCGCCGGCGCCGCGGATGAGGGAGGTCACCCGACGACGGCCGCACGGACAGGACGACCGCCCCCGGCTCCGCGGAGCGCCGGAAGCGGTCGTCCTCCTGGGTCGCCGGCCGTCAGTTGACGAAGACCGGGCTGCCCCCCTGGGTGGTGTCGGTCACCGGGGCGTACTTCGCCGTGAAGAAGCCGTTGGCGAAGCACAGGGACGAGCCCGAGGACTTGGTGAACTGCTGGTTGGTGAACTTGATGCTGTTGTCGGCGTTGCTCGCCTTGCCGACCAGGCTCGGGGCCTGGTAGACGCAGGTGATCGTGCCCAGCAGGGTGCGCAGCTTCACCGTGGTCTGGATGGTGGAGCCGGCCGCCGGGGTGACGGTGACCGTGCCGTCGGAGGTGACGGAGGTCGCGTAGGGCAGGTTGTCGACGTTGATGCTGGAGACACTCAGGACACCGGTGACGTTGCTGGTGCAGCTGCTGCTGCCGAAGCTCTGGCCGGTGAGCGACTCGGTCGCGGTGCCGGGCGCGGCCGGGTTGTCGGTGACGGTGGCGGTGAACGAGGACGAGGTGCAGGTGACGCCGCTGGTGCCGGTGCTGCTGGAGTAGAGCGTGGCCGCGGTGCCGCTGGCGAGCGACGCGTTGAGGACGTCGCCGACGGCGACGGCGGTGCCGCCCGCGCTGCCGGTGGTGAGCACGGTGCCGTCCGCGGAGGCGGGGGCGGCCGCGGCCACGGCGAGGGCGGCTGCGGCGCCGGCGACGGCGAGCAGGGATCGGGTCGAACGCATGGGGGGTGCCTCTTCTCCGAAGTGGGGGCTTGTGCGGGTGGGGTGCCGCTGCCGGCCCGTGACGCCTTCTCCGTACGTGACGGACCAACAGCGACGAACGGGTACCGAGGACGGACCGCGGACAGGGGAAGGCGGCCGTACCGGTGCCGCGGAGGGGTGGTACAGGATCACGAGCGGGTGTGATGGATCCGTACATCGCACGGTGCCTTGCAGAGGTGTCACCAACGCCCCTGAGGGACGGGGCCGGGAGAGCGACGTGCGCCGTGCGACGGATCCGGCGCCACGGATCCGTGGGAAAACAGTGGAAGTTGTAGACCTGATCAACCGTCAACGTCAAGAAGTTTCAACCAAGTTGGCGCTCAGACTTGCTCAACTGCGCAAGCAGACGTGCATTTGTGGGCCGGATCCGGGAGTGGCTCGTGCGCCGGCGTCACATAATCGACACCTCTTTGCCACAACTCCCTTGACCCCTTGCTGTAACCCCGGGTAACTTCCTGTGCGGCCCACTGCCGCGCCACGAGTAAGCCCTTGCGCATGCCGGGAGGCGTGAGGAGGCGTGCGCGCCAGCTGTCCGCGCCAGGACAACGTGCCAGCGAAGCCCTACTTGCATTGACTATGCCCAGGAGCAGACATGGCCTCGTCCTCGGACGCCACGGTGTCCACCGGTTCCACCCCCGAGCGCCCCGACGAGGGGTCGACCGAAAGACGCGGGCGGGTCCGCCTGCGCCGCGCCGCGGTGATGGCGGTGCCTGCCACCGCGATCGCGGCGGGACTCATGATCCTCACGGCCGAGGGTGCGCTCGGCGTCCAGTTCGCCATCTCCGGAATGCCGTTCACGGTCACCGCCACGAACCTCGACGGCACCGGTTTCGAGCAGTTCGGCTCCCTCGACAACATGGCCGAGGACAGCCCGAACGCCGGCGACACCGGCGGCCAGGTGCTGGTCGTCACCTCCGCGATCAAGAACGCGACGCTCACCAAGCTGTGCCAGAGCGTCGACCTCGGCGGCACGAACCTGCTCATCACCGCGGGCAGCGGTGCCGAGAAGGTGAGCGCGAGCGATCTGACCACCGACTCGACCGTGCTGTCCGGCGACGCGTCGTTCAACAACATCGAGATCGGCAACGACGCGAGCACGCTGGACAAGGCGGGGGTCCAGGGCCCCAAGGGCGTCTTCAGCCAGCAGGCCGACACGGTGCACATCGGCAACCTGCGGCAGACCAACTACGCCACGACAGCGGGCGTGTTCAAGCTGCCCGGGCTCAAGCTCCGCTTCAGCGACACGGGTTGCTGATGAGCGGCCCGGCACGAACCGCCTTCCGGCGGTGGCGAGCGGCCCGTCCCTTCTGGGGCGGGCTGCTGCTGACGTTGGGCGGGGCGGAGATCCTCCTCACCGAGAAGGCGTCCCTGAAGGTCGTCATGCACATCGGCATGCAGGGACTGGCGGGGTATCTGCTGCCGACCGTGATGCTGCTGTGCGGTCTGCTGATCCTCTTCAATCCGCAGCAGCGGCTGTTCTACTCGATCATCGGCATCCTGCTGTCGCTGGGCACCTGGCTCACGTCCAACCTGGGCGGTTTCCTGATCGGTCTGCTGCTGGGGGCGACGGGCAGTTGCCTCGCCTTCGGCTGGCTGCCGGACCAGGAGCCCCGCCGGGGGCTGCTGCGCCGTCGTCGCACACCGTCCCCCACCGCCGACACGGCCACGTCCTGACCCTTCCGCACCTCGGCGGGCGGGCCTCCGACGCCCCCGCGCCACACGGCGCGGGGCTCCCCCACCGGACCCCGCCCGCCGAGGCCGGGACGGCGACGGACCTGCCCGGCGGGAGTCCGCGGAGTTCAGGGCGCCGTCAGGGCCGAGTGGAGGCGGTGGGCACTGGTGCACTCGCGTTCACGGGAAGGCGGGACACGCCAGTACAGGCCGGGGCCCGTCGTACGGTGCAGCGGAGGCACGGCCACATGGCAGCCCGAGCCGAGCACCTGCACCTCCGGCAGCCGCCAGCCGTCCGCCGCGTTCGGCACCACGAGCCAGTACAGGATGCCCCCGAAACCGTCCTTGATCACCGCGCCGGTCTCGTCCCCGAGGTGCTGCAGCGTGCGCGCCCCGAGCGCGAGGGGCACGCGGACCGCGTCCCACCACCGCCCCGCGGGCAGCGTCCGCACCTCGGCGCTGTAGGGGCGCATCCATCGAGGCGCTCCACCGTCCGTCCTGCCGAACACGAGCCCTCCCAGGCTTCCGAACAACTGACCTCCCCCCACCCCCTCCGGCATCACCCTAGGACCGGGCTCCCTGGTGAACTTGCCTGTACGCGCAGGGAAGTTGCGCGCACACGCAGTGCCACCCCCCCGCCGTCACGGCGACGCTCCGGCCCGGCGTACGGTGTCGCGTCGTACGAACGTCCGAATTGAGGGAGGCTCTGATGGGGAACCCGACCCCCGTAGTGATTGACGCGACCGGTCGTGACATCCACGGCGAGGCCGCACGGATCCGTGCCCGGGGACCGGTGACCCTCGTCGAGCTCCCCGGCGGGGTGCCGGCATGGGCCGTGAGCGACGCGAACCTGCTGAAACGGCTGCTCACCGACCCCCGGGTCTCCAAGGACCCGCGGCAGCACTGGCCCACCTGGATCAACGGCGAGGTCTCCCCCGAGTGGCCGCTGTTCACCTGGGTCGCGGTGCAGAACATGTTCACCGCGTACGGCGGCGACCACAAGCGGCTCCGCGGGCTCGTCTCCAGGGCGTTCACGGCCCGCCGCATCGCCGCGCTCCAGCCCCGCATCGAGGAGATCACCGCGCAGCTGCTCGACCGGGTGGAGCAGGCCGGGAGCACCGGCGAACCCGTCGACCTGCGCGAGGAGTTCTGCTACCCGCTGCCGATCCAGGTGATCAGCGAACTGTTCGGCCTGCCGGAGGAGAAGGGCGACGAGCTGCGGACCCTGGTCGACAGCATCTTCCACACCTCGGCGAGCCCGGAGGAAGTCACCGGGACCTACGCACGGCTGTACGCCACCCTGGGCGAACTGGTCGCGTCCAAACGCGAGTCGCCCGGTGACGACCTGACCTCCGGGCTGATCGCGTCCCGGGACGAGGAGGGCGACACGCGGCTCTCCGAGCAGGAACTCCTCGACACGCTTGTCCTGTTGATCAGTGCCGGCCACGAGACGACGGTCAACCTCATCGACAACGCCATCCACGCCCTGCTCACCCACCCGGACCAGCTGGCGCACGTGCGCGCGGGCCGCGCGGCCTGGGACGACGTGATCGAGGAGGCCCTGCGGGTCGAGGCCCCCGTCGCCAGCCTGCCGCTGCGGTACGCCGTCGAGGACCTGGTGATGAGCGAGTTCGGCGGCCCCGAGGAGGTGTCGATCCGCAAGGGCGACGCGATCCTGGCCGCGTACGCCGCCGCCGGGCGCGACCCGGAGCGGTACGGCCCGGACGCCGACCGCTTCGACGTCACCCGCGCCGACAAGGAGCACCTCGCCTTCGGCTACGGCGTCCACTTCTGCCTGGGAGCACCGCTCGGCAGGCTGGAGGCGCGCATCGCGCTGCCGACCCTGTTCGAGCGGTTCCCGGACCTCCGGCTCGCCGTGCCCGAGGGGGACCTGGAGCCCGTCGACTCGTTCATCTCGAACGGCCACCGGAGCCTTCCGGTACGCCTGGCCTGATCGGCGTCCCGGGTCACTCCCCGCGCCACCACGCCAGCAGCCGGGCCCAGCCGTTCCTCGGCCGGTCGGCCGCCACGGGCCCGGACGCCGGCTCCGGCAGGAGGGGCGGGTGCGCCCCGGCGGCCGGTCCCGCGGCCGGCGCGTTGGCCGCGGGAGCCGGCGGGAACGTCACGGGCAGCGCGGCCAGCGCCCGGTGGAAGGGACCGGGCCGCCACACCAACTCGGCCACCGGCACGGCCAGTTCCACGTCCGGCAGCCGGTCGAGGAGTTTCTCCACCGCGACCGCCGCGATCAGCCGGGCCGGGCTGACCGCCGGGCAGGTGTGCGGGCCCGCACTCCACGCCAGATGGGCGCGGTTGCCCGCCCGCTGGTCGGCGGTCAGGGCGGGGTCGGTGTTGGCGGCTCCGAAACTGATCACGAGCGGATGGCCCGCGCGCAGCCGCACCCCCTCGTAGGTGACGTCGTGGATCGGGAAGTGCACCGCGTAGTTGGCCATCGGCGGATCCGTCCACAGCACCTCGTCGAGGGCGTCCTCCACCGGCAGGCTTCCGCCGGACAGGTCGCCCGCGAACCGGTCGTCCGACAGCAGCAGCCGCAGGCCGTTGGCGATGAGGTTCTGCTGCGGCTCGGTGCCCGCGCCCATCAGCAGCACCAGCGTGTGGACCAGTTCCTCGTCCGTGAGGCGGGCCGGGTGGGCGATGAGCCGGCTCGTCACGTCCGCGCCCGGCCTCGCCCGCTTCAGCGCCACCAGATCCGCCACGGTCGTGCTGAGCAGTTCGTTGGCCTTGTCGGCGTCCACGCCGTCGAAGATCCCGGACATGCCCTCGACGAGCCGCAGCCCGTACTCGGTGGGGCAGCCGAAGAGATGGTTGAACACCAGCAGCGGCAGCACCTGTGCGTACTCGCCGAGCAGATCCGCCCGACCGGCCGGCGCGAACCGGTCGATGAGGGTGTCCGCGCTGGACTCCACATAGCCGCGCAGGGTGTGGGGATCGACCCGGGCGAGGCTGTCGGTGATCGCCCCGCGCAGCCGCCGGTGCTCCTCGCCGTCCGTGAGCAGGGCGTTGGGCCGGTGCACCATCATCGGCACGACCGGGCTGTCCATCGGGACGATGCCGTCGGCGAGGTCCTGCCAGCGGCGGGAGTCCTTGGAGAAGGTCTCCGGGCTGCGCAGGACGTGCAGGGCGGCGTCGTAGGAGACCACCAGCGTGGCCCGGACGCCGGGGGCCAGTTCGACGGGCGCGAAGGGCCCGGCCTCGCGCAGCCGCCGGTAGACGGCCGCCGGGTCGGCGGCGAACTCGGGCCCGTACAGGGACTCGTGGGCCGGGCAGCCCGGGGGTGGTACGGCACTCACGCGTACTCCAATTCGCCGGTGCGGTTCGTCATGCGGCCGGTGCGTCGCCGGCCCGGTCAGGAACCGGCCGGCGGTTCACCGGTACCGGTCCGGTTCAGCAGGTACTGCACGAGGGCGATCAGCGCCCGCGTCGAGGAGACGCGGTCGCGGGCGTCGCAGCGGACCAGCGGGGTCTCGGGCAGCAGGTCGAGGGCATCGCGCACCTCGTCCAGCTCGTACACCGGGGCGCCGTCGAAGTCGTTGACGGCGACCGCGTACGGCAGCCCCAGCTCCTCCAGCACCCCCATGACGCCGAAGGACTGGCTCAGACGGCGGGTGTCGGCCAGCACGAGCGCGCCGAGCGCGCCCCGGGTCATGTCCTGCCACAGCTCGGTGAAGCGCTGCTGGCCCGGGGTGCCGAACAGGTAGAGGACCAGCTGGTCGTTGAGGGTGAGCCGGCCGAAGTCCAGCGCGACCGTGGTGGTGGTCTTGTCCTTGGTGCCGGCGAGATCGTCGACGAGGGCACCCGCCTGGGTCATGACCTCCTCGGTACGCAGCGGGCGGATCTCGGAGAGAGCGCCGACGAACGTGGTCTTGCCGACCGCGAAATGACCGACGATCAGCAGCTTGGCCGCGGTCCGTACGCTGCTGCGCAGGTAGACGTCAGAGGCGGGCGCGGAGCCCATCGAGGACCTCCTGGAGGATGCGGGTGTCGGACGGCTCGGCGGCCGGGACCGGGGCGCGGGAGACGAGATGGCCGCTGTCCATGAGGTCGGCGACCAGCACCTTGGTGACGCTGACGGGCAGTTCCAGGTGCCCGGCCACCTCGGCGAGCGACAGCGCCCCGGGCCGGCACAGTTCGAGGATCCGGCGTTTCTCGGGGCTCAGCCCGGGCGGTGAGGCGTCACCGGTGGCGATCATCAGGGTGACCAGGTCCAGGCTTCTGCGGGTGGGGTGGGCGCGCCCGTCGGTGACCACGTACGAGCGCACGAGCCGCTCCCCGGGGCGGCGCCGGGGCGTCATGCCGGGCTGCCACCCTGTGCGACCGGGCCGGTGTCCCGGCGGACCGGGCTGGTCAGCTCCCGGCCGAGCCGGTCGACCAGTTTGTGCATGCGGTAGGTGACGGCCTCCATGTCCACGTCCTGGCTGGTGGAGACCGCGAGGTAGGCCCCCTCCCCGGCGGCGGCCAGGAACACGTACCCGTGCGCGAACTCGATCAGCGTCTGCCGCCAGGGGGTGCCCGGTGTGCCGCAGAACTCGGCGGTGCTGCGGCTGATCGACTGGACGCCGGAGAGCCCGGCGGCCAGCCGCTCGGCGTCGTCACGTCCGATGTCCGCCGAGTGCGCGCGCAGCATGCCGTCGGCGGAGAGCAGGATCGCGTGCCGGGCCTCGGGCACCTTCAGCACGTCGTCGAGCATCCATCCCAGCTCGTTGGTCGTGGACTCGATCATGGCTGGGTGGTCCCTTCATCGGTGGGGCTGTGGTTCTCGGTGTCACGGACTTCGTCCGGCGGGTCCTGCGCGGTCCGGCCGAAGCGGGTGCCGCGGGCGAACGCCCCCATCCGGCGGGCGTTCTCCTCGGCGGAGCGCTGCTCGACGTCGTCCGCGGGGGCGGCGGCCGGTGCGGGCGGCTGCGTCGCCCGCGGTGTCCGTCGCCGCCGCTTCGGCAGTCCCCCGGGCGTGCTGCCCACGACCTCGGCGGGGCGCGGCGCGGAGTCGTCCGTGCCGGAGGACGGCGCCGCCTCCGGGGCCGGGGCGGGGACCGCGGAGGGTGCCGGGTCCTCCGGCGCGTCGGGATCGGCGTGCGTGAGCAGCGCACTCGGCAGGAACACCACGGCCCGTACGCCCCCGTAGGGGGACCGCGTGTCCACGGACACGCTGAACCCGTACCGCACGGCGAGCACACCGACGACGGCGAGGCCGAACCGGGGCGGGTCGTCGAGCCGGGTGACGTCGACGGAGCGACGGCCGGTCAGGAGTTCGGTCGCGCTCGCCACGGACTGCGCGTCCATGCCGACCCCGGCGTCGTCGATGATGACGCAGGCGCCGTTGTGCACCGTGTTGACGCCCACCTCGACGGTCGTGTTCGGCTGCGAGTGGCGTGCCGCGTTGTCGAGGATCTCGGCGACGGCGAGGACGACCGGCTCCACGGCACGGCTCTCGACGGCGATGTCGACCTCTCCGGTGATGCGCACGCGGCGGTAGTCGCGGATGCGGGAGGTGGCGCCGCGCACCACCTCGACCAGCGGGGAGGTGGCGCGCTGGCGGCCGGGCCAGGAACCGCACAGGACGGCGATCGCCTGCGCGCGGCGGCCGAACTGGGCGTTGGTGTGGTCGATTTCGAGCAGGTCGCGCAGTACGTCCGGATGGTCGTGCCGGTCCTGCATCTCGGCGATCGCGACCTGCTGCTCGTTGGCGAGGGCCTGGATCGAGTGCATCGACGCCTTCAGGGCGGCCTTCGCCGACTGGTCGGCGCGGACCTGGGCGTGGGCCACGGCGCCCGAGAAGCTCTCCAGCACGCCGTCGAGGCACTTGCCGAAGTCGGTGTCGGCCAGGCGCGGATCGAGCGGGCGGGTGCCGGGGACGGTGTCGTGCGGGGAGTCGGCGAGGGCGGGCAGCCGGACCGACACCAGGTGTCTCACCTCGTCCTCGCGTGCCCGCACGTCTGCGGCCAGCGTCTCGGCGAGCAGGCGCTGGCGCCGGGTGATGCCACGCTGACGTATCAGCAGCAGCACGACGGCGAGCAGCAGGGCTACCAGGCACCAGAACAGCGGCTCCGGTATCCGTTCGGTCATGAAGTCCCCAAGAGCGGACGCGAGTGGACGGGCGGCGCACAGGCTAGCGGCCTTCGGGCGGGCCGACTTTCGCCCAGACGAAAGGAATACGCCACGGGGCGCACACCGCGGGCGTGGGGACGCAGCGTGTGCTCTAGGATGACCGGGAGTAACTTCCGCCCGGTCACGCGGTAGTTGCTGTATTGCCTGTGTAGGCGGTCGGCACACGCCGCACCGAAGGGGGATCGTTGCCCGCGGGAAGCTATGTCGTGGAATCGGTCAGGACCGGCGAGGTCGGCGCTCGGGAGCGCACCGACTTCTGGAGCGAGCACGTGGTGTCCTTCCAGACACCGCTGGACTTCAGGTACGGGCAGTCCGAGGCGTTCCGCGGGGAGATGACACGGCAGCGCAGCGACGTGTACCAGCTGGTGAGCTGGAACTGCGACCAGATCGAGTACGTCCGCACCCCCGGCCTGGTGCGCCGGGAGCCCGACGACGCCTACCGGTTGGTGCTTCCCGTCTCCGGTGAGCTGGTGCTGCGGCAGGACGACCAGGAGGCGCGGCTGACCCCGGGCACCGCCAGTCTGCTGACGCTCGGCGCGCCCTTCGAGCTGGCGCACGACGCCTCGATGCAGGGAATCATCCTGTCGATCCCCTCCCAGGAGATCGACGGGCCGCTGGGCCGCAAGGCGCCGCTGGCCACCGGCCTCGATCTGACGAGGGGGCTGGGCCGGGTGGTGGACTCGATGGTGCGGTCGCTGCACGAGGAGCGGGACCACATGACGGGCACCCAGTTCGACGCGGTCTCGGACCGGATCGTGGAACTGCTGTGCATGCTGGCCGCGGGCGACGACCGCCCGGACGCGCCGGGCCACCTGCGCGAGGTCGAGGCGATGGTCCGCCGCCATGTCCGCGAGCACGCCGCCGACCCCACCCTCACCGGCTCGTCGGTGGCGCGGGACCTGGGCTGGTCCCTGCGGCAGATACAGCTCGCCCTCCAGCGGGTGGGCACCACGCCCCGGGACCTGATCCGCGAGGAGCGGCTGCGGCTGGTGCGCGACCGGCTCCGCTGCACGGACTGCGCATACCTGACGATCACGGACCTGGCCCACGCGTGCGGCTTCTCCTCGGCCAGCACGCTCAGCACGGCATTCCGCCGGCGCTTCGGCATGAGCCCGCGCGAGATGCGCTACGGCAGCCGCTGACGGCGGGGCGTCCCGGGGTGTGAGGTCGTCGGTCGGGTGGGGTCCGGACGGCCGGTCAGGGCTCTCGTCTTGCGGTCACCGTGAAGCGGGCGCCGTCCGGGTCGGCCAGTACCGCCTCCTCGGCGCCCTCCTGCCAGCGCAGGACGCTGCCGCCGTGGGCGCGGGCGGTCCGCACACAGGCGTCGACGTCGGCGACGGCGAAGTGGATCTGCCAGTGCGGGCGGATCGTGGGGTCGGGTGCGGCCTCCACCGCACCCGAGTGGATGCGCGCCACCACCGACCCGCCGCTCCTCAGGACGACCTCGTCGCCGTCGTAGTGGACCTCGCAGCAGCCGGGGGGCGCGGTCGCCCAGCCCAGCACCTCCCCGTAGAAGATGGCGGCGTCGAAGGCGTCACGCGTGTGCAGCCGGATGAAGGTGGGGGCGGCCTCGCGCCACTCCGCCCAGCCGAACACGAGCCGGCCCTCCCAGATGCCGAAGACGGCCCCGTCCCGGTCGGCGAGCACGGCCGCCCGGCCGGGCGGGAAGGCCAGCGGCCCGACGGCCGCGGTACCGCCCCGCTCCCGGCAGCGGGCCACGGCGTCGTCGGCGCTGGACACCGCGAAGTACGGGGTCCAGGCGACGGCCATCTGCCACATCGAGGCCACGGCGGCGATCCCGGCGACGGGCACGCCGTCCGCCTGCGCCATCCGGAACCGGTCGCCGAGGCTGTTCGGCCGCCACTCCCACCCGAAAACGGCCTGGTAGAACTCCTCCGCGGCCTCGACGTCGCGCGTGGTGAGACTGACCCAGCACGGTGCGCCGAACACCGCCTGACCGGAGACGTCCCCCCTGCCGCGTGCCTCGTTCTTGACCATGACCACACCGCCCGGTTCCGGGAGGGAGATGCCGGGCACCTCCTCCGCCGTTCGCTCAGGGCCCACGGGTACCCCGATCGCACCCCTGCAAGGATGCGCCACCGGGCGCCGGGCGTCATCCGGAGGAGGCGTTGCCCGGGCGCCCGAGGCCCGGAACAGCCTCAGGCGCCCACACCCGGCGACCAGTGGGGGGCGATACCGGCCAGTCGGCAGGTCAGGAAGTACAGCGGGATGGGGGGCGTGTACGGAGAGTCACCGTCCGGGCGGTGGATCAGCACCGGGTGATCCGGGCGCGGGCCGCTCCAGGAGGGGTCGGCCGGCCGGACGCCGGTCGCCGGTACCGCCTGCCGCCCCACACGCGCATCGACCGCGTAGCTCGTCGAGGGCGGCCAGGTGACGCCGATCTGCGAGCCCGAGGGGACGATCCACCACCAGCGCAGGTCGTCGGCGAAGACGCATCCGACGCGAGGCAGGCACTTCATGATTCTCTCGCCCTGGTCCCTGGGGGTGCCCACGGCGTCGTACCCCAGGGTGGCGGGCAGCTCCTCGGGAAGGAGGAGACGGCCGACCGGCCCGGGCGGGAGGGCCCGGTCCGGGACGGGGGCCGGGGCGCGGTGCGACCGGGGTTCAAAGACGTGCAGTCGTTCCATGGGGTGGCGGTCCTTCGGCCGGGTGGGGGACGGGCCCGAGGTACGGGGCGGACGGCGGGCCGGTCGCGACCGCCTCGCCCGCCTCCGGGACGATCTCGGCCCAGATGACGTGCCCGGTGCCGCCCGGGGCGTCCCGCACCCCCCGGTCGCCACTGAGCGCGCACACCAGTGCCAGCCCGCGGCCGCCCTGGTCGTCGGGCCCGGAGCTGAGCGCGACGGGCGCGGCCCGGTTCTCGTCCTCCACCTCGATGCGCAGCCGGCGGCCGTCGGTGCGCACCCGGCAGACGACCCGTTCGCTCCCGGTGTGCATGACGGCGTTGGTGACGAGCTCGGAGGTGACCAGGACAGCGTTGTCAGAGGTCTCCCGTCCGGTGCCCCACCGTTCGAGCAGGGCACGCACGTTCCTGCGGGCGGTGCCCACGGCCGCGGGGACGGCCGGGAGGTGGAAGACGTCGGATCTGTGGGACCGCGTGTGCCCGGACAGGCGGTCCACGGGCTGGGGGAGGGAGGGCGGAGCCATCAGCCGTTCGCCTTTCGTCTGCCTGGGCACCCTGGCCGGTGCCCACCGCCGGACGCCGCAGCGCACCGAACAGCAGCCCCGTCTCCCCCAACTGCGCTGCTCAGCAGCCTCGTTCACCGACTGCCGACGGTATGACCACTGTGGCACCTGCCAACAACGCCTCGCAACCGGCAAGTTGAAAATTGCAATTCGCCGGGTGCATGCTGCTCCCGTCGGCGGGTGGTCGTGACACCCTGCGACCGTGCAGCCCTGGTGAGGGGGTAGGCGTGACCGCGGAAACCGACTGGGGCGGCGCCCCCACCGTGCTGCGCATGATCCTCGGCCGGCAGCTGGAGGAGCTGCGGACGCGTGCCGGCCTGAGCTATGAGCAGGCCGCGGAGGCGATCGGCGTGAGCCACTCCACGATCCGCCGCATGGAGTCGGCCAAGGTGGCCCGGCTGCGCCTCACGGACGCCGAGAAGCTCCTGCAGACGTACGGCGTCACCGACCGGCAGGAGATCGACACGTTCCTGAAGTCGGTCCGCGAGGCCAACAAGCGTGGCTGGTGGCACACCTACCGCGACGTGCTGCCGGACTGGTTCGCCGCGTATCTGAGCCTGGAGCAGGCGGCGCTCCACATCCGCGCCTACGAACCCGAGTTCGTGCACGGGCTGCTGCAGACGGAGGACTACGCGCGCGCCCTGCTGGGCGCCGGCAATCCGCACGCCCCGGCCGAGGCGACCGAGCGTCGGGTCGCGCTGCGCATGCGGCGGCAGGAGCTGCTGTCACGGCCCTCGCCGCCGCGCGTGTGGGTGGTGATGGACGAGACGGTGCTGCGCTGGCCGGTCGGTGGCTCCCGGGTGATGCGCGCCCAGGTCGACCATCTGATCGCGGTGAACTCGCTGCCCCATGTCACCGTGCAGATCATGCAGTTCCGCAACGGCCCGCACCCGGCGATGCGCGCGGGTGCGTTCCACCTCTTCCGGTTCAGGGTCCCCGAGCTGCCGGACATCGTGTACCTGAGCGGCCTCGTGGGCGCCGTCTACCTCGACAAGGCGGACGACGTCGTGGTCTACCGCGAGGCACTGGACCGGTTGGGCGCGCAGTCGGCGCCCGCGACGAAGACCGAGGCCGTTCTCGGCGCGATACGCAAGGAGTTGTGAGAGTGCCCCGTTCGATACGGAGCTGTATGCCGTCCCACACGCTGGGCAGCCGCGGCTGGTGCAAGCCGTGGAGCGACGACGCGGGCGGCGCGTGCGTGGAGGCGAAGAGACTGGCCGACGGCAGTGTGGCGCTGCGGCAGTCCACGGACCCCGACGGCCCGGCGCTCGTCCTCACGCCGAGGGAACTGGCGGAATTCCTGGCGGGTGTGAGGGCGGGCGCTGCCGACTTCCTTCTCTGACACCCTGTTGTGCGTTGCGGCGCACTGCCCGTGCGCCCTCCCCGTTGACCGCTCGTGCTCCCCACCCACCCCACCGACGAGACCTCTGGAAGAGGAGGCGGCGTTGCCCGACGACGGATGGCCGGCCGACCGTATCGACACCGAGAGCGCGCACTCCGCGCGCATCTACGACTACATCCTGGGGGGAAAGGACTACTACCCGGCCGACAAGGAGGCCGGGGACGCCATGTCCAGGGAGTGGCCCGCCCTCCCCGTGCACATGCGCGCCAACCGCGACTGGATGAACCGGGCGGTGCGCTGGCTCGCCGAGGAGGCCGGGATGCGCCAGTTCCTGGACATCGGCACCGGCATCCCCACCTCCCCCAACCTGCACGAGATCGCCCAGTCGGTCGCGCCCGAGTCCCGGGTCGTGTACGTGGACAACGACCCGATCGTGCTCACCCTCTCCCAGGGGCTGCTCGCCAGCTCGCCCGAGGGGAAGACGTCGTACATCGAGGCCGACTTCCGCGACCCGGACGCCATCCTCCGCGCCCCGGAGTTCCGCGAGACCCTGGACCTCGCCAGGCCGGTGGCCCTGACGGTGATCGCGATCGTCCACTTCATGCTGGACGAGGACGACGCCGCCGGCATCGTGCGCCGGCTGCTCGAACCGCTGCCGTCCGGCAGCTGTCTCGCGATGTCCATCGGGACCGCGGAGTTCGCGCCGGAGGAGGTGGGGCGCGTCGCCCGCGAGTACGCGGCGCGCAACATGCCGATGCGGCTGCGGACCATCGGCGAGGCCCACGAGTTCTTCGAGGGGCTGGAGTTGGTGGAGCCCGGCGTGGTCCAGGTGCACAAGTGGCGCCCGGACGGCACCGGGGAGCAGGGCATCCGTGACGAGGACATCGCGATGTACGGGGCGGTCGCCCGTAAGCCGTGAGGCACGCGTCGGGGCCCGCGTCCGGTACGGGCGGGCGCGGGGCCCGCTACAACCGCGCCAGCGCGGGCAGCAGTTCGGCCGCCGCCGCCACGTCCGCGGTCAGCGGGCGGTCCTCGGTGCCCGCCGGGAGCGCCGCGGCGGCCACCGTGAACGCGGGCACGCGCGGCGGTGCCGGGTGCAGCCGCAGCGCCCGTACGGCAACGACCAGTTCGCACGCGAGGACGGTGCGGTAGGCGTCCGCGGCGCGCAGGGCCTGGCGGGCCGCCTGGGGGGCGAAGCTCGCCGCCTCCTCCAGGCCGTGCGAGAGGACCGCGTGGCCGGCCGAGGCGGGTGCCGCGCACGTGCGCAGTTCGGCGAGCGCGGAGTTGGCGGTGTACTCCAGGATCATCGTGCCGGAGCTGCTCGCCGGACCCGAGGCGAGATAGGCGGGCAGCCCGGTGAGGTCGGGCCTGCCGAGCGCGGCCAGCCGGGCGGCGGACAGCTGCGCGGTCCCCAGGAGGGCCAGGCACAGCCCGTCCAGGGCGAGCCCGAGCGGCGCCGCGAAGAAGCCGCCGTGATGCAGGGCCGTGCCGTCCGCACCGATCAGCGGGTTCTCGGAGGGGCAGTTGACCTCCACCCGGACGATCCTCCGCAGCGCGTCGGCGGCCTCCAGGGCGGGCCCGTGCGCCTGCGGGAACGCCCGGAAGCCGTACGGGTCCTGGATCCGCCCCTGCGCCGGGACCGGCCGGTCCGGGGCGCCGAGCAGCCGCCGTACCTCGGCGGCGGCGCGGGCCGGCCCCGGGTACGGGCGCAGGGCGTGCACCGGCGCCGCATACGCCTCCAGGGAGCCGGACACCGCCGCCAGCGACAGGGCCGCCACCGCGTGCGTGGCGTGCAGCAGCACCGTCAGGTCGTGGCAGGCCAGCGCGGACTGGCCGAGCGTGAGGGCGTTGCTGCTGAGCAGCGACAGCGCGTCACCGGGGTGCGGGGCCACCGGTGCGGGCAGGCCGCCCGCCGTGTCACCGAGCCAGGGGCGTTCACCGATCAGGGTCAGCCCGGTCTGGGCCAGCGCGGTCAGATCGCCGGTGCCCACGCCCCCGTACTCGTGGACGGCGGGAAGGACCCCGAGCCGCAGCGCCTCGGCGAGCGCGGTGACGAAGGCGGGCCGGATGCCGGAGCCGCCCGCCAGCAGCTGGTTCGCGCGTACGGCGAGCATCGCCCGCACCTCGCGGGCCGGCAGCAGACCGCCGGCGCCGCCCGCGTGGCTGCGCAGCAGCCGCAGGCCGTGCCCGGCCTCGTCGTCCGCCGCGACCGCCACCGAGCGGTGGGCGCCGACGCCGGTGCCGCGGCCGTACAGCCGACCCGTACCGGCGAGCCGCTGTGCCGTGCGCCAGGCACGCCGGGCCCGCTCCAGCGCCTCCGGGGTGACGACGGGCACGGCCTCGGCGTCGGCGAGGCGGACCACCCCGTCGGCGTCGAGGCCGCAGCCGTCCAGGACGACGCGGGCGCCGTCGGTCCCGGAGGACGGAGGCACCCGCACGGGTCCGTCCGCGGCGGTGTCCACGGAGCGGAGGTCAGACGAGGCCGGCCGACTTCAGCCACGCCTTGGCGACGTCCAGCGGGTCCTTGTTCTCCAGCTGCACCTGGGCGTCCAGGTCGAGCAGCGTCACCGTGTCGAGCTTGACCGAGACGGCGTTGAGGGCGTCGACGCCCTTCTGGGGCAGCCCCGACTTGTAGACCAGCGGCTGCACGTTCTCGAACCCGAAGAGGTTCTGCGGGTCCTGGAGGACGACGAACTTCTCCTTGGAGATGGTCGGGTCCGTGGTGAAGATGTCCGCCGCCTGCACGGTGTCCTTCTTCAGCGCCGCCTGGGTCAGCGGACCGCCCGCGTCGAGCGCCTTGAAGGACTTGAACTCCACGCCGTACACGGACTTCAGGCCCACCAGCCCCTGCTGCCGGGTCTGGAACTCCGGCGAGCCGCCGATCACCAGGTCCTTGGCGGCGTCCTTGAGGTCCGCGATGCTGGACTTGTCGGTGAGGTTGTACTTCTTGGCGGTGGCCGCGTTGACGGTGACGGAGTCCTTGTCCTGTGCGGGCGCCGGTTCGAGCAGCGTCAACTTGGCGTCGAGCTTGGCGTCGATGGCGGCCGTCGTCGCGGCCACCGTCTTCGGCGTCGCCTTCGGGTCGAGGTAGGCCAGCAGCGCGCCGTTGTACTCCGGCAGCACGGTGATGGCGCCGTTCTTCAGCAGCCCGTAGGTGGTCTCGCGGCTGCCGATGTTGGGCTTGTAGTCGACCTTGACGCCCTTGGCCTTGAGGGCCTCTCCGTAGATGTCGGCGATCAGGATGCTCTCGGCGAAGTTGTTGGAGCCGACGACGACGGTGCTCCCGCCCCCCTTGTCACCGGAGAGGGGGTCGTCGGACTTGTTGTCGGAGGACGAGGAACACCCGGCGAGCAGCGTCGCGCCGACGGCGAGCGCGACGGCGGCCGCCACGGGGAGTCTTCTGCTGGACGTTCTGGTGTTCGCGGTAGAGGTCACGATTCCCGTTCCGGGCTCAGAGGTTCTGGCAGGACGTGGCAAAGGCGTGCGGAGGTACGGGCTCCGCACATGCACTGATCCAATACAGCTCGTTCCGCCTCGGTCAAGGGCCTTCTGGGCATCAATTGGCCTAGACCCACAGCGGGTTGCCGGGTTTCACTTGTGGAGAAGTCGCGAACGGACCGAGGCGGAACCACACGCTCTTTGTAATGGATTCTTGACGTAGGGCGACCGGTTTGGGCCCCTGAAGAGGCGGTAGTCTCCGGGGGAGTTGGCGACGGGCTGCGGTCCGACAAGGCGTTCCGGGCCGTCCAGCACCGTTCTTGCGCCGACCCTTTCGGTTGGTCCTGCCGACTCCGGTCGCTCCACAACGGTCACGTGATTTCTTCGCGCGCCCCAAGACGCCTTCGAAGGAGGCTTGGTGTCCACGAACAAGGTGGACGCGTCGACCCGCCCGGCCCCGTCGCCGTCCGGCGGTGGCCGGCGCGGCTTCGCCGACCGATGGCCGTTCCGGCGCAAACTCAATGTCCTCGTCGGTGTGCCGCTGGCCGTGGTCGCCGTGCTGCTCAGCTACCTGATCGTCGACCTGTGGCAGCAGTCGGACCGCGCGGAGTCGGCGGCCCGGCTCGTCCGCGACAGCGAGCAGGTGGCGGTCCTCGTCGACCATGTGGAGCGCGAGCACCAGCAGGCCGTCCTGCTCTCCGTGCGCTACGAGGCCGGGGTCGGGGCCAAGCCCTCGCCGGCCGCCTACCGCAGGGCACAGGCCGCCGTGGACGCCCAGGTCGAGAAGGTGCGCGGCACCTTCGGCGACCGGCTGCCGGCCACCGAGGCCCAGGCCCTCAAGGAGATCGAGGGCCTCAGCAGTCTGCGTGAGACCGTCTCCCAGAGCTATCTGCCCGCCGACAACATCGACCCGGCCTACATGAACGCCGCCAAGGGCCTGATCGACGGTCTCGGCCTGGACCGCAACGGGGACCTCGCGGCCACCTTCACCGGCAATCTGCTCGACTCCCTGCTGCGCGCCGACGCCGCGCACGCCGCCTTCGAGACCGGCGTCTTCTCGGCGACGACCGGGGACACCAACGCGCTCATCGAGTTCACGGGCTCGGTCGGCTCCTACGAGCTGTACACCTACCAGGCCGACCGGTTCAGGCGCTTCGCCACCGAGCAGCAGGCGGACCAGCTCTCCGGCATCGAGCACACCGTCGCGCAGCGGTCCATCGCCGAGGCGTACGCGGAACTCCAGGTCGACCCCAGCGGGCTCCAGGCGGACGGCCGGGACGAGATCCGCAGGACGTTCGCGGACGCGCTGAGCGACTACCCCGCCTATCCTCAGCAGGCCGGGAGCCGGCTGAAGATCATCGGCTCGCTCATCGGCCAGATCGCCGACCGCGCCGACAGCGCCTCCTCCGACGCCCAGTGGCGGGCCGGGCTGCTGCTGAGCCTCGCCCTGCTCGGCTTCGGCGTCTGGATCGCCTTCTCGGTGGCGGTGCGCCGCTCGGTGGTCCGCCCGGTGCAGGCCCTCACCGGCGCCGCCCAGCAGGTCGCGGAGGTCGCCGGCCGCGAACTCGCCCGGGTGGCCGACGACGACGCCGAGGACGACACCTCGCCGATGCTGCGCGACATGCCCGTCACCGCGCACGACGAGATCGGCGAACTCGCCGAGGCGTTCAACCATGTGCAGACCACCGCGGCCGCACTGCTGGAGCGTCAGGTGCTCAGCCGCCGCAACGTCGCCGAGATGTTCGGCAACGTCGGGCGACGGGTCAGCAACCTGACGACCCGCCAGCTGGCGCTCATCGACGCGGTGGAGCGCGGCGAGACCGACCCCGCGGTCCTCGAACGGCTCTACTCCATCGACCACATCGCGGTACGCCTGCGCCGCAACGCGGACAGCCTGATGCTGCTCGCCGGCATCCGCGAGACGGTCCTCGACGCCGGTCCCACCGCCCTCACCAACGTGGTGCGTGCCGCGCTCGGCCAGATCGAGGGCTTCCAGCGGGTACGGCTGCACGCCGAGACCGAGATCGTGGTGGAGCCCGACATCGTCGGCGACCTGACGCTGATGATCGCCGAACTGCTG
Source organism: Streptomyces sp. NPDC007264 (assembly GCF_042869095.1). NCBI lineage: Bacteria > Bacillati > Actinomycetota > Actinomycetes > Kitasatosporales > Streptomycetaceae > Streptomyces > Streptomyces sp. NPDC007264. The sequence continues at coordinate 390,616 of NZ_JBIAFD010000002.1, forward strand.
GAGAACGCCGTCGCGTTCTCGCCCGCGGGCAGCCCCGTCGAGGTGACGGTGCGCGTGGGCGGCGAGGGCGCGCTGATCGAGGTCGCCGACCACGGTCTCGGCATGAGCGCCGAGCGGCTCACCGAGGAGAACGCCCGGCTGATCCGCCGCGAACGCCTGGACCTCGTCCCGACGAAGGTGCTCGGTCTGTTCGTGGTCGGCACGCTGGCCCGCCGCTGGGAGGTCGCGGTCGCGCTGTCCCGCACGCCCGGCGGCGGCGTCACGGCGACGGTGGAGATCCCCTCGTCGCTGCTGCTGACGATGAGCCCGCTGAGCGCCCCGGCGGCGGAGCCGAAACCGGCGGCCACCGCCGTCACTGCGGCGCCGATCGCCCGGGCGGAGTCCGGGACCGAGGTGACGGCCGCCGGCGCGAGGCCGGCCCACCGGACGCCGCGCGGTGCCGAGGCGAAGCCGGGCACCCGAGTGGCGGCCGGGACCGGGCCGGAACCCGCCGAGGCCCCGTCCGGGCCCGTGCCGTCGTGGGCGGTCACCGCGGAGGACCCGTGGGCCGCGGAGTGGCCCGATGCCCTGCCCCGCCGGGTCCCCCGCCGCGAGCCGGGACCGGGCGGCGAAACGGTGCGGGCCTCCGGCGGACGCACGGACCGCGACGGCGCGTACTCCCCCGGTCCCCTGGACGGTGCCGCGTCGCACGACCGCGCCGAGGCCGCCCCGCTCGTCCCCCGCCCCCGGCACGAGGCCGGCGCACCGGCGCCCGGCGCCGCCGCCCCTCGGCCGACCGCCCCCGGCCCGGCCGAGGACGCCGCCGGCGCACCCCGCCCGCTGCGCCGGCGGGTGCGGGGCGCGACGCTGCGCAGCACCGCCGATGCCGCCCGCCAGGTGGCGCCCGCTCCCCGACCGGCCGACGCGGACGCGGTCCGCTCCGCCCTCGAGGAGTTCGAGGCCGCGGTGGAGCGCGCGCACCGCGACAGTTCCGGCCAGACCGCCCCGCGCGACAGGCGCGACCAGAACCACCTCACGGAAGGAGCGGAGCAGTGAGTACGTCGACGGGTGACACCTCGGCAGACGGCATCACGCCGACCGACCTGCAGGCCGCCGCAGCCGACTTCACCTGGCTGCTCAACCGTTTCGCGACCGAGACCGCGGGCGTCGTCGACGCCATCGCCGTCTCCTCGGACGGACTGCTCATCGCCGTCTCCGAACTGCGCGAGCACGCCGACTCGGAGCGGCTCGCCGCCATCGTCTCCGGCATCACCAGCCTGGCCGCCGGCGCCTCGGGCAACTACGGCCTCGGCGGCCTCAACAAGGTCATCATCGATCTGGAGGGCGGACACGTCCTGGTCTCCGCGATCGGCAGCGGCGCCGTGCTCGGCGTGGTCACCGACAAGGAGGCCAAACTGGGCAACATCGCCTACGAGATGACCCTGTTCGCCAACCGGGCCGGTGCGGCGCTCAGCCCCCAGCTGGTGCTGGAGCTGAAGAACAACGTCGGCGCCACATCGACGGGGTGACCGGATTCGGCCCGGTCGAGGAAGGAAGTACCACCGATGGCGGACGGCCGCACTCCGCGAAGTGCCGGCGAAGACGGCTTCTCGCCCCCGGGCCCGCCGTACCCGGTCGGCCCCGCACCCGCCGTACGGCCGTTCCTGGTCACCGCCGGCCGGGTGGCGCCCACCGCGTCCGGCCGGCCGGTTCCCGTCGAGACCCAGGTGGTGGCCACCGCCCTGGGTCTCCAGACCCTCGAACGGCTCTCGTTCGAGCAGCACGACATCGTCGCCGCGTGCCGGCAGCCGCAGTCCATCGCGGAGATCGCGGCCCGGTTGCGGCTCCATCTCAACGTGGTGCGGATCCTCGCCGAGGATCTGCGCGCCACGGGGCAGCTGACGGTGCACGTGCCGCACACCGACGTCACGCACGACGCATCCGTCCTGCGCAGGGTTATCGATGGCCTTCGTGCCATCCCCGACTCCCGGGGGGTACTCCGTGACACCGATTGAGCCCGTCACCCGCGGCGCGGTGGCGCAGACCGCCGAACGGCCGCCGCTGCCGGTCAAGATGGTGATCGCGGGCGGCTTCGGCGTGGGCAAGACCACCGCCGTCGGCTCGATCTCCGAGATCGAGCCGCTGACCACCGAGGCGGCCATCACCGAGGTCGCCGCGGGCGTGGACGACCTCACGCACACCCCGCGCAAGACCACGACCACGGTCGCGATGGACTTCGGCTGCATCACGATCGACCCGACCCTGAAGCTGTACCTGTTCGGCACGCCCGGCCAGGAACGGTTCGGCTTCATGTGGGACGACATCGTGGAGGGCGCCGTCGGCGGGCTCGTCATCGTCGACACGCGCCGCCTCGACGACTGCTACGCGGCCGTGGACTACTTCGAGCACCGGGAGATCCCGTTCGCGGTCGCCCTCAACGCCTTCGACGGCACGGTGGAGTACGACGTGGACCAGGTCCGCTGGGCGCTGGACGTCTCCGAGCACGTCCCGGTGGTCGTCTTCGACGCACGGGAGCGCGGTTCGGTCCGCGACGCGCTGCTGGTCGTCCTGGAGCTGGCGCTGGCCCGCACGCAGCGTTGAGGCGGGGGGGGGCCGGACCCCGGTCCCCCCGCTCCCTCAGGCTCTCCGGCGCACCCCCGGGGACACGACGGCCCGCGTCACCACCCAGAACACCGCGAGCGTCGCCAGCGCCAGCACGGCCACCAGCGTGGCGCCGCCCACGACCTTCTCGTAGTTGCGCTGGTAGAGGCCGTCCACGATGTACCGCCCGAGACCGCCGAGGCTGACGTACGCGGCGATGGTGGCCGTCGAGACGATCTGGATGGCCGCCGAGAGCAGACCGCTCATGATCAGCGGCAGCGCGACGGGCACCTCCACCCGGAAGAGGATCACCGGTTCCGTCATTCCCATGCCCCGCGCGGCGTCCACCGGCGCCGGGTCGACCGAGCGCACCGCTTCGTACGTGGTCACCAGGATCGGCGGGACGGCCAGGACGACCAGCGGAATCATCACGGGCAGCAGTCCCAGCCCGAGCAGCACGAACATCAGCACGAGCAGACCGAAGCTGGGCAGCGCCCGGGCGGCGGTGGCGATGAGGGCGAGGACGGTGCCGCCGCGCCCGGTGTGACCGGTGACCAGGCCGACCGGCAGCCCGATGGCGGCGGCGATGCCGAGCGCCGCCAGCGAGTACTGGACGTGTTCGAGCAGACGGCGCGGGATGCCGTCGTAGCCGTGCCAGTGGGCGCCGTCGCCGAAGAACGCGTGGACGAAGTGCAGTACGTTCACCGGACGGTGTCCTCCAGAGTGGAAACGGGCGTGCCTGGCCGTCCGGCCGGCCTCGGCCCGCCGCCCGCGCCGCGCGGCATCCAGGGCGTCAGCAGGAACCGTACGAGCACCAGCGCGGCGTCCACCAGCATCGCCAGGGCGGCCGTGGTGACCACGGAGTTCACCGCCAGCACGGGCCGGTGGTAGAACATCGCGTCGGCGAGCAGATTGCCGAGCGCACCCTGGTTGCCGATGAGGGTGCCGACGCTGACGAGGCTGATGCTGGACACGGTGGCCACCCGCAGGCCCGCGACGATGGCGGGCACGGCGATCGGCAACTGCACCTGCAGATAGCGGCGTACCGGCCCGAGGCCCATGGCGGTGGCCGCGGCCAGCGTCTCCTGCGGCACCGAGCGCACGCCCTCCACGATCGCCGGGACGAGCACCACCAGGCTGTAGACGGCCAGCGGGATCATCACGGTGAGCTCGCTCTGGCCGGTGTAGTCGATCAGGACGACGAAGAACGCCAGCGACGGGACGGCGTACAGGACCGTCGTCACCCCCAGCACGGGCGGGTACAGCCAACGGAAGCGCACGCACAGCTGGGCGAGCGGCAGGGCCACGGCGAGGCCGGCCAGGACCGGCAGCAGGGCCTCCCGCAGATGCAGCCCGATCAGGCCGAGCCAGGTGTGCTGGAGGTCGCTCGGGATGTCGAAGAACCCGCTCATCCCGCGACCTTCTCGTCCGGGATCCCCGCGGCGTGGGCGCTGCGGATCGCCTCGCCGATGGTCTGCTGCGAGACGACGCCGACCACCCGGCCGGTCCCGTCCACGGCCACCGACCAGCCGGTGGGCGAGAGCACGGAGCCGTCGAGCGCGGCGCGCAGCGAGTCCTTGCCGTGTTCGAACGGCCGCCCGTGCGGCAGCAGCCGCTCCGCCTCGATGCTCCCGGCGACCAGGTTCCCGGGCTCGCTCCAGCCGAGCGGCCTGCCGTCGAGGTCGATGACGAGCAGATACGGCGCCTCGGGCGTGATGCGGGAGGCGATCTGCTCGGCGGTGGAGTCGACGGCGACGATCGGCGTCGTCAGCAGCCGCAGGCTCTCGGAGGTGAAGAACGACAGCCGGCGGATGCCGCGGTCCGCGCCGAGGAAGTCCTCCACGAACGCGTCGGCCGGCGACGACAACAGCTCGGCGGGCGGCGCGAACTGGGCGAGCCTGCCGCCGGTCCGCATCACGGCGACCTTCGTGCCGAGCCGGATCGCCTCGTCGATGTCATGGGTGACGAAGACGATGGTCTTGCCCAACTCACCCTGGATGCGCAGCAGTTCTTCCTGGAGGCCTTTGCGCACGACCGGGTCGACGGCGGAGAAGGGCTCGTCCATCAGCAGCACGGGCGGGTCCGCGGCGAGCGCGCGCGCCACACCGACGCGCTGCTGCTGTCCGCCGGAGAGCTGGTACGGGTACCGCTTGGCGAACGACGCGTCGAGCCCGACGCGTTCCATCAGCTCCCGGGCGCGGGTCCGGGCCCGGTCCTTGCTCCAGCCGAGCAGCCGGGGCACGGTCGCGATGTTGTCGACGACGGTCCGGTGCTGGAAGAGGCCGGCGTTCTGGATGACGTAACCCATGGACCGCCGCAGGGAGTTGACGGGCTGCCGACCGATGTCGACGCCGTCCAGGGTGATGGTCCCCTCGCTCGGCTCGACCATCCTGTTGATCATGCGGAGGGTCGTCGTCTTGCCGCAGCCCGAGGGGCCGACGAGGACGGTGATCGAGCGGTCCGGTATCTCCAACGACAGCCGGTCGACCGCCACCGTGCCGTCCGGGTACCGCTTGGTGACTGAATCTATCCGTATCAAAGTGCCGAATACCCTTCGGGTGTGGCAAGAGGCGGCATGATCCCGGCCGTTGTCGCACGGGCCGTTTGGGGGCAGAGTCTAGACGCTGGGCGCTGGGCGCTGGGCGGCGCGGACACCAGGCGCCACGGCATGGACGAACGACAGGGGAACGCCCGGCAGGCCGTACGCGGGACGCGGGTCCTCCCCCGTGTCCGGCGGCACTCCCGCGACCGGTGGTGTTCCGGTACCGCGCCCGCTCGGTCGACCGGGTGGCGAGCCCTGGCGGCGGTCCTCGGGCCGGGTGGGAGGCGGAGGCCCGACCGAACGGCCACCGGTCATTGTGACGGGCCCGGCCATGCGAGGATGCCGAGTACGGTCCTTCGAAAGGGGCGTGGCATGACACCGCAGACGTTTCCGGTGGGTGGCTGGAGAAGGCGCACTGTTGCCGTTCATCGTCCACAGGGGAAGCCGGCGTTGCTGCGGCTGAGGTCGCGGGGACCGCTCACCACCTTCAGCGCGGAACCCCGGATCGACACCCCGCAGGAGCAGTCGTCGCACGCTGCCCTCTTCCACACGTGGGGGACTTCGTGGCATCCGTTCGTACTGCCCGGCCGCTACACGCACCTGGAAGTGCGCAAGGTGGGGGAGAACGGCGTGGCTCGCTGGCAGCTCGACAGGATGCGGGCTGACGATCTCCCTGCCCTGCCGACCACTGCCATCGGCCGCGGCACCCGGCTGTACACCTGGGAGGGCGGGCATCTGGAACTGCGGTACGAGTGCCTGAGCCGCAGCACGAGGTACCTGGATTTCAGACATCACGCGTTCGGAACCGGCGAACCACTGGACTTTGACAAGACAGGATCCACAAGAGGAACCGTCCGCCTGAGCGGACCCGGCTACCTGTGGGTTCATTCCGAACCGGCAGGTGATTGGAGACTCCGGCCCGTCTGAGGCATGGGCGCCCGGGCTGATGGGCCGCTCAAGCCCGGTCGTGCCCCCCTCTGTGTGACAGAAGACTGCCGCACGCAGGCTCCGTCGTCGAGCGGCCAGCGCGGTTGAAGGGAGACGCCGAGGCGCAGCAAGGGCATGGGGTTGCCTTTCGGTGGCGGTGCGGTGGTGACACGGCGATCACCCGACCTGTCGCCATGCCCAACTCCCGCACCGCCCGTGTTCATCCCGGCCGGGAGGCAGCGGATCGCTCATGCCGGTCGGGCCTCGGCCCTGCCGGTCGGGCCTCGGCGTGGTTGCGAAGTCGAGCCCGCGTGTCAGGCGGTGAAGCCGCCGTCGACATGGATCGAGGCTCCGGTGATGTACGAGCCGTCCGCACTTGCCAGGTGGGCGACGGTGGCCGCGATCTCGGCCGCTTCCGCATAGCGGCCCACAGCCGTGAAGCCGGCGATCACCTCGGCGTTCGGCCCGTCAGCGGGGTTGGTGTCCGTGTCGGTGGGGCCGGGATGCACCAGGTTGACGGTGACTCCGCGCGGACCGAGTTCTCGGGCCAGGCCCTTCGTCATCCCGACCAGAGCCGTCTTGCTCATCGAGTACAGCGCCAGTCCGGGGAAGACCGCACGCTCGGCGACATTGCTGCCGATGCTGATGATGCGGCCGCCCTGGCCCATGTGACGCGCTGCGGCCCGGGACGCTGCGAACGGCGCCCGGACGTTGACCGCCAGGGTGCGGTCGATCTCTGCCGGCCCCAGGTCCTCGAGTGGGCCGATGAGGAAGACGCCGGCGTTGTTGACCAGGATGTCGAGTCTGCCGAACATCGCGGCGGCCTCGTCCACCGCGGCGATGAGTGCCTCGGGGACGGCGCTGTCGGCCTGGACGGCCCGTGCCCGGCGTCCTCCGGCCTTGATCTGCTCCACCACCTCGGTGGCGCGTTCCGCGCTGTTCTCATAGGTCAGGACGACGTCGGCGCCTTCTTCGGCCAGCCGTGACGCCACAGCGGCACCGATGCCCCGGCTGCCGCCCGTGATCAGGGCCACTTTTCCTTCAAGTCGGTTCATGTCCTTGAGCATGGCCGGCACCGGCACCGGAAACCGGCGGGAATCCGACCTGGCGTTCGATCTCCAGGAGGGCCACGCCGTCCTGATCACGCAACCACACTGTCGTGCCCCTCGGTGTGACAGAAGGTCGCCGCCGCACGCTGGGGCAGTCGACATGGAGAAGAACTCCACCCGAAACGACGACAAACCGAACTACCGGTGCGCAAGGACGGATACAGGCATGGGGAACAGACCAAGCCGGGGCAGAAGGTTCGGTCCGGGGCTCGTGTACCCCCGCGGCCGTGCGCGCGGGGCCGGTGGCGAGATCCAGGGCGCCACGGCACCCCTGCTCGCCCGCGCGCTGACCGGGAACGCCGTCACCGCGGAGTCCGAACGGCGGGCGACGGCCGCGTTCCGCGCCGCCCGTGCCGCCGGCCTGCACACGGAGGCCCGCACCCGGCGGCGCGACGACTGGCGGTCCCACGCGCCGGGCAGGGTGCGGTGCCGGTGAGGGCCGCCGGACGGGAGCGGGGCGACCGCCGGGCCGATCGGCGGGCCGACCGGCGGCTCACCCCTCCTCGAGTTGCAGGTCCAGCCGGATCGCGGCGGTGACGGTGGAGTCGAACTCCCGGCAGGCGACGACGGCATGCGTGACACCGGTGGTGGCGCGGACCAGTTCGAGTCGCGCGGGGTGACCCGCACGCGTGCGCAGACGGGCCGCCAGCCAGGTCGTGGTGGCGCTGACATCCGTCGTCCGGGTCTGCTCGCCGTACAGCAGACGTGTGTCGCCCCTCACCGCGGTGGTGTGCAGGACCGGAAGGGCGGGGTCGCCGGCGCTGAGGGTCCCGTCGGCGTGCAGGGTCCAGCGGGCATGGCGGAGGCGGTCCGCCGTGTCCTGGACCTGGGCGTCGGCCCCTGAGAGACGTTCCGCGGTGAGGACCCGAACGGTGCGGAACGCTCGCACGCGGCCGCCGGAGGGCGCAGCCGTGCTCGTGGAGCCCCCCGTCGGCAGGGCGTCGAAGCCCGGCAGTTCTGCGGGGCGGGCCGGAGCAGCGGGCCGCGACCGGGTGGGGCAGGGGGTGGGCGGGGCACCGGCTGCGGTGGTGCTGCCACCGGGGGTCGGGGATTCGGCCCGGGAGGGGTCGCCGGCCGTACCGGCCGCCGGAAGGAACCCCAGGGCCAGGGCAAGGGCCGGCAGGAGGAGCAGGGCGGAGGTCACGTAGGCGGTGGGCGAGAAGGTGCCGGCCGTGTCGTGGCGGCCCCGCAGCCGCTGCCAGACGTCGGCAGCCAGGGGCCAGACGGCGAGAGCGGCCAGTATGGCCCACCACTGTGGCCCCGAGGTGAGTTGCCCGCGGGCGAGGGACAAGGCGGTCCGGGTGGCGTCGACGGGGCCGGAGGCACCGAGCAGGTGGTAGCCCAGGAGCGCTCCCAGCAGGTCCAGCGCGTTCTCGGCGCACACCGCGAGGGGCCACAGGAGCAGGAGCAGCGCCTGTGCCACCCGCTGCTCGGTCCGGGCGGCGAACCACAGGCGCATCCGGACGGGCGGGTGGTACAGCCGGGCAAGGCCGCCGGGGGCGTGTTCCTGCAGGGCGTTCAGGGCCCGCAGCTGTGTTCGCCACCCGGCCGTCTGCGCCGCGTACCGGTCCGCGGCCAGTTCCGCCGACCACAGGGCGCCGACCATGATCAGCAGGATCTTGGGCACGCTCAGGAGCACCAGGACGATCTGGGCGTGCATGAAGGGGGCGGGGACCCCTGAGACGAACAGCAGCACCGCGGGCAGCAGACCGAACACGGCGACCAGGTACGGCCAGGCTCTGACGAGGGCCGTGAACGGGCTGCCGAGCCCGGCGACATGCTGCTCGCCGTACCGGAGGTGGCCGAGTTCGTGCAGCAGGATCGCCTCGGCCGCATCCCGGTCCTCGTCCCACAGACGGAGCAGCGGGCTGAAGACGCCGATCCGCGGGCTGCGCCGAAGGCCCGGATAGACACGGGCGACCAGGTCCCTGCGGATGCTGATGCGCAGTTCGGTCCGCGGCGCCCGCTCTGCCAGGAACCGCCGCATCCCGTCGCAGCCGTCCGACGCGCCGTCCTCGTCGTGGTCCGCGCCGTCGGGCGTCGTGGGTGAGGTCGTGTCGGGGTGGTCCGGGGCCAGCAGCCCGTACCGCCTCTCGACGTACCGTCCGCGCCGCCGGGGCGCGACCAGGGAGAGCGCCCCCGCCAGCAGGAAGAGCAGGGGCAGCACCTGCACGAGGGTCAGCGCCAGGGTCGTCGGCATGTCCAGGGTGCGGCCGTCCCAGGTCCGGCCCTCGGCCACCGTCCAGGTCAGCCAGTAGGCCAGCGCCGGGGTCTGCGTCACGAGAAGCCCCAAGGTCAGCCACAGCCAGGGCGGCGGCCCCCACAGCCGCCGCGGGGGCCGGGCGCCGGGCGCAGAGCCCACCGTGGGGGCGCCGGCCGTTCTCATGCACCGTCCGTCTCGTCCCGCGCCGCGGCAGAGGATCCCGGCGAGCCGCCGGTGCCGGAACCGGCTCCGGTACCGGAGCCGATGCCAGAGCCGGAGCCAGAGCCGGAGCCGATGCCGGAGCCGGAGCCGATGCCGGAGCCAGAGCCGATGCCGGAGCCAGAGCCGATGCCGGAGCCAGAGCCGATGCCGGAGCCGGGCGCCGGGCGCCGGCGCAGCAAGCCTGCCGTCGCGTCGGCCAGACGCCGCAGCGGCGTCCGCCGACGTCGGGATGCCCTGCCGGCCGGCGGGGGCGGCTCGCCCGCCACCAAGGCGTCGAGGAAGGCCGCGGCATCACTGTGATCCTGGGCGGTGAGCAGCCGGGCGGTCAGCCGGGCGGCGAGTTCCTCGGCCGTGGCCGTGTCGACGCCCCGGGAGCGCAACCGTTCACACATCTGCAGCGCGGCCCGTACGGCCTCGGCGGTGAGCTGCGGAGGTGTCGCGCTCGCGGCAGCGCCGCTTCGGGTCCCCTCTCCGTCGGCCCGGTCGGCGGCCGGGCGGCCGCCGTCGCCTTCACTCCGGTCCGGCAGCGGCGCCCGGCCACCGGCTGGGGGCTGCGGCCGGTCCCGGCCGGAGCGCTGCGCCCGCAGGCCGGTCAGCAGCGCGGCCACGGAAACGGCGTTGGCGAACTGCTGGCTGCCCAGGGCCGCCTTCAGCGCGTCGGCGGCGTACGCCAGTGCGTCCAGCAGTTCGGGAAGCATGGTGCCGATCGCTCCACCGGACCCGCCGGGCGCGAGTCCTCCGGTCCGGAACAGGTCCCGGCGCGCCTTTCCTCCGGCGGCGTAGGCACGGGTGATCCGGGCGGCGAGGGCCGTCTCGTGGGGTGCCGCCCACTGCGCGATCCGCACGCCCCACCGGGCGAGCTCCTCATCGGCCATGGCGCACCTCCCCCTCGGGCCCGCTCGCGTGCCGTGCGAGGCTCGTCCCACGGGTCACGACGGCGACCCCTTGAAGTCGAGGCGGAACTCCACCTGGCCGTCACCGCTACCGCCTTGTGCCGTCAGGGAGGCGCCGCCGCCGTCGACCTCGCCCTTGAGCGTCGTGCCCGCCGCCAGGGCGTGCGGGTAGCCGCCCGGCAGCGTGCCGAGGTCGGTGCGGCAAGGGACGATCAGGCTCGGCCAGTTGAGCAGGTTGAGGGCGACCCCCTGCTCGGTGTGGGGGTCGGTGAGCCGTCCGCTCAGTGCGCCGTCGTCCCATTCGAGGTGCCAGTAGGTGAGCAGCAGGTTGGGGTCGCGCGGGTTCCCCGCGAGGTCCTGGCTCGAACCGGTGCTGACGGCGGACGACCAGAAGGACACCGCACCCACCTCGGCGGGCTGCCCCGCCGCGAACAGCAGGGAGAACGGATTGTCCTCGGTCTCGCCCCCACCCTCGCGGGGTCGGCTCAGGTCCAGCGTGGCGCTCATGGAGTACGACTTGGACTCCGCGAGCCGCCGGGACCCACCGGTGCCGCAGTAGTCGTAGACGTCGGCGGATATCTCCGCCGTCCCGCTGTACTCCTTCCCCCACAGCGCCGAAGCGCCGGCCGTCTCACTCGCCACCGCGTCCCCGGTGGACGAGGGCGAAGGCGGGCCGCTGGTCCCGGCCGCGCCGGGCCCCGGGGGCACGGAGGGGGACGCGACGGCGGAGGGCGACCGCGGAGCGCTGCTGGACACGGCCGCGGACACGGAGGGAGCGGCCGACGCACCGGATCCGGACGCCCCTCCACTTGAACAGCCGGTCACCGGCACACCGAGCAGCACGGCGCCGACAACGGTCCCCAGAACCCCTCGCACAGCCCGGACAGGCGTGTCCGCCCCCATCAGGAATGGCATGGTTTCCCCCCACACCGGGAATTCTGTGGTGAAGCCCCGGGACAGAGGATGTTACGGTCCGCGATCGCACCACTACGCATGATCACGGCTTCGTTACCGTTCTGTGCCCCGGGTCGCCCTCGCATGCGAGCCGCTGTCACGGCTGGTCCGGCCCGCGCCGGGCGGCCATCCCCAGTCGCCCGGGGCGGCCCGGCGCGTGCGCGAACGGACCTCCGCCCGGGTCGTGGCGGCACCGGGCGGCCGGCCGCACTCCGGGCCCGGGCGGCGGACCAGGAGAGAGATCGGCGTGGGCACCTTCGGGGCGGACCCGGACCTCGCCGCCGAGCTGGTCGCCGCGTGTGTCCGGGGCACGCAGGGCGCACGGCTGGGGCCGCGCAGCGTGGCGTGCATGACCAAGCACTTCCCCGGCGCCGGCCCCCAACTGCGCGGCGAGGACGCGCACTTCCCGTACGGCAGGGAACAGGTCTACCCGGGCGGCAACGCCGCCCGGCACCTGGTGCCCTTCGAGGCCGCCTTCGCGGCCGGCACCGCGGCGGTGATGCCGTACTACGCGATCCCGCTCGGACTCGGCGTCGAGGAGGTGGGCTTCGGGTTCAACCGCGAGGTGATCACCGGCTGGCTGCGGGAACGGTACGGCTACGAGGGCGTGGTCTGCTCCGACTGGGGTCTCGTGACCGACGTACGGGTGGGCGGAACCCGCTGGCCGGCCCGCTGCTGGGGTGTGGAGGAGCTGGGCCGCGTCGACCGCGTGCACCGGATCCTGGAGGCGGGGGTCGACCAGCTGGGCGGGGAGTTCTGCCCGGAACTCGTGGTGGAACTCGTCGAATCCGGCCGGGTGGCGCAGGAGCGCGTCGACGCCTCCGCCCGTCGCATCCTGCGCCAGAAGTTCCTGCTCGGCCTGTTCGACGACCCCTACGTCGATCCGGACGAGGCCGAACGAACCGTCGGGCGCGCGGACTTCGCCGCAGCGGGCGTCCGGGCGCAGCAGCGTGCGACGGTCCTCCTCGACAACGGCGACCCCGCGCACCCGGTGCTCCCGCTGGCCCGAGGGACGCGGCTGCACCTGACCGGGATCGCCCCGGCCGCCGCCGCGCCCTACGGCACGGTGGTGGCCGGCCGTGCGGAGGCCGATGTCGCCGTGGTCAGGCTGCCGGCGCCGTTCGAGGAACGGCACAGCGGGATCGACTACGAAGGCGCCTTCCACCAGGGGCGGCTCGACCTTCCCGCCGAACAGGGCGCACGGCTGGTGGGCGAGTTGCGCGAGGTCCCGTCCGTGGTGGTCGTCCACCTCGACCGGCCCGCCGTCATCCCCGAGATCGCGGCGGTCGCGGCGGCGACCGTCGCCGAGTTCGGGATCACCGACGAGGCGTTGCTGGGCCTGCTCTTCGGCGAGGCGGCACCCGGTGGCCGCCTGCCGGTGGAGATGCCCTCCTCGATGCGTTCGGTGGAGGCGTCTTGCGAGGACGTGCCGAACGACACCGGCGACCCGCTCTTCCCGGCCGGCCACGGCCTGCCCTTTCCCGCCCGTGGAGCGGACCCGCACCGATCGGGCTGAACCGCGCACGGCGACCGAGCCGCCCGCGCGCCGCACCCCTGACGGCGGCGCGCGGGCTCCGACGGCCCGCCGGCAGCCCCTACCCGGCTTTGCGGGCGAGCAGATGGATCTCCCGGAACTGCCGCCGGTCGGTGGGCCGGGGCTCGCGAACCATCCGGGCCACCTCGGCCAACCCGGACGTGCGCAGCATCACGGCGAGGTGATCGGGCCACCACCGATAGGCCGGCGCGACCGCGTGATCGAAGACCTGCGTCGGGTGGGACGGATCGTCGCTGGCCGAAAAGCCGATCAGAAGGTGGCCGCCAGGGGCCAGCACGCGATGGAACTCCCCCAGGACGACCGGGAGTTCCTGCGGCGGAGTGTGGATGACGGACCACCGTGAGAGCACGCCGCCCAGCACTCCGTCAGCGATGCCCAGCGCGGCCATCGAGCCCACGTCGAACCGCAGACCCGGATAAGCCCCTCGAGCCAGCCCGATCATCGCCGGGGAGGCGTCGACGCCGAACGCCGCCAGCCCCGACTCCGCGAGATGGGCCGTGACATGGCCAGGGCCGCATCCCAGGTCCGCGACCCGACCGTTGCCGCTCTCGCCGACCGCCTCGGCGAAGACGCTCAGCATCGCCCGGTCCAGTGGCCTGTCCCGCAGTTCGCCGCGGAACATCTGCGCGTACAGGGGGGCGGCGGCGTCGTAGGCCTCGCGGGTGGCACCGAAGGCATCGTGTTCGACCATGGTCGCGACCGTAGTTCGTGGCGCTGCGACGAGCCGGGAGAATCACCGTCTTGCGCGATGCCCGGGACTTCCCCGGCGCGGACAGGGCCGAACGAACGTGCGTGCGACGGTTTTTCGCTATGATCACGCCTGGCAAGGCCGTAGCGCAGAGGTCGTCGCGCCCACGCGTCAAGCTGGAGGACGTCGGTTCGAATCCGACCGGCCTTGCCACCCTTGGCCATGGAGGAACGTCGATCGGTGCCGGTTCGTCCCGCCGCGGGCGGAGGACGACCCCGTCCCCGCCGGTGGGCGGGGGCCGGCCGGGGACCGTGGAGTGGTGATGACACAGCAGACGCCCGTACGCTGCCCCGCGATCGAGCACCCGGACATCCCCCTCGCGGATCCGGTGCTCCTCGACCCGATGCTGGACCGGCTCGCCTCGCCGGATCCGGTCCGGTCCGACCTCTCCTTTCCCGTCGGCACCCTGCGCGCGGACGGGCGGGTCGACCTGTGCAAGCAGGGCCTCGGACCGGGCGGGGCGGCCCGGCTGATGCCGGTGGCCGCGGCCTCGCCGCACGCCGTTCACATCCTGCTCGGCACCGACTCCATCGGGGACGAAGGAGCCCGCACGGTGGCCGACGCCCTCACCGAAGGACACGGCCTGCGCACGCTCTACCTGGGCTGCAACCGCATCAGCGCCGAGGGCGCGGGGGTGCTCGCCGAACGGCTGGCGGGGGACGACACCGTCCGCGCCCTGTGGCTCAAGCGCAACCCGGTCCGCGACGACGGCGTCCGCGCGCTCGCCGCCATGCTGCGCCGCAACACCACCCTGCGCACCCTCGACCTGGTCAACACGGGGATCACCGCGGACGGCCTGAGCGCGCTGCTCGCCACCCTCACCGAGCGGGCCCGGCCCGTGGAACGCCTCTTCCTCGGCGGCAACGGGCTGACCGCCCAAAGCGCGCCGCTGCTCGCCGCCCTCATCCGGGACGCCGGCGTCCGCGAGCTGTACCTGCCGGCCAACCACCTCGGCGACGAGGGCGCCGCCGTGCTGGCGTCGGCGCTCGACCCGGCGCGGCCGGTGCGCCTGGGGCTCGGCGGCAACGGGATCGGACCCGCCGGTACGCGGGCCCTGGCCGACGCCCTCGGCGGGATCGAGACGCTCGACCTGGGCCGGGCGCCGTCCGAGCGGAGCCTCGGCGCCCCCGCGAACACCACGGGCGACACGGGAGCCGGTGCGCTGGCCTCGGCACTCGCGGGCAGCCCGCTGCGCCGGCTCGAACTGCGCCACACCGGCCTGACCGGACGCGGGGCGAAGACCCTCCTCGCAGCCGTGGGCGACGACTCGCCCCTGGAATACGTCGGTCTGGGCCCCGGTCTGCCCCGGAAGGTGAAGCGGTCCTTCAACCGGCTGATGCGGCCCACGTCCCGGCCCCACCCCGATCTCCACGCGATAGGGAGTGCCTACCGTTGAGCCGCTTCTCCCCCGACGAGGCGGCGGCCTGGCAGCGGATACGCCGCTACGCGGTGCCCCGGTGGATGATCGAGCGCGCGGGCGCACGCCGGCTGGCCGGTGACTGGGCCGGCGCCTGCGCCGCGGCCGCCGTGGACGTGACCTTCGAACTGCCCCGGATCGCCGGGCAGTACGGCACGGACGTCGCCGCCGCCGTGACGGACGACCTCCGCCACTTCGCACCGGACCTGCTGCGATGGCACCTTCCGCGGCTGCTGGGCGGGCGGACGACGCTCGCGCCCGATGTCACCGTGCTGCTCTCGGCCCACGGTCCGCAGGGCCATGGCGCGGCGCCGTACCTCTACGTCCTGACACCCGTGATGACGGAAGGACCCCAGCGGCTCAGCCTGCGGTTCGGGGACCCCGCGGCGGAAGGGGGCACGCCCACCGAGGACTGGACGGCCGCACGGCACCTGTGGGACGCGCGCCGCACCGCCGAACTGCTGGAACACTGCGGGGGCAACGCCGTCAGGCCGCCCTTCCTCAACACCGACGGCACCCCGCGCCCGCAGTCCGAGCTGCCCCGCGCGGACCCTGGCGACGACCCGGCCGAGCGCGCCGAGTGGGCCGCCCTGCTGCACGAGCGGGGCGAGGTCGAAGCGGCCTTCGCCGCCGCGGGCATCGAGGTGGACCTGACGCCGCCGCCCTCCCGCTGGCGCGAGATCGACCCGAGGACCGTTCTCGCCTCGCGCGCACTCGCCCTGACCCGGCTGGAGCCGGGCGTCCGGCGGCTCGCGGAGGCGGGAGGGGGCAACCGCTTCCGGATACCCGACGGGTGGCGGACCTCCGTCCTGCTGGAACTGACGGACCCGACCGGCCCCGGCGGGCTGCGGGCCGGTGCCGTCGGGGAGGACGACAGCCCGCTCATGCCGCAGGCGCTGTGGCACGAACTGCCGGACCTGGAGCTGCTGCGCTCCCGCCGGCTCTCGCCGGCGCACCTCCACCCGCTGGTCGGTGCCGCGCTGTTTCCGTCGCTTCCGGTGCCCGACGGCCCTCCGGGACCGGAGGCACCCGTACCGGTGCGGGTCAGATGCCGCGGCTCCTGGCACCACGTCGTCTCCCGCGGCGGCCGCCTCGACGTACCGCACACCGAGGAGGAGCAGCAGCGGGAGCGGGCCATGCGCGCCTTCGGCGGCGCCGTGGCAGGCTGCTTCGCCGTCCAGCAGGCATGGACGTCGGGCACCGAACGGCTGCCCAGGGCCCTGCGCGACCAGCGGCGGGAGCTGTTCCTGCGCGCCCAGCACGGGGACACCCCCGGAGTGCTGGAACTCCTGGACGCCGGGGTCGATCCCCGGATCCGGGACGGGGCCATGCGCAGCCTGCTGCACGTGCTCCCCCTGGTCGACCACGAACTGCTGCTCGACCGGCTGCTGGCGGCGGGTCTCGACCTGGAGGGCAGGGACTACCGCGAGTGCACACCGCTGTGCACGGCGGTCGGCAAGCGCGGTTCCGTGGCCCTGGTGGAGGCGTTGCTCGCGGCCGGGGCCCGGATCGACGTGACCGACAACGCGGGGTTGTCGCTGGACCAGATCATCCGCAAGTACAAGCGTCACGACCTGGAGTTCCTGCGGGAACGCGTGGCGAAGGAGCATCCCGGCATCGGCGCCGACTGGTGGGAGGAGGAGTGGGAGGATTGGCAGGAGTGAGCGCACCGCACAGGAGCGGGGGTGACCACGCCGCGGCCGGTCACGACCTGCCCACCCCGCTCGCCGCGGCCGACGACCTGCGCCGCAGGCTGCGCAGCTCGCGCACGGAACCGTCCGCCAGCCCCCAACTGGAGGCGCTGGCGCTCGCGGTGACCGCCAACCAGCCGGTGCTGCTGTGGGGCGAGCCGGGCATCGGCAAGTCGGCGGGCATGGAGCAGCTCGCCGCCGGCCTCGGGATCCGGCTGGAGACCGTCGTCGCCAGCGTCCACGAACCCTCCGACTTCGCCGGCCTGCCCATCGTCGGGGACGATCCGGCGACGACCGGCGTTCCCATGGCGCCGCCCGACTGGGCGGTCCGCCTGGCCCGGACCGGGC
Source organism: Streptomyces sp. NPDC007264 (assembly GCF_042869095.1). Classification (NCBI taxonomy): domain Bacteria; kingdom Bacillati; phylum Actinomycetota; class Actinomycetes; order Kitasatosporales; family Streptomycetaceae; genus Streptomyces; species Streptomyces sp. NPDC007264. Next base: position 407,805 of record NZ_JBIAFD010000002.1, read on the forward strand.
ACGGTCTGCTCTTCTTCGACGAACTGTCCTCGGCGCCGCCCGCCGTCCAGGCGGCGCTCCTGCGTGTGGTGCTGGAGCGCAGGGTGGGCAGCCTGGTCCTGCCGGAAGCGGTGCGGATCGTGGCCGCCGCCAACCCGCCGTCGAGCGCCGCCGACGGATGGCACCTCAGTCCGCCACTGGCCAACCGGTTCGTCCACCTCCACTGGACCCACGATCCACGCACCGTGGCGCGCGGCATGGCCGGCACCTGGCCGGCGATGACCGTCCCGGTCGTCGACCCCGCCAAGGCCCCCGGCGCCGTCGCGCGGGCGCGTGGCGCCGTCTCCGGCTTCCTGACCGCGCGGCCCGGCCTGGTCCACCACATGCCGGCCGACGCGGAGAACCGCGGCCGGGCGTGGCCCTCCCCGCGTACCTGGGAGATGGCGCTGACGCTGCTCGCGGCCGGGTACGCGACCGGCGCCGGCCGGGAATCCGTGGCCGCGGCGCTCACCGGGGCCGTCGGGGACGGCGCCGGCATCGAGCTGTTGTCGTACCTGGAGCATCTGGACCTGCCGGATCCGGACCGGGTGCTCGCCGATCCGGACGCCTTCGCCCTGCCCGACCGCGGCGACCGGCAGCTCGCGTTCCTGATCGCCGTGGTCGCGGCGATCCAGGACGACCTGACCCGGGAGCGCTGGGAGGCCGGCTGGGCCGTCCTGGGCAAGGCGGTGGATGCGGGCGTGCCCGATGTCGCCGCCCGGGCCGCGGTCGATCTGGCGGCGATGCGCGACACCGACTGGCCGGTGCCGCAGGGCATCGACGGCTTCCTGGACCTGCTCCAGTTGTCCGGTGCCCTGCCCCAAGGCGGCTGAGGCGACCGGATGGCGGAGGGCGGCCCCGGCCTGGACATGACGAAGCTGCTCGCCGCGCGGTACCGGGCGGCAAGTCAACGCCCCTACCTCGCCTCGGCGTTGTACGCGCTGACCGTGGTGCCGTCGAGCGGTGTCCCGACGATGGGAGTGGACCGGCACTGGCGCTGCTATGTGTCACCCGGCTTCGTGGAGCGGACACCCGTGGCCGAACTCGCGGCCGTGTGGGTGCACGAGGTGGCGCACCTGCTGCGCGACCACCACGGCCGGGCCGAACGGCTTCCCGCCGCCGACCAGCGCGACTGGCATCGCGTCAACGTGGCGCAGGACTGCGAGATCAACGACGATCTCCTCGCCGACGGCCTGCCCCTTCCGGCCGGGCGGATGGAACCCGGCCGGTTCGGCCTGCCCGAGGGCCTGCTGTTCGAGGCGTACCTCGCCCGCCTGCCGCCCGAGGTGCGCTCGCCCGACTGCGGGTCGGGGGCCCACTGCCACCCCTCTCCGTGGGAGGCGAGGGGACCCGGCGGCCCCACCCGGCTGGGACCGGTGGAGGCGGAGGCCCTGCGGCGGCACACCGCCGAGGCCATGCGCGCCCACCAGCGCACCCGCGGGACCCTTCCGGCCGGGTGGCGGCGCTGGGCGGAGGAGATCCTGGAGCCCACCGTGGACTGGCGGCAGGTGCTGTCGGGTGCCGTCCGTGAGGCGGCCGCATGGGCCGGCGGGGCCGTCGACTACACCTACCGCCGCCCGTCCCGGCGCACCCCGGCGCTGCGTGGGGCCGTGCTGCCGAGCCTGCGCCGCCCGCTGCCGCGGGTGGCGATCGTCGTCGACACCTCCGGCTCGATGGGCGAGGGGGAACTCGCCGCGGCCCTGGGGGAGATCACCGGGGTGCTGCGCGAGGTGGGGGTGCGGGGCAACCGGGTCGCCGTGCTCGCCTGCGACGCCGACGTCCACGCCGTCTCCCGGGTGATGGCCGCCGAGCAGGTCGCGCTGGACGGCGGCGGGGGCACCGACATGCGCGTGGGCATCGAGGCGGCCCTCGCGATGCCGGACCGTCCCCGCATCGTCATCGTCCTCACGGACGGCTTCACACCCTGGCCCGCGGAGACTCTCTCCTGCCGTCTCATCGCCGCCCTGATCGGCGAGGAGGCACCGGCGCCGCCCTCATGGGTGGAGACGGTGCGCGTGGGTACGGGTGGCGCTCCCGCCGACGGTGCCACCGCGGGCCACTGACGCCCGGATCACCCCGGTGGCCCGCGGCCCGGTGGCCGGCCACGGTCCGCGGCGTTCCGTCACCGGCCTTCCGCCGCCTCCCCCACCGGCCTCCCCGCCGTCCCGGCCCTCCTCCGGGCAAACGGCCCCACACCGTACGCCGCGCAGTGGGCCTTCTCATGGTCCGGGTGGGAGTAGCCCGCTCCACTCGCACCGCCTTCACCTTCACTGACGCGGTGGGCCCGGGTAGATGTTTCCTGTGCGCGGCCGTCCCCACGGAGAGGAACTCCCGAAGGCTGGTGCGGACGGGACACGGCAGATACGAGAAGATGTGAAAGGCGAACGGGGGAAGATCAGTTGGAGCGGATCGGATCCTACGCCGTGGTGCGGGAACTCGGTGCGGGCGGGATGGGTACGGTGTATCTGGCCCGGTCGCGCGGCGGGCGTCTGCTGGCGGTGAAAGTGGCAAGGCCGGAGCTGGCCGCGGACACGGCCTTCCGGGCCCGGTTCCGTGTCGAGGTGGACGCGGCACGCAGGGTCGGCGGCTTCCACACGGCGCAGGTGGTGGACGCCGATCCGGACGGAGAGCCGCCCTGGCTGGCCACGGCGTATGTGCCGGGCCCGACGCTCGCCCACTTGATCACCGCCGAAGCGCCCATGGCCGAGGGTGAGTTGAGACAGCTCGGCGCGGCGCTGGCGGAGGCGCTGCAGGCGGTACACGGGTGCGGGCTCGTACACCGCGATCTGAAGCCGGGCAACATCATCATGGCGCCGGACGGTCCCCGGGTCGTGGACTTCGGCATCGCCCGGAGCGTCGAGTCCACCCGGCTGACGGTGACGGGCCATGCCTTCGGCACCCCTGGCTATCTCGCGCCTGAGCAGGCGGAGGGCCGTGAAGTGACGGGCGCCGCCGACGTGTTCGCCCTCGGCGCCGTCCTCGTGGCGGCTGCGGGCGGCAGCGCCTTCGGCGAGGGCACGCCGATGATGCTGATGTACCGCTCAGTGCACGCGGAAGCGGACCTCTCATCGGTTCCGGAGGGCATACGCGGGATCGTCGGGGCCTGCCTAGAGAAGGACCCGGCACGGCGGCCCACCACGGAGCAACTGCTCGACGCGTTCACCGGGGTCATGGACGCCTCGCACCCGCCCACGCTCGTGGTGCCACCGCCCACCCTCGCGGCACCGCCCGCCGAGGACGGCCCTGGGGAGGGCCGGGAACCCACCTCCGAGGACGCCGACCGCTTCCACGCCGCGGACGACGAACGTGCCGTGATCATCGATGCCCACGGGGTCGAGATCAAACTGCTCGGACCCGGGGACATCAGCCTCGACTTCCGCTGGAACAAGATCGCGAGCATCGACCACGCCCTCAAGGACGCCAGTCGGCAGTGCACGCTGTTCTTCGAGTTCACCGACGACGTGCCGTACGACTGCACGCTGACCGCGCCCGACGACGTGACGTACGACAGATGGGCCCAGCACCTGCCATACGTTCTGGATCACTACTGCGACTGACGCGCACGACCCGTGGTCATCGGCACCCGCGCGAGTTGTTGGCCGCCCGCGGCACGTTCACCGCCGCCGAGCCCATGCCGCACCTGACCGAACGCGGCATCACCCTGCCCTCCTCCCCGTCCCACCGCTTGGTCTCCGGAACCCGCTTGGTCTCCGGAACCCCGGAACGGCTCTCCCTGCCGGTGCCGGCCCCCCCTCTGCGGCATCCACGACTGCACGCCCACGGCTCTGATCACCACCTCGGCCCGGAACCTCCCGGCCCGCCGAGCCGTCGGCGAAGAAGCTGCGATCAACCTGGCCGCCCGCCGACCCACACGGGTCAGGCTGGCGCCCGGGGGGTGAGCGGTGACGCCAGAGGAGTACGAGCGGTGGATGATCCGGGATCGCGCCCGTTGCGGCCGTCGGGCTTCGACGTCGGCGGAGTGGTCGAGCGGCCCGAACTGCCGGACCTGCTACGAGCGCGCGATGCGGGTCCGTGGCGGCTGCCCCTGCTACAGCACCGGCCGTCTGCTGCCCGGATGGGGCGGCGGCGGCACGCCGGCCAGGGCGCCCGCCCGCCGATCCCCGTGGTCCCCAAGGGCCGGGCCGCCGACGGCGGCTGACGGGATGTGCGCCACTCGGAGTTGGATCGTTCTAAAGATCGCCTGCCCGGACCACCACCCACGAGCGGCGTCGAGGCGTTCGGGGCTCCTGCGGCAGGCCGTCGCCTCCCGGGCCACCCGCCACCGCAGGACTCCTCGGGACAGCGGCCCGGGCACGGCGGCGGCGTCTGGCCGACCACGCTCCGGTTCACTACATCCTCCCAGGTCAGCTGCTTGTTCTCGGCGCCTGCGAGGGTCCGGAGAGCACACCCGGGCACCCGCGCCCCGGAGGCCTTCCCACCCTTGCACCCGGGCCGTCCGACGGCGCGCGGCGCCCCATTCGCCAACTTTTTCATGCAGCACCCCTTGACGGTCGGGAACCGCGGCATTTAGATCGCTCCAACGCAAATTTAGATCGGTCTAATGAACCGGTCGCGAAGGAGTGAACGTCATGGTCGACCGCTTCACCTACGTGGTCGTGGGCGCCGGCGCCGCCGGATGCGTGGTGGCGAACCGGCTCAGCGCCGACCCGGATCACCGGGTCCTGCTCCTGGAGGCGGGACCGGCGGACCGGTCGCCGTTGATCCACATGCCGGTCGGCTTCACCAAGCTCACCAGCCCGAAGGTCAACTGGCGCTTCGAGACGGTCCCCCAGCGTCATCTCGACGACCGCCCGATGTACTACCCGCAGGGGCGGACGCTGGGCGGCAGCACCTCGATCAACGCCATGATCTACATCCGGGGCCACCGCCTGGACTACGACGAGTGGCGGGACCTCGGCAACAAGGGCTGGGGTTACCAGGACGTCCTGCCGTACTTCAAGAAGTCCGAGGCCAACGAGCGCTTCGCGGACGAGTTCCACGGCACCACCGGGCCGATGAGCGTCGTGGAACAGCTCATGCACAACCCCCTGACCAAGGCGTTCGTGCGGGCCGGCCAGGAGATCGGCCTTCCCTACAACCACGACTTCAACGGCGCCGAGCAGGACGGCGTCGGCTACTACGACGTCACCCAGCGCAACGCCCGGCGGGAGAGCACCGCCACCGCCTTCCTGCGGCCCGCGCGGCGGCGCCCCAACCTCACCGTCGTCACGGAGGCCACGGCCACCCGGGTGCTGGTGGAGCACGGCCGGGCCGTGGGCGTGACCTACCTGCGTGGCGGGAAGGAGCACACCGCACGCGCCGAGGGCGAGGTGATCCTCAGCGGCGGCGCGGTGAACTCGCCCCGGCTGCTCCTGCTGTCCGGCATCGGGCCGGGCGAGGAACTGAACCGGCTGGGCATCCCCGTCGTCCACGAACTGGCGGGCGTGGGCAAGAACTTCCAGGACCACATGGACGTCTACCTCACGGCGGAGACGGCCCCGGTCAGCTACAACCAGGAGGACCGCCCCGACCGCGCGCTGCGCCACGGGCTGCAGTACCTGCTGTTCCGCACCGGGCCGGTCACCGCCTGCGTGGCCGAGGCGGGCGCGTTCCTGCGCAGCGGCGAGGACGTGCGCTCGCCCGACATCCAGATCCACTGCCTGCCGGCGTACGTCGTGGACCACGGCCGGCAGCGCATCAAGGGCCACGGGGTCACCATCAACACCTGCAACCTGCGCCCGCGCAGCGTCGGCGAGGTGACGCTGCGTTCGGCCGATCCCCTCGTCCCGCCCGCCATCGACCCCAACTTCCTCGCCGACCCCCACGACTGGGAGGTCTCGATGACCGCCTTCGAGAAGGGCCGCGAACTGCTGGCCACCTCCGCCTTCGCGCCGCTGATCAAGCGTGAGCACCTGCCCGGGTCCGGGGTGCGCACCAAGAACGAGATCCGCGCCTACATCAAGCAGTGGGCCAAGACGGACTACCACCCCGTCGGCAGCTGCAAGATGGGGGGCGACGACATGGCCGTGGTGGACACGGACCTGCGCGTGCGCGGGCTGGCGGGGCTGCGGGTGGTGGACGCGTCCATCATGCCGACGTTGATCAGCGGCAATACGCAGGCACCGTCCATCATGATCGGCGAGAAGGGTGCCGCGCACATCCTGGGCGAGGCATGAAGCCGATGGACGGTCGAGTCGACGAAAGGCGGCGGGGGAATGGGCAGGAATAGGGTCACCCTGGCGGACGTGGCGGCGGACGCCAAGGTCTCGCGGGCGACCGTGTCACTCGTACTGAGGGAGAGTCCGCTGGTCGCGGACTCGACCCGGGCGCGGGTACGGGCCTCGATGGACCGGCTCGGATACGTCTACCACCGTGGCGCCGCGAGCCTGCGCAGCCGCCGCTCGCACACCGTGGGCCTGCTCGTCACCGACGTCTCCAACCCGTTCTTCGCCGAGCTGACCGTCGGCGTCGAGGCGGCCCTCGCGGAAGCGGGCATCGTCGTCCTGCTCGGCCACAACTACGAGTCGACCGCCAAGCAGGCCGATCTGATGCGGGTGATGCAGGAGTACGGCGCGGACGGCCTGCTGATCACCCCGGCGCACGACACCACCGCCGAGGACCTGCGTCCCCTGGTGACCGCCCGGGTGCCGCATCTGCTGGTCGTCCGCTACGTCGACGGCCACCCCGCCCCGTACGTGGGCGCCGACAACGTGGTGGGCGCCCGCGCCGCCACCGAGCACCTGCTGGCGCACGGTGCCCGCAAGGTGGCCTTCCTCGGCGGGCCCGAGCACTCCTCGGCACGGTACGACCGGCAGCGCGGCGTGGAGGAGGCACTGGCCGCCCGGCGGCGCACCCTCCCGGCGAGCAGGTCGGTGCCCAGCGCCGCCACCCGGCAGGGCGGGTACGACGCCGCCCTCACCGTGCTGCGTCGCAAGGATCGCCCGGACGCCATCGTCTGCTACAGCGACGTCGTCGCCTTCGGTGTCCTCCTCGCCTGCGAGGAACTCGGCATCCGCGTCGGCGAGGAGGTGCGCGTGACCGGCTTCGACGACATCACGGAGTCCGCCCTGCAGCATCCCGCACTGACCACCGTGGCCATCAGGCCGCGTGAACTCGGCGAACGCGCCGCCCAGTTGCTCATCAGGCGGATAGAGCGCCCGGACGGCCCCCCGGAGAGCGACGTGAGTGTGCCCCAGCTCGTGGTGCGCGCCTCCTGCGGCTGCCGCCCCGAGGAACACAGCGAGAAGGAGACCCCATGAACAGGCCCCTGCGGTGGGTCCTGGTCGGAGCGAGCGACATCGCGGCCACGCGGGTGATCCCCGCGATGCGGGCGCTCGGCCAGGAACCGGTGGCCGTCTTCAGCGGCAGTCCGGAGCGCGGCCGGCGGTTCGCCGGGCGTCATCAGGTGCCGGTCGCGGCGCGGACGCTCGACGAGGCCCTGTCGGTACCGGCGGACGCCGTGTACATCAGCACCACCAACGAGTTGCACCACGAGCAGGCCGTCGCCGCCGCGGCGGCGGGCCGGCACGTGCTGTGCGAGAAGCCGCTGGCGATGACCCTGGACGACGCCGCGGACATCGTCCGCGCCGCCCGTACCGCCGGTGTGGTGCTCGGCACCCACCACCATCTGCGCGCCTCACCCGTTATTAGATCGATCCAAAAGATGGTGGCGGGCGGGCACGTCGGCCGGCCGCTGGCGGTACGGGTCCACCACGCCGTCGAACTGCCGCAGCGGTTGCGCGGCTGGCGGCTGAAGAACCCGGTGGCCGGCGGCGGAGTGGTCTTCGACATCACCGTCCACGACGCCGACGCACTGCGTTTCGTCCTCGGCCGTGAGGTGCTCGACGTGACCGCGACCGCCGTGAACCAGGGGCTGGCCGTGCCCGGCGTGGAGGATGCCGTCATGGCGGTGCTGCGCCTCGAGGACGACGTACTCGCCTGCGCCCACGACGCGTTCACCGTCCCGCACGCCGGCACCGCGCTGGAGGTGCACGGCACCGACGCCTCGCTGTTCGCCACGGACGCCATGACCCAGGACCCCGACGGCGAGGTCGTGCTCCGCCGCGGTGGCAGCACCGTGCCCGTCGACGTCGGCCCCCGCGACGACCTCTACGTCACCGGGCTGCGGGCCTTCGCCGACGCCGTCCACGGCGAGGGCACGCCGCTGGCGACGGGCGCCGACGGTTTCGCGTCCCTCGCCGTCGCCCTCGCCGTCCGTGACGCGCTGCGCACCGGCACCCGTACCCCCGTGACCCCCGTGACCCCCGTGACCCCCGTGACCCCCGTCAGCAGCCTGGAGGGCGAGACGCCGTGACCCGCACACCCGTGATCAGCGCGGCGGAGGCCGCCGCCCTCGTGCCGGACGGCGCGGTGGTGTCGGTCAGCTCCTCCAGCGGGCTCGGCTGCCCCGACGCCGTACTGCGCGCCATCGGCGAGCGATTCGGCGCGACCGGCGCGCCCCGGGGGCTGACCACCCTGCATCCCATCGCCGCCGGCGACATGTACGGCATCAGGGGCATCGACCACCTCGCCCAACCGGGCCTGCTGCGCCGGGTGTTCGCCGGCTCCTACCCGAGCGGGCCGTCCTCCCTGGAGCCGCCGCTGATCCGCAAGCTGATCGAGGCCGGAGAGGTGCAGGCGTACAACCTGCCCTCGGGCGTGCTGTTCCAGATGCACCGCAGCGCGGCGACCGGCCAGCCGGGCGTCCTGACCACCGTCGGCCTGGACACCTTCGTCGACCCGCGCCGCGAGGGCGGCCGGATGAACGCGGCCACACCGCAGTTCGTCCGCGTGGAGCGGTTCGACGGACGCGAGTGGCTGTTCTATCCGGCCATCGGCGTGGACGTGGCCGTCATCCGCGCCACCACCGCCGACGAGAACGGCAACCTCACCATGGAGGACGAGGGTTCGCCGCTGGGCGCCCTCGACCAGGCGCTGGCCGCCCGGGCGCACGGCGGCCTGGTGATCGCGCAGGTCAAGCGAATAGCGGAGGCGGGATCGCTGCCCGCGCAGCAGGTGCGGGTGCCCGGCATCCTCGTCGACCGCGTCGTCGTCGACGCCGGGCAGATGCAGACCACGCAGACCCCGTTCGACCCGGCCCTGGCCGGTGCGCTGCGCCGCCCGCTGACGGAGGTGGAGCCCGCCGGGTTCGGGCTGGAGAAGGTGATCGCGCGGCGCGCCGCCGTGGAGCTGCACCGCGGCGCCGTGGTCAACCTCGGCTTCGGCATATCGGCCCTCGTCCCGAGGGTGCTGCTGGAGGAGGGCCGCCACAGCGATGTCACCTGGGTCATCGAGCAGGGCGCGGTCGGCGGGTTCCCGCTCACCGGCTTCGCCTTCGGGTGCGCACTGAATCCCGAGGCGATCCTCCCGTCCGCGGACCAGTTCACCTTCCTGCAGAGCGGGGCGTTCCACACCTCGATGCTGTCGTTCCTGGAGATCGACGCCGAGGGCAACGTCAACGTCTCCGCGCTGCCTGGTCGCTCCCACATCACCGCCGGCGTCGGCGGTTTCGCGGACATCACCGCCAACGCCCGGCACCTGGTCTTCAGCGGCTGCTTCACCGCGGGCCGCAGCGACATCGCGATCGAGGACGGGGCGCTGCGCATCCACCGGGACGGCACGACACCGAAGTTCGTCGAGGCCGTCCGGCAGGTCACCTTCAGCGGCCGCCGGGCGCGGGCCGAGGGCCGGCGCGTCACCGTCGTGACCGAGCGGTGCGTGATGAGGCTGCTGCCCGAGGGGCTGACGGTCACCGAGGTCGCCCCCGGCGTCGACGTCCGGCGGGACGTGGTCGAACGCGCGGGCTTCCCGCTCCGTGTCAGTCCTCGGCTCGCCCTCATGGACGCCCGGCTGTTCCGTCCCGAGCCGATCGCGCTCGACCTCGCCCCAGGAGACCGCCATGAGTGACACTCCTCCCCCGCCGCCCGAGGGCACCGTCCGACTGGAACGCCACGGCGACACGGCCGTGATCAGCCTGGCGCGGCCCGAGAAGCTCAACGCGCTGACCCCGGCCATGCTCGGCGACCTGGCCGGGTGCGCGGACGCCGTCCACGCCGACGACACGGTCCGCGCCGTCCTGGTCACCGCGGAAGGGGACCGCGCCTTCTGCGCCGGGGCCGACCTCGGCGCCTTCGCCGACCATGACGCGCTCGCGGTGTGGCGGCACTGGGTGCACACCGGCCACGAGGCGTTCCGCCGGCTGGCGGCCCTGCGGCAGCCGACCATCGCGGTGCTCCAGGCCGGTGCCTTCGGCGGCGGTCTGGAACTGGCCCTGGCCTGCGATCTGCGGGTTGCCGCGGACACCGCGCGCCTGGGCCTGCCGGAGGTCGGCATCGGCACCCTGCCCGGCTGGGGCGGCACGGCCCGCCTGACCGCGCTGATCGGCCCGGCCCGGGCCAAGCGGCTCATTCTGACGGGTGATCTCGTCGACGCGACGACGGCCCTCCAGTGGGGCCTGGTCGACGAGGTCGCGCCCGCCGGCGGGGTACGGGAGACCGCCGAACGCCTCGCCGCCGCCATCGCCCGCCGCGGGCCCGTCGCGGTGCAGCTGGCCAAGCAGGTGCTCAACCACGCCACCCCGTCCAGCGCCGAGGCCTTCGAGGCCCTCGCCGGGGCGCTGTCCGCCGCCACCGACGACCGCGCCGAGGGCCTGGCGGCCTTCCGCGACCGGCGCACTCCCCGATTCCACGGCCGATGAACCACTGGAGACACCTGCCATGACCACCACCGACACCACGGCGCCGCGCCGCTATCCCCTGCTCATCGGCGGCGAGCACGTCCACGCGCCCGGCGGGCGGCTGTTCACCCGCACCAGTCCGGCCCACGGCCATGTCGTCGGCGAGTACGTCGAGGCGAGCGCGGAAGAGGTCGACCTGGCCGTGGAGACCGCCCGCAAGGCGTTCGACGACGGCCGCTGGCGGGACCTGCCCGGCATGGAGCGCGCCCGCGTCCTGCGGCGCGTCGCCGCGCTCGTGGAGGAACACGCCGAGGAACTGGCCCGCGTGGAGGCGCTGGAGAGCGGCAAGCCCCTCGGCCAGGCGCGTGGGGAGGTCACCACCACCGCCGAGCTGTGGTACTACGCCGCAACCCTGGCCCAGCACGCCTACGGCGACTCCCACAACGCGCTCGGCGGTGACTACCTGGGCCTGGCCCTGCGCGAACCGGTCGGCGTCGTCGGCATCATCACCCCCTGGAACTTCCCCCTGCTGATCGTCAGCCAGAAGCTGCCCTTCGCGCTGGCCGTCGGCTGCACCGCGGTGGTCAAGCCGAGCCAGCTCACGCCGGGGACCACCCTCGTCCTCGGTGACCTGCTGACCGAGGCCGGTGTGCCGGCCGGTGTGGTCAACGTCGTCACCGGCAAGGGAGGCGTCGGGGCCCGGCTGAGCGAGCACCCGCTCGTGGACATGGTCTCCTTCACCGGTTCCACGGAGGTGGGAAAGAAGGTCATGACCGCCGCGGCCCGGACCCTCAAGCGGGTCGAGCTGGAACTGGGCGGCAAGAACCCGCAGGTCGTCTTCCCCGACGCCGACCTCGACGCCGCCGTCGACGCCGTGGTCTTCGGCGTGCTGTTCAACCAGGGCGAGTGCTGCAACTCCGGCAGCAGGCTGCTGGTGCACCGCGACATCGCCGACGAGTTCGTCCGGCGTGTGGTGGAGCACGCCCGGCGGGTGGTGGTGGGCGACCCCCTCGACGAGACCACCAAGGTCGGTGCGATCGCCAGCGACGAGCAACTCCGGGTCATCGAACGGCTCGTCGGCGAGGGCACCGAGGCCGGTGCCGAGCTGCTGCTCGGCGGGCACCGCCTCGACACCCCGGCCGGCCGGTTCTACGCCCCGACCGTCTTCGACCACGTCACCGCCGACATGTCGATCGCGACGACGGAGATCTTCGGACCGGTGCTGTCCGTACTGCGCTTCGGCTCCCTCGACGAAGCCGTCGCGATCACCAACTCCACCCCGTACGGACTGTCGTCGGCGGTGTGGACCCGGGACGTCGACACCGCCCTGGCGTACGCGCGCCGCAGCCGCGCCGGGACGGTCTGGGTCAACTGCTTCATGGACGGCTTCCCCGAGATCAGCTTCGGGGGCTACGGCGAGAGCGGCATCGGCCGCGAACTCGGACGGCACGCCATCGACGCCTTCACCGAGCTGAAGAGCGTGGTGGTGCACACCGGCCCACGGCGCCGCCCGTGGGTCCCCCTGGAAGGAACGGACAGACCATGACCGACACCGTCGCCGGCGCCGCGCGGGGGCTGAATCCGCCCGCCTCGCTGCGCGCCGCGGCCGAACGCGCTCTCGAGGTCGCCCAGGAGAAGGTGGACCGGCTGGTCACCTCGCACGGCGACTACTTCCCCCTGTACACCGAGAACGGCCGGTGGCACCACCAGAAGGAGTCGTGGACCAACTGGTGCGAGGGCTTCCTCGGGGGCCAGATGTGGATCTTCGCCGAGGTCACGGGCGACCCGTTGTGGCGGCGCCGGGCCGAGCACTACTCGCTGCTGGTGGAGGGCCGCAAGCACGACCGTGACGTGCACGACCTCGGGTTCGTGTTCTGGCCCACCTGGAAGCGGTGGTACGACCTGACCGGCGACGCGTCCAGGAACGACGTCGTGGTGACCGCAGGGCGCACCATGGGACTGCGTTACAACCAGGCGGGACGCTATCTGCGGTCCTTCCTCGCCCCCGACAGCCTGTTCATCGACATCATGATGAACGTCGGCATCGTCTTCCACGCCGCCCAGCAGAGCGGGGACGACGCCCTGCTGGACATCGCCCACCAGCACTGCCGCACCACCCGGCGCCATCTGGTGCGCGGCGACGGCAGCACCGCGCACGAGGGCGTGTTCGACCTGGCCACCGGCGAGTTCCTGCGCCAGAGCACCCAGCAGGGCTGGCGCGCCGACTCCTGCTGGGCACGCGGCCAGACCTGGGCGCTGTACGGGTTCGGCACCTGCCACGCCCTCACCGGCGAGCGCGACTACCTGGACACCGCGATCGCCTGCGCCGACTATCACATCTCCCACACGGGCGACCGGCTCGTCCCGCCGAACGACTGGGACGAACCCGACCCCCGTCTGCCGTACGAGTCCTCCGCGGCCGCGATCGCGGCCAGCGGACTGCTCCAGCTCGCCGAGCTGGTGGACGGCGAACGCGCGGCGCGCTACCGCGGCCATGCGTTCGCCGCGCTGGAACGGCTGTGCCAGGAGGACTTCCTGGCCTCGCACGATCCGGCCTGGGAGGGCGTGCTCAAGCGCGCCTCCTACCACGAGTCCAAGGGGCTCGGTGTCGACGAGAGCGTCATGTGGGGCGACTACTTCTTCGTCGAGGCGCTCCACAAGGTCCTCGGCGGCCCCCTGACCGCCGTGTCCGGCGTCCGCCCGGCCGCCTGACCGTCTCCCCGCACGGCCGCGGCCGACCGCGCCGGCCACCGCCGCCGCGGTCGGCACCCGCCCTCTCCGCTCCCCTCCTCTCCCTCCCCTCCCCTCCCTCCCCTTCCTCCCCGGGCAACCCCCCACGCCCAGCCGCCCGCTGCCGTGGCACGCCCGCGCGTCGCCGTCCGGTGAACCCCGCCCCACCCGCACCCACCCGTACGCACAAGGAGCTCGACGACATGAGAAGAACGCCCCTGTGGGCCGTGGCGCTGACCGCCGCGGCCGCCCTGACGGCCACCGCCTGCGGCGGTGGATCGGTCGCCGGCAGTGAGAAGACCGACCAGGTCGAGGTCTTCTCCTGGTGGACCTCCGGATCGGAGGCCGCCGCCCTCGACGCCCTGATCGGCAACTTCAAGAAGGCCAACCCCGGCGCGTCCGTCCGCAACGGAGCGGTCTCCGGCGGCGGCGGCTCCAACGCCCAGCAGGTCCTGCAGACCCGGCTGGTCGGCGGCAACGCGCCGGACACCTGGCAGACCCACCCCGGCAAGGCGATGAGCGAGCTCCTCGACAACGGCCTGGCCCTCGACCTCACCGACGTGTACACCGCGAACAAGTGGACGTCCGTCATGCCGAAGCCGCTCATCGACGCGATGAGCAGGGACGGCAAGGTCTACGGCGTCCTCACCGGCGTCCACCGCGGCAACGTGCTGTGGTTCAACAAGAAGGTCCTCGCCGACGCCGGGATCAGTGTCGGCGACCACCTCACCCAGCAGGAGTTCGACCGCGCCCTGGACAAGCTCCGCGCCAAGGGCACCACGCCGCTGTGCCTGGGCGACAAGGACATCTTCGCCTCCGCGGAGGTGCTGGAGAACGTCCTCGTCGGCCGGCTCGGCGCCGACGGCTGGGACCGGCTGGTCAGCGGCCGCACCAAGTGGTCCGACCCGCAGGTCCGCGCCGCGGTGAAGGAGTACACCGGGCTGCTCGGCCGGGTCAACAACGACCACTCCGCCCTGACCTGGGACCAGGCCGTCAAGCGGATGGCCGACGGCGGCTGCGCCTTCAACACGATGGGCGACTGGGCCTACGGCGAACTGGTCAAAAACGGCCAGCACGACGGCAAGGACTTCGGGTACGTGCCCTTCCCCGGCTCGGAGCACGTCTTCGTCACCGTCGGCGACGTCTTCGTGGCCTCGGCCGCCGGCAAGAACCCCGGCCTGGTGAAGAAGTGGATCGCCTCGGTCGGCAGCAAGGAGAGCCAGCTGGCCTTCAACAAGGCCAAGGGCTCCACCCCCGTCCGCACCGATGTCGACGTGTCGTCACTGGGCGCCTACCAGCAGGCGGCCGCCCAGGACTTCCGCAAGGAGACGCTGGTCAGCACGCTGGTGCACGGTGAGGCCACGTCGCCGCGCTTCCAGCAGTCCTTCTTCGACGCCGTCAACCAGCTGAACGCGAGCCACGACGTCGACGCCTTCGTCAAGGCCCTCGACGGCGCCGAGAAGTGACGCACGGCTCCCGCAGCGGGGTGTCCTCGGCCCGCCCGGCCCAGGGCGGGCCGAGGACACCCGACCACCGAACCCACCCCCAGCGACAGAAGAGTCCACCATGACCCACACGAGCACGGTCCCGGCGCGGCAGCCCGTCCGCACCGGCCGCGTCACGAGCCACGGGCGCTGGGCCCGGCTGCGCCGCACCTGGCTCGGCCCGGCGCTCGTCGCCCCGAGCTTCATCCTGCTGGCCGTCTTCGTCTACGGCTTCATCGGCTTCACGGTCTTCATCTCCCTGACCCGGCGGTGGAACCCCTTCAACCGCGACACCGCCCTGCGCGACTCGGCGCTGGGCAACTACGCCGACCTGTTCGCCACCGCCCGCTTCCAGGCGGACCTGCGCAACACCGTCGTCTTCACCGTGCTGTTCCTCCTCGCCTCCGTCGTCCTGGGGCTGGTGCTGGCCGTCCTGGTGCACCACGTCGTGGTCGGGCGGGCCTTCTTCCGCAGTGTCTTCCTCTTCCCCTACGCCCTGTCGTTCATCGTCACCGGTGTCGTCTGGCGGTGGATCTTCACCCCGCAGACCGGGGCCAACCTGCTGCTCGACGCGACCGGTGTGTCGAGCGCCTACGCCTCCGTGACCGGCCAGCCGCTGCGGCCCGACTGGATCAGTGACCAGCGCGTCGTCGGGCAGCTCAACGGCGTGCTGGAGTCGGTCATCCCGGGCGGGACCTACCTGCACACCCAGGTGGGCATCCCGCTCGCCCTCGTCCCGGTCGTCATCGCCGCGGCCTGGCAGCTCGGCGGGTTCGCGATGGCCATGTACCTGGCCGGCCTCGCCGCCGTGCCCGACGAGGTCCGGGAGGCCGCCCTGATGGACGGCGCCGGGCCCCTGCAGACCTACCGCAAGGTGATCCTGCCGATGCTGCGGCCCGTCACCGTGACCACCCTGGTCATCCTCGGGCACGTCAGCCTGAAGATCTTCGACCTGGTGTACGCGATGGCGGGCAGCGGAGTCGGTTTCAGCACGGACGTCCCCGGCATCTTCGTCTACGAGCAGATGTTCCGCGCGCTGCGCTACAACACCGGTGCCGCGGCGAGCGTGGTGATGCTGCTGCTGGTGTGCGCGGTCGTCGTGCCCTACCTCGCGCGCACCTACACCCGAGAGGAATCCTGACATGGCCGCCGGCACCCAGCTCCCGGCCTCCGTCGCCGCCGGGCCGTCCGGCGGCCCCGGCCCCGGGGCGCCCGGCGGCCGGACACGGCGCCGCCGCCTGCCCCGCACCCCCGGCCAGTGGGCCGTCGTCGCGGCCCTGACCGTGGGCACGCTGCTGTTCCTGCTGCCGGTGTACGTCATGGTCTCCGCGGGGCTGAAGTCGTCGGCGCAGGCCGACGTCTCCACCATGTGGCACCTGCCGTCCCCGCTCAGCCTCGACGGCTACCACGAGGCGTGGTCGCGGCTGTCCGGCAACTTCGTCAACAGCCTGCTGATGGTGGTGCCCGCGACCGTCATCTCCTCGCTGGTCGGCGCGCTCAACGGGTTCGTCCTGTCGAAGGTGCGCTTCCCGAAGGCCAACCTGGTCTTCACGATCATGCTGCTGGGCATGTTCATCCCGTACCAGGCCGTGCTCATCCCCCTGGTGACGTTCCTCCAGTGGATCGGCCTGTACGGCACCGTCCCCGGGCTCGTGCTCGTCCACGTCGTCTACGGCATCCCCATCGCCACCCTCATCTTCCGCAACTACTACGCGGCGGTGCCGCAGGCCATCGTGGAGGCGGCCTCGATCGACGGCGCCGGCGTGCTGCAGACCTTCTGGCGGGTGATGCTGCCGCTGTCGCTGCCCGGGTTCGTGGTCGCCGGGATCTTCCAGTTCACCAACATCTGGAACGACTTCGTCTTCGGCATCGTCGTCGTTCCCGACCCCGCGAGCCAGCCGGTCACCGTGGCGCTGAACAACCTCTCCGGCACCCAGTCCGTGAACTGGAGCGTCGTCATGGCCGGCGCGGTCATCGCGGCCGTGCCGACCGCGCTGATCTACCTGCTGCTCGGCAAGTACTTCATCCGCGGCCTGACGGCGGGATCGGTCAAGTGAGCGCCGCCGGCCTGTGGTCCGCCTCCTCCCCCGCGATCGTCACGGGCGAGGTGGGCCCGGTGGTCGACTGCGACGTGCTGATCGTCGGCACCGGCATGGGCGGGGGTACCCTCGCGCGCGCCCTGGCCGGCACCGGAGCCCGGATCCTGCTCGTCGAACAGGGCGGATTCCTGCCCCGGGAACCCCAGAACTGGTCGCCCTCCGACGTCTTCGAGCGGCGGCGCTACAAGAACGCCCCGTCGTGGGAGGACGGGACGGGCCGCGCCTTCACCCCGGGTGTCCACCAGTACGTGGGCGGCAGCACCAAGGTCTACGGAGCCTGTCTGCCGCGCTTCCGCGAGGAGGACTTCACCGCGGTGGAGCACTGGGAGGGCACCTCTCCCGCCTGGCCGTTCTCCTACGCCGACCTCGAACCGCACTACGCGGTCGCCGAGCAGTGGTACCGGGTGCACGGCTCGCCCGGCGAGGACCCCACCGAGCCGCGCCGCTCGGGCCCGTACCCCTTCCCCGCCCTCGACCACGAGCCCTACGTGGCCGACCTGGCCGACCGGCTGCGCCGCCAGGGCCTGCACCCCTACTCCCTGCCCATGGGCGTCGACCGGGGCGAGGGCGGCGCCTGCGTGCGCTGCCGCACCTGCGACGGCTTCCCCTGCCTGGTGGGGGCCAAGAGCGACGCGGAGACCTGCGGGGTGCGGCCGGCCCTCGAAGGCGGCCGGGTCCGGCTGCTGACCGGGACGCGCGTGGTGCGCCTGGACACCGACCCCGCCGGGCGCACCGTGGTGGCGGCCCGGGCCGAACGCGGCGGGGCCCCGCTGGAACTGCGCGCGGGGACGTTCGTCGTCGGCGCGGGGGCCGTGGAGTCCGCCGCGCTGCTGCTGCGCTCGCAGTCCGTCTCCCACCCCCGGGGCCTGGGCAACTCCTCCGGTCTGGTCGGCCGGGGCTATATGCAGCACAACAACACCGCCCTGCTGGCCGTGGACATGCGGCGCCCCAATCCGACCTGGTTCCAGAAGACGCTCGCGGTCGACGACTACTACCGTCCCGGGCGGGGCGGCCCCTACCCGCTGGGCACCGTACAGCTGCTGGGCAAGCTGCAGGCCGCCATGCTCAAGGCCGCCCGGCCGCGGCTGCCGCGCCCCCTGCTGCGCGCCATGACCGCGCACAGCGTGGAGTGGTGGGTGATGTCGGAGGACCTGCCCGACGACGACAACCGGGTGGTCCTCGGGCCCTCGGGGCGCGTGCGGGTCCACTGGAGCCCGACCAACACCCGCGCGCACCGCGAACTGGTCGTCCGCGCGCGGCGGATGATGCGCCGGGCCGGATACCGGTTCCTCGCCGCGGACACCTTCGGCGTGGAGACCGACTCCCACCAGTGCGGAACGCTCCGCGCGGGCGAGGACCCCGCCCGGTCGGTCCTCGACCCGTACTGCCGCAGCCACGACGTGCGCAACCTGTTCGTGGTCGACGCCTCGTTCCTGCCCTCCTCCGCCGCCATGAACCCGGCCCTGACCATTGCCGCGCAGGCGATCCGCGTGGCCCGTGAAGGAGAGGTGCTGCCGTGAGCGGGACCCTGGACGAACTGGCCCGGCGCCGCGTGGTGGCGGTGCTGCGCGCCGCGGACGCGAGCGGCTTCCCCGCCGTCGCGCGCGCCCTGGCGGCGGGCGGCGTCACCTGCGTGGAGGTGACGATGACCTCCCGCGGTGCCCTGGAGAGCGTGGCCGCCCTGCGGGAGATGGGACTGACCGTGGGCGTCGGCAGCGTCACCGAACCCGACCAGGCGGCGGACGCCTGCGCGGCGGGTGCCGCGTTCGTCGTCACCCCCGCACGGGTCGAGGGCGTCGTCGACCGCTGCGCCCCGCGCGGGGTCCCCGTGGTGACGGGCGCCCTGACCCCCTCGGAGATGCTGGCGGCCGCCCGGGAGGGCGCGGCGGCCGTCAAGGTGTTCCCGGCCGCCGCTTTCGGCCCGGACTATCTGCGGCAGGTACGGGCACCGCTGCCGCACCTGCGGCTGATGCCGACCGGCGGCATCACCGTCGCCGCGGCCGCCGACTATCTGCGGGCGGGCGCCTTCGCGGTCGGGCTCGGGTCCCCGCTCGTCGGCGACGGCGGCACTCCCCTCGACGAGATCACCCGGCGGGCCGAGGCGCTCGTCCGGTCCTGCACCGGGCCGCAGCACCCCGCGCCCACGGGCCGGGCCGGCCGTCCCGAAGAAGGAAGACACACATGAGCAACCGTCCCCTGGTCACCCTGGGCGAGACGATGGGTCTGTTGACCACGACCGGCGAGGGCCCCCTGCGCCACCAGCGGACCCTGGAACTGGGCACCGGCGGGGCCGAGTCCAACGTCGCCATCGGGGTGGCGCGGCTGGGCGTCCCGGCCGCGTGGATCGGCCGCGTGGGCGACGACGAGGTCGGCAGGCTGGTCCTGGCGAGCCTGCGCGGGGAAGGCGTCGACACCGGCGCCGTCCGCAAGGACGCCGGGGCCCCCACCGGCCTGATGCTCAAGACCCGCAGGACCGTCGTCGACCGGCGCGTCACCTACTACCGCCGAGGCAGCGCCGGGTCGCGACTGTCGCCCGAGGACGTCGGCGAGTCCCTCGTCCCCGGTGCGGCGGTGCTGCACGTCACCGGGATCACCCCGGCCCTGTCGGCGTCGGCGCGCGACGCCGTCGAGTACGCGGTCCGGCTCGCGCGGGAGAACGGCGTCCCCGTCTCCCTCGACGTCAACTACCGCGCCACCCTGTGGTCGCGGCACGAGGCGCGGTCCTGCCTCGTCCCCCTCGCCCGGCAGGCCGACGTGCTGTTCGCCGGCGAGGACGAGGCGGCCCTGCTCGGCGCCTCCGGCGACCATGTCGCGCTCGCCACCGGGCTGGCCCGGCTCGGGCCCGCGGAGGTGGTCGTCAAACGGGGCCCGCACGGCGCGTTCGCGCTCGTGGACGGCGCCGGGTACGAGACCGCGGCGATACCGACCACCGTGATCGATCCGGTCGGCGCGGGCGACGCCTTCGTGGCCGGGTACCTCGCGGAGCGCATCGCGGGCGCCCCGGTGGCGCGGCGCCTGCGCACGGCGGCGATCTGCGGGGCCGCCGCCTGCGCGGTGCGCGGCGACTGGGAGGGCGCCCCCGAACGCGCCGAACTCGAACGGCTCGCCCAGGCCGGCGCGGAGGTCCAGCGATGACCTCCGCGGCGGTGATCACTCCTCCTCCGGCGGGCTACGCCCTGCTGGTGCGGTTCGCCGTCCGGGACGGAGCGGAGCCCGCCTTCGACGCCCTGGTGGCCCGTACCGTCGGCCTCGTCCGCGCCCACGAGCCGGGGACCCTCCTGTACGCGGTCCACACCACCGCGACGCCCGGCGAGCGGATCTTCTACGAGCTGTACCGGGACGCGGAGGCGTTCGCGTTCCACGAGCGCCGGACGTACGTCCGGGAGTTCCTCGCGGCACGGGGCGCGTTCCTGCGGGAGTCTCCGGAGGTGACCGTGCTGACCCCGGTGTGACGTCAGCGGGGCTGCCGCCGCTCGTCGGGTGCGGGGGCGAGCCGGGCCAGGCAGAGGGAGGGCTCGACGAACGGTTCGAGACGCTCCGCGGCGACCGGGGCGTGCACCTCCGCCAGTACGCCGCGCATCAGCCCCAGGTGGAGCGAGCAGACCACCTCCCGGTGCTGCTCGGCGATCTCCCGGAAGGGGCAGTGCCGGATGCGGATGACCTGCTGGTCCGGGTGGTCCGCGGCGCCCGGTGCGGTGTCGGGTGCGAATCCGATGTTCTCGAGGACCTGCACCACCCGCCGGACCCCCTCGGCGGCGTCGATGTGCTCCAGCGGGGCGGGCCGGTCGGCGAGATAGCGGCCCCAGGTCTCGCCCGCCCGGACGGCGGCCTGTTCGGGCTGCGGCACTCCGGCGACCACGATGCCGGTCAGCATCTCGGCCAGCATGCGGTAGCTGCGCAGCCCGCTGGTGGCGTCCGCGGCGACGGCGCGGTAGACCATGCGCGGGCGGCCGGGCTGGTCGCGCTCCTCGGTGCGGCGCGCGGCCAGCCCGGCCTCGACCAGCCCGTCGAGGTGGAAGCGGGCGGTGTTGGGGTGCAGCTCGGTGCGTGCGGCGACGTCCTGCACGCCCATCGGCCGCTGCTCCGCCCGCAAGATCTCCAGAACTCGGCTGCGGCTCTCTCCCAGGGGGGCCGGAGGACTGGGATCGGTCATGGGCTGTTCGGTCATGGACGCTATTTTATTTGACTTTGTTCGTAAATACAGGAGCGGATGTCAGGAGCGTTCGGAGACGTCCCGGCGGCCGGGACGGCGCAGGCGCCGTCGGAGCCGGTGCACGACCAGGGCGTGCGGGGTCCCGGCGGCGGCGAGCGCCACCGCCTCCAGCGGCCGGTGGTTGCGCACCAGCTCCGCCGAGACCAGCAGGACCGCGATCGCCGCGACGAACAGGGACAGCACCCGGTGGAAGCGGCCCACCTCCGAGTGCGGCCAGTCGCCGGGGTCGGCCGGCCGGGGCGCGTCCGGGACGGCCCGCCGGTACCCGGCGAACACCTGCGAGGCCCATGCGCTCGTCGGCTGGCGGGCGTAGAACTCCAGCACGCCGACCACGACGAGCAGGACGACGGCGTACAGGGCCACGAAGACCGCCTCGCCGCTCACGGCTGCTCCTGGACGGCCGGCTGCCCCGTGCCGGCCGCGGCCTCGTCCTGCGCCGCGTCGTCCGGGACGACCTCGGTGAAGAGCAGGTCCTGCCCGGGGGCGTCCGGGCTGCGCGACCCGCTGACCCGGTGGCGGACACCCAGCCAGGTCATCCACAGCAGGGGCAGCACCCCGCCGACGAGGAACACCACGTCACCGGGCAGCCGGAGCCATTCCAGGACGGTGTTCGCGTGGCCCTGGAGATAGCCGAGGCTGCGGGCGTCGGCGTACCCGGCGTCGAGGACCTTGTACAGCTGCAGCGCCCCGCCCGGCAGCAGGGTGGCGAAGCTCATCCACGCCAGGCCCAGGTTGAGCGACCAGAAGGACAGCCGCGGCCAGCGGTCGTCCCAGCGGTCCTCGGGGATGAGGTAGCGCAGCGCGAACATCGCGAACCCGACGGCCAGCATGCCGTAGACGCCCATCATGGCCGCGTGCGCGTGGTTGGCCGTCAGCCCGGTGCCGATCTCGTAGTAGGAGACGATCGGCAGGTTGATCAGGAAGCCGAAGACGCCGGCGCCCAGGAAGTTCCAGAAGCCCACAGCGGCCAGGAACATCACGGCCCACCGGTGCGGGAACGGGGTGCGGGAGGGGCTGTGCCGACGGGCGCCGAGTTGCAGGAAGCTCCACGCCTCGACGGTCAGGAACAGCAGCGGCACCACCTCCAGCGCGGAGAACATCGCGCCCAGGGCGAGGTGTTCGGCCGGTTCGCCGGAGAAGTACAGGTGGTGCATGGTGCCGATCACGCCGCCCGCGCTGTACAGCACGATGTCGAGATAGATCACGGTCAGCGCCACCCGCTCGCGGACCACGCCGAGCAGGACGAAGAGGTAGGCGACGGTGACGGTGGTGAACAGTTCCAGGAAGTCCTCGACCCACAGGTGGACGACGATGAACCGCCAGAAGTCGGCGGCGGTGTATGTGGAGTCGGGCGTGGCCAGCAGGCCGACCGCATAGAAGGCGGGCAGGGCCAGGGCGGCGAGGAAGAACATCCAGGGCATGTTGGCCACGCTCTCGGCGGCCAGCCGCCGGCGCAGCCCGCGGAACAGGATCAGCGTCCACACGGCCAGCCCGGCCACCAGCAGCACCTGCCACAGCCGCCCTAGGTCGAGGTACTCCCAGCCCTGGTCGCCGAGCCAGCTCCACAGGCCGCCGAACCAGCCCCGGGTACCGGCCAGCTCACCCAGCAGCGAGCCGAAGACCACCACGGCGAGGGCCCCGAGGAGCAGCCGGGACAGCAGTGCCTGCCGGGCGGGCTCCCAGCCGCGGGAGATCAGCGGCGCCAGGAAGATGCCGATGGCCAGGAACGAGGTGACCACCCAGAAGATCGCCAGCTGTGTGTGCCAGGTGCGGGTGATGTTGTACGGCAGCAGGCGGTCCAGCGGAATGCCGAAGAAGCTGCCCAGATCCGCGCGGTAGTGCTGGGTGGCGGCCCCCAGCAGGGACTGGAGGAGGAAGAGCGCGGCCATGACGAAGAAGAACCAGGCGGTGGTGCGCTGGGCGGGGGTCAGCCGTACGTCCTTCGGCGCATGGAAGCGCAGCATGCGCTGGTCGCGGCCGTGCCAGCCGAGGAAGTTCCAGCGGCCGAACGCCGCGAACAGGCCGCCCGTGCCCACCAGCAGGAAGACGAGGGAGAGCACGCTCCACGTCATCGTGTGGCCGGTGGGACCGTTGTCCACGAGGGACTCGGCGGGCCAGTTGTTGGTGTAGGAGTAGGTCTGGCCCGGACGGTCGGCCGCTGCGGCCCACGCGGACCAGCCGAAGTACGCCGTCAGGTCGTGGACGGTCGCCGGATCGGTCACCGCGTTCGGGCGCAGCCCCTGCTTGGCCTCCGGACGGCCCAGCAGGTCCTCGTAGTGGGCGGTCAGCTTCCGGAACGCCTCACCCTGCGCCTCGGACCACACCAGCGTGCCGGTGCGGGAGTCGTAGCGGTTGGTGCGGAAGTCGGCGACGGTACGGGCATGCGCGTCGCTCGCGGCGGCGCCGTCCGCATACCGCTTCTGCACGTAGGTGGCACTGCGGTGCAGGTAGTCGGCGGTGAAGTCGGGGCCCAGGTAGGCACCGTGGCCGAAGATCGAGCCGTACTGCATCAGGCCGTTGCGGAGGAACGCCCGCTGGCCGTCCCGGACGTCTTCACCGGTGAACAACTGCTCACCGGTGGCGGTGACCACCCGGTCCGGGATGGGGGGCTCCGCCTGATAGGTGCGCATGGCCAGGAATCCCATGACCAGGAATCCGACGGCCGTCACCAGGACGGCCGCCTGCACCCAACCGCGAGCGATCATGCGCGCCCGCTTGCGCCCGGGGGGGCCGTTCGGGGAAACCTCGAAGCCTTCGGTCGTGTGCTGGGCCGTGATGTCCGGCGTTCCCATGCGTTCTCCTCGAACGGACGTAGAGGTGGGCTCCGCCGCCCTGCCTCAGCGCGAGTCCGCAATATTGACGATGCGAAGAATATAAACAACTACCTCTTGTATAAATGGGCCGGGTGGCCTTGTGGCGGGAAGTGGCTTCGTGATAGCCGGCGCAGAAAGGGGTGCGCAGCGGCCCGGACGGTGAACCATGCGCTCCCCCCGTCCGTGCACACCGGCAACCGACGCCGCCGCGGACAACGACGTCTCAGCAGAGAGGAGCGGCCTCGTGCCCACTGACTACGCCTGTCAGACCGCAGCCGAGCAGGCCGCGCGGGCGATCGCACCCGTGTATGCCCTGTTGGCACCCGAACGGGACCGTCCCCCGGCCGAGGACGAGGCCATGCCCGTCGTCCTGCGCTCCTATCTGGGCACCCCCGACCGCTTCCCCGGACGACGGCGCGCGCTGGAACCGCCCGCCGTCAACACGTCCATGGGCGCGGCCGTGCTGCTGCTCTTCCTCGACGGCGTGCGCGCCGAGCTGACGGGCTCGATGGCGCACTGGCACGCCACGCTGCCCCGCCGTCTCTCCGACGCGCTCGGCGTCCCGGGCGCCTCCTCGGGCCGGCCGCGGGCGGGCGGCTGGCAGAGCACGGCCGAATTGCAGAAGGGGGCCGAGGAGGTGCTGACCGACCTGGTGGGCCGCGCACGCGGCGGCCCGGTCGGCCCGGCCGACCTCACCGCCCGCCTGGTGCTGATCGAGGACGTGGTGTCCGGGGCGCTGCGCCGGATGTCCGTGCCGCCCGACGCCGGGATCCGCTGCGCGGCGGAACTCTCGGCCGCGGCCGGTTCGCTGTTCGGGGTGTGACGCCCCACGGGTCGGCACCGGCCCCGGTTCCTCACGGGCCGGCCGGCACCGCCGTCATCCGACCACTGCCGATGCGACGGCGGCCGCGAGCCCGGCCACATAGAGCAGGCTGGCCACGAGCGCGACCCAGTGGTTGAACCTCTGGGCCTGGAACCCTCCCTCGGGGCGGACGGCGATCCGCCAGCTGTAGGTGGTCGTCGCCACCCCGACCAGTACGTACACCAGCGTGTACAGGTGGATCTGGTCGACCAGCGTCATTCCGACCCCCGTGCCGAGGGACTCGTTGACGGCCCGCAGGTTCACCACGATGGTGAACAGCGCGGCGCCCAGCATGCCCAGACGTGCGCCGAGCACCGCCGTGGCGTCCTCGAACCAGATGAAGAACGTCGCCAGGGCGATGAGGAAGGAGACGTAGACCGGCCAGGTCTCCCGGACGAAGCCGCTGACGTCGGTCCTCTCGATGCTCATGCGCACGACGAACTGGCTGTAGGCCGAGCCGTTCCCGGGGCGCAGGCGCGGGGCGCCGAACGTCGTCCGGTAGCGGTGGTCCCGCACCAGAACACGGAAACGGCTGATCGAGAAGCCGTCCGGCCGGATGCCGGGGTTGTAGGTGGAGTTGGCCGGGTCGGCCGTGTAGACGAATCGCGTCGCGTCCTGGGTGTGCTCCACGACGAAGTCCAGGGTGTGCCGGTCGAACGGGTAGTCACGGATGACGAACCGCTCGCGATAGGTCGCCACGACCTTTTCGTACGTCCAGTACATCCCGTCGTCCCAGACGCTGACGCGGTCGGCCCTCCGGGTCTGCGAGGCGTTGATGAACTCGAAGCGACGGATCGGCTCCATGTCCGCCCGCGGGCACACGCTCCAGAACCAGATGTCCGCGCCGATGGTCTGCCGCCGCGTGTCCAGCGCGTACAGGTCGGCGACATAGGCACCGAGCCGGCACGTGGGCACGGCGGCGACGGCCGGCCCGGTGGCGGCCGCAAGGAAGGGAACCGAGACGAGGCAGGCCAGCAGCAGGGTGAGAACCCGACGGGTCGGGGAGGTCTCCACGGCGGCACGCTAGCGGCGCGCGTCTCCCGTGCTCCGGGATGCGGTGCGGTGTCGCACACCCTTTCCGGAACCACTCACTCGGCCCACCGGCGACCTGTCGGCGCTCCCCCCGATCGTGAGGCGCCGCCCGCGCAC
Organism: Streptomyces sp. NPDC007264; assembly: GCF_042869095.1. Classification (NCBI taxonomy): domain Bacteria; kingdom Bacillati; phylum Actinomycetota; class Actinomycetes; order Kitasatosporales; family Streptomycetaceae; genus Streptomyces; species Streptomyces sp. NPDC007264. The sequence continues at coordinate 433,848 of NZ_JBIAFD010000002.1, forward strand.
ATCGGGTCGGTATCGCCGATAACAGCTATCTGTTGTCACCGAAACAGTGCGGTGTTATCGTCGATTACATGGATACGAGATCAACGATAATCGCGGCGGCCGCGGAACTGCTCGCGCGCTCCCCCGGCGGCGACGTGTCCACTCGCGCGGTGAGCGAGGCCGCGGGCGTCCAGCAGCCCGTGCTGTACCGGCTGTTCGGCGACAAGAGCGGGCTTCTCAGGGCCACGGTCGACCACGTCTGGGACCAGTACCTGAGCAGCAAGAGGGCCGCAGGCAGATCCGCGGACCCGTTGCAGGACCTGCGGGCGGGATGGGACAGCCACACGGCGTTCGCACTGGCCCACCCCAACGCCTACAAGCTGATGTTCTCCTCTGCGCTGGGCTCACAGCCCGAGGCCGCGGAGGAAGCCATGCGCATCCTGCGCGAGGTCCTCGAGCGGCTCGCCAGGCAGGGGCGGCTGCGCGTCACGCCGGACGCGGCCGCACGCATGGTCATGACCGCCAACACCGGCGTCGCCCTGGCCCTGATCACCCGTCCGACGCTGTACCCGGACGAGAGCCTGTCCGTGATGGTCCGCGATGCGATCCACCGGGCCGTCCTGCTCGACCCGCCGGCCGGCGCGGCGACGCACGACACCCGGCGGGCCGCCGCCACCACGCTGCTGTCGTCCCTGGACGAGCTCACTCCCCAGCCCTTCACCACCGCCGAGTCGGCACTCCTCGGACAGTGGCTGACCCGGATAGCGGAAGCCGACCGGACCGACTGACCTGCACACGAGACCTGCCCCCTGCCCCACCCCGATCCCCCGAGGACACACCATGAACGACAACCCGACCCGCGTCGCCCTCGTCACCGGCGGCTCCGGCGGCATAGGCCGAGCGGTCGCCGAACGTCTGGCATCGGACGGCATGGCCGTCGCCGTGCACTACGGGGGCAACAAGGCCAAGGCCGACGAGACGGTCGCCGCCATCACCGCGGCCGGCGGCACGGCCATGACGGTGAGCGGTGACATCGCCGACGAGCACGCGATGTCCGCCGCCTTCGACGCGGTGGAGCAGCGGTTCGACGGTGTCGACGTCGTCGTCAACACCGCCGGAACCATGGTTCTCTCGCCCATCGCCACGCTGGACCTCGACGACCTCGACCGCATGCACCGCACCAACATCCGCGGTGCCTTCGTGGTCTCCCAGCAGGCGGCCCGGCGCGTACGCGGCGGGGGTGCGGTCGTCAACTTCTCCACGTCCGTCACCCGCCTGCAGTTCCCGGCCTACGGCGCCTATGCGGCGAGCAAGGGGGCGGTCGAGGCCATGACGATGGTCCTCGCCCGGGAACTGCGCGGCAGGGACATCACCGTCAACACCGTCGCCCCCGGCCCCACCGCCACTCCCCTCTTCCTCGAGGGCAAGGACGAATCCACCGTCACCAAGCTGTCCAAGGCGGCACCGCTCGAACGCCTGGGCACACCGCAGGACATCGCCGAGACCGTGGCCTTCCTCGCCGGCCCGGCCCGCTGGATCAACGGCCAGGTCCTCTACGCCAACGGCGGCATCGCCTGACCGACGTCCCCGGCCGCTGCGGTCGCCCCCCGACGGCCCCGGCGACGGCCCCGGCCGTGTCATCAGAATCCCCAGGAGAGATCATGAGCAACATCGTCGTCATCACCGGTGCGTCCAGCGGCTTCGGCGCCCTCACCGCCCGCGCCCTCGCGGACGCCGGACACGTCGTCTACGCGGGGATGCGCCGGACGGCCACCCGCAACGCCCCGCAGGCCGAAGCCGCCTCCGACTACAGCAAGGAGCACGGCGTCGACCTGCGGGCCATCGAACTCGACGTCACCTCGCAGGACTCCGTCGACACCGCCGTCCACCGGATCCTCGACGAGCACGGGCGGATCGACGTCCTCGTCCACAACGCCGGCCACATGGTGGCCGGGCCCACCGAGGCCTTCACCCCGGAGCAGCTCGCCGACCTGTACGACGTGAACGTGCTGTCGACCCAGCGCGTCAACCGCGCGGCGCTGCCCAGCATGCGTCACGCGGGCCGGGGCCTGGTGATCTGGGTGTCCAGCACCAGCGTCAAGGGCGGCACCCCGCCCTATCTGGCGCCGTACTTCGCGGCCAAGGCCGCGATGGACTCACTCGCGGTCAGCTACGCGGCGGAACTGGCGCGTTGGGGAGTGGAGACGTCCATCGTCGTTCCCGGCGCGTTCACGAGCGGCACCAACCACTTCGCCCACGCCGGTGGCCCGTCCGACCACGAGGTCGAAGCGGAGTACGAGACCAGGTACGCCGGTCTGGTCGGCCAGGTCGGGGAGAAGCTCGCCGCGCTGACCCCCGAAGGCACGGAGGCGTCCCTCGTCTCCGACGAGATCGCCCGCATCGTCGCGCTTCCCGCCGGTCGGCGCCCCTACCGGGTCACCATCGACCCGATCGACGACGGCTCCGAGGCGGTCTCGGACGTCGCGGACCGGATCCGACGCGACTTCCTCACCCGCGTCGGCCTCGCCGACCTGCTCGCGGTGCGTCCGGTGAACGACTGACAGGCCCCCGGCGGCACGGTGTCCGCGCCGCCGGGGAACGCAGCAGACCGGTACCGGGTGCGCCTGTGGTGGCGCACCCGGTACCGGTCGTCCCGCGACGTCCGCGGGCGCCGTCGGACCGGTGGTCCGACGGCGCCCTGGTGTCCTCAAGGGTGGCTGGAGATCATCATGTCCGCGAGGTCCTCGGGCTTGACGAAGGAGGGCGGGGGCGGAGGACCCCACTGGTACAGCCCGCGTGCTCCCTCGAGCTCCTCCGGGGTCCACAGCGCGTCTTCGGGGATGCAGTCCATGTCGCTGTGGTACTCGGCGAAGTTGCCGGCCGGGTCCTTCAGGTACCAGAAGAAGTTGCTTCCGGCGTAGTGGCGGCCGAGTCCCCACACGTGACGGCCGGGGTCCGTCTCCAGCATGCTCATCGCGCCGCGGCCGATCTCGTCCACGTCGTCGACCTGCCAGCTGGTGTGGTGCAGGAACGGCACCGGGGCCCGCTGGACCAGCAGGTTGTGGTGGTCGGTGGAGCACCTCAGGAACACTCCGACGTCCTTGACGATGTCGCTGACCTTGAACTCCAGACCGTCGGTGAAGAACCGGCGCGTGGTGTCGAAGTCCGTCGTGCCCAGGACGAAGTGGCCCAGGCGACGCGGCCGGACGGGGTCGCGGCGCAGCAGTCCGGGGGCACGCTCGGCGATGCGGGGCGTGCTCCCGGGCCCGTTGTACACCGGAGCCGGTACGGGCGGCTGCGCCAGGCGGGGGCGGACGACGACACGGACGCGGACGCCGGTGGCGCGCTCGACCGCCACGCACTCGGCCTCGGTGCCGGTGCCGCTCGCGGTGACCGGCACGGCGGCGTCCAGATCCCGCAGCCGGCGCGTGATGCGTGCCAGGTCGTCGGGGTCGTCGGCCGCGAAGGTGGCCTCCAGCAGCCGGCGCCGGGCGCTGTGCACGAGGCGGAGCTGGTCCCCGCCGTCGGTGGTGCCGAGGACGAGGCCGGGTCCGGCGCTTCCGGCGGGTGTGGTGCGGCTTCGGCTGAGGCCGAAGTCCTCGTAGAAGACGGCGGCAGCGGCGACGTCGGGCACGCCGAGAGTCAGCTGCTCGATCCTGTGGAGTGGCACGGGTTCCTCCCCTTGGTGGTGGTCGGGCGGAGATCGTGGCGTCGGTCGGTGCTCAGGCGTGTCCGCGTTGCGGCACTGCCGCGGGGGCGGCCTGCGCGGCCGCGGTCTGATCGAGGAGGTCGTCGGCGAGCGCGGCCAGGCCAGCCATGTCGCCGCCCCCGAAGACGTAGAGGTCCGGCCGGTTGATGACGACGTCGATACCGCGGGTGCGGAAGTACTCCGCGTAGGTCCCGTCGACGTCGACGATGTCGTCGGCGCCGGTGGGACTCGGCGCACCGGAGCCGCCGGCCGGGGCGGAGACGGGTGGGCGCACCGTGTGGAAGTGGCAGCCGAGGCGTTCCAGCGCGGCGGTGCGCCGGGGTCCGAGCGCGGTGCGCGGGTCGTCGGTGACGCTGACGACGGTGAAGCCGGTGGTGGGCAGCAGGCGGTCGAAGAGGTCGGTCCGGTCCCCGACGCGGACGCGTCCCTGGAGCCCGAGTTCCCCGGCGGGCGCCACCGGGCCGCCGTCGGGCCCGCGGTGCAGGATGCCGGTGACCAGTTGCGGGAAGTCCGGCATGGGCGGGCGGAAGCCGGCGCGGAACATCTCGTCCCGCTTGCGGGCCTCCTCCGGGTCGATGATGCAGGGGATCTTGCCGCTCTCCAGGGAGATGACCGTCCAGTCCCGGACATGGGGGTGGCGTTCGACCTGGTAGGTGTCGAGGAGCGGGTCCCCGGCCGTACCGGCGAGCACCAGGTCGAGTTTCCAGGCGAGGTTGCGGACGTCCCGCATGCCCGAGCACATGCCCTGCCCCATGAAGGGCGGCGTGGTGTGAGCGGCGTCACCGGCCAGGAAGACGCGGCCCGAGCGCCAGCGGTGGGCGATGCGCGCTTCGAAGGTGTAGACGAGCTGCCGGACCGGTTCCACGTCGTCCTCGGTGACGCCGAACGGGGCGAGAAGTTCCCATGCCTTGCCCGGCTGGAGGAAGTCCTCCGGGTCCTCGTCCGGTCGCAGATGCCATTCCCACCGCCGGTGGTCCTTGCCCAGCGGCAGCACGGTCGTGGGCCGACGGGGGTCGCAGACCTGACCGGAGTCGAAGGCCAGCGAGAACGGACGCTTGATGCGGGCGTCGACGACCAGCCATTTCTCGTTGAAGCCCAGATCGTCGCGGTCGATGCCCAGCATCCGGCGCGTTCGGCTGTTGGCGCCGTCGCAGGCGACGACGTACCGGCCGCGGAAGCGGCGTCGCTCACCCGTGAGGACGGGGCGCGCCTCGCCCGGGACCGTGCGGGTGCGTTCCACGGTCAGCTCGACGTGGTCGTCGTGCTGGACCAGGTCCACGACCTCCCAGCTCGGCATGTGCGTGACGGTCCGGGACCGGAGGATCCGGTCGAGCAGGCTTTGTTCCAGGATGGCGGAGTTCTGCATGTAGTCCGAGTGCCAGCCGGAGATGCCCTCCTCGCCCCAGGGGAACTCCAGCAGGGTCTCGCCCTCGGCGTTGATCCAGGTGTAGCCGGAGGTCTCGTAGGCGTCCTCCAGGGTGGGGCCCTCGGCTCCCAGCTGCTGGAGCATCCGCATGATCTCGTGATCGATGTGGCCGACCCGGGGAAGGCCGTACAGATGCGGTTGCCGGTCGAAGACGACGGCGTCGCGGCCGAGCATCGCCCAGGTGGCACCCAGGGTCAGTCCGACCGGGCCGCCGCCGATGACCAGAAGGTCGTGGATCGTGTCGCCGTCCGTCCCCGGAGAGGTGCCGGCGTCGTCGTGGGAGTGCGGTTCGGTGGGCATCAGGCACCTCCGGTGAAGGTCTGCCGGAGGTCTCCCAGGCCGGCGATGTGGCTGTGCAGGGTCTGTCCCGGACGCAGGTAGAGCGGTGGGGTCCGGCCGGCGCCGACCCCTGCGGGCGTACCGGTGAAGATCAGGTCGCCGGGACGGAGGGTCACGACGGACGAGAGGTAGGCGATCAGCTCCCGCACCGGGAAGATCATCTGGCTGGTGCGTCCCTCCTGCAGCACCATGCCGTCGGCCTCGCAGCTCAGCGCCAGGTCCTCGGGGTCGTCGAGTTCGTCCGCGGTGACCAGGAAGGGGCCGATCGGCGAGAACCCGGGGAAGGACTTGGCAAGGCCGAACTGCGGAGCCGGGCCGGCGTGCTGGGAAGTGCGCTCGGAGAGGTCCTGGCCCACGGTGAGTCCGGCGACGTGGGACCAGGCGTCGTCCGCGGAGACGTGCCGGGCCTCACGCCCGATCACGGCGACCAGCTCCACCTCCCAGTCGACCGTGTCCGTGGGCAGCTCCACGGTGCTCACCGGCCCGGTGAGCGAGGACGGGTACTTGGTGAAGACCAGGGGCGCGGCCGGGCGCGCGAAGCCGGATTCACGGGCGTGCTCGTCGTAGTTCAGCCCGACGGCGAACACCTGCCGGGGGGCCGGGACGGGCGGCCCCAGATCCTCCGGCCGGAACGGGAGCACCTCGGCGGCCTCGATGCCGGCGGTCGGGACCCAGCGGGACAGCTCGTCCCAGCGCTCGAAGACCTGCTGCGGGTCGGGGCCGAAACGTCCGCCGCTCAGTCGCTCGACGTCCACCAGGCCGTCACCGTGGACGAGGGACAGCCGTCCGCCTAGATTCGCCAACCGCATGGGAAGCCTTTCGGAAAAGGGAACACGGGGGGTGCCGGTGGGCGCGACATGGGGGTCACACCGGCGTGACGTGAGTCTCCGGCCTGGCGGCTGCCCGGCACATCGGACAGCCGACGCTCGGCGCACGCGCGGACACGGACTCGTCGGGCGGCCGAGTGGGCAATGACGGACAGGACATTTGCCCTATGCGTCAGGGGTGTCCATGAGGCACCCTTCGTGCGTGTCCTTGGAGAACATGGGGTGGGGCGTACTCGTCGAACTGGTGGAGAGCGCCGTCGACGGAATCGCCGTGCTCGGTCCGGACGGCGAGCGTTTTCAGCACGTCAACCGGGCCGGCTGCCGCATTCTGGGCCGCGGTCTCGAGGAGCTGCGCGCCCTGCCCGCCGCGGGCTTCCCCCTGCCCGTGATCGATGCGGAACCCGGCGTCACGGCCGTCGTGGCCCTCGGCGACCGGGAGATCGAGTACATGCCGGCGGTGGTGGGGACGCCTCCGGATCCCGTTCGGATCGTCCGGTTCCGCGATGTGACCGACGCCCGGCGCCAGGAGCGGCGGCTCAAGGCGTTCAGCCGGACCTCCGCGAGCATCGCCTTCGCCGAGTCGCTCACCACCGGCCTCGACTCGCTGGCGCGGGACGTCCGGCAGGCGTCGGGCATGGAGGCGTGCACCTTTCTGATCATGGATGACCAGGGCGAGCTGCGGCAGGTGGGCACGTGCGGTGACTACCCGGGCACGCCGGACTACGTGGACCGTCTCAAGGCGTGCCGGGACCTGGGGGCTCCCCTGCTGTCCGCGGAGGTCTTCGAGACCGGCAAGCCCGTCATGGCGGAGGGGTGGCGGGAGCGCACCCTGAGCGACGAGCGTTTCGCACCGCTGCACGAGATCAGCCGGCAGCAGAGCTGGCACACCATCGCCGTGCTGCCGCTCATCGTGCGCGGCACGATCGTCGGGGTGTTCAACGGCTTCTACCTCAAGGGCTACCAGCCCTCCGACTCCGACCTGGAGTTCCTGTCGGCCATCGCCGACCAGGCCGCCGTGGCCGTCGACAACGCGCGGATGCTGGTGCAGCTCGAGGCGAAGGCCGCCCTGGACGAACGGCACCGCCTGGCCCGTGACCTGCACGACTCGGTGAGCCAGGCGCTGTTCTCCATGACGCTGCGCAGCCGCGCGGTGGAGATGCTGGCCGAACAGGCCTCACCCCCGATGCCGGAGGTGACGGCCGGCCTCGCGGAACTGCGCGACCTGGTTCAGGGCGCGCTGGCCGAGATGCGGGCGCTGATCTTCCAGCTCCGGCCCGAAGCCCTCCACGAGGAGGGACTCGTCTCCGCCGTCAGGCGGCACGCCGCGGCGGTCGAGGCACGGCACCATCTGCCCGTCGTCGTGGAGAGCCCTCAGCACCCCCTGCCGCTGCTCCCGGAACAGGAGACCGACCTGTACCGCATGGTCAGCGAGGCGATGATCAACGCCGTGAAGCACGCAGACGCGCAGCAGCTGGAGGTCCGCATCCGGTGCGAGGGCGCCGACGGACGCGACCTGCTGATCGAGGTCCGCGACGACGGCCGGGGCTTCGACCCGGACACACCGCACCCGGGCCACCTCGGGCTGGTCTCCATGTCCGAGCGGATCACCCGGCTGGGCGGCACGTTCACGGTGGTCTCCGCCCCCGGGCGGCCGACCACCGTGCGGGCCGCGATACCCGGAGTACTGCATCACCCCGACGACGGGACGAGAGAAGGAACGGCGCGATGAGTGCACAAGCGGGACCGGAGCCGATCCGGGTACTGGTCGTGGACGACCACTCGGTCGTGCGTCAGGGGATGAAGGCCTTTCTGTCCCTCCAGTCCGACATGGAGGTCGTCGGCGAGGCCGGCGACGCCCAGGCCGCCCTCGACTTCCTCGCCACGGCGACGGTGCGCGGCGGCATGCCGAACGTGGTGCTGATGGATCTGGTGATGCCCAGACTCGACGGAGTGTCCGGCATCCAGGCGATCAAGAAGCTCCACCCCGGCGTCGAGGTGGTGGCCATGACGAGCTTCAGTGAGACGGAGCGGGTCCGCGCGGCGCTGGCCGCCGGGGCATCCGGCTACCTGCTCAAGGACGCCGAGGCCGACGAGGTGGCGACCGCCATCCGGGCCGCGACAGCCGGCGAGACCCACCTGGACACGGCCGTGGCACGAAAGATCACCCGCGCGCTGACCGGGGTGTCCGAAGGGCTGTCGTCCCTGAGCCAGCGTGAGCGGGAGGTGCTGGCACTGGTCGCGGACGGCTACAGCAACCGGGACATCGCCGACGCCCTGACCATCAGCGAGCGTACGGCCCGTACGCATGTCAGCAGCATCCTGCTGAAGATCGGAGTGACGTCCAGGACCCAGGCGGCGCTCTGGGCGATCCGCCAGGGAATGACGTCGGCTCCGTGAGCTGGTGGCCGTGCCCCCGGGGGCACGGCCACCAGCTCACGGAGCCGACGTGCGGTCCGCCGTCCCTGCCTCTCAGCGGGCGATCATCCCCGCCGAGAGGTCCACGTCGGCGCCCGTCATCCCGGGCATCTGGAGCATGGCCACCACCGCCGAGGCCACTTCGTCCTCCTCGACCATCCGGCCCAGCGCGGAACGCGACACGAAGGCCTCCTCCGCGGCGGCGGCACCCGTACCCGTCCGCTCGCCCTCCAGACGGAAGTTGCGTTCCATGCGCGGCCCCCGGACCGGTCCCGGCGAGAGGCTGTTCACGGACACACCGTGCGGACCGACCTCGAAGGCCAGGGTCGCGGTCAGCCCGAGCAGGGCCGTCTTCGAGGCGGCGTAGGGCGTGCGGCGGGCCAGTGGACGCTTGCCCGTCACCGAGGCGATGTTGATCACGTCGCCGCGTCCGGCGGCCATCATGGCCGGCAGGAACGCCCGGCAGACCAGGAAGACCCCCCGCACGTTGACGGCGAAGACGTCGTCCCAGTCCTTGGGGTCGATGTCGACCAGCGAAGCCACCGGCCCTGCCACACCGGCGTTGTTGACCAGTGTGCAGATCGCCTCGTCGTCCAGTTCCCCGCGCAGCCGTTCCACGGAGACCGGATCGGAGGTGTCGCACGGCGCCGTGCGTGCCGCGCCGCCGCGCCGGCCGATCTCCTCCGCCACCCGGTCCAGCTTGTCCCGGGTCCGGCCCGTGAGGACGACCCGTGCCCCGGCACCGGCCAGGGCGAGCGAGATGGCCCGCCCCAGACCGTTGCCGGCTCCCGTCACCAGGGCCGTGCGGCCCTCGAGCACCCTCATGCCGATCCGGCCCGGTACGCGTCGGGGGCCCACGGCAGATCGGCGCCCGCGTACTTCGCCGCCCGGACGTCACCGGAGCGTGCGTGTCCCTCGAAGAACTCCACGCGCGCAGCGCGCCCGCACAGCTCGCCCAGTTCGGCGCTCGAGCCGGTGTTCACGACCTCCTGATAGGTGACCGTCTTGAGGTACTTGCCCACCCACAGGCCGCCGGTGTAGCGGGCCGCACCACGGGTGGGCAGGGTGTGATTGGTGCCGATGACCTTGTCCCCGTACGAGACGCAGGTGCCCTCGCCCAGGAAGAGCGCCCCGTACTGGCTCATCCGCTCCAGTGCCTCTCGCGGATGCCGGGTGAGGACCTGCACGTGCTCGCTGGCGAAACCGTCGGCGACGGCGTACGCCTCGTCCAGGTCGCCGACCACGATGACCTGTCCGTGGTCCCGCCACGCGGGGCCGGCGTAGTCCTGGGTGGACATCGTGGGCAGCAGCGCGTCGATGTGTGCCAGCGTCCGCCGCGCCACCTGCTCGGACGTCGTGACGAGCACGGCGGGCGAATCCGGTCCGTGCTCCGCCTGGGACAGCAGGTCCACCGCGGCCACGAAGGGGTCGGCGTGCTCGTCGGCGATCACGAGGATCTCCGTGGGGCCGGCGAACAGGTCGATGCCCACCTCGCCGAAGAGCTGGCGCTTGGCCTCGGCCACGTAGGCGTTGCCCGGTCCGGCCAGCAGGTCCACCCGGCCGATGGTCTCGGTGCCGACCGCCATCGCGGCCACCGCCTGCACGCCGCCGAGCAGGTAGATCTCGTCGGCACCCGCCAGGGACATGGCGGCGACGGTGGCGGCGGGGATCTCACCCTTGATGGGCGGAGTACAGGCCACCGTGCGCTCCACCCCGGCGACCTTGGCGGTCACGATGGTCATGTGCGCGGAGGCCACCAGCGGATACCGTCCGCCCGGCACGTAGGCACCGGCCGCGCTGACGGGGATGTTGCGCTGTCCGAGGAAGACTCCCGGCATGGTCTCCAGCTCGAAGTCGCCGATCGACTCGCGCTGGGCCCTGGCGAACTCACGCACGTTGCTCTGCACGGTACGGATGTCGTCCAGGGTCGTGTCGGGCACGCCGGACATGATGCGGTGGATCTCGTCCGCGGTGAGCCGGAACGAGGCGGGAGACCAGTTGTCGAACTTCTCCGAGTAGGCGCGCACCGCCTCGTCCCCCCGGGCGCGGATGTCACTGATGACTCCCGCGACGGTCTCTCTCACCCGGTCGTCGGTGGCTCGGGCGCCGCCGGGCGAGGTCGCGCCCTTGATGATCTGAGGCATGGAAACTCCTTGTCGGTGTGTGCGGGTGGTGGTGTGTGCGTGGGACGCACCGTGCGGGGCACCGGGAAGCGGTCAGGGCCAGCCGGCGCCGGAAGCCGCCGTCATGGTGTGGATCAACCCGCTGCTCACGCCGCGGGCGAGGTCGGCCATGGTGGTGGCGGCCGAGCAGAGGTAGAGCGTGCGCCGGTCGTGCCCGCCGAGCGTGCAGGCCACGGCGAGCCGGCCGTCTGCGGACACGATGTCCGTCGTCGTCCCGTCGGCGCCGACCCGGCGGAATTCGCCCCGCCGCAGCAGGGCCACCCACAGGGCACCGGTCTCGTCGAGACAGAGGCCGTCGGGCATGTCGGGCAGTTCGGCGACGGTGCGCCGTGCCACGAGATCGCCGTCGGCGGTGACGCGGAAGCGGGAGACACGGTGGGCGGCGGTCTCGGCGACCCAGTACGCGCGGCCGTCGGGGGAGACCGCCGCGCCGTTGGGGAAGACCACGTCGCGGGTCACGACCCGGGCGCGGAAGGCGCGCGTCCCGGGGTCCTCCACGGCGAGGATCACCTGACCCGGCCGTGGCTGTTCACCGGCCATGAGGTTGAAACCGGTGTCACCGACGAACGCCCGGCCGGCGCCGTCGACGACCATGTCGTTGAGGAGACCGCGGGTCATGTCGCTCAGGTCCGCGACCAGCGCGAGCGTGTCGCCGTCCCACGTCCACAGACACCGGTCGAGGGCACCGGCGATCAGCAGGCGTCCGTCGGGCAGGAAGCCCAGACCGGCGGGACGGCTGGGCACGCGGACGACCGTGTGCACGAAGCCGTCGGCGGTCACGCGCTTGACCGCGTAGTCGTGCACGTCGGAGAACCACAGCTCGCCGTCCCTCCACCGGGGCGATTCGGGGTAGACGATCCGTTCGCTGAGCCGGAGCGGCGCCGGGCCGGCCGCCGGCCGGGCGCCGCTCACTCCGCGTCCGCCTGGATCTCGCGGTGCGGGGAGGTCAGGACGCCGCCGCGGGCACCGGCGACGCTGCGGGCCGCCTCCAGGACCTCGTCGGGTCCACGCCCCTTGTCGACGAAGGCGGCGGCTCCCGCCTTCAGGGCGAGTACGCCGACCCGCTCCCTCGGTGTCAGTGCCAGCACCGCGACCTGGTGGTGGCACAGGGCCGTGACCACATTCAATCCTCTCGACACCTCGTCGGGGGTGGACCACAGATCCACAATGGCGATGTCCGGTGCGTGACGGACGGCCTGCTCCACGGCCTCGCCGGGGTCGGCGACCGCCGCGACCAGCCGGAAACCGGCTGCCGCGGACAACAGCTCCTTCATCGCCTCACGCACACGGACGTCGTCGACGACCAGCAGCGTGGTCACACTGCGGTCGGAGATCCGTCTGGTTCCCACGGTTGTTGCCCCCTGGACTCTTCACGTCGGTGCCTCCTGCGGGAGGCGGCTCCAGTCAAGTCCGGCGCGTGCTCGGGGAGATCGTCTTACTGACGGCAAGCGGTCCGGCTGTTGCGGACACTGCCGACCGGACATTTGTCGTGCGGGTACGACCGGACCGGCGGCCGTCGCCGCGGAGGTGGCCGCCCGCTGCCGGCCGTCGGCGCGCCGGGGCCGGTGGCGTGCCCCCGGCCCCGGCGCCGACCGCGGCCGTCGCCATGTTCCGCCTGCCGCGGCACCATGAGAAAGAGCCCGCACCGCAGTGCGGACTCGACTCGATCCGGAGCCTCGGACCTGCCCCGTACGCCGTCCGCGATGCGGTTTCACGGCGGTACGACGAGGCGGTGCCCTTCGGCCCTTCCTGCCCCGGCCGCACGGCCGCCGCCCCCGCGCAGGGCGGGGGCGGCGGCCGTGGGTGATGTCATGCCTCCTGTGGCGGCCTGCGGCGCCGCAGGAGCCGGGCGATCGCCGAGGTACGGCCCGCGGTGTCCCGCCGCACCGCCAACCCCACGGCGAGCAGCAGCGCCAGACCGTTGAAGAGGTCCGGAATCCACACGGGCGCCCCGGCCAGTTGCAGTCCCTTGACCCCGGTCGCCAGGACGTAGACGGCGATGGCGGTGCCCCACACGTTGTAGCGGCCGCCGCTGAACTGCGTCGATCCGAGGAACGCCGCGGCGAACGCGGGCAGCAGATACCCGGGCCCGATGCTCGGGTCCCCCGTGGCCAGCCGGGAGGAGACCAGAGTGCCCGCGGCGGAGGCGATCACACCGCACGCGATCAGCGACAGCACGATCGTGGTGGAGGTGCGCACGCCGGCCAGCCGCGCGGCGTCGAGGTTGCCCCCGGTGGCGTAGACCCGGCGGCCCGCGGGAGTGCGCTCCAGGACGTACCAGACGGCCAGTGCCACCAGCACCAGGAAGTAGACGGGGTAGGTGATGCCGAACAACTGGCCGGTGGCGAGTTCCTGGTAGGGGGCCCCGAGGTCGAGGATCTGCTGGCCGTCGGAGATCCAGCTCGTGAGCGCCAGCAGCACCGAGGACACGCCCAGGGTCGCGATGAACGAGTCGATCCGGGCGCGCACGATCAGCAGTCCGGCCGCCAGCCCGATGGCGGCGCCCGCTGCCAGTGTGAGCGTGACGGTGGCGGGGATCGGCAGGTGCTGGGACAGCAGCCATGCCGACAGCGTCGAACCCACCGCGACCTGGGACCCGATGGCCAGGTTGAAGACGCCGGCCGACAGGGGGACGACCAGACTGATCGCGGTCAGTGCCGTGATGGCCTGGTCGTCCAGCATCGCCTTCCAGGTGTCCCCGTCGAGGAAGGTGTTCGGCACCCACAGGGAGAAGAGGAGGAACAGCGCGACGAAGATCCAGAGGGCGCTGATGCTGCGGAAGGACAGGGCATGACGGAGTGTGCGGGCCGGGCCCCCGTGCACGGGTGACGGGTTCTCGGTGCGCGTCTCGGTGTGGTCGATCACGGTCATGTGGCTCATCTCAATCAAGTGGGTCGCTGGACGCGGACGTCATGGACAGCCCGAGACATTCGCTGATCAGGCGGGCCTCGCTGAGTTCGTGGCGACCGAGTTCGGCACTCACCCTGCCGTCGCGGAAGATGAGGACCCGGTCGCAGAGATCGAGGATCTCCCCCGTGTCCGTGGAGGAGACGAGGACGCCCGTGCCCGCTGCGCGGGCTTCGGCGATCAGCTCGTGGATCGCGGCCTTGGCGGCGATGTCGACGCCCTGGGTGGGCTCGTCCAGGAGCAGGACCGCCGGCGCCATGCGCAGCCATCTGGCCATCACGATCTTCTGCTGGTTGCCCCCGGAGAACAGGCGCAGCGGCCGGTCCGGCTGGGGCGGACGCAGCGCGACACGGTCCGTCCAGACCCGGGTCTCCTCACGTTCGGCGGCCCGGTCCAGGTGTCCGAACACGCCGCGCAGCGGACGCAGCCACGGAAGGGTCAGATTCTCCCTCGCCGTCATCGTCATGACGGCTCCGTGCCGCAACCGGTCGGCGGGGACGTAGGCCAGTCCCTGCCGGATACCGCCGGCGGGGTCGGCGGCCTTCAAAGGGCGTCCGGCCACGGTCACCGAACCGGCGTGACGGTCGATGGCACCGAAGAGGGCGGCCGCCAGATGCTCGCGACCTGAGCCGAGCAGTCCGCAGACTCCGACGATCTCGCCCTCGTGGACATCGAGATCCACGCCCTGCAGAACGTCGGTGACCAGGCCGCGCGCCCGCAGCGTGCCGGGGCCCCGCCGGGCGGCGTGTTCCCTGCGGAACTCGGCCAGTTCGCTTCCCGCGATCAGGGCCACCAGCCGGTCGTGGTCGACCTCGTCCGCCGGGACGTCGGCCACGAGCCTGCCGTCCCGGAGGGCGACGACGCGGTCGGACAGCCCGAGAACCTCGTCGAGGCGGTGGGAGATGAAGACGACTCCCGCGCCTTCGGCGGCCACCCGGCGCACCGCGTCGAAGAGCAGATCGGCCTCGGCCGCGCCGAGTGCCGCGGTCGGTTCGTCGAGCACCAGTACGTTGCCCGTCGGTGACCAGTCGCTCATCGCGCGAGCGATGGCCACGATGGTCCGCTCGGCAGCCGTGATCCGGGTGATGGGCTCCGTGACGTCGAAATCGCCGCCGAACCGCCGGATCATCCGTTCCGCGGCCCGGCGCTCCTCGCGCGCCTTGACCGGCCGAAGGCCCCGCCGCCCGAGCGGACGGGCGATGTCGAGGTTCTCGATCGTCGACAGACCGGGCACCAGGCCGAGGTCCTGGTGGATGAACCGTATGTCCCGGTGCTCGATCTCGGCGCCCGGGTCGGGCACATGAATGCCCGCCAGGATCTTGACCAGCGTGGACTTTCCCGAACCGTTCTGCCCGACGACCGACACGACCTCACCGGCGTTCACCTGGAAGCCGACGCCGTCCAGGGCTTTGGTCCCGGCGAAGGACTTCGACAGACCGTGGACGCGCAGCAGCGGACGCGCACCGCCGCGATCACCCTCGCTCGCCGGCGTGCGGGCGGGTGCCGGCGCGTCGGGCAGATCGGCCGTGCGGGGCACCTGAGAAGCGGAGTCGCCCATCAGCCGGCCTTTCTCGCCTTGGCCCAGAGCTTGGAGAAGCGCTGCACGAAGTCCGGGTAGGCCGAGAAGCCCTTGCTCACGTCGGCCGGGAGATCGTCCTTGGTGATCAGCTGCAGGGGGATCTCGCCGGTCTTCTCCGCGGCGGTGAGGGGCTGCCCGGTGGCCAGGCGCACGGCCGCGTCGAGCTGGGTGAAGGCGAGCACACCGGCGTCCAGGCCCACGGCGGCGTCGATGCCTCCGTTCTTCATGTCCTGCAGGTTGGACGGCACGGGTGCGGAGCCGGCGATCTTCACCTTGGTGATGCCCGCGCTGCGCAGCGCGGGCGGCAGGCCGGTAGCCGTCTCCAGGCTGCTGAAGAGGGCGACGTCGGTGTCCGGATGCGCCTGGAGGTCGCTCACCACTCGGCTGGGCGCCCTCGTGCCGATGTCGGAGAGGGGAATGTCGACGTAGCGCACCGTGCATCCCGGGCAGTTCGTCTTCAGCTCCGCCGTGAACGCGTCCGTCTCGACCTTGGTGAAGTCGAGTTCGGGATTGCGGTACCAGGCGATGTTCGCGTCGCCGCCCGCGGTGACGACGGCCCAGTCGGCGAGGATCCTGCCCTGCCGCTCGTAGCTGAGCGGTCCGTTGACCGGCGCGTCGATGCCCTGCTCGGGACCTCCCATCACGCCGGCACCGACGATGGGGATGCCCGCTTGGTGGGCCTTCTTGATGCTCGCGCCGACCGAGCCGAGGTTGACCGCGGGAAGCAGCAGCGCGGCCGGGTCGTCGGCGGTGATCGAGGACAGGGCGGTCTGCACGCCGTCGGCCGAGGCACCGCTCTTGACGGTGTCGACGGGCGCCGTGCCCATGGTCTTGGTCCCCATGCCGTAGAGCTGGGCGAGCAGGGCGCAGAACGGGGAGGCGCACTGCATGAAGGAGATGCGCCGGCCGGACGCCAGTCCTCGGGCGAGGGGCTGGTCGACCGGGAAGGGCGTGGGCTCGGAGTAGGTCTCGACGACCTGCTTGGCCGCGGCCATGTTCGCCTTGCCCTTCGACGCGTGCGAGCCGCCGTCGCCGTCCGTGGCTGTACAGCCCGTCACTGTCAGGCATGCCGCGGAGGCCAGAGCCGCCAGGGCGCGAATGCCCCAGGGGCGCGGGAGGGCTCTTGCCGCCCGGGACGTACGGGCATCGCTGGAGATGGACATCATGGCCTCTTCTCGCCGGTGGCTGAGTTCCGCGGCGGGAGCAGCCGCCGATGCCTCGAGCGAGTCGCCCGGAACCGCCGACCGCGTCGTCGTCCCTGCCGACGGGGTGTGACGGCCAGCTTGGCCGCACCGGAGAGCCACGGCATCGTCCACTCGACGCGCCTGAAACGGCTGTTTCGGTGGCGGGACCCGAATGCTTCGGCAGGGCGCGCTACGACATTCGTCGCATCGGGAACCGGCCACCGGCGAGCGCGCCGGCCGGACGCGGCATGCCTGCCGTAGGGAATCGACAAGTAGTGCGCCCAGCACACAAAAGGCTGAACAGGACATCAATATGACAATCACGTAAGCAACTGATGCCCCTATATGCGCTCTGCCTGGCCCCTCTCCGTCTCGCTTCAATGGCATCAGGCGAGACAAACCGCCGGGCTGTTCCCCGTGCGGCATCTCAGGTTTTTTCGTGACCCCCCACCCGCCCACCGTCGGCCGGTCGCGCCGCACGCGCGCACCGCTCACGGTCAGCCGCAGGACTCGCCTGCCAAGGGCGGCACAACGAGCGCAAGGAGACCTTGCCATGCCAACCCTCACCTCGCTGACACCCGCCCAGAGCCACAACGGGATCACCCTCACTCTGACCGGCACGGGGCTGTCGGGCACGACCAAGGTGAACTTCGGAACGAAGAGCGTCACTCCCGCCACCGCCACCGCCACCACCGTCACCGTCGTCATCCCCGTGCTGTGCGGTGGCCAGATCCCCGTGAGCGTCACCGCGGGAACCACGACGAGCAACTCCCTCGCGTTCTACTACATCGATCCCCCGCAGCCCACGGCCCTCAGCTCCGGTACCGGCCCGGCGGCCGCCACCACGCTCAGCGTCTTCGGCAGCGGTCTGCTCACCGCGACCGGGGTGACCTTCGGCGCCGTGGGCGCCGGCACCGCGCTGGCCGTCGTCTCCGACAGCGAGCTCACCGTCACCTGCCCTGCGCACGGCGCGTTCACCACACCCACCGACACGGTGGACGTCACCTGCACCACCGCCGGAGGCACCAGCATCCCGCTCGGCGCCCCCACCCAGTACACCTACTACGACGTCCCGACCGTCACTTCGCTGTCCCCCACCTCGGGAGGGGTCGGCACCGACACCACCGTCACCGGCACCAATCTCGTGAGCGTCAGCAGCGTGACGTTCACACCTACCGGCGGAGGCGCCTCCGTCGAGGCCAACTTCTCGAGCTTCTCCGCCACCAGCGTGGTCGCCACCGTCCCGTCGGGGCTCGCCGCGGGCACGTACGACGTCCAGGCCACGACTCCGGGCGGCCAGACCGCGGTCGTCGCCGGCGACGTGTTCACCGTCACCTGATCCGCGGACCCGCCCGGGCCCGAAGCGCCGTCGGCGCCTCCACGGTCGGCCGACGGGTACCGCCCGGCGAGCGTGGAGCCGCCGCGCCCCGGCCGGCACCCGTCGGCCGGGGCGCGGCACCCGAGCAGTGCAGGAAGGAACAGGCCATGGCCCCTGTAGTGACCAGTCTCGATCCCAACCAGGGACGGGCCTCGGGCGGGACCTCGGTGACGGTCAACGGCAGCGGCTTCACCGGGGTCAGCGCGGTGCGGTTCGGCACCTTCTCGGCCTCGTACACCGTGATCAGTACCACCCTGATCGTCGCCACCTCACCGCCGGGCTCCGGGACGGTCGGCGTCACGGTCATCGCGACATCGGGCACGAGCAACAGCGTGCCCTACACCTACATCGCGGCCCCTGCGCTCACCTCCCTGGCGCCCCATCAAGGGCCGACCTCCGGAGGGAACACGGTCACCCTGACCGGCACCGGTCTGTCGTCGGCCACCGCCGTGCGCTTCGACACGCGTCCCGCTGTCATCACCGGCAACACCGCCACCCAGATCACCGTGGTGGCGCCGGCGGCGCCGCCCGCCCCCGCCGACGTCACCGTGACCACGGTGGGCGGCGTCAGCGGTCCGCTGCCCTACTTCTACGTCCCGGCCCCGACCATCAGCCGACTCGATCCCTGGCGGGGCCCGCTCTCCGGCGGAAACACCGTCACCATCACCGGGACCAATCTGACGCTCACCAGTGCCGTCCAGTTCGGAACCAGCCCGGCCACCGGCATCGTGGTCGACTCGGACAGTGTGATCACCGCGAAGGCCCCCAGCGGCTCGGGCACCGTGACCGTCAGCGCCACCACACCGGGTGGCACCAGCGCCTCCGGGTCGGGCACCGCGTACTACACCTACCTCCCGGCTCCGGTCGTCAGCAGTCTCGCCCCCGCGTCGGGCCCCACCCTCGGCGGGACCACCGTCACCCTCACCGGCAGCGGCCTGACCTACACCGACGAAGTGCTGTTCGGGGGCGTTCCGGTGCCCTTCGCGGCCGTCTCCGACACCAAGGTCGTCGCCGTGACTCCCGGAGGGACACCGGGCACGGTGACGGTTGTCGTGCGCACCCCGGCGGGCACCACCTCGGGCATCCCGTACCAGTACGTCGCCTGAGGGGTACGGCTTCCGGTGGCGCGAACCGTCACGACGGCACGCAATAGACGGCGGCTCGGACGAAGTACGTCTGCGTGGTCGAGAGGTTGTGGAAACTGACGGTCCAACTGCCGTCGGGATCCGAGCCCGGGCTCGTACTGCGGAAATTGAGCACGGGGACGACCTCGTTGCCCCCCACCCAACCGCCCGAGATCGCCTTCTGCCCGACGGGGCAGACGGCGACCACGGCCACGGTCTCCCCCGGTGCGATCGGCGTCTGATCTCCGAAAACGGTAGAGACGACGGCGGTACCGGAAGGACCTTGAGGCCCGGCGGGTCCGGTGGCCCCGGCATCGCCCTGCGGACCCGCAGGACCGGTGGCCCCCGTCCCACCCTGAGGACCGGCAGGACCGGTCGCCCCGGCATCACCTTGCGGACCGGCGGGCCCGGTGGCTCCCGTCCCGCCCTGAGGACCGGCAGGACCGGCAGGACCGATGGCCCCGGCATCACCCTGCGGACCGGCAGGGCCGGCGGGTCCGGTGGCCCCGGCATCACCTTGCGGACCCGCAGGGCCGGCGGCCCCCACCCCACCCTGAGGACCCGCAGGTCCCATAGCCCCGGCGTCGCCCTGAGGACCCGCAGGACCCATAGCCCCGGCATCGCCCTGAGGACCGGCAGGGCCGGCAGCCCCCGTCCCGCCCTGAGGACCCGCAGGACCCATAGCCCCGATATCACCCTGAGGACCCGCAGGCCCAGTGGCTCCCGTCCCACCCTGGGGACCGGCAGGCCCAGTGGCTCCCGTCCCACCCTGGGGACCGGCAGGACCGGCAGGACCGATGGCCCCGGCATCACCTTGCGGACCGGCGGGCCCGGTGGCCCCTGTCCCGCCCTGAGGACCGGCAGGACCAGCAGCCCCTGTCCCACCTTGAGGACCCGCAGGACCCGCAGCCCCCACCCCACCCTGAGGACCCGCAGGACCCGCAGCCCCCACCCCACCTTGAGGACCCGCAGGGCCGGCAGCCCCCGTCCCGCCCTGAGGACCCGCGGGCCCGGCGGCCCCCGTACCGCCCTGAGGACCCGCAGGACCCGCAGGACCGGTCGCCCCGGTGGCGCCCTGAGGGCCCGGGGGACCTGGTGGACCCTGGATACCCGGCTCGCGGCACTCCGGTACGGGACCCGAGACCCGGACGTAGCGGGCAGCCACCCAGCCCGACCGGTTCGCAAGCCTGTACCACGCTGCATCGCCGTCGACGCTCTCGCCTCGCGCCTTGCACCACACACCGATCCGGGCGTCCCCCGGGTAACGGCCCAACGGGGCGGAGCGGCTCGTCGGTTGTGCGCGGATGCTCAAGCCGTTCCTCGCCCTGACAATCCCGCGAGCCCCGGCCGGGGGCACGCCCCGCTGTACTTTCGCGGACGTGGTTCCTGACAGTGCGGCGCCCGTTGTCCCCTGAGCTGCGGCCACGGGCGCCGACACCTCACACGCCAGACCGAGACTCACCGCTCCCAGCGCAAGCGATGAAACAACAATCCTTCGCATCACAAACCACCACAGCTTCCGTCGCGCGGGTGCGTTCAAGGGAGACGGGAGGAGACAGACGCAGAGGCACCACCAAAGGACCAAAGGTCTGATGACGAGACGCATATAACCGTATGTCACACTCTCTCACCGGCAAGGACCGTGCCGCGCACGGCGCGTCCCGGCAGCCTTCGCCCCGGGCTCACTCTCGGTGGAGACGGTGTCGACCGCTTCGGTCAGCTCTCTTCAGGGATCAGGCGCAGGGAAATCGAGTTGATGCAGTACCGCTGGTCCGTGGGCGTCGGGTAGCCCTCTCCTTCGAACACGTGCCCGAGGTGCGACCCGCACCGCGCGCACCGCACCTCCGTGCGCACCATCCCGTGCGAATCGTCGGGCACGAGTTCCACGGCTTCCGTGTCGCGCGGGTCGTAGAAGCTCGGCCAGCCGCAGTGGGACTCGAACTTGGTGTCCGAGGTGAAGAGTTCCGCGCCGCAGGCGCGGCAGGAGTAGACGCCCTTGGCCTTGGTGTCCGTGTACTCACCGGTGAACGCGGGCTCCGTGCCGGCCCGGCGCAGGACCGCGTACTCGGCCGGGGTCAGCTCCGCGCGCCACTGCTCGTCCGGCTTCTCGACGTCGTACGCCATGCGTGTCAGCCCCTCACTTCGACAGACGGTCCAGGATCCGCGGGCCCAGGTCCGTGACGTCACCCGCGCCCATGGTGAGAACCAGGTCACCGGGCTTGACCATTCCCGCCACCGCGGCCGGGACCTCCTCACGGGCGTGGACCGCCTGCACGTCCGCGCCGGCCGCCCGGGCCGCCTCGATGATCAGCTCGCTCGTCACGCCCGGGATCGGGTCCTCACGGGCCGGGTAGATGTCCATGACGACCGACGCGTCGGCCAGGGCCAGCGCCTCGCCCATCTCCTTGCCCAGCTCCTGGGTGCGGGAGAAGAGGTGGGGCTGGAAGACCACGAGGATGCGGCCCCGGGTGCCCGCCCGCATCGCCTCCAGGTCCGCTGTCATCTCGGTGGGGTGGTGCGCGTAGGAGTCGACGACCCGCACGCCGGCCGCCTCGCCCTTGAGCTGCAGACGGCGCTTCACCCCGGTGTACGCGGCCAGGGCCGGGGCCAGCTCCGCCGCCGGCACGCCCAGCGCCACGCCCGCCGCCAGCGCCGCCACGGCGTTCTGCGCGTAGTGACGGCCGGGGACGGAGACCGTGAAGGTCAGCTCCGAGCCGTCCAGGTCCACCGTCACCCGGCTCGTCATCCCCTGCGGGACGATCGAGCGGATGCGCACGTCCGCGGAGTCCGACTCGCCGTACGTCACCGTCCGCACCGACCCGTCCAGTCGCCGCGTCAGCTCGCGCGCGCCCTCGTGGTCCGCGGAGATCACCAGCGTGCCGCCGGGCACGATCCGCGCCGCGAAGGTCTGGAAGGACTCGTAGATCTCCTCCATGGACGCGTAGTTCGCGTGGTGGTCCAGCTCGACGTTGAGGACGATCGCGACCTCGGGGGCGTACGTGTGGAAGCTGCGGTCGCTCTCGTCGGCCTCCGCGACGAAGATCTCGCCGTCGCCGTGCAGGGCGTTCGAGCCGGGCGCGTCCAGGTCGCCGCCGATCGCGTACGACGGGTTCAGGCCCAGCTCGGTCAGGGACACCGCGAGCATCGACGTCGTGGTCGTCTTGCCGTGGGTGCCGGCGACCGCGATCGGGCGCAGCCCGTCCATCAGCCGGGCGAGGGCGTCCGAGCGGTGGACCACGGGGATGTCCCGTTCGGCCGCGCGTGCCAGCTCCGGGTTGTCCGCACGGATCGCCGAGGAGACCACGACGCAGGTGGCGTCGTCGGCGAGGTTCCCCGCCGCGTGCCCGATGTGCACCGTCACGCCCAGCGCGCGCAGGGCCTCGGCGGTCGGCGAGTCCTTCGCGTCGCTGCCCGCCACCTGGGCCCCGCGCTGCGCGAGGATCTTCGCAATGCCCGACATTCCGGCGCCGCCGATGCCGATGAAGTGCGGTCGGTCCATGGCGGTGGGGAGGCCGGGTGCCATGCATGTCTCCTGAGTGCTGGTACGGCGAGGTTCAGCGGCCCAGCCTATGCCGTGGCGCCCGGGACCACGTACACCGACCGCCGGCTACGCCTTGCGGTGCGAGAACAGCTTCAGCACCGGCACGCCCACCTTGTGCCGGGCTCTCGACGCCCAGTCCCGGTGGAAGAACTCCTCCACGTAGTGCGGGTCGGTCAGCACGAGCACCTCGTCCGCCTCGACCTCCTCGACCAGCGACCTGAGCGCGTCCAGCGGGTGGTCCTCCACGAGGCGGCCCTCCGCCGCACTGCCCGCAGCGCGCAGCGCGGACAGCGACACCTCCAGGGCCTGCTGCCCCAGGGCCGCGGCCTGCTCGCCCTCGGGGGTCTCCCGCTCCCGCGCCGCCTCGTCCAGCTCTCCCAGGGCGATGTCGTCGATGGCCCGCAGCAGGCGGTCCGCCTGGTCGCCGCGGGGCTGCAGCAGGACGTGGAAGGAGACCGCTTCCTCGCCGTGCAACGTGGTGACGAACTCCACGTCAGCGGACGTGAGGGCCTTCTCGATCATCAGTACGCTCGTGAACACGACAGGCGCCCCTTCTCCTTCGAGGCCCTCGGGGGCCTCTCTCCTCCGTGGGCCGTCGAGGCCCTGCGGAAACCATCCTGCCCCGTGAGTGCACGGGATCTGCGGCATTCAGTGTGCCCGCCGGGACCGAACGGAATGGGTAATTCCACAATGTCACGGATGCACGGGTGGATACCGGGACGGAAGGGATGACGGCCGCACCCGGGTCGCCGCTGAGGCGATGGCGGACGTCAGGTCCGGCGGTAGCGGCCGAACAGGAACCCCTCTTCTTCCAGCAACGCCGCCAGCGTGAACCTCTTGGGCACGGCGACCGAGGGCCCTCCGGCGATCCGCTGCGCGTCGCCCGCCGTCAGCATCGGGGACACGGTCAGGCACAGCTCGTCCAGCACCCCGGCGGCGACCAGCTGCCCCAGCAGGCGGGGGCCGCCCTCGGTCAGCAGCCGGGTCATGCCGAGCTCCGCCAGAGCACGGACCGCCCGGGCCGGCTCCACCCCCATGCCGTCGCCGGCGATCAGCACCCGGGCGCCCGCCCGCTCGGCCGCCGCGACCCGGTCCGGCGCGGCCGCGGCCCCGGTGAGCAGGAGCGTGGGCACCAGCGGCGAGGTGAACAGCGGCAGCGAGAAGTCCAGCTCCAGGCTCGCGCTCACCACGGCGATCGCGGGCGCGGGGCCCTGCCCGGCCGCCTTCCGCAGCTCCGCGAAGCCCTCACGCGCGCGGGCCGGACGGTACTTCTCCTGCCGCACCGTCTCGGCTCCCACGATCACGACGTCGGCGAGCCCCCGCAGGGTGCCGAAGATCCGCATGTCGGTGGCGCCGGAGATGGGCTGGGAACGCCCCTCGTGCTGGGCGGCGCCGTCGAGCGTGGAGACCATGTTGGCGCGCAGCCAGGGCTCCCGGCCGCCGGGAGCGGGCTCGGGATAGGCGTACGCCGCCGCCAGTTCCTCCAGCGTCCACTCGCGGTCGACGAGATCGCCTCCGGGACGTGCGGCCGACAGGGCCGCTGTTTCGTCGGTCACAGGGAACAGGCGTCGCATGCCGTGCAGTGTGTCACGGCCTTTAGAGTGGTGAACCGTGTCGTCTTCCACCACCGCCTCCCGGACCGCACCGATAGCCGAAGCGGCTCCGCTGTCCCTGTGCGCCCGCGAGCCGCACGTCCCCGCCGACCGGCTCGTGGCCGAGATGGTGCCGCCGCCGCGCTTCGACTCGGTCCGCTTCGCGACGTACATCCCGGACCCGAACCAGCCCAGCCAGAGCGAGGCGGTGCGCGTCCTCGACGGCTTCGCCGCCGGTCTCGGCGACGCGCGGGCGACGCCCGCCCGGCGGTCGTTCCTCGGCTTCGGGAAGGCGAAGGCCGGCAGGACGCCCGCCGGCCCCCGCGGCGTGTACCTCGACGGCGGCTACGGCGTCGGCAAGACCCACCTCCTCGCCTCCCTCTGGCACGCGGCCCCCGCCGAGCCGGCCCTCAAGGCGTTCGGCACCTTCGTGGAGCTGACGAACCTGGTGGGGGCACTCGGCTTCCAGCAGACGGTCCGGACGCTCTCCGGCCACCGCCTGCTGTGCATCGACGAGTTCGAGCTCGACGACCCCGGCGACACCGTCCTCGTCTCCACTCTGCTCGGGAAGCTCGTGGACGCGGGGGTCGCGCTCGCCGCCACCTCCAACACCCTGCCGGGCAAGCTCGGTGAGGGGCGCTTCGCCGCCGCCGACTTCCTGCGGGAGATCCAGGGGCTGTCCGCCCACTTCCGCGCGCTGCGCATCGACGGCGAGGACTACCGCCACCGCGGACTGCCCGAGGCGCCGGCACCGTACGACGAGGAGCAGGTGACGAAGGCGGCGTACGCCGCCGAGGGCGCCTCGCTCGACGACTTCACGCAGCTCCTTGAGCACCTCGCCCGGGTCCACCCGAGCCGGTACGGGGCGCTGACCGACGGGGTGCGGGCCGTCTGCCTGACCGGCGTCCGGCCGGTGCCGGACCAGTCGACGGCCCTGCGGCTCGTCGTGCTCGCCGACCGGCTCTACGACCGCGAGGTCCCGGTGCTCGCCGCCGGAGTGCCGTTCGACCGGCTGTTCGGCGAGGAGATGCTGAAGGGCGGCTACCGCAAGAAGTACTTCCGGGCCATCTCCCGCCTCACCGCCCTCGCCCGTGACGCCAAGGGCCTCGTCACGCCGTAGCAGAGTCAAACACTCGTACGCCATCGACGAGTTCCGGTCATTCTCACCTCGGTTTTTGGGCTCTTCTTTACCTGAAGCGCGAAGTCGGCCCTGCAAAGGGACCGGCCGGGATACCGTGATGCCGTGGCCCATCGGCGGACGCCGTCACCCATGGCGGAACCCCCGAGGCACACCGGCGGACGCCCCGAGCGGGGAGGGAGGCGCATGGCACGAGGCACGACGGTCCGGCTCGCACCGACGATCCCCTCCGCCGCCCTTCCCGCCCTGCCGCTCCCCGACCCCGGCCCCACCCCCGCCCCGCGTGCCGCCCGGCCCGTGTCCCCGCCGATGTCCAGACCCCCGGCCGCTCCCGCGGCACTTCGGGTGTCCCGCCACTGAGCGGTTCACCGGGTACGGGCTGACCGCCCCCTCCCTCCCCCACGCCCCGTCGGCCGAGCGCGCCGACGCGGGGTCATGCCGTCGTACCCGCATCTGCCACGTTCTCGTACACCGACGCGCCGTCGAGACGCGCCAGGAGGAACTGACACATGCAGCCCCTCGTCGATCACACCCGTGCCCAACGGTTTCCCCATCTCAGGCAGGACATCGCCGCCTCCCTGGTCGTGTTCCTGGTCGCGCTCCCGCTGTGCGTGGGCGTCGCTGTCGCCTCCGGCGTACCCGCCGAACTCGGGCTCGTCACCGGCGTCGTGGGCGGCATCGTCACCGGGCTCATGCCCGGCAGCAGCCTCCAGGTCTCCGGGCCGGCGGCCGGGCTGACCGTGCTCGTCTTCGAGGCGGTGCGGGAGCTCGGGCTGCCGGCCCTCGGCGGGATCGTGCTCGCCACCGGAGTGCTCCAGCTCCTGCTGGGCGGCCTGAAACTCGGGCGCTGGTTCAGGGCCATCTCGGTCTCCGTCGTGGAGGGCATGCTGGCCGGCATCGGTCTTGTCCTGATCGCCGGACAGCTGTACTCCCTGGCCGGGTCCCGGGCCCCCGCCTCGGGCCTGCAGAAACTGGCGGGGCTGCCCGGAGCGCTCGTCGACGCCGCGGGGAGCTCCCGCGCGCTCGCCTCCCTGGCACTCGGCGCGGGCACCGTCGCCGTCCTCGTGCTGTGGCGGCGCCTGCCGCGGCGGGTGCGCTCGGTTCCCGGGCCGCTCGCCGCCGTCGGTCTCGCCACGCTCGTCGCCGCGGTGTCCGGCCTGCCGGTGGCCACCGTCGAGGTGCGGGGCCTGCTGGGTGCGATCCAGCCGCCGCCGCTGGACGCCTTCGGCGGATCGGCGGGCGTGGGCCTGTTCGGCACGGTCGTCGCGTTCACCCTGATCGCGTCCGCCGAATCGCTCTTCAGCGCGGCCGCGGTGGACCGGATGCACGACGGTCCGCGCACCGAGTACGACAGGGAGCTGATGGCGCAGGGCGCGGGCAACGCGGTCTGCGGGCTGCTCGGCGCGCTGCCGATGACGGCGGTGATCGTACGCAGCGCGGCCAATGTGCACGCGGGCGCCAGGACCCGGGCGAGCCGGGTGCTGCACGGCGTGTGGCTGCTGCTGTTCGCGGCGCTGCTTCCGTCCGCGCTGGCCTGCCTGCCGGTCCCGGCTCTCGCGGGCGTCCTGGTGTACTCCGGCGCCAAGCTCATCCCCGTCCGGGAGCTCCTCGCGCTGTGGCGCGGGTACCGGGGCGAGGCGCTGATCCTCGTGGTCACGGCGGTGTCGATCGTCGCCGTCGGCATGTTCGAGGGCGTACTCATCGGCCTCGCGCTGTCCGTGGTGAAGACCGCGTGGCAGGCCTCGCACGTGAAGCTGGAGGTCATCGACAAGGGAGCGGGCCTGGTGCGGGCGTATCTGTCGGGCAACGCGACCTTCCTGCGGCTCCCGAAGATCCTCGCCGGCCTGGAGGCGCTGCCGCAGGACCGGCCGGTCGAACTGGACCTGTCCGGGCTGCACCACCTGGACCATGCCTTCCACCGGGCCCTGGAGGACTGGGCGCACCGGCACAGCGGGGACGGCACGGAGCCCGTACGGCTCACGCCCGGCGGCTGAGGGGTGGCCCGGCTCCTGTCGGGTGGCTCGGCCGCCTACGGGTGGCACCTCCGGCCCTCGCTTCCCCGGACCCGGGGGAATATCGTGGCAAGGGCAGACATAAGGGACGAACAGTAACCAGACCTCTCGACGAGGGGGTCGTCATGCTCCAGGACCTGGTGGGTGCCCTCGTGGCGGCCGCTGCCGTCGGGCTCGTGTACCTCTGGGCGGCGGCACGGGTCGTCAAGCAGTACGAGCGCGGAGTGGTCTTCCGGCTCGGCAGGCTCCTCGGCGACCCCCGGCCGCCCGGCTTCACCACGGTGATCCCCGTGGTCGACCGGCTGCAGAAGGTCAACATGCAGATCGTGACGCTGCCGATCCCCGCACAGGAGGGCATCACGCGGGACAACGTGACCGTGCGGGTGGATGCCGTCGTGTACTTCAAGGTGATCGACGCGGCGAGCGCGCTGATCACGGTCGAGGACTACCGGTTCGCGGTGTCGCAGATGGCGCAGACCTCACTGCGCTCGATCATCGGCAAGAGCGATCTGGACGATCTGCTGTCCAATCGGGAGAAGCTCAACCAGGGCCTGGAGCTGATGATCGACAGCCCCGCCGTGGGATGGGGCGTGCAGATCGACCGGGTCGAGATCAAGGACGTGTCGCTGCCGGACACGATGAAGCGGTCGATGGCCCGGCAGGCGGAGGCGGACCGCGAGCGCCGGGCCCGCGTGATCAACGCGGACGCGGAGCTCCAGGCGTCGAAGAAGCTGGCGGAGGCGGCCGGGGTGATGTCCGGCCAGCCCGCGGCGCTCCAGCTGCGGCTGCTGCAGACGGTGGTGGCCGTCGCCGCCGAGAAGAACTCCACGCTCGTCCTGCCGTTCCCGGTGGAGCTGCTGCGGTTCCTGGAGCGGTCGACGCATGAGCACGAGGCGGCCCCCGCGCGCGACGAGACGCGCCCGGCACCGACGCCCTCGGTGGAGGCCTCGGTGGAGGAGGCCCCGGCACCGGGAACGGCCTCCGAGGCCGCCCCCGTGTCCCTCACGACCGACCCTGCCGACGACGACTGACCCGCCCACGGCGCCCGTGGAGAAATCCCGCGCGCCGTCGGGGCGCCGGCTGCTAGCGTCGCCGCATGCAGCGCGCCCCCCTGTGCACGACGACGCCGGAGAGTGTCCCGGCGCGCTGACTGCTGATCTGGTCCGAAGCCCCGGGGCGAGTGCCCCGGGGCTTCGGCGTGTGGTCGCACTCTCCCTCGATCTCCCGATCTCCCGGCTTCGCCCGAGCAGCGAGGTACCCCGCCTTCGAGAGGAGACCCGAGCCATGCACGACCACCGCCGCCTCGGCCGCGAGCTCGACCTGTTCGACACCGACCCGCTGATGGGCGCGGGCCTGCCGTACTGGCTGCCCGACGGCGCCGTCGTCCGGCACGCCCTGGAGGAGTACGTCCGGGACGCCGAGCGCCGCGCGGGCTACCGGCACGTGTACTCGCCGGTGCTCGGCAAGCGCGAGCTGTACGAGCTGTCCGGGCACTGGGCGCACTACAGCGAGGACATGTTCCCGCCCATGCGGCTGGGCGGCGAGCAGGTCGTGCTGCGCCCCAGCCTGTGCCCGCACCACGCGCTGATCTACCGGTCCCGCACCCGCAGCTACCGTGAACTACCGCTCCGTATCGCTGAGTTGGGTGGCATGTACCGCTCGGAGCCGTCCGGTGTGCTCGGCGGGCTGACCCGCGTACGGGCCATCCAGCTGAACGACGCGCATGTCTTCTGCACCCTGGAGCAGGCGGTCGAGGAGGCGGAGAGCGCGCTGCGGATGATCGGCGAGGCGTACGCGGCACTCGGCATCCGTGCGGCCCGCCACCGTCTGTCGCTGCCCGGCCCCGGCGGCAAGTACGTCGCGGACCCCGGGTTGTGGCGCCGGGCGTCGGCGATGCTGCGCGAGGTCCTCGACCGCGGCGGCGTCGCCTACGACGCCGTGGAGGGTGAGGCCGCGTTCTACGGCCCCAAGATCGATGTGCAGATCGCCGATCCGGCGGGCCGCGAGTCCACCCTCTCCACCGTGCAGATCGACTTCCACCAGCCGGAACGCTTCGGCCTGCACTACATCGGCGCCGACGGCGCCCGGCACCGCCCGGTGATGGTCCACCGCAGCGTCATCGGCAGCCTGGAACGGGCCGTCGCCCATCTCCTCGAGGTGCACGGCGGAGCCTTCCCGGCCTGGCTGGCGCCCACCCAGGTGGTGATCCTGCCCGTCTCGGACGCCGAGTCGGAGCAATCCGTGCGACTGGCGCGCCGCTGCACCGACCGGGGGCTGCGGGCCCGGCCGGCCGCTCCCGGGGAGGGCACTCTGGGCGCGCGCGTACGGGCGGCGCGTCTGGTTCCGTACCAGATGGTGATCGGTCCCGAGGAGGCCGCCGACGACCGTGTCGCGCTGCGGCTGCGCGACGGCCGTCGCCTGGCGCCGCGGCCCGCCGGGGAGGTGCTGGGCCGCATCGAGGCCCTCGTCGCCCGGCGGGACACCCGCCTCTGGGACCGCTGACGCGAGCCCGCCGGGCCCGACCCCCGCCTCCGGTACCGCTGACGCGAGCCCGCCGGGCCCGACCCCCGCCTCCGGTACCGCTGACGCGAGCCCGCCGGGCCCGACCCCCGCCTCCGGTACCGCTGGCGCGAGCCCGCCCGCCCGGCGCACCATCGGGGGGAACCGACGGAAGAGATCCCCATGGCGAAGAAGCACGACGAGACTCCCCTGCGTGGCCTGCTCCGCCTTCCCGTCGGCGAGTCCGTCGACCTGTCCGCGCACGACGCCGGCGCCACCCCGGGCGGGCCCGGCGGCAAGTCCGCCGGGCACGCGGCCACCGCCCGGCTCGGCAAGGAGCTCGCCGGCCTGCAGGAACGCCTGTGGGCCGCGGCGACCGCCGGGGACCGCCGCCGACTGCTGCTGGTGCTCCAGGGCATGGACACCAGCGGCAAGGGCGGCACGGTCAA
Source organism: Streptomyces sp. NPDC007264 (assembly GCF_042869095.1). Lineage (NCBI taxonomy): Bacteria > Bacillati > Actinomycetota > Actinomycetes > Kitasatosporales > Streptomycetaceae > Streptomyces > Streptomyces sp. NPDC007264. The sequence continues at coordinate 464,129 of NZ_JBIAFD010000002.1, forward strand.
GCACGTCATCGGTCTGTTCGACCCGGCGGGCTGCCGTATCCGCGCCTTCAAGGCCCCGACGCCCGAGGAGCGGCGGCACGACTTCCTGTGGCGCGTGGAGCAGGCGCTGCCGCGGCCCGGCGAGATCGGCATCTTCGACCGCTCGCACTACGAGGACGTGCTGATCGCCAAGGTCCGCTCCCTGGCCCCGCAGGACGAGATCGAGAGCCGCTACGCACGGATCAACACCTTCGAGAAGGCGCTGGCGGACGACGGTGTCACGCTCGTCAAGTGTTTCCTGCACATCTCCCGCGACGAGCAGCGCCGCCGGCTGCTGCGGCGCCTCGACAGACCGGACAAGCACTGGAAGTTCGACCCGCGCGACATCGAGGAACGGGCCCTGTGGCCGGCGTACCGGCAGGCGTACGAGGCCGCCCTCACGCGCTGCGTCACCCCCGCGGCCCCCTGGTACCTGGTCCCCGCCGACCACAAGTGGTACCGCAACTGGGCCATCAGCAGGCTGCTGCTGGAACACCTGCGGGAGCTGGACCCCCGGTACCCCGAGGCCGACTTCGACGTGGCGGAGTGCCGGACGCGGCTGCTGAGGGAGTCGTGAGCGGCGCGCGGGCCCGGCGGTGGGACTCGGGGCCCGGCGGCGGGACGCGGGCCCGGCGGCCGACGGCTCACCGCAGCCAGCGTCTGCCCCGGACGAACGGCAGCCGGGCCCAGGCCCGCCCCAGGCCCCAGGTGTCGCCGGAACAGGTCAGGGCCAGGGCGATGAGGGCCAGGGCGTAGACCGCGTGGTAGTCGACGACCGGGTTGGTCGACATGCTCGGCGCCCCGCCGGAGGTGTGCCGCGCCGGTGGCCACTCGGCCATCCACATGAGGGCCAGCATCACGGCGCCCGCGACGGCCGCGGGCAGCAGCGCCACTCCCGCGACGAAGGCCACGCCGACGGCGACCAGCCCGAGCATGAACAGCCAGTCGGCCCAGGCGGCCCCGGCCCAGGCATGGAACGTGGACTCCAAGGGGCCCACCTCGACCCGGCCGAGATAGCCCTTGGTGGGGGACCCGCCCCTGATCCAGGCCCTCTCGGCGGGGGTGGCGTACCCCCAGCCGAAGGTCTTGTCGGCGAAGGCCCACAGGAAGACGAAGCCGAGTGCGAGCCGCAGCAGTGCCAGGGCCCGGCTCCCGGCCGGAGTCATCACGGCACCCTGCGCGGCGGTGGTGACGACCGCCCCGCGGCCGGGCTCCCCCGTACCCTCCGCCGGCGTCCTCGGATCCTCTGCGGTCATGGGCGGGATCTCCTCTCCGCCGGTGCTGGCACCGGCACGCGAACGGACCCCGTCACCATTGGGTACCGGGGCGGACCGGTACGCCACCCGGAGACCCGTGTCCGGGACGGTCGGGCGACCGGACCGGAGCGTGGCACCAGGGCGGGCGGCGTCCGTCCCGGGCTCGGCCGGGCGGGTGACTTCCCGGCCGTTCCCCTCCGGCACCCATGGGGGCGGGAGACCGATCGGATCTTCTTTGGTTACGTTCACCCGGTGATCACACATGTACGACGTACGGCCGCCGTGTGCGTCCTCGGCGCGGCACTCACCGCCTGCGGGGCGTCCGGCACCCCGCAGCACACCGCGCCGCCGTCCGCGGCGTCCCCGGCGGCCGTCCCCAGGACGGCCACGCTCGCGCCCGGACCCGGTGGGCTGACGCCCGTGTTCACGAACGCGCCGCGACGCGACAAGGCGGTCGCCCTCACCTTCGACGCGGACATGACGGCGGACCAGGGCCCCCGCGCGGCGGCCGGGGAGCACTTCGACAACCCCGGGCTGATCGGCGCGCTGCGGTCGCTGAAGGTACCGGCGACGGTGTTCATGACGGGACGGTGGGCCGAGCAGTACCCCGACGAGGCCCGGGCGATCGCGGCGGACCCGCTCTTCGAGGTCGGCAACCACTCCTACAGCCACTACTCCTTCACCACGAGCTGCTACGGGCTCCCGGTCCTGCCGCGGCAGCGGATGCGCTCGGACGTGGAGCGCGCCTTCACGGCCCTGCGCGCCGCGGGCGTGACCCGCCCGATGCCGTACTTCCGCTTCCCCGGCGGCTGCTACGACGACCAGGCGCTGCGGACGATCGGTGCGCTCGGTGTCACCGCGGTGCAGTGGGACGTGGTCGGCGGGGACGCGTTCGCGACGCAGGCGGACGCCGTCGTGCGACAGGTGCTGGACGGAGTTCGGCCCGGATCCGTGGTCGTCCTGCACTGCACGCGCAGCGCCGCCCCGGTGACCGAGGACGTGGTCCGCGCGCTCGTGCCCGAACTGCGCGGGCGGGGCTACCGCTTCGTCAAGGTCTCCACGCTCATCGAGGCCTCCGGGTGACCGCGGCGCCCGCGCCGGACGGCGGACGGCGGCGCCCGCGCCCGGACGGCGGACGGCGGCGCCCGCGCCCGGACCCGATCTTGCGCCTGGCAGACTGGGCCCGGTGAGCAGTGACCGCACCCCGGCCGCCCCGACGGCCTCCTCCCAGGACGGCTCCGCCGGCGCGGAGCGCAGCGCGCGCGAGGCGGCACCGCAGTTCGTGCTGCCGCTCGTCGTGCGCATCGAGCGCGCCGCTCCCCCGGGGCGCACGGACGCGCTGGAGACCGCGGCGCGCGCCGTGCTCGTGATCCTGGGCGACGAGCGCTCGCTGGGTGCGGGCGAGTGGGCCCGGGCGATGCGGGACTGGCAGGACGCGCGGATCCGCAAGGTGGTGCGCCGGGCCCGCGGCGCGGAGTGGCGGCGCGCCGCCGCGCTGCCGGGCATCACCGTCACGGGCGAGACGGCGGAGGTGCGCGTCTTCCCGCCCGTCCCGCTGGACGGCTGGCCGAAGGACCTGGCCCGGCTGCAGGTGTCGGGCACGGACCTGGACGACCCGGAACCACCGGCCGAGGCCGGCCCCGAGGACCCCGTGCTGTGGCTGAACCCGGACCTGGAGATGTCGGCGGGCAAGGCGATGGCCCAGGCCGGCCACGGCGCCCAACTCGCCTGGTGGGCCCTGCCCGACGAGGAGCGCGCGTCCTGGCGCGACGCGGGCTTCCCCCTCGCCGTCCGCACCGCCGCCCCCGGGCGGTGGCGCGGACTCATCGGCTCGGGGCTGCCGTTGGTGACGGACGCGGGGTTCACCGAGATCGCTCCCGGCAGTTGCACGGTGGTGGCGGACCACCCGGCCCTCCGCCGGGCCTGACGGGCACCACGCGCGCCCGCGGCGCACGTCGTCGCCCACCGGCGCCCCGCGGGCGCCCTCGCGGCGGCGGGAAACGCGAAGGCAACCTCAAATGTTGCTCTGAACGTCCCCGCAGAGGGGTTCGGCGCGGGCGACCGGGGCCATGACTCGGTCACACCGGCAGCGGCAGCCCGTCGACGGGGACGTCGGGCCACCGCGGTGCGGCCGAGGGCCACGCCGCCCGTCCCGGTGGATCAGTGGTGGAGGAGGGGACGATGAAACGGCTGGGAACGGGCATCGGATGGCGGCCCGAGATCGCCGACGCCGTGGAGCGCATGCCGGGCATCGACTGGGTCGAGACCGTGGCCGAGAACGTGTGCGCCGGGCACCTGCCCGAGTCGCTGCGGCGCCTGCGCGAGCGCGGTGTCACGGTCGTCCCGCACGGGGTCTCCCTCGGCCTCGGCGGCGCCGACCACCCCGACGAGGCGCGACTGGCCGCCCTCGCGGAGCGGGCCGAGGCGCTGGGTTCGCCGCTGGTCACCGAGCACATCGCGTTCGTACGGGCGGGCGGTCCGCTGACCGCGTCGCCGTCGATGGAGGCCGGGCACCTGCTTCCCGTCCCGCGCACCCGCGACGCGCTGGACGTCCTGTGCGCGAACATACGCATCGCCCAGGACGCACTCCCCGTGCCGCTCGCCGTGGAGAACATCGCGGCGCTGATCTCCTGGCCGGGCGAGGAGATGACGGAGGGGCAGTTCCTGTACGAGCTGGCCGACCGCACCGGCGTACGGCTGCTGATCGATGTCGCGAACCTCCACACCAACCACGTCAACCGGGGCGAGGACCCGGCCAGGGCGCTGGACGAGCTGCCCGTCGAGGCCATCGCGTACGTCCATGTCGCGGGCGGTGTCGAACGCGACGGCGTCTGGCACGACAGCCACGCCCACCCCGTGCCCCCGCCGGTCCTCGACATCCTGGCCGACCTCGCCTCCCGCGCCACGCCGCCGGGTGTGCTCCTGGAGCGCGACGACAACTTCCCCGAAGCAGCCGAACTGGAACGGGAGTTGGCCGCCATCCGGGAGACGGTGGGCACGGCGGTGGTGACGCCGCGACGGCGGCCTGCCGCGCCGGGGACGGCGGACGGCGCGTCGGCCCGGGCCGCGGGCGGCGACACCGGCCCCGCCCGGCAGCGGATCGCGCTGGCCCAGGCCGCACTGCTGTCCTCCCTCGTCGCCGGCACGCCCGGGCCCGAGGGGTTCGACCGGGTGCGGCTCGGGGTGCAGGCGCGGGCCCTCGCCGCCAAGCGGGCCGGCGTGGTGGCGAAGGTCGCCCCGGAGCTGCCCGGGATTCTCGGGGAGGCGTACCGGGCCGCCTTCCTCGCGTACGCCCAGGGCCACCCGATGAACGGCGGCTACCGCCGCGACGCCCTCGACTTCGCCGAGCACCTGCTGCTCGCCGGGCGGCCCGAGGACGCGGAGGCGCGGCGCCGGCTGCGTAGCTGGTGGCTGGACCGCTCGGGCCCGACCCCGCCGTCCCGGCACCCCGTGGCCCGGCTGGCCCGGGCCACCCGCCGGGCCCTGCTGCGGCGCTGAGCGGACCGCCGCTCCGCAGCGGCACGGGGTGCCGCGAGCCGGAGGCACGGTGCGTCCGCGCCGGACGGGCGGGGTGGCTCAGGACAGGCCCGGGCACAGGACGGTGCCCGGGCCCCGGGGGTGCGTGGTCAGGCGAGCCCGGCGACGAGGTCCGCGACGGACTTGCGGCGGCCCGTGAAGAACGGGATCTCCTCACGGACGTGCCGGCGTGCCTCCGCACCGCGCAGATGACGCATGAGGTCGACGATGCGGTGCAGTTCGTCGGCCTCGAACGCCAGCAGCCACTCGTAGTCGCCGAGGGAGAACGAGGCGACCGTGTTGGCCCGCACGTCCGGGTAGCCGCGGGCCATCTTGCCGTGGTCGGCGAGCATGCGGCGGCGGTCCTCCTCCGGCAGCAGGTACCAGTCGTACGACCGCACGAACGGGTAGACGCTGACGTAGTTGCGCGGCGTCTCGTCGGCGAGGAACGCCGGGATGTGCGAGCGGTTGAACTCGGCGGGGCGGTGCAGTGCCATGTTCGACCAGACCGGCGTCAGCGCGCGGCCCAGCTTCGTACGACGGAAGAGGTTGTACGCCTCCTGCAGCTGGTCGCTGCTCTCCGCGTGCCACCAGATCATGAGGTCGGCGTCGGCGCGCAGGCCGGACACGTCGTACGTGCCGCGAACGGTCACGTCCTTCGCGGCGAGCTGGTCGAACAGCTCCTGGACCTCGTCCGCGTAACCGGCGCGGTCCTCGGGCAGCACGTCCTTCAGCTGGAAGACGGACCACAGGGTGTAGCGGATGACCTCGTTGAGGTCCTTGGCCAGCTTGCCCTTGTTGGGGATCCTGCCGGACTCGGTGGTGGGGGCGTCGTCACTCATGCGCCTATTCTCCTGCTCCGCCGTGAAGGCTCTGCACCGGGTGGGCGGTGAGCTCCTGCACTCCGCCCAGGTCGCCGTCGAGCCGGTCCACGGCGGCGTTCGCGCTCGCGATGCAGGCGGGGATGCCGACCCCGTCGTAGGCCGCGCCGCACACGACGAGTCCCGAGAGCCCGGCGATGTGCTCGCGGATGCGGGCCACGCGCGCGTGGTGGCCGACCGGGTACTGCGGCAGGCCGTCGTGCCAGCGGGTCACGCGGGTTTCCAGCGGGGTGGCGTCCAGGCCGGTCGCCTCGCGCAGGTCGCTGCGCGAGACGGCCACGAGGTCGGCGTCCTCGTGCTCCAGGATCTCCGTCTCGCCGTAGCGGCCGAGGGACGTCCGCAGCACGACCACGTTCGGGTCCTCGTCGGCGAGCCAGCCCCACTTCTGGGAGGCGAAGGTCGACGCCTTGATCGTGTGCCCGTCGACCGGTGGCACGAGGAAGCCGCTGCCCTGCGGCAGGGTGACGTCGGCGCGGTCGTAGGCCAGGCTGACGAGGGCCATGGAGGCGTACTCGACGGCGCGCAGTTCCGCGGCGGCCCCGGGCGACACGGTGCTCAGCAGGCGGGCGGCCTCGGGAGCGGGAACCGCGAGGACCACCGCGTCCGCCCGCAGCGAGTCCTTCCCGACCAGCACCTCCCAGCCGTCGGGGGTGCGGTCGAGCCGGTCCGCCGTGGTCTTGAGCTGGATGTCGCCGCCCCGTGCCGCCACCGACTCGGCGACGGCGAGCGGCAGCAGGCCGACGCCGCCCTCGATGCCCATGAACACCGGACCCGTCTGCGGGGCCGCGGCCGCCTTCTCCTGCATCTCGCGGACCGCTTCGGTCAGCGAGTCGTGGGTGCGGGCCGCCTGGAAGAGCTGCGGTACCGCCGAGCGCATCGAGATGCGGTACGCGTCACCCGCGTACACCCCGCCCAGCAGGGGCTCCACCAGGCGGTCGACGACCTCGCGGCCGAGGCGCTCCGCCACGTACTCCCCCACCGCCACGTCGTCGCCGACCTCCGTGCGCGGCAGCTCGCTCTCCCGCTCGATGCGGCGCACTCCCTCCTCGGACAGCACGCCGGCCAGGGCGGACGCGGAACCGGGGACGCCCATGACGTGGCCCTTGGGCATGGGGCGCAGCGCGCCGCGGGTCCAGAGGGAGGCGGCGGCCGTGGCCGGCGCCTGGAGGCTGTCCGCGAGGCCCACCTCGCGGGCGAGCGCCACCGCCTCGGGCCGCCGCGCCAGCATCGACTCGGCGCCGAGATCGACCCGCACGCCCGCGATCTCGCCCGGCAGCAGCTTCCCGCCGACCCGGTCCGACGCCTCCAGCACCGTCACGCGCGCACCGCGCTCCAGCAGCCGGTGGGCGGCGGTCAGGCCCGCGATCCCGCCTCCTACGACGACGACATGCCGCGCTCCCGCGCGGTGTTCCGTAGCGCTCATGCCCCCAGCCTCTCAGAACCGATCGGCCCTTCCACATGGGCCAGGTGTCCCTGCCGAGTCCCGACCGTGACCCCATTGGGACCGGATCCGGCCAACGTTCCGCCCGGACCGGGCGTCGAAGGAACGTCCGTCACGACGACCCTCGGGGGTAGGACCGCATGCACATTCCTCCACGTTCCGTACGACCGGTCAGGATGCTGGCCGCGACGCTGCTCGCCGCCGCGCTGGCGGTCGCGGGCTGCAGCGCCGGCGGCGCCGACGACAAGAGCGCCGCCGGTGGTGGCGAGGCCAAGGCCGCCGCGCCGGACGGCCGGCGGCAGGGTGCCGCCGACAGCCCCGCGGACGGCGCCGCCCGGGCGCGCACCGCGGCGCCCCGGCCGCCCGCGAGCGACATCATCCGTACGGCGTCCCTGACCGTGCGGGTGAAGGACGTGCCCACGGCGCTCGACGAGGCGCGGACGATCGTCGAGACGCCGGCGGGTTCGTCGGCAGCGAGAGCACCAGCCGCGACGCCGAGGGCCATGAGCGCACCCGGCTCGTCCTGCGGGTGCCCACCGCGAAGTACGACGAGGTGCTCACCGGGCTGCAGGGCTCGGGCAGGCTCGTCGACCGCACCGCCAGGGCCGAGGACGTCACCGGCCAGGTCGTCGACGTGGGCAGCCGCATCGCGTCGCAGCGTGCCAGTGTGGCGCGGGTGCGCGAGCTCATGGACAGGGCGACGAAACTCAGTGACGTGGTCGCGCTGGAAGGGGAGTTGAGCTCGCGTGAGGCCGATCTCGAGGCGCTGCTGGCCCAGCAGGCGTCCCTGAAGGACCGCACCAGCCTGGCCACCGTCACGCTCTCGCTGTCGCAGACGCCGGTGAAGAAGGCCTCGGAGGACGACCGGCCGGGCTTCCTGGACGCGCTGGCCGGTGGCTGGAGCGTCTTCGTGACGGTGTTGCGGTGGATCGCCCTCGCGATCGGCGCGACCCTCCCGTTCGCGGTGGTCGCGGTCCTGCTGGCGCTGGTGTGGGTGCGGTGGGTGCGCCCCAGGCTGCCGCGCCGCCCGGCGCCCGCGCCCGGCCCGTTTCCGGTGGCCGGTGCGGAACCCGGGACCGTCCAGCGGCGGGAGGAGCAGGGTGGGCGGCCCTGAAGTGACCCGTCCCCGTAGCGTGTCCGTATGAGCATGAGCCGTACGAGCCGTCCGCGGGAGCGCCTGGTCGTCATCGGCGGCGACGCGGCGGGCATGTCCGCCGCGTCGCAGGCGCGCCGCCTCAAGGGCCCCGACGCGCTGGAGATCGTGGCGTTCGAACGCGGTCACTTCTCGTCCTTCTCGGCGTGCGGCATCCCGTACTGGGTGGGCGGTGACGTCGCCACGCGGGACGAACTGATCGCCCGGACGCCCGAGGAGCACCGGGCGCGCGGCATCGACCTGCGGATGCGCACCGAGGTCGTGGAGATCGACGTCGCGGGGCGGCGGGTGCGCGCGCGGGACGTCGATGCCGGGGCCGAGGCGTGGACGGAGTACGACAAGCTTGTGATCGCGACGGGCGCCCGGCCGATCCGCCCCGACCTGCCCGGCGCCGACGCACCGGGGGTGCACGGGGTGCAGACCCTGGACGACGGTCAGGCGCTGCTGGACACGCTGGCCGCCACGCGGGTGCGCCGCGCGGTGGTCGTCGGCGCCGGCTACATCGGTGTGGAGATGGCCGAGGCGCTGATCAAACGCGGCTACGAGGTCACCGTCGTCAACCGCGGCAGCGAACCCATGGCCACGCTCGACCCGGACATGGGCCGGCTCGTGCACCGCGCCATGGAGGGCCTCGGCATCACCATGGTGAACGACGCGGAGGTCACCGAGATCCTCACCGGGGACGACGGGCGGGTCCGTGCGGTCGGCACCCGGGCCGCCGAGTACCCGGCGGACGTGGTCGTCCTCGGCATCGGCGTACGCCCGGAGACGGCGCTCGCGAAGGCGGCGGGGCTGCCGCTCGGCGAGCACGGCGGGCTGCTCACCGACCTCGCGATGCGGGTGCGCGGTCATGAGGACATCTGGGCGGGCGGCGACTGCGTGGAGGTCCTCGACCTGGTCTCCGGGCGCGAGCGGCACATCGCCCTGGGCACGCACGCCAACAAGCACGGTCAGGTCATCGGCACCAACGCGGGCGGCGGCTACGCCACGTTCCCCGGCGTCGTCGGCACGGCCGTCAGCAAGGTCTGCGACCTGGAGATCGCCCGCACCGGCCTGCGGGAGAAGGACGCGCGAAGGGCGGGACTTGAGTACGAGACGGTCACCATCGAGTCGACCAGCCGCGCGGGCTACTACCCCGACGCGGCGCGCATGACGGTGAAGATGCTCGCCGAGCGCGGCACGGGGCGACTGCTGGGCGTTCAGATCGTCGGCCGGGAGGGCGCGGCCAAGCGCGTCGACATCGCGGCGGTCGCGTTGACCGCGCGGATGACGGTCGAGGGGATGACGGCCCTGGACCTCGGCTACGCACCGCCGTTCTCACCGGTGTGGGACCCGGTTCTGGTGGCGGCGCGGAAGGCGGCCGCGGCGGTGCGGAAGAACCCCGGGTGACCGGGGCGCCCCGTGAGGGCGCGACGTCGCGACGTCACGGGGCACGGACCCGGTCAGGCCGTCTCGTGCTGACCGCCCCCGTTGATGCGCTCGATCGCCTGCCGGGCCTGCTCGGCCGGCGGCCGGGCGGGCAGCGACGACACGGAGGCGCTGGACGTCATGGCGGCCGGCTGCGGCTGGGCCCCGGCCGGCTTGGCGTGGGCGGCCGGCCGCGTGGAGCGCAAGCGGTGGCTGACGGCCTCGTCGAGGGTCACGGGACGCTGCATCTGGGCAGCGAGCCGCCCGGCCTCCTGACCGAGCCGGGCGATGTCCTCCCAGGGCAGATGGATCACCAGGGCGACCTCGGCCTCGCCGTCGGGCAGAGCGTGGATCGGAGGAGTAACTCGGTCGTTCATCGCCTGTTCCTCACGTCGGCCCCGCGACACGCCTTCCCCGCACCGCGGGCGGTTGAGGAGACATACGGCCGCGCGCGCCGCCGCGTTCACCGATTCGCCGGGCCCGTCCAGGGCACTACTTCCTTGTGGTCATCCCCGTCCGAGACGTGAACCCGGTGCGCCGTACGCCCTATGTGACGTACGCGCTGATCGCGGCCAACTTCGTCGTCTTCCTGCTCACCCCGGGCATAGCGGGTTCGGTGGCGGGCCAGGGCGACCTGTCGCAGCTGTGCCACCTGCAGGCGTTCCTGGAGCACTACGCGGCGGTGCCGAGGGAGTTGATCCACGACCAGCTGCCGCGGCTCGTCCCCACGGGCGAGACCGGCGTCGGCCCGCACGGCGCCGGCTGTGTGGTGGCGCCGCCGGACTACCACAAGTCACCACCGGTGTCGGTCTTCACGGCGATGTTCCTGCACGGCGGCTGGCTGCACCTGCTGGGCAACATGCTGTTCCTGCTGATCTTCGGCAACAACGTCGAGGACCGCCTGGGTCACGTCCGCTTCACGCTGTTCTACCTCGTCTGCGGATACGCGGCGGCGTACGGCTTCGCGTTCGCCAACGCCACCTCGGGCGACCCGCTGATCGGCGCGTCGGGCGCCATCGCGGGCGTGCTGGGCGCCTATCTGGTCCTCTACCCCAGGGCCAGGGTCTGGGTCCTGGTGCCGTTCCTGATCTTCCTGCCGCTGCGGCTGCCCGCGTGGATGGTGCTCGGCTCCTGGTTCGTGCTGCAGGCGGTCTACTCGTCCGGGGGCGGTGTCTCCTCGGCCGGGACCGTGGCCTACGCGGCCCACGTCGTCGGCTTCGTGGTGGGCATGGCCCTGGCCTGGCCGCTGCGCCCCGGCACCCCGCCGCCGCCCGAGCCGCGCGGCCTGCTGTGGGGCAGGCAGGCGCGGCCCGGCTGGTGAACCGGCCGGCGGGGTGCGTGGGGCGGGCGGCCACGCCCGTGAACCGGCCGGCGGGATGCGCGCGGCGGGTGCGGCGGGCGGGTCAGCGCGCGGTCTGCGCGTGGACGTGCTCGACGAGACGGGTGAGGGCGTCGGGGTCGGTCGACGGCAGCACACCGTGGCCGAGGTTGAAGACATGGCCTTCCAGACCGGCGGCGGCGTCGAGCACCTCGCGCGTCTTGGCCTCGACGGCCTCCGTCGGGGCGAAGAGGACCGCCGGGTCGAGGTTGCCCTGCAGGGCCTTGCCGGGGCCGACCCGGCGGGCCGCCTCGTCCAGCGGGACGCGCCAGTCGACGCCGACGACGTCCGCGCCGGCCTCGCCCATCAGGCCGAGCAGTTCGCCGGTGCCGACGCCGAAGTGGATGCGGGGGACCCCGTACCCCTCGACCGCGCGGAAGACCTTGGCCGACGCGGGCAGCACCGAGCGGCGGTAGTCGGCGGGGGCGAGGGCGCCGGCCCACGAGTCGAAGAGCTGGATCGCGGAGGCGCCCGCCTCGATCTGCACCTTCAGGAAGGCGGCGGTGATGTCGGCGAGCCGGTCCACGAGGTCCGCCCACAGCCGCGGGTCGCCGTGCATGAGCGCCTTGGTGTGCTCGTACGTCCGCGAGGGGCCGCCCTCGATGAGGTAGCTCGCCAGCGTGAAGGGCGCGCCCGCGAAACCGATCAGCGGCGTGGCGCCCAGCTCGGCGGTGAGCAGCCGAACGGCGTCCGTGACGTAGGAGACGTCCTCGGGGGTGAGGTCGCGCAGCCGGTCGAGGTCGGCGCGGGAGCGGATCGGCTGGGCGACCACCGGGCCGACGCCGGGCTTGATGTCGAGATCGAGGCCGATGGCCTTGAGGGGGACGACGATGTCGCTGAAGTAGATCGCGGCGTCCACGCCGTGCCGGCGCACCGGCTGGAGGGTGATCTCGGTGACCAGCTCGGGCCGCATGCAGGACTCCAGCATGGGGATGCCCTCGCGCACCTTGCGGTACTCGGGCAGGGAGCGCCCGGCCTGCCGCATGAACCACACCGGCGTGTGCGGCACCGGCTCGCGCCGGCACGCCCTGAGGAAGGCGGAGTCGTACGTCGCTGTGGGCTGGCCCGTCGCGGGGCGGTCGTTGACACTCACGTCAGAAAGTCTCGCACGCCACGCGGGCGACGGATGCCGGGGGCGGCGGGCCCCGGAGGGGCCGGGGAACCGCCCGGCGGCCCGGTGGTGGCTCCGGCGGCCGAGCCCGCGACGGCTTCCCGCCGTTCCCGGCCAACCGCCCCGGGCAACGGGTGTCTCTCCCTGCGAACGCGCAGTCCTGCCCTTACTCTTCCCCGCATGGCTGCGGCTCAGGGACGACTGACGGACGGCGCTGACGGAACGGACGACGCGAAGGAGGGTGACCGGAACGGGATGGACACGGCTCCGCTGCCCTTCCGCGCCGCGGTCGACGCGCTGAGGGCCGCGCGGCTGCGGCAGGAGATCCAGGTCGAGCCGACGCGCCCGCCGCAGCGCCTCGCCCCGTTCACGTACGCACTGGAGGCGTCGGTGATCGAGGGCGACGACGACCTGGCCGACGGCCGTCTCGTCCTCCTGCACGAGCCGGCGGGGCACGAGGCGTGGCAGGGCTCCTTCCGCCTGGTGACGCTGGTGCGCGCGGAACTCGAACCGGAGATGGCCGCGGACCCCCTGCTGCCCGATGTGTGCTGGTCGTGGCTGACCGGGGCGCTCCAGTCCCGCGGGCTGGCGTACGGCGAGCCCAGCGGCACCGTCACGCGCGCGAGCTCCCACTACTTCGGCGGGCTCGCCGCGCGCCCGGCCGCCTCGCAGATCGAGATCCGCGCCTCCTGGACGCCCCGGGAGGGCATCGGCGGCGTCCCGGACACGGCCGCCCACCTGGCGTCCTGGTGCGATCTGCTGTCCCAGGTGGCGGGCCTGCCCCCGGCGGGCCCGGGCGACGCCTCGGTGGTGACGCTGCCGCAGCGACGGGGGCCGCAGTCCCGCTGACGCCCCGCGTCAACCCACAGGCGACGATCCTTGCCATCTCTTTGTCGATACGGCCACTTTCCGCTTCCCATCGATAAAGGAGCGAACCGAATCGGTCTCAGTCGATCGCTCGCCCGTCCGAATTGCACGGATTGTTACTCACCAAATCGTGATCATTCTCTAAAGGAGCACGCGTTTGGTGCCGAAGACGACTGTGACCTTGAAAGCACGGTTCGTCCCGGCTTCATCCCCAGAGCCGGCCCCGTCCCGCACCCCAGGAGGCCTGGTGTCCGTTCTCCTCGAGCAGCCCGCAAGCCTGGTCGCCTACCGCCCGAACAAGCCGACCGCCATGGTGGTCGTGGCCGACCCCCGGGTCCGTTCCACCGTCACCCGCCACCTGTGGGCGCTCGGAGTGCGCGACGTCATCGAGGCGTCGTCCATCGCGGAGGCCCGTCCTCGCATCGGCAACCCGCGCGACATCTGCGTCGCCGACGTCCACCTCCCCGACGGCTCGGGGCTCACCCTCCTGTCGGAGACCCGAGCCGCGGGCTGGCCCAACGGGCTCGCCCTGTCCGCCGCCGACGACATCGGCGCCGTCCGCAATGCCCTCGCGGGCGGCGTCAAGGGCTACGTCGTGACCGGCACCCGCACCAACCTCGGGCTCCCCAACCGCCCCGGTGCCGCCCCCATCGGCGCCGCCGCCGCCCGCATGCACCGCCGCCCCCCGGGTGCCCCGAGCCACCCGGGCGGGTACCGCGAGCTGTCCGGCCGCGAGGTGGAGGTGCTGCGCCTGGTCGCGGAGGGCCAGTCCAACAAGGCGATCGGCGTCTCCATGGGCCTGTCCGCGCTGACCGTCAAGAGCCATCTCGCCCGCATCGCCCGCAAGCTCGGCACGGGCGACCGCGCCGGAATGGTGGCCGTGGCCCTGCGCACCGGCATCATCCACTGACCCGCCCCCGCCCCCGCCGCACGCCCCGGCCCGCGTCCGCATCGAACCGCCGCCGACCCGAGTCCAGGACGTCTCCCCGCACCTCGCTCCGCTCCTCCCCCGCCGCCCGTCCTTCCCGCCCCCGTCGTCCCCTGCGTCTCGCAGGTCACGTCGACCCCTGCAGCCCCTCGTCAACACGCCCGGCACATGACCGGTTTACGACCCTCCGGCACCCGCCGACGGAACGTTCCGTCGGCGGGTGCGGTCCATACACGGATACCCTTGACAGGTGACCGACGCCCAAGAGACCGCAGCAGAGATCCCACTGCGAGCCACCGGAGGCGCCCCTCCGGACGATGTCGAAGCGGCGCCGATCCCCTTGCTCGAGCCGCGGGACGGCGTTCCCCCCGTGATCGCCGACCATGCCTCGCTGACCCAGGTGATCACCGCCTTCGCCGCCGGCACCGGCCCCGTCGCCGTGGACGCCGAACGCGCGTCCGGGTACCGATACGGCCAGCGCGCCTATCTGGTGCAGCTGCGCCGCGAGGGCGCGGGCACGGCGCTGATCGACCCCACGGCCTGCCCCGATCTGTCCGGCCTCGGCAGGGCGATCTCGGGTGCGGAGTGGGTGCTGCACGCCGCCACCCAGGACCTGCCCTGTCTGCGCGAGATAGGCATGGTGCCGACGCTGCTGTTCGACAGCGAGCTGGCCGGCCGCCTGGCCGGGTTCCCGCGCGTGGGGCTGGGCGCGATGGTGGAGAACGTACTGGGCTTCGTCCTGGAGAAGGGGCACTCGGCCGTCGACTGGTCGTCGCGCCCCCTGCCCGAACCGTGGCTGCGTTATGCCGCCCTCGACGTGGAACTGCTCGTCGACCTGCGGGACGCCCTGGAGAAGGAGCTGGACCGGCAGGGCAAGCTGGAGTGGGCCCAGCAGGAGTTCGAGGCGATCGCCGGTGCGCCGCCGCCGGAGCCGCGCAAGGACCCCTGGCGCCGCACGTCGGGCATGCACAAGGTGCGCCGCCGTCGGCAGATGGCCGTCGTCCGGGAGATGTGGCAGACCCGCGACCTGATCGCGCAGCGCCGGGACGTCTCGCCGGGCAAGGTGCTCGGGGACAGCGCGATCGTCGAGGCCGCGCTGGCCCTGCCGCCGAACGTGCACGCCCTGGCCTCGGTGAACGGCTTCGGGCACCGCATGAGCCGCCGGCAGCTGGAGCAGTGGCAGACCGCGATCGACCGTGCGAGGGAACTGCCCGACGCGGCGCTGCCGCAGCCCGGCCAGACGGTGACCGGACCCCCTCCGCCGCGTGCGTGGGCCGACAAGGACCCGGCCGCCGCGGCGCGGCTGTCCGCCGCCCGCGCCGGGGTCTCGGCACTGGCCGAGCAGGTCAACATGCCGCAGGAGAATCTGATCGCTCCGGACACCGTGCGGCGCGTGTGCTGGGAGCCGCCGAAGCCGGCCGACCCCGACACGGTGACCGCCGCGCTGCTCGGCCACGGCGCCCGGCAGTGGCAGATCGAGCTGGTCACCCCGGTCCTGGTGGCGGCGCTGTCCGGGTAGGGCTGACGGCGGGTGCGCCCCCGAGGGGGCGCACCACCGCGCCTCCCCCGGCAGCGGGCCGGCCACAAGCGGAGCGGCGGCGTCGAGATCGCGTCAGGTTCCGCCGCGCGACCGGGGCCGTCCGCGAGGGGGCGACGTGCGGGGCCGCGGTGGCAGGGACGCCGTCCGGTGCGCAGACCGGAGATGTGACCTTCACCGCTTGGGCCCTCTGGACTGGGCAGCCTGGTTACTCATTAGTAGCATGGGGCTGAGCACGCGCTCAGCGCGTGGCAGCTGTGCCATCCCGCACCTGGAGGAGAGCCATCGTGCCTCGTACCGTCAGGGACGTCGTCTTCGTCGACGGCGTCCGCACCCCGTTCGGCAAGGCGGGCCCGAAGGGCATCTACCACGAGACCCGCGCCGACGACCTCGTCGTGAAGGCCATCCGGGAGCTGCTGCGCCGCAACCCGGGTCTCGACCCGCAGAAGATCGACGAGGTCGCCATCGCGGCGACCACCCAGATCGGTGACCAGGGCCTGACCATCGGGCGCACCGCGGGCATCCTCGCGGGCCTGCCCAAGTCCGTGCCGGGCTACGCGATCGACCGCATGTGCGCGGGCGCGCTGACGGCCGTGACGACCACGGCCGGTTCCATCGCGTTCGGCGCGTACGACGCCGTCATCGCCGGTGGTGTGGAGCACATGGGCCGCCACCCGATGGGTGAGTCCGTCGACCCGAACCCGCGGTTCGTCAGCGAGAAGCTGGTCGACGAGTCCGCCCTGTTCATGGGCATGACCGCGGAGAACCTGCACGACCGCTTCCCGCAGCTGACCAAGCGGCGCGCCGACGAGTACGCCGTGCGCTCGCAGGAGAAGGCCGCCAAGGCGTACGCCAACGGCAAGATCCAGCAGGACCTGGTGCCGATCTCCGTGCGCCGCACCAGCCCCGAGGCCGGCGAGACCGGCTGGGGCCTGGTCACCGCGGACGAGCCGATGCGCCCGGGCACGACCCTGGAGAACCTGACCGGCCTGAAGACGCCGTTCCGCGTCCACGGCCGGGTCACGGCGGGCAACGCGGCCGGTCTCAACGACGGTGCCACCGCCTCGATCATCGCCTCCGAGGACTTCGCGCGGGAGAACGGCCTGCCGGTCAGGATGCGCCTGGTCTCCTACGCCTTCGTGGGCGTCGAGCCCGAGGTCATGGGCTACGGCCCGATCCCGGCGACGGAGAAGGCCCTCGCCAAGGCGGGCCTGTCCATCTCCGACATCGGCCTGTTCGAGATCAACGAGGCGTTCGCCGTCCAGGTCCTGGCCTTCCTCGACCACTACGGCATCGCCGACGACGACGAGCGCGTCAACCAGTACGGCGGCGCCATCGCCTTCGGTCACCCGCTCGCCTCCTCCGGTGTCCGCCTGATGACCCAGCTGGCCCGCCAGTTCGAGGAGCAGCCGCAGGTCCGCTACGGCCTGACCACCATGTGCGTCGGCTTCGGCATGGGCGCGACGGTCATCTGGGAGAACCCGCACTTCGAGGGGGACAAGTGAGCACCACCGCTGAGCTGTTGAAGGGCGCGGCCGAGCTGTTCCCGGACGAGGTCGTCACCCAGGCGCATGTACGCCACTTCGACCTGCCGCTCGGGGCCGGGCGATTCGCGCTGATCACCCTGGACAACGGTCTCGACCACACCAAGCCGACCACCTTCGGCCCGCAGTCGCTCGCGAACCTCAACACCGCGATCGACCAGGTCGAGAAGGAGGCCGCGGCCGGCGAGATCGTCGGTGCCGGCATCACCGGCAAGCCGTTCATCTTCGCGGTCGGCGCCGATCTCAAGGGCGTCGAACTGCTGAAGCGGCACGAGGACGCGCTGGCCATCGGCAAGGGCGGCCACGAGGTCTTCAAGCGGCTGTCGGCCCTCGCGGTCCCGACGTTCGCGTACTACAACGGCGCGGCGATGGGCGGCGGCGTCGAGGTCGGCCTGCACTGCACGTACCGCACGGTCTCGCAGGCGCTCCCGGCCTTCTCGCTCCCCGAGGTGTTCCTGGGCCTCGTCCCCGGCTGGGGCGGCTGCACCCTGCTGCCGAACCTCATCGGCGCGGACAAGGCCGTCTCGGTCGTCATCGAGAACTCGCTCAACCAGAACAAGCAGCTCAAGGGCCGGCAGGTGTACGAGCTGGGCATCGCCGACGCCCTCTTCGAGGGCGCCGACTTCCTCGAGCAGTCGCTGCTGTGGACCGCGCAGGTCCTCAAGGGCGACATCGAGGTCGAGCGCCCGGTGATCGACCGCGGCGAGGCGTGGGACCAGGCCGTCGAGCGCGGCCGCCTCATCGCCGACGGCAAGGTGCACGGTGCGGCCCCGGCCGCGTACCGCGCGCTGGACATCATCGCCGCGGCGAAGAACGGCGACCTGCAGCAGGGCTACGACGCCGAGGACCAGGCCCTCGCCGACCTGATCATGGGCGGCGAGCTGCGGGCCGGCATCTACGCGTTCAACCTCGTGCAGAAGCGCGGCAAGCGCCCGGCGGGCGCCCCGGACAAGAACCTGGCCCGCCCCGTGACCAAGGTCGGTGTCGTCGGCGCCGGCCTGATGGCCTCTCAGCTGGCGCTGCTCTTCCTGCGCCGCCTGGAGGTCCCGGTCGTCCTCACGGACATCGACCAGGAGCGCGTCGACAAGGGCGTGGGCTACGTCCACGCCGAGATCGACAAGCTGCTCGGCAAGGGCCGTATCGACCAGGACAAGGCCAACCGCCTCAAGGCGCTGGTCTCGGGCGTGCTGGACAAGGCCGAGGGCTTCTCCGACGCGGACTTCGTCATCGAGGCCGTGTTCGAGGAGATGGGGGTCAAGCAGCAGGTGTTCGCCGAGGTCGAGGCGGTCGCCCCGGCGCACGCGATCCTGGCGACCAACACCTCCTCCCTCTCGGTGACGGAGATGGCGTCGAAGCTGAAGAACCCCGAGCGGGTCGTCGGCTTCCACTTCTTCAACCCGGTCGCGGTGCTGCCGCTGCTGGAGATCGTCCGCGGCGAGCGGACCGACGACGCGTCGCTGGCCACGGCGTTCGCCGTCGCCAAGAAGCTGAAGAAGACGGCGGTCCTGGTGAAGGACGCCCCGGCGTTCGTCGTCAACCGCATCCTCACCCGCTTCATGGGCGAGATCCAGAACGTCATCGACGAGGGCACCCCGGTCGAGGTCGCCGAGAAGGCCGTCGAGCCCCTCGGTCTGCCGATGTCCCCGCTGGTGCTGCTGGAGCTGGTCGGTCCGGCGATCGGCCTGCACGTGTCGCAGACGCTGCACGGCGCCTTCCCGGACCGCTTCACGGTCTCCCCGAACCTCAAGGCGGTCGTCGAGGCGGGCAAGCGCGGCTTCTACGTCTACGACAGCGGCAAGCCGGAACTGGACCCGGAGGTCGCCGCGCTGCTGAAGCAGGGCGACACCGTCCTCACCGAGGAGCAGGTCCGCGCCCGGGTGCTGGACGCGGTGGCCCAGGAGATCGGCCTGATGCTCGACGAGGGCGTCGTCGCCGAGGCCCAGGACGTCGACCTCTGCCTGATCACGGGCGCCGGCTGGCCCTTCCACCTGGGCGGCATCACGCCGTACCTGGACCGCGAGGGCGTCTCCGAGCGCGTGACCGGCAAGAGGTTCCTGGCGCCGGGCCTGGCGTCGGTTCCCGCGTAGGCAGCGCACGCAAGGAGCGGAGCCCCCGCCGTGGCGGGGGCTCCGTGCTGTGCGGGTCCCGACGGAGCCGGCCTCGGCCCGGCGCGCCCTCAGACGGTCTGCCAGGCGGCCAACGCCAGTCCCGGCTCGTCCTTCTGACGGGCCAGGCGGAGTACGCCGTCCTGGGTCAGCGACGCCGCCACGACGCGCCCCTCGGCGTCCTCGGCCACCGCCACCCGGGCGCCCGTCGGCAGGTGCGGGCCCGAATCGGTCCACCAGGCGCCGGACGACTCCTGTTCGGTGGGGTAGGCGGCGAAGGCGACGCGTCCGCCGGCCGAGCGCTGGGCGAGCAGCGTGCAGTCGTGGCCGTCGAGTGTGCAGCGCACGGCGGAGACCGGGCCGGGACCGGCGGCGGGGAGCAGGGCGACCGGCTTGCCGCCGGGGCGCCATGCGCACAGGTCGCCCGATCCGTCGGTGTAGAAGAGGGTGGTGCGCTCCGGGGACGTGGCGAGCGCGCACAGCGTGCCCGGGCGTACGTGCACCTCCATCTCCTCGTCCAGGACCGGCCGGGCCCCCGGTTCCCCCTGCCGCCAGTGCAGGATGCCGTCGGACGCGGCCGCGTACAGCTCCACGCGCCCGGACTCCCCCGTCACGGCCGCCAGGTCCTCGTGGAGGTCCTTGCCCTTCAGATCACGCCACGGGTCCCAGCCGCCCTTCTCCTTCTGGGCGACCATGCTCACCCCGCCGCCCTTGTTGCGCACGAAGACGTGGGCGCGCCCCTCGGCGTCGACCGCGACGGCCGGCGTGCCGGTGCGGTCGCCCTTCTTGTTGGGGTGACCGACGGGGAGCCAGTCCAGCGCCGCCAGATGGGGGCGGAAGTGCGTGGAGTGCACCAGGCCGGACTCGCCCGGCACCGTGGGCCGCCAGGACACCAGGTGGGCGTAGCCGTCCGCGCCCCGGCCGACGGCCGGCCCGGGGTGCAGCCTCTGCTCGCCGCCCACGCGGCGAGGGGCGTCCCAGGGGCCGCCGGGGTGCTGCTCGGCCCGGCAGAGGACGGCCCCGTCCGAGGGGATGTAGACACTGAGCCGGCCGTCACAGCCGCGCATGAACCATTCACCGTTCACCGGATCACTGTAAGCGTCACGGACCGCGCGCCGAGCTGCCGCCCGGCTCGTGCCACCCTTGCCCCATGGACGAGGACACGCCCCTGCTCACGATCGTCGACGCGGCCAACGTCGTCGGATCGGTGCCCGACGGATGGTGGCGGGACAGGAAGGGGGCCGCGGAGCGGCTGCGGGACCGGCTGGCGGCGGACGGCGTCCCCGGCCGCCGGGACCCCGTGGAGATCGTCCTCGTGGTGGAGGGCGCTGCCCGCGGTGTGGCCTCCGTGCCGGGGGTCCGGGTGGAGACGGCGCCCGGCAGCGGGGACGACCGCATCGTCGAGCTGGTCGCCGCGGCCGGCCACCGCCTCTGTCTGGTCGTCACGGCCGACCGCGAGCTGCGGCGCAGGGTGACGGAGCTGGGCGCACAGGTCGCCGGGCCGCGCGCGGTGCGCGGCTGAGCGGCTGAGCGGCTGAGCGGCTGAGCAGCCACCGCCCGCGCCCGGCTCGCGCCGGGGTCGCGCGTGCGGCGGCCGTCACGGCGCCCGGCCGCCCGGCGGGCCCGCCGCCTCGCCCGCCCGGGGCTCCTCGCTGCGGCCCAGCAGGCTGTGCGGGCGCCCGTAGAGGAAGTACACGGCGAAGCCGATGACCAGCCACACCACGAATCGCAGCCAGGTCTCGGCGGGCAGGTTCAGCATCAGCCACAGCGAGGCGCACACCGACAGCACCGGCACCACGGGCACGAACGGGGTGCGGAAGGCGCGGTGCAGGTCGGGGCGGGTACGGCGGAGGATGATCACGCCGATCGCGACGACGACGAACGCGAAGAGCGTGCCGATGTTGACCAGTTCGGCGAGTTCGCTGAGGCTGGTGAAGCCGGCGACGACGGCGATGACCGTGCCGAGCAGGACGGTCGGCCGGTGCGGGGTCCTGAAGCGCGGGTGGACGCGGGAGAAGAAGCGGGGCAGCAGCCCGTCCCGGCTCATCGCGAAGAAGACCCGGGACTGGCCGAGCAGCAGGATCATGCAGACGACCGTGAGGCCCACGGCGGCGCCGAAGCTGATCACACCCGCGTACCAGGGGTGCCCGACGGCCTTGAACGCGTCGGCGAGCGGGGCGTCCACGGTCAGCTTGCTGTAGTGCTCCATGCCGGTGAGGACGACGGACACCGCCACGTACAGCGCCGTGCAGACGAAGAGGGAGCCCAGGATGCCGCGCGGCATGTCGCGCTGCGGATTCCTGGTCTCCTCGGCCGTCGTGGCCACGATGTCGAAGCCGATGAAGGCGAAGAAGACGACGGACGCGGCCGTGAAGACGCCCATCACACCGAAGTTGGCCGGCGCCCAGCCGGCCATCAGCTGGATCAGCGGCGCCTTGAGCGTGCCGCCCGCCTCCACCGCCTGGGCCTTCGGCACGAACGGCCGGTAGTTGGCGCCCGTGACGAAGAAGGCGCCCGCGACGATCACGATCAGCACCACGGTCACCTTGACGGCGACGACGACCGCGGTGAGCCGGGCGGAGAGTTTCATGCCGACGACGAGGATCGCGGTCAGCACCAGGACCAGCCCGGCGGCGAGGACGTCGAAGCCGAAACCGGTGGCCCCGTCCCGGCCGCCGAGCGACGCGGGCAGGTGCCAGCCCACGTTGTCCAGCAGCGACCGGATGTAGCCGGACCAGCCGACGGCGACCACCGCCGTGCCCAGCGCGAACTCGAGGACCAGGTCCCAGCCGATGATCCAGGCCGGCAGCTCGCCGAGCGTGGCGTACGAGAACGTGTACGCGGAGCCCGCGACCGGGACCGTCGAGGCGAACTCCGCGTAGCAGAGCGCGGCCAGCGCGCAGACGACGGCGGCCACGACGAAGGCGAGGGAGACGGCGGGGCCCGCGTTCTCCTTGGCGACCTTGCCGGTCAGGACGAAGATGCCGGTGCCGATGATGACGCCGACGCCGAACACGGTCAGGTCCAGCGCCGACAGCGTCTTCCTGAGCGCGTGCTCGGGTTCCTCGGCGTCCAGGATCGACTGTTCGATCTTCTTCGTCCTGAAGAGGGTGCTGCCCACGGCCTGCCTCCCACGTTCGTCGTCCCCGACATGATCGGAAGGGGGTGTGGACCGTGTGCCCCGCCATGGGCGGATTCACGCGAGCGGGCCGGTTCCGCCACCGCAATGGATGGCGGAACCGGCCCGGGAAGACCTGTCCGTCGGCCGCGTCAGTCGCGGGCGGGCTCCACCGAGTCCACCGCCGTACGGTCGAACCGGCCGTCGAGCTTCGCGACGAGTCCGGTGACCTGGCGGGCGATGTCCGGCGCGGTCAGGCCGATCTCCGCCAGGACCTCCTTGCGGGAGGCGTGGTCGAGGAAGCGCGGCGGGATGCCGAAGTCGCGCAGCGGGACGTCGACGCCCGCGTCGCGCAGTGCCTGCGCGACCGCCGAACCGACCCCTCCCACGCGGGAGTTGTCCTCGACCGTGACGACCACGCGGTGCCGCTCGGCGAGCGGGGCGAGCGCCTCGTCGACGGGCTTGACCCAGCGCGGGTCGACGACGGTGGTGGAGATGCCCTGCTTGTCGAGGAGATCGGCGATCTCCAGGCACATGGGCGCGAGCGCGCCGACCGACACCAGCAGCACGTCCGGTACGGGGGCATCGGCCTTGCGCAGGACGTCCATGCGGCCGACCGTGCCGACCGCGGGGACGGCCGGTCCGACGACGCCCTTGGAGTAGCGCAGCACGGTGGGCGCGTCGTCGACGTCGACGGCCTCGCGCAGCTGGGCGCGCAGCTGCTCGGCGTCGCGCGGGGCGGCGATCCTGAGGCCCGGCACGACCTGCAGCATCGACATGTCCCACATGCCGTTGTGGGAGGCGCCGTCGTCGCCCGTGACGCCGGCCCGGTCCAGCACGAAGGTCACCCCGCACCGGTGCAGGGCGACGTCCATGAGCACCTGGTCGAAGGCGCGGTTGAGGAAGGTGGCGTACACCGCGAAGACCGGGTGCAGTCCGCCGGTGGCGAGGCCGGCCGCGGAGACCGCGCCGTGCTGCTCGGCGATGCCGACGTCGTAGGTGCGGTTCGGGAAGGCGTCCGCGAACTTCTTCAGCCCCACCGGGTGGAGCATCGCCGCGGTGATGGCGACGATGTCCTCGCGCTCCCGGCCGAGCTTGACCATCTCGTCGGCGAAGACGGAGGTCCAGCTGGCGGCGGCTGCCTTGATGGGCAGGCCGGTGTCGGGGTGGATCACGCCGACGGCGTGGAAGCGGTCGGCCTCGTCCTCGACGGCGGGCTTGTAGCCGCGGCCCTTCTCCGTGAGGCAGTGCACGATGACCGGGCCGCCGAACCGCTTGGCGCGGGCGAGGGCCGACTCCAGGGCCTCGATGTCGTGGCCGTCGATGGGACCGACGTACTTGAGGCCCAGGTCCTCGAACATGCCCTGCGGGGCGATGAAGTCCTTCAGGCCCTTCTTGGCGCCGTGCAGGGTCTCGTAGAGGGGCTTGCCGACGACGGGCGTGCGCTCCAGCACCTCCCTGGTGCGGGCCAGGAACTTCTCGTAGCCGTCGGTGGTGCGCAGGGTGGCCAGGTGGTTGGCGAGACCGCCGATCGTCGGGGAGTACGAGCGCTCGTTGTCATTGACGACGATGACCAGCGGGCGGTCCTTGGCGTCCGCGATGTTGTTGAGCGCCTCCCACGCCATGCCGCCGGTGAGGGCGCCGTCGCCGATGACGGCGACGACGTGGCTGTCGCGCTTGAGCACCTGGTTGGCCTTGGCCAGACCGTCGGCCCAGCCGAGGACCGTCGAGGCGTGCGAGTTCTCGATGATGTCGTGCTCGGACTCGGCGCGCGACGGGTAGCCGGACAGACCGCCCTTGCTGCGCAGCTTCGAGAAGTCCTGGCGGCCGGTGAGGAGCTTGTGGACGTACGCCTGGTGGCCGGTGTCGAAGAGGACCTTGTCCCGGGGCGAGTCGAAGACACGGTGCAGGGCGATGGTGAGCTCGACCACGCCGAGGTTGGGGCCGAGGTGGCCGCCGGTCTTGGAGACCGCGTCCACGAGGAAGGTCCGGATCTCCTCTGCCAGCCGGTCAAGCTGCTCCAGGCTGAGCCGGTCCAGATCGCGCGGTCCCCTGATGCGGGTCAGCAGCGGCACCCGTGCCTCCTTGCAGTAGGGCTGTGTCGAGCTTTTGCCGGGCCCGTCGAGTCTAATGTTCCGTCCCCACCGATCATGGACGGCCCTCGCCTTCGGGGCGACACTTTCGGCCGCGGACGAACCCGTGCCCGGCACCTTCGTCGGTGCCGGGCACGGCTCGGACGGACGCGGCCGCGCCGCGGCGTTCCCCACTCCGGTCCGCGGCGGGAGCCGACTCCCGCCGCGGGCCCGGTCCGCACGCGGCCGACGCACGAGGCGCGGCCCGGACCCGCGGCCGCCTGGCCGTGGATCCGGGCCGCGCCGCTCCCCGTGGGGGACTCCCGCGCGGGCCCGACGGCCTGCGGGCACCCGCGCCCTCCCCCGCACGCGCCCGGCAGCGGAGCGTTACGCGCGGCCGGCCGTCTTCTGCGTCTTGCGGGTGATGGCGTCGATGACCACGGTCGCCAGCAGAACACCACCGGTGATCATGTACTGCACCGGCGAGGCGATGCCCTCCAGGGCGAGGCCGTACTGGATCGACACGATGACCAGCACGCCCAGCAGCGCGTTCCAGGTGCGCCCACGGCCACCGAACAGGCTGGTGCCGCCGATGACCGCCGCCGCGATGGCGTTCATCAGCAGGTCGCCGCCGCCCGCGCCCTGGTTGGCGGACGCGATCTTCGAGGCGATGAAGAGACCGCCGACCGCGGCGAAGGTGCCGGAGATCGCGAAGACCGAGATCCGCACCGTCTCCACGTTGATACCGGCACGCCGCGACGCCTCCACGCTGCCGCCCAGCGCGAAGATCTTCCGCCCGTACGGAGTGCGGCGGAGCACGAAGTCGGTGATCAGCAGGATGCCGATGAAGACCACCACGGCCAGCGGCAGACCCTTGTACTGGTTGTAGACCGCCGCGACGGCGAAGGCGACGATCGCGAGCAGCACGGTGCGCAGGATGGTTTCGCTCAGCGGCCGGGACGGCACACCGGCGGCCTCGCGGCGCCTGTTGCCGAGGAAGGAGCTGACGAAGTACAGCACGGTCACCGCGACGGCCAGCCCGTAGGCGGCGGCCACGTCGGAGAAGTAGTAGCTGGTCAGCTTGGCCACCAGGCCGTCGCTGTTCAGGTTGATCGTGCCGTTGTCGCCCAGGATCTTGAGCATGAAGCCGTTCCAGAACAGCAGACCGGCCAGGGTGACCGCGAACGCCGGCACGCCGATCTTCGCGAAGAAGAAGCCGTGGATCGCGCCCGCGGCCGTGCCCGTGAGGATGGCCAGCACGAAGGCCATCCACTCGGTCATGCCGTGGGTGATGTTCAGGACGGCGAAGGTGGCACCCGCGACACCGGAGACCGAGCCGACCGACAGGTCGATCTCGCCGAGCAGCAGCACGAAGACGATACCGACGGCGATCATGCCCGTGCCGACCATGGCGACGGAGATGTCGGAGAGGTTGCCCGCGGTGAGGAAGTTGGAGTTCAGGCTCTGGAAGATGATCCAGATGACGGCCAGACCGATGACGACCGGGATCGACCCCAGGTCACCGGCCTTCATCTTGCGCTTGAACTCGGTGAGGTAGCCCGCGAAGCCCCGCTCGCGCACCAGCAGCCGCGGGTCGACGGCGACGTCGGCGCCGCTGGCCGCCTCCGGGTTCTCCACGATGTGCTTCTCGGGGGGCGTGGAGGTCTTGTCGATGCTGCTCACTTCTTGATCTCCCCATTGCTGCGCGCCGCACGACGGGTCACGGCGTTGTCCGTGGCGCCGGTGATGGCGGAGATGATCTCTTCCTGGGAGGTCGACTTGACCTCGAAGACGCCGTTGTTGCGTCCCAGACGCAGCACCGCCACCTGGTCGGCGACGGCCTTCACGTCGGCCATGTTGTGGCTGATGAGGATCACGGCGTGACCGCGTTCGCGCAGCCGCTCGACCAGGTCGAGGACCTGGGCGGTCTGCTCCACGCCGAGCGCCGCGGTGGGCTCGTCGAGGATGACCAGCTTGGGCTCGCCGAGCATGGAACGGGCGATGGCCACGGTCTGGCGCTGACCGCCGGAGAGCGAGGCGATCGGGATGCGGACGCTCGGGATGCGGATCGACAGCGTCTGGAGCAGCTCGCGGGAGCGGCGTTCCATCTCCACCTCGTCCAGGACACCGCGCTTGCGGATCTCACGGCCCAGGAAGAGGTTGCCGACCACGTCGATGTTGTCGCACAGCGCGAGGTCCTGGTAGACCGTCGCGATACCCAGGTGCTGGGCGTCGTTCGGCTTGCCGATCTGTACGGGCCTGCCCTCCCACTCGATGACGCCCTCATCGATGGGATGCACGCCGGCGATCGTCTTGACCAGCGTGGACTTTCCGGCGCCGTTGTCGCCCACGAGGGCGACCACCTCACCGGCGTGGACCTCAAGCTCTACGTCGGTGAGCGCCTGGACGGCACCGAAACGCTTGGAGACCCCGCGCAACGCCAGCACGGGCGTAGCGGACACGTGAACCATCTCCTTCGCCGCCTGACCCGGCGGAAGGTTGTGACAAGAAGTTTGGGAGTGTTCCGTCCGGCGCCCCGCACGAGCTTGCGGGGCTGGTGAACACGGGGCGCCGGACGAGCCTTCGCGCGTCGGCCCCGTACGGAGATTCAAGGGCGAATTCACGTACGGGGAAAGGACGCGTAGCGGATTACTTGAGGCCGATCTTGTCGCAGGCCGCCTTGTACTGGGCGGTGCAGATGTCGGGGATCGTGTAGACGCCGTCCTTGATGACGGTGTCCTTGATGTTGTCCTTGGTCAGCGACTGGACCGGGACCAGGACCGACGGGATCTGCTTGTTGGTCGGGCTGTCGACCTTGTCCTTCGCTATCGAGTCGAGGGACTTGCCCTGGGCGAGCGCGACGGCCATCTCGGCGGCGGCGTCCGCCTCCGGGATGTACGGCTTGTAGACGCTCATGTACTGGTCGCCGGTGACGATGCGCTGCACACCCGCGAGCTCCGCGTCCTGGCCGGTGACCGGGACCTTGATGCCCGCGGCCTTCAGGGCGGTGATGATACCGCCGGCCATGCCGTCGTTGGCGGAGTAGACGCCGACGATGTTGTTCTTGCCGAGGGCGGAGATGGCGCCTTCCATGTTGGCGTTGGCGTTCTCCGGCTTCCACTCCTTGGTGTCGTACTCCTTGCCGACGTTGACCTTGCCGTCGAGCACGGCGTGGGCGCCCTGCTTGAACTGGGCGGCGTTCGGGTCGGTGGAGGACCCGTTCATCATCACGATCTTGCCGGACTTGGCCTTGGAGCCGAGGGCCGTGAGGAGGGCCTCGCCCTGCGTCTTGCCGACGGTGACGTTGTCGAACGAGGTGTAGGCGTCGATCGGGCCCTGGGCGAGGCGGTCGTAGGCGACGACCGGGATGCCGGCGTCCTTGGCCTTCTGCACCGAGCCCCTGATGGCCGCGGCGTCGACCGCGTCCACGATCAGAACGTCCACCTTGTTCGTGATCATGGATTCGACCTGCTGGCTCTGCGTGGTCGCGTCCTGCTTGGCGTTGGCGTAGACGACCTCGCCCTTGTTGTTCGTCAGCTCCTTGATCTTCTTCTCGATCAGCGGGCGGTCGAACTTCTCGTAGCGGGCCGTCTGGTTCTCGGGAAGGAGCAGACCGACCTTGATGTCGTCGCCCTTCTTCTTGGCGCCCGAGGACGGGGAGTCCCCACCGGACTCCTTGGCGCTGCCACAGGCAGCCAGCGTGACGGCCATCGCGCCCGCGGCAACGGCAACGGCGGCACGACGCATGCGCTTGTTCACTTCACAAACCTCCCTGACGAGGCCGCGTCGTTGCGGCCGAGGTGGCTGGAAGTCAACTCGGCCACACGTGCGACGTCAAGAAGTAAATCCTTAACGAGATGGCAACGGTGCCATCCGTTCTCTAAGTGAAGACAGGGGCCGCCACGGGAAGCGTGCCGTCCAAAAGGGTCGAATCGCCCATCTCGCTGAGTGCGAGAGCAAGCGCTCCGAGCACCTCCGCACGGCCTCCGAGCGCCCCTGGCAACACCGAGAGCTGACGTGCGGCACTGGGGATCGCGTACCGGCCGACCGACTCCCTGATGGGCCCCAGAACCAGTTCCCCGGCCTCGGCGAGATCACCGCCCAGGACCACTCGGCTGGGGTTCAGCAGATTGCAGAGGTTGGCGACTCCACTGCCGATGTGACGGCCGACGTCGGCGATCACCCGACGGCAGCCCGGATCACCGTCCCGCGCCAGCCTGACCACGCCCTCCATGGTCAGATCCGTGCCGTGGCTGGACTGGAGCAAGGGCAGGACGTAGCGCGCGGCCGCGAAGGTCTCCAGACAGCCCCGGTTGCCGCAGCGGCACACGGGGCCCGATTCATCAAGAGTAATATGCCCGATTTCTCCCGCGGTGCCACCGGGCCCGCGGTAGATCTTGCCGTCGATCACCAGTCCGGCGCCGACACCGCTCGCGACCTTGATGTACGCCAGGTCCTTGACCCCGCGGCCGCTGCCCCAGACCAGTTCGCCGAGGGCACCCAGGTTGGCGTCGTTGTCCACGTACACCGGCACGCCGAGCCGCCCCCGCAGCTCCTCGGCGGGCTTGGCGCCGGTCCAGCCCGGCAGGATGGCGGTGGAGCCCAGGGTGCCCGACTCCACGTCGATCGGACCGGGCACACCGAGACCCACACCCGCGATCTTCGACCGATCCACGCCGGTGGCCTCGATCAGCCTGCTGACCAGTTCTTCCGCCCGGTCGAAGCCCTGCGCCGCGGAGGCGTCCACATCCAGCGGCTCGGACTCCTCGGCGAGCACCTGATGCGCGAGGTTCCCGATCGCGACGCGCAAATGGGTGTGGCCGAAGTCGACACCGATGACGATGCCGGCGTCGCCGCTGAGGGAGACGCTGCGCGCCCTGCGGCCGCCCGCCGACGTGGGCGTGACCTCGACGGTCCCGCCTTCCTTCAGTTCCCGCACGATGTTGGAGACCGTGGCCGCGGACAGGCCCGTCGCCCTCGCGATCTCCGCCTGTGTGAGCGACCCGGCGAGCCGCACCGCACGCACGACGCGCTCCAGATTTGCTCGGTGCAGCGACGACTGCGACCCCGGAGTCTCCATCGACCCATCCACTCCTGCCTCCAGCACCGGCGGCCTCGATGCCGCCCGTGTGACCCGGATCACGGCAACGAACCCGGGTCACTTACAAGTTATGAACTCCAAGCTCCGCTGAACGGGTTACCACAGTCAAGTCCTTGACGGAAATCGAGGAGGAACCGGGACGCGATCACGCGAATGTCGGCGCCGGCCCCGTTCATCGCCGCGTGCGCCGAAAGGACACCGGCGGGGGGATCGCATGGTCGTCCGAGCTCGCCGGGGGCTGGCGGGGGCGCCGTCGCGCCGACTCCTGCGCCGGCCGTCGACCCCAAGGTCCGAAGGCCCGACGCCCCCAAGGCTTGAAGGCCCGAAGGCCCGAAGATCTCAAGGTCCGAAGGTCCGAAGGCCCCAAGGCCACAAGGCCACAAGGCCACAAGGCCCCAAGGCCACAAGGCCGGTCTATCTGACCGGGCCTTCGTCCTCTCCCGGCTGCTCCTCGGGCATGTCCAGGATGGCCTCTCGGGTGTACCGAGGATGCCCCGGCGGCGGGGCCGCCCCGGGGGCCATGAGCTCGGTGAGGAGCCCGTTCAGGTCGTCCGTGGAGAGCGCCAGGCCCAGCGTCTGCACGATGCGCAGCGCACAGTCCCGGACGGACTGGGAGTCCGTGCCGGGCGCCGCCGTGCCCCTGATCTCGTCGCACACGCGGCTCAGCTGCTCAGGGCTGATCGTCGGCCGGCCCACCGGTTGCCCCATGGCGTGCTCCTCCTGGACGAGCGGGCCCGTTGCGCCCGCTCTTCCAGAAAGCGCCGAACGCCTCCCGGCGGCAACCGGAGAGAGCGAACGCGCGGCTACTTCAGTGTCGCCGAGGTCAGACCGGCCTGCACCTGGCGCTGGAAGGACAGGTAGACCACCAGCATCGGGATCATCGCGATGGTCACGCCCGCAAACAGCACGGGCAGGTCGGAGGCGTATCCCTGCTGCTGCTGGAGCTGGATGAGGCCCTGGGTGAGGACATAGCGCTCCGGGTCCGAGCCGCTCTGCGGCTGCATCAGGACCGTCGGCAGGATGAACTGGTTCCACTGACCCAGCGTGTTGAAGATCCCGACGCTGATGAGACCCGGCTTCGCCATCGGTAGCATCACCTGGAAGAAGGTCCGGGTGTGCGAGGCCCCGTCCAGGACGGCCGCCTCGAAGACCGCCGTCGGCAGCGTCCGGAAGAAGGCGTGCATGAAGAACACCGTGAACGGCATCGAGTACGCGACGTAGACCAGGATCAGCCCCTGGTAGGTGTTCAGCATGTCCAGCCGCTTGACCATGAAGAACAGCGGGACCAGGGCGAGGAACACGGGGAACATCGCGCCCGCGACGAAGAAGTAGTAAAGGAGCCGGTTGCCCCAGAACCGGTAGCGGGCGAGCACGTACGCGGCCATCGAGCCGAACAGCATGGTCAGCGGCACGGAGAACGCCAGCACGATGACTGTGTTCAAGAAGTAGTCACCGATGCCCTTGTCCCAGGCGCGCCGGAACACGTCGAAGGACCAGGCGTGCGGCCAGCCGAAGGCCGAGCCGCCGATCTGCGCGTCGGTCTTGAACGAGCTGATCACCAGCCACAGCAGCGGCAGCACGATCAGCAGGGCCCACAGGGCGAGGAAGCCGTGCGAGAAGGCGTTCAGGACGACGCCCTCGCTGCGCCGGTCACCGGGGCGGACGGGGGCCTTGCCGGCCGAGGGCCGGCGGGGGACGGTGCCGCCGGTGGCGGGCGTTTCCTTCAGGGGTGCGCTCATCGTCGTCTCTCCCGCTCAGAACTCGATGCGCTCGCGGCGGGTGGCGCGCAGCGTGACCACGGACAGGATCAGGGTGAGCAGCAGCATGACGACGCCCATGGCGCAGGCGTAGCCGCTCTTCCCGAAGTAGAGGAAGTTGCGCATCATCACGGTGGACATGACATCGCTGTGGTGATCGGGTCCGCCTCCGTAGGCACCCATGTTCTGGGTCATGGAGGAGACCAGGACGAACATGTCCATCGCCACGATGCCCAGGTACACCCACGCCGTCTGCACGGTGTCCCACAGCAGCGGCAGGGTGATGCGGAAGAAGGACTGGGAGCGGCTCGCGCCGTCGATGAGGGCCGCCTCGTAGACGTCCCTGGGGATGGACTGCATGGCGGCCGAGAACAGCACCAGGTAGAAGCCGACGCCGTGCCACACCACGACCAGGATCAGCGCCCACAGCACCATGTTCGGCTCGTTGAGCCATTCGACGGGACTGTTCGCGTCGACCAGGCCGAGTTTGATCAGAAAGCCGTTGAGCAGGCCCCCGCCGTCACTGCGGTAGACCGCGTTGAACAGCACGGCCAGAATCGCCAGCGACAGGACCTGCGGAAAAAAGTAGATGATCTTGTAGAGCTTGGATCCGGCGACGCCCTGGACACCGCCGGCCCGGCTGCGCCCGCCCGCGTTCACCATGAAGGCGAAGAACAGGGCGAGCAGAATGGTGATCACCGGGATGAAGATCAGGAACAGGATGTTGTGCCAGATGGCCTGGAGGAAGACATCGTCCTGGAAGAGCGCCCGATAGTTGTCCAGGCCCACGAACTTGAAGGTCTGCGACTGCCCCTTCCAGTCGGTCAGCGAATAGCCGAACGTCTGGATGTACGGCCAGATGACGAAGATCAGGTAGAGCGCCACGGGCACGAAGAGAAATCCCGCGACGAACCTGTACTGCCCTTTGCGCATGGCGTTCCTGCCCCTGGTGTGCCCTTCCGGGCCGGACGCTCACGTCCGGCCCGGAACGCGGTCGGTCGAGCGAGCCTCAGTCGTGGTGGTTCTTCTTGCTGGCCGGGTCCTTGGCCTGCTTGTCGACCGCGGCCTGGCAGCGCTTCAGCCACTCCTTGGGCTGGATGCGCTTGGCCATCAGCTCGTTGGACGCGTTCTGGAGAGCGGTGTCCATCTCGCTGTACCAGTCGGGGTAGAGGTAGCGGAAGGTGTGGGAACCCGCGGCCTTGGACGCCACGACCGTGGACTGCGTGCCCGGGCGCAGTGTCACGCTGGAGTCGACGCCGTCCTTGAGGATGGTCAGCGAGTTGGCCTGCTTGGCGAACAGCGTCGACCACTCCTTGGAGAGCATGTGGCGCATGAACTCCTTGGCCGCGGGGAGGTTCTTCGCCTTCGCGGGGATGATGAAGGGCTCGCCGGAGCCGGCGCGGATCGCCTCGAAGGGCATCGTGCTGCCGGACAGCAGCGGCATCGGCAGGAACGTCATGTCGAAGTCGGACGGCGTCTGCTTGAGCTGCTCGTTCTCCAGCCAGGAGCCGCAGGTGATGAAGGCGGCCTTGTACTGGTTCCAGCGGGTCTGCGACTCGGTGTGGGTGAGGCCGTTGGTGCCGGGCATCAACAGGCCCTTCTCCACCACCTCGTAGATCGCCTCGGCGGCCGCCTGCGCGGCGTCGGATCCGACGAACGCCTTCGGGTCGAGGTTGTCGATCGCCTTGACGGCGTCCATGCCGCCCTTCTTGGCGATCAGGTCCATGATGGCGACGTTGATGTAGTACGGGTACTTGCCCTGGTGGGCGAGGCCGCCGATGCCCTGCGACTTGGCGTCCTTGCAGATGGCGAGGAAGTCGTCCCAGGTCTTGGGCGCCGTCCAGCCCTTCTCCTTGAAGAGCTTGCCGGAGTACCACAGCCCCCACACCGTGTAGATGTAGTTCAGGGCGACGACCTTGCCCTCCTGGACGCCCGGGTCGAGGGTGCCGGGGATGAGGGTGTCGCGGACCTTCTTGGCCGGGTCGTCGACGGACGGCGCGTCGAGGACGTCGGCGAGGTCCAGCAGCTGGCCGTTCTTGTACAGCACGTCGACCTTGATCTGCTGGGCGCCGGAGTCGTCCACGATGTCCGGCGGGTTGCCGGCGTTGAAGCGCGGCTGCAGCTTGCCGGTGATCTCCTGGGTGCCGGTGTGGGTCGAGGTGATACCGAGCTTCTTCTGGTAGTCGCCCTCCCACGCCTTGGCGTAGTCGTCGCCGTAACCGCCCTTGAAGATGACGACGTCGAGCTTGCCCCCCTTCACCACACCGAAGGGGTTCGTCTTCGACGTCTTCCCCTGGGTCCCGTTGGTGCTCGAGCCGTCGTCCCCGCCCCCGCTGGCACACGCCGACAGGAAGCTCATCGTGGGGACGGAGATCAGACCGAGCGCCGCGGACCGCTTGATCAGATCGCGGCGGCCTACGCCCTCGGGGGTGGTGTTCGCTCCGGAAGTGGATCCCATGCTCAAGTCCTCGCCTTCTCCAGGACTCAGGCGGTGAACCGGATCCTCCCGGCACCGCGGTGATGGTGAAGCTGGGGTCGTGCACGAGGGATTCGGTGGTACGGCAACGGCAGCCGGTCGTGCCCGAAACGGTGCGCCGCCTCCCGAATTCCCCCCGGTCGTGCCTTGTCCGCAGCCGTCGTACGACTTGGTGACGGCTGTCCGGACGCCGACAGGTATAGTCCACTTCCCGCCAACGGAGCAAGATCGAACGCAAGGTTGGCGGTTTGCTTTTCCGAGTTGAGACCTCGCGGAAATACGGGATGCCAGTACGACCCCCGAACGGGATATCCACCGCATAGAGCCCGAATGCCACGCTCAACACCCTTGACATCCCTGGCCACTTGAGCACCTACTGGTCCTTGCGCGACGAACTGACAACGTTGTCCATTTTCTCTTACGGCGCAGGGAGGGTGCTCGCGCATGCAGCACAGAACTCGGCACAGATGGTCTCCTGCGGCGGTCGTGGCAACGGCCGCCTTCGCATTGCTGGCGGCCGGGCAGGGCGCGGCAGTGGGGCTGCCCGCCCAAGCGGCGGCCGCCGACCGGGAGTTCGCTTCCTCGTTCGAGCCGGACGATCCGGCCCCGACATGGCTGAACACGGTGGACACGACCGCGGACGGCACGAAGCGGGCATCCGGCGTGGACGGAGGGTACACCACGGGCATTCCGGGCAATGTGACCGACGAGGTCACCGACGTCCGGGCCAGCTCGGAGAACACGGGCGCCGGCGAGGTCAAGGAGAACCTGGTCGACGGCGAGCCCGGCACCAAGTGGCTGACCTTCGCACCCACGGGCTGGGTGGAGTTCGACCTGGACACGTCGGTCAGGATCGTGAGGTACGCGCTCACGTCGGCCAACGACTACGCGGAGCGGGACCCGGCCGACTGGACGCTCCAGGGCTCGACGGACGGCAAGGACTGGAAGACGCTCGACACGCGCTCCGGCGACTCGTTCGGGGAGCGTTTCCAGACGAAAACTTATGATCTAGCCGAACCAGCCCAGTACGCCCACTTCCGGATCGATTTCACCAAGAACCACGGCGCGGACATACTCCAGCTCGCCGACGTGCAGTTCTCCACGGGCGACAGCTCCGAGCCCGCGCCCAAGGACATGCGCTCACTGGTGGACCGCGGACCGAGCGGTTCCCCCACCGCCAAGGCGGGCGCCGGTTTCACCGGCAGGCGGGCGCTGCGGTACGCGGGAACGCACCAGGCGGACGGACGGGCCTACTCGTACAACAAGATCTTCGACGTGAACGTGGGGGTCACGCGGGACACCCGGCTGTCGTACCGGGTCTTCCCGTCGATGGCGGACGGGGACCGCGACTACGACGCCACGAACGTCTCCGTGGACCTGGCCTTCACCGACGGCACCTATCTCAGCGGCCTCGGAGCGCTGGACCAGCACGGCTTCCCGCTGAACCCGCGGGGGCAGGGCGCGTCGAAGGCGCTGTACACCAACCAGTGGAACAACGTGGTCTCGCGGATCGGCTCGGTCGCGGCCGGCAAGACCGTGGACCGGATCCTGGTGGCGTACGACTCGCCGAAGGGGCCGGCGCGGTTCCGGGGCTGGCTCGACGACATCTCCCTGAAGGCCGTGCCGCCGGAGCGGCCCGCGGCGCATCTGTCCGACTACGCGCTGACGACCCGCGGCACCAACTCCAGCGGCTCCTTCTCGCGCGGCAACACCTTCCCGGCCACGGCGCTGCCGCATGGCTTCAACTTCTGGACACCGGTGACCAACGCGGGCTCGCTGAACTGGCTGTACGAGTACGCACGGGCCAACAACTCGGACAATCTGCCCACCATACAGGCGTTCAGCGCGAGCCATGAGCCGAGCCCGTGGATGGGTGACCGGCAGACGTTCCAGCTGATGCCGTCGGCCGCGACCGGCACCCCGGACACCGGCCGAGCCGCGCGAGCGCTGCCGTTCCGGCACGAGAACGAGACCGCGCGCCCGTACTACTACGGCGTGACCTTCGAGAACGGCCTCAAGGCGGAGATGACGCCGACGGACCACGCGGCGGTGCTGCGCTTCACCTATCCCGGCGACGACGCGAGCGTCCTGTTCGACAATGTCACGGAGCAGGCCGGGCTCACCCTCGACAAGGAGCACGGGATCGTCACCGGCTTCTCGGACGTGAAGTCCGGGCTGTCGACCGGGGCGACCCGGCTGTTCGTCTACGGCGTCTTCGACGCCCCCGTGACGGACGGCGCGTCCTCGGGGGTCAAGGGGTATCTGCGGTTCCGGCCGGGCGCCGACCACACCGTGACCCTCCGGCTCGCCACCTCGCTCATCGGCATCGACCAGGCCGAGGACAATCTGCGCCAGGAGATCCCGGAGGGGACGTCCTTCGACACGGTCAGGGCGCACGCTCAGCGCGCCTGGGACCGGCTGCTGGGGCGGATCGAGGTGGAGGGCGCCACGGCCGACCAGCTCACCACGCTGTACTCCTCGCTCTACCGGCTGTACCTGTACCCCAACTCGGGCTTCGAGAAGGTGGGATCGGCGTACCGGTACGCGTCCCCCTTCTCCCCGATGACGGGCCCGGACACACCGACCCACACCGGGGCGAAGATCGTCGACGGCAAGGTGTACGTCAACAACGGGTTCTGGGACACCTACCGCACGACCTGGCCCGCCTACTCCTTCCTCACCCCCGGGCAGGCGGGGGAGATGGTCGACGGGTTCGTGCAGCAGTACAAGGACGGCGGCTGGACCTCGCGCTGGTCCTCGCCCGGCTACGCGGACCTGATGACGGGCACCTCGTCGGACGTGGCGTTCGCGGACGCCTATGTGAAGGGCGTGAAGTTCGACGCCGAGGCCGCCTACGACGCGGCGGTGAAGAACGCGACGGTCGACCCGCCGTCGTCCGGGGTAGGCCGCAAGGGCATGGCCTCCTCGCCGTTCCTCGGCTACACGAGCACCGACACCGGCGAGGGCCTGTCCTGGGCGATGGAGGGCTACGTCAACGACTACGGCATCGCCAGGATGGGGCAGGCGCTGTACGAGAAGACCGGCGCGCAGCGCTACAAGGAGGAGTCGGCGTACTTCCTCAACCGCGCCCGGGACTACGTCAACCTCTTCGACGCGAAGGCCGGCTTCTTCCAGGGCCGTGACGGCCGGGGCGACTGGCGGGTGGACTCGTCGGCGTACGACCCGCGCGTGTGGGGCTACGACTACACGGAGACGAACGGCTGGGGCTACGCCTTCACGGCCCCGCAGGACAGCCGGGGCCTGGCCAACCTGTACGGCGGCCGCGCCGGGCTGGCGGACAAGCTCGACCGGTACTTCGCGACGCCGGAGACGGCCTCGCCGGAGTTCGTGGGCTCCTACGGCGGCGTCATCCACGAGATGACGGAGGCGCGTGACGTCCGGCTGGGCATGTACGGGCACTCCAACCAGGTCGCCCACCATGTGATCTACATGTACGACGCCGCCGGTCAGCCGTGGAAGGCCCAGGCGACGGTCCGCGAGGCCCTCTCCCGTCTGTACACCGGCAGCGAGATCGGACAGGGCTACCACGGCGACGAGGACAACGGCGAGCAGTCGGCCTGGTACGTGTTCTCGGCGCTGGGCTTCTACCCGCTGGTGATGGGCAGTGGCGAGTACGCCGTCGGATCGCCGCTGTTCACCAAGGCGACGGTGCACCTGGAGAACGGCAGGGACCTGGTGATCAAGGCCCCGCGGAACAGCGCGCGCAACGTCTACGTCCAGGGCCTGAAGGTCGACGGCCACCGGTGGACGTCGACGGCGCTGCCGCACGCGCTGCTCGCCCGTGGCGGGGTGCTGGAGTTCGACATGGGTCCGCGGCCGTCCGCCTGGGGCACGGGGAAGAACGCGGCACCGACGTCGATCACGCGGGACGACAAGGTGCCCTCGCCGCGCGCCGACGTGCTCCGGGGTGACGGCCCCCTCGTCGACGACACGTCGGCGACGGACGCGACCGTGACGAGCGTGGACCTGCCGGTCACGGACCGCACGAAGGCCGTGCAGTACACCCTGACGTCCTCGGCGGACCACACGAAGGCACCGACCGGCTGGACCCTCGAGGCGTCCCAGGACGGCACGCACTGGAGGACCGTGGACCGCCGCTCGGACGAACCCTTCACCTGGGACCGGCAGACACGGGTGTTCTCCGTCCCGCACCCCGGCGCGTACGCGCACTACCGCCTGGTCCTGAACGCGGAGTCGACCCTGGCGGAGGTGGAGTTGCTGGCCTGACGGCCCGGCGGACGACAAGGGCGGGCGCGGAGATCCCTCCGCGCCCGCCCGCTTGTGCGCGCCCGCCGCCCGGGCCGCCGCTCAGCCCACCGCGACGGTGAACACGTGCAGGTCCGCGTCGTCCGGCAGCGTCACGCTCCTGATCGTCCTTCCGGACGGCGCCTCGTACGGCTTCGTGGCGAAGACGTAGGTCGCCACCGGGTCCTTGTCGGCGCCCGCGACATTGCGGTACGCCGTCCTGGCGACGACCTCGTTGCCGTACTGGACCGTGCCGGAGCCGCCGCCGACCGTCCAGTCGGTGAAGGAGAGGTCGACCGTGTCCGTCGTGCCGTCGGTGTATGTCACGGTCGCCTTCGTCCGCTGGTTGCCGTTGACCGCGCTGCCGATGAAGCTCAATCTCGCTGCGGGCGTGGGCAGTTCGATGGTCTGACCCGCCGCCGACACATTGTCCGGGCGGGCCGGCGGGGAGCCGGGCCAGGTGAAGGCCAGTCCGGACACGGTGCCCTGGCCGCCCGCCGTCAGGCCCGCGTCCGCCAGGGCCTGGCGCGAGTAGCTCCAGCCGCCGCCGTCGTAGTCGGCCTCGTCGTGGTCCCCCTCGTCGTCCGAGACGCCCGTGTTGTTGTACGCGGCCAGGAGCGTGCCGGGGGCCGCGACGGTCAGCGCCACCGGCTGTGTGTACGAACTGTCGCCCGAGGTCACGGTGACCTCCGCCGCGTAGAAGCCCTGCGGGGCGGCCCGGCCGGCGGTCAGGGTGATCTTCTGGGCGCCGTCCGTGACGGTGCCCGCCGCGGGGCTCGCCGTCACCCCGTCGGGGGTACGGACCGTGTACCGCACCTCGGGGCCCGTGCCGCCGCTCAACGCCAGCGCGCGGATGTCGATCTCGGTGCTGCCGCCGGGCGCGAGGGTCGCCGTGGTCGGTCCCACGCCGATCTGGTACGGCTGCTCACCCTCCCGGAACGACGGGGGCGCGTCGGCGGGGTCCGTGCCCCAGCCGCGGTCCGGGGCCGCGGACAGGACGTAGTCCAGCCGTCCGCCGTCCCGCACGAAGGAGGCGGGCAGCCAGGGGCGACGGCTGGGACGGCCGTCGACCGTCAGCGACCGCACGTACGGGGACGCCGTCCCGGCGCCCTCGGCCCGTATCTCGATGTCGTTGCCGTGCGGGCGGTCGATCGTCACGCGCGGGAAGAGCGGGGAGCCCAGCACGAGTTCGGCCCGGGACGGCACCTGCGGGTACATGCCCAGCGCGGAGAAGACGTACCAGGACGACATGGCACCGAGGTCGTCGTTGCCCGGGATGCCCTCGGGCTTCGTCGACCAGAGCGCGGTCATCGCCGCCCGTACCGTCTCCTGCGCCTTGTGGGGCGCGCCCGCGTAGTCGTACAGGTAGGGCACGTTGATCGACGGTTCGTTGTCCAGCTCCGACTTGTCGCCGCCGCTGCCGGTGAACGCCCAGCCGCCGTCGGCGTCGTGGAAGAAGGCGTCGAGGCGGGCCCGTGCCCGGTCCCTGCCCCCCATCGCCGCGAACAGGCCCGCGGGGTTGTGCTGCACCATCCAGGTGTACTGGGCGGCCGTCCCCTCCACGAAGCCGTTGCCGGTCGCCGGGGTGAAGCCCGTGACCCAGCTGCCGTCCGCCTTGCGGTTGGCGATGTAGCCGCCGCCGGGATCGGCCGCGAGGTCGAAGTTGTTCTGCCACCACTGGGAGCGGCGGACGAAGGCCGCCGCGGTGTCCCTCTCCCCCGCCGCCGAGGCCAGCTGGGCGAGCGAGAAGTCGGCCGCGGACATCTCCAGGGTCTCGGCGGCGCCGCCCCAGGCGTTGGAGACCGACGGCATGTAGTGGTGCGCCAGGTACCTGTCCAGGGACGGGCGCTGACCCACCGACAGCACCGGTTTGCCGGCCGCCGACAGGTCCTGCTGCGTGGGGACGGTCGCCGCCTTCACCAGCGACGCCAGCGCGCCGCGCAGGTCGAAGCCGGTGCCGCCGAAGGCGCGGATGCCGGCGAGGACGGTGGGCGAGGGGTCGCCGTTCATGACGTGCGTGCCGCTCGCGCCGTGCAGCCAGCGGTCCCAGGCTCCCCCGTTCTGCCGGGCCAGCTCGTACAGCGACTGCGCGATGTCGGAGCCGGTGTCCGGGCTCAGCAGGGTCAGCAGCTGCACCTGGTCGCGATAGACGTCCCAGCCGGAGACGGTGCCGTACTGGGCCCGGTGGCCGCGGCGCACGCGGTGGACCCGGCCGTCGCTGCCGCGGTAGCGGCCGTCCGCGTCGCTGATCACGTTCGGGTGCAGCAGGGCGTGGTAGAGGGCGGTGTAGAAGGTGGTGCGCTCCTCGTCGGTGCCGCCGCCCACCCGGATCGCGGCCAGCCGGTGGCGCCAGGCGCGACGGGCGGCGTCCCGGACGGACGCGAAGGACCGTCCGTCCGGGTTCTCGGCCCTGAGATTGGCCTCCGCGGCCGCCTGGCTGACGTAGGAGATGCCGACCTTGACGTTCACGGGGCCCGCGCCCGGCGCGAACCGGACGTAGCCGCCCGCTCCCTTGCCCGCGACGGGCATGCCGCCGTGCGAGAAGCCGCCGGTGTCACCGCTCGCCCGGGTCGACCCCGGGCTCAGCCTGTCGTCCTGCCAGGTGCCGGTGGCCGCGAAGGCGCGGTCGAAGCGGGCCGTGAAGTGGAGGGTGTAGTAGCTGCGCCGGCCCTCGGGATCGAGGTAGCCGCAGAAGTTGCCGGACGTGACCGACCCGGAGACCGTGCGGGAGGCCGGGTCGATGGTGAGGGTGGAATCCGTCGACCCCACCTCGGAGTTGGCGGTGCGGATGAGCAGCGAGGCGGGCTTGTCGTCGGGAAAGGTGAAGCGGCCCGACCCCGTGCGCGCGGTCGCCGTCAGGTCGGCCGTGACCCCGGAGGACAGGCCCACCTTGTAGTGGCCGGGTTCGGCGGTCTCGTCGGCGTGCGTGAAGTCGGCCGCGTACACGGCGTCCTTGGTGTCGCTCGCCGGGGAGGAGGTCACCTCGCCCGCGTACGGGAAGAACGGGATGTCGCCGCTGCCGCCCGCGCAGCCGGTGCCGGACATGTGGGTGAGGCTGAAGCCGCGGATGCGGGTGGCGTCGTACTGGTAGCCGCCCGGCGCCGCCGTTCTCGTCGCGTCGCCCCGGGTGTTCTCGGGGCTCCAGGAGAGCATGCCGAACGGGACGACGGCGCCCGGGAAGACGTTGCCGCCGTTCCTGGTGCCGATGAGCGGGTCGACGTAGACGGTGGGATCCCGGACCAGGCCGGGCGGAGCGGTGCCCGCGGCGAGCGCGGGAGTGGCGCCGCCGACCGCCAGGGCGGCGGCCAGCAGCAGGGACGTCGGACGGAAGCGCATGACGCGGCCCCTCCTCCTTCGGACGGGTCGCGCGCCACGGGTCGCACAAGCCGCAGGGACAGTAGCGTGCGCCCCCCGCGGCGCGGAAGACCTCCGGCCTGCGGGCGGCCCGGCCCGTACCCGGCGGCCCGGCCCGTACCCGGCGGTCCGGGAAACCGTGCGGTGGGTCAGCCGTGCGGGCGAACACCCTTGACATCGTTGTCCGTTGAAGGGGTACAGTCATCCACAGACCACGGTCCGACAACGTTGTCGCGTCCCACCGGTCGCCCACAAGCCATGTTCCATCCGTTCCGGCCCCCTCCCCCGTGGGCCGGAACGACTCGCGGACCGGGTGGCACCACACCGCCACCCGGTCCGCCCCGAGCGCCCCGAGCGCCCCGACCCGCCTGGCCGGGAAGGCCGGTGGCCGGACGGTCACCCGCATCCCGGACGACCCGTCCGGACGTCGCGCTCCCGCCCCGGCTCCAGCGCTCCGTTCCCGTGCTCCGCGAGAAGGGGTGCCGGACGGGAGCGCGCCCGCGCGATCCGGGCAGGTTCCGGTCCACCGGGACCGCGAGCCAATGGGAGCGCTCCCATCCGCTGTGTGAAGCTAGCGCGCACCGCCCTCCCTGTAAACGCCTGCCGCACAAGAGAGCGGCGGAGGCGTCGTGTTCGCCCCCACCCGAGGCACGCGCAGGGGGAGGGTCACGGGACGTCACCCGTGGGGGCGGTGTCGGCCGCCCGCTGCGGCGCACGGGGCAACCCGAGTGCTCTCGTGGTCATCTACCCGTACGAACGCAACGACCGGTGAGAGGGCGGGCTGTGCACGGTTCCGGCGCGGACGGCGGCCACGACAAGGGCACCGCCGCTTCCCGGTGGGCGGGCGCGGTGGCGAACCTGCTGATCGGGGCGGTCGCGATCGTCCCGGGCGTGTGTGCCCGGTGGCTGCTGAGCCGCTACGTACTGGCCGGCTGTGCCAAGGGGTCGCCCGACAACACGGTCGGCATGGCGCTGGGCGCGGTGCTGGGCGGCGCGTTCGTCCTCGGGATGGCGCTGGTGGTGAATGTCCTCGTGCCCTGGCAGGAGGGCAGGCCGCTGGGCCAGTACCTCCGTCTGACGCCCCTGATCCCCGCGCCGTTCGCGATCGCTCAGGCGGCCGGGTGGATCTGAGGAGTGCCGGGACGCCGTCCCTGCACTCCCCTCGCCCTCGGTGTCCGCCTACCTCTCGGCGTCCCCGTCCTTGTCCTCCTCGTAGTACTCGTGCTCGTAGTCGTCGAGATGGTCGTAGAGCTCGTCGACCAGAGGTGAGTGGTCGGCCCACCACGGTGTCCGGCGCCTGCCCGAGCCGCCCCTGACCAGTGCGGGATCGACGGCCTCCATCCAGGGGGCGGCCGCGCCCTCCTCCAGTTCCTCCATGTCGAGGTCGGCGAGCGGGCTGATCCTGGGGACGGGGATCGTCACCTGCTGGTGCTTCACCATCCAGGTGTTGCGGAAGAAGTCGAACTGCAGGTGGTGACAGCCGTCCGTCTCGGAGAAGACGATCGGCGGGACAAGGAAGTGTGCCGCGCCGACCGTGGCCGCCACATCGATGTAGTTGCCCGGATCTCCGCCCGCGTTCCAGCACGCGGCGAAGTTCACGGGGGTGAGCGACTCCTTGCCCAGCACGTGGATCTGGTTGCCCCGGATCACGAACTTCTCCGGGTCGAGCACCACGTCCTCGCCGAGCATCAGGACCGGCGCGGGCAGGATGTGCGCCTTCGCGAAGCTCTGCGCGCGCTCGTTCAGGTCGACGATCTCGGCCAGGCGCGTGGGGTCGAACTGGACGTAGCCGTGGAAGGGGCAGCACACGTCGTCCGTCAGCTCCGACTCGGGGAAGAGGACGGACTTGTCGAACGGGGCTACGGCGGATCCGCCTCCTCCGCCCTCGCTCCTCTCCTTGAGGAAGGCGGGTATCCACGTGTCGTCCTCGGCCTCGATCACGTCCGATGCGCACAGGTCGCGGAAGGCCGTGCCACCGAGCTTGCAGTTGAA
This sequence comes from Streptomyces sp. NPDC007264, assembly GCF_042869095.1. Lineage (NCBI taxonomy): Bacteria > Bacillati > Actinomycetota > Actinomycetes > Kitasatosporales > Streptomycetaceae > Streptomyces > Streptomyces sp. NPDC007264. The sequence continues at coordinate 507,407 of NZ_JBIAFD010000002.1, forward strand.
GTAGTCCAGCAGCGTGATCGCGGCGCACTCGGCGAGCGAGAGCGTGTCGCTCTCGGCGAACCAGAAGTCGTAGCCGTTCGCGACGAAGTGCACGCCGCGGAACTGCTTGTGGACGTACGGCTCGCGCGCGGGGCGGTGGGAGAGGCCGTGCCAGTGCGCGGCGGCGACCTGGTTGTAGTAGGCGTCGGCGTGGCGGGCGAGGTCGGGGGCGAAGACGCTCTCACCGGTCAGGTAGCACGCCTTGCTGAACAGCGCGCCGATCTGCGGGTCGTGGGCGGCCTCGGGGTCCTCGGCGAAGACGAGTTCGGTGCGCAGGAAGACCTTGCGCCCGTCGCGGAAGGGCGCGCCCTCGTGCTCGTAGCGCTGGTCGAAGATCACGCAGGTGAAGCTTTCGATGTCCTCGATCGCCGTGCCCCCGACGAGGTCGAGCGCGGGCTCACCGGAGCCGCCGGTGAGGTAGAGGAGCACCGTGTAGCGGGAGACGTGCCCTCGGGCCGCGTCGTAGTAGGGCGTGTCGCGGTGGCGGTGGAAGTTGTCGTCGCCGGGCTCGAAGCGGTTGCAGCGGAACACCGGGTTCACGTGCGAGAAGCCGTCGAGCAGCCGCCTCGGCATCGCCTCGGCCACCGCCTTGGTGAGCGCCTCGGCGAGCAGTGCCGAGTGGAAGACGAAGCGTTCGCCGCCGCGCGTGGCGGCGTTGAGCGGCGGGACGTACAGGTCGAGCGCCTCGAGACCTTCCAGACGGGCGCGGTCGGCGTCCGGGAGCCGCAGCCCCGCAGCGTAGACGCCCTTGGCGAGCTCCGCCGGCTCGGTCAGCCCGAGGTGCAGCGGGCTGTCCTCGAACCAGCGGTCGAGCGGCACGATGTTCTCGAAGGTGCGGAACGACAGCTCACGTGGATCCGCGAAGACGGCGGCCAGGTGGGGTGCCGATTCGCTGGGCCGCGAGAACCGCCCGCGCACCCCCTCGTCGATGCGCTCGGCGTCGACGAAGCGCACCGCCTTGAAACGCGCGGTGGGGTGCCAGGAGATCGCGAGTCCGTCCAGGGTCGCGACCGGCTCGGTGTCGGTGGCGTCGACCTCGGCGCGGTAGCGGGCGATCTCGTCCGCGGAGGCCCGGCCGTTCGACAGGGCGAAGAAGCGGTCACGGAGTTCGGTGCTCATACGCTCCTCCAGAAGCTGCGCAGGGCCGTGGGAAGCTGCGACGCGTGCGCCAGTCTCTCCACGCCGGCGTCGGAGACGTCCCGGCGGTGGAGCAGCAGGCGCCCGAGCGAGCCGGCGAACGGGGCCTCGATCAGGGCCTGTGCCCCCTCGGCGCCGATCCGGTTGTACCTCAGGTCGAGCTCCTCCAGCCGCTCGAACCGCGCCAGCGCGCGCACTCCGGTGGCGGTGAGCCGGTTGGACTGGAGGTGCAGGCAGCGGACGTTGCGGAAGGCCGGGGAGGCGCCGAGGGCCGCCAGGCCGGCGTCGCCGATGCCGCAGTAACGCAGGTCGAGCGTCTCGATCCGCCCGTTCGAGGACGCGGCGGCCAGCGCCTCGGCGCCGGGATCGCCGATGCGCAGGTACGGGAGGCGAAGTGCGGTCAGATCGCCGAAGTCGAGGTCCGCCATGGCGCCGGCGTCGTGGGGCGGCGGCGGCAGCGGCACGCCGTCCTCGTCCCAGTCGGGCTCGTCGTTGTAGTACTCCTCGTCCGCCTCCTGCGCCTCGTCGCCCGGCCGGATGAGCAATCCGGTGACAAAGCGGCCCCGCAGGGCCTGTCGGATCAGCGGGGGCGCCTGCTCGGACCATGCGACGGCGACCTCGACGGCGAATCCGTGCCGGCGCGCCCGGACGGTCACCGGGGACGGCAGCTCCGCGTCCCAGGCGGGACCGTGCTCCGCCACCAGCAGATCGATCCGGCGCTCGAGCCCGTCCCGGTCCGCGGGTCTCGCATGGGCGTGGCGTTGCTCGAGGTGGATCAACTCGCCCCGGGCATCGCCCTGTTCCCGCAGCCAGCCGCCGTAGGCGCCCCAGGAGACCTCATCTCCGGGGCGCTCACGCAGCGTTCGTTCCAAGGCCGTGACGTCCATGCGAGCCACTCTAGGAACGGCCACTGACAATCGGGCCGACGGCTCGCTCCGCCCTTCCCGGGTCCGGAACGGCAGCGGGCCGCGGCCCCGTCGCCGGGGTCGCGGCCCAACCGCCGTACCTGATCTTCTACTTGCGGATCAGGCTGCGCAGCACGTACTGCATGATGCCGCCGTTGCGGTAGTAGTCGGCCTCACCGGGGGTGTCGATGCGGACGACCGCGTCGAACTCCACGCCCGTGTCGGTGGTGACCTTGACCGTGCGCGGGGTGGTGCCGTTGTTGAGCTCCTCCACGCCGGTGAAGGAGAAGGTCTCCTCACCGGTCAGGCCGAGGGATCCGGCCGAGGCGCCCTCCGGGAACTGCAGCGGCAGGACGCCCATGCCGATGAGGTTCGAGCGGTGGATGCGCTCGTACGACTCGGCGATGACGGCCTTGACGCCGAGGAGGGCCGTGCCCTTGGCGGCCCAGTCGCGGGACGAACCGGAGCCGTACTCCTTGCCGGCCAGGACGACCAGCGGGATGCCCTGCTCGATGTAGTTGCGCGAGGCGTCGTAGATGAAGGAGACCGGGGCGCCCTCCTGCGTGAAGTCACGCGTGTAGCCGCCCTCGGTGCCCGGCGCGATCTGGTTGCGCAGGCGGATGTTGGCGAACGTACCGCGGATCATGACCTCGTGGTTGCCGCGGCGGGAGCCGTAGCTGTTGAAGTCGCGGCGCTCGACACCGTGCTCGGTGAGGTACTGGCCCGCCGGGGTGTCGGCCTTGATCGCACCGGCCGGGGAGATGTGGTCGGTGGTGACCGAGTCGCCCAGCTTGGCGAGCACCCGGGCGCCGGTGATGTCGGAGACCGGCTCCGGGTCCATGCCCATGCCCTCGAAGTACGGGGGCTTGCGGACGTACGTCGACTCCGCGTCCCACTCGAAGGTGTTGCCGGTCGGGATCGGCAGCGCCTGCCACTGGGCGTCGCCCGCGAAGACGTCGGAGTAGGACTTGTTGAACATGTCCTCGCCGATGGCGCTCGCCACGACCTCGTTGACCTCGGCCTCGGAGGGCCAGATGTCCTTCAGGAAGACCGGGTTGCCGTCCTGGTCGGTGCCCAGGGCGTCCTTGGTGATGTCCACCTTCATGGAGCCGGCGATGGCGTAGGCGACGACCAGCGGCGGCGACGCCAGGTAGTTCATCTTGACGTCGGGGTTGATGCGGCCCTCGAAGTTCCGGTTGCCGGACAGGACCGAGGTGACGGCGAGGTCGTGGTCGTTGACGGCCTTGGAGACCTCCTCCGGCAGCGGGCCGGAGTTGCCGATGCAGGTGGTGCAGCCGTAGCCGACGAGGTTGAAGCCCACCTTGTCGAGGTACGGGGTCAGGCCCGCCTTGTCGAAGTAGTCGGTGACGACCTTGGAGCCCGGGGCCAGGGTGGTCTTGACCCACGGCTTGCGGGTCAGGCCCTTCTCCACGGCCTTCTTCGCGACGAGCGCGGCGGCGACCATGACGTACGGGTTGGAGGTGTTGGTGCAGGAGGTGATGGCCGCGACCGTCACCGCACCGTGGTCCAGCTCGTAGGTCGTGCCGTCGGGGGCGGTGACCGGGACCGGGTTGGTCGGGACGCCGTTGTGGACGGCGGGGGCGTCGGAAGCCGGGAAGGACTCCTTGCCCGCCTCGTCGACGATGTCGACGTAGTTGCGTACGTCCGTCTTGAACTGCTCGGCGGCGGCGGCGAGGACGATACGGTCCTGCGGGCGCTTCGGGCCGGCGATGGACGGGACGACGGTGGACAGGTCCAGCTCGAGCTTCTCGGAGAAGTCCGGCTCGGCCTTCGGGTCCAGCCACAGGCCCTGCTCCTTGGCGTACGCCTCGACGAGCGCGACCTGCTGCTCGGAGCGGCCGGTGAGCCTGAGGTAGTTCAGGGTCTCGTCGTCGATCGGGAAGATCGCGGCGGTGGAGCCGAACTCCGGCGACATGTTGCCGATGGTGGCGCGGTTGGCGAGGGAGGTGGCGGACACGCCCTCGCCGTAGAACTCGACGAACTTGCCGACCACACCGTGCTTGCGGAGCATCTCGGTGATGGTGAGGACGAGGTCCGTGGCGGTGGTGCCGGCGGGCAGCTCGCCGGTGAGCTTGAAGCCGACGACCCGCGGGATGAGCATCGAGACCGGCTGGCCGAGCATCGCGGCCTCGGCCTCGATGCCGCCGACGCCCCAGCCCAGCACGCCGAGGCCGTTGACCATGGTGGTGTGCGAGTCGGTGCCGACCAGGGTGTCGGGGTACGCCTGGCCGTTCCGGACCATGACCGTACGGGCCAGGTGCTCGATGTTCACCTGGTGCACGATGCCGGTGCCCGGCGGGACGACCTTGAACTCGTCGAAGGCGGTCTGGCCCCAGCGCAGGAACTGGTAGCGCTCCTTGTTGCGGCCGTACTCCAGCTCGACGTTCGCCTTGAAGGCGTCGCTCGTGCCGAACTTGTCGGCGATGACGGAGTGGTCGATGACCAGCTCGGCCGGGGCCAGCGGGTTGATCTTCGCCGGGTCGCCGCCGAGCTCCTTGACGGCCTCGCGCATGGTGGCGAGGTCGACGACACAGGGCACGCCGGTGAAGTCCTGCATGATCACGCGGGCCGGCGTGAACTGGATCTCCTGCGACGGCTGGGCCTGGGAGTCCCAGTCGCCGAGGGCGCGGATGTGGTCGGCGGTGATGTTCGCGCCGTCCTCGGTGCGGAGCAGGTTCTCCAGCAGGACCTTGAGGCTGTACGGCAGGCGGGCCGAGCCCTCCACCTTGTCCAGCCGGAAGATCTCGTACGACTCGTCGCCCACCTGCAGCGTGCTGCGGGCGTCGAAGCTGTTCGCCGACACGACAGTCTCCTTCATTGATGTGCGCGTACCACCGCAATCCTGCCGCCACGATGCCTCGGCCGGTTCGGTTAGGTAAGGCTAAGTTAGTTAACCCTTACCGCCGGGGCGGCTGCGGTGCGCCTCGGCAGATATCTCGATGTCGAGATAACTCTAGTACATGGGCGCCGGATGGTCATGCGAGACCCGGATCACGCCCGGCCGGCGCGCCCGCCCGACACACCGGCCGCCGCGCCCACGGCCCCCACCCGCACCCCGACACTCCCGCCACCCCCATCACCCCCGTCACCCGAACAGGCCCCCCAAGAGGCGCCATCTCATATCTGAGATAACCTCGGCCTCATGTCCGACGACTACCTCGTACGCATCGGCAAGCTCATCCGTGACGCCCGGCAACACCGGGGCTGGACCCAGGCGCAGCTCGCGGAGGCACTCGGCACCAGTCAGAGCGCCGTCAACCGCATCGAGCGCGGCAATCAGAACCTCAGCCTTGAGATGATCGCCCGAATCGGTGAAGCCCTCGACAGCGAGATCGTGTCGCTGGGCTATGCGGGCCCCATGCACCTCCGGGTGGTCGGCGGCCGTCGGCTCTCCGGCGCCATCGACGTGAAGACGAGCAAGAACGCCTGCGTGGCCCTGCTGTGCGCCTCGCTGCTGAACAGCGGACGCACGGTCCTGCGCCGGGTCGCCCGGATCGAGGAGGTGTACCGCCTGCTGGAGGTGCTCGGCTCGATCGGTGTGCGGACCCGGTGGATCAACGAGGGTGTCGATCTGGAGATCGTGCCGCCCGCCGGCCTCGACCTGGACGCCATCGACGCCGAGGCGGCCCGCCGTACGCGGTCCATCATCATGTTCCTCGGTCCGCTGCTGCACCGCGCGGACCGCTTCAGGCTGCCGTACGCGGGCGGTTGCGACCTCGGCACGCGCACCGTCGAGCCGCACATGATCGCGCTGCGCCGGTTCGGGCTGGACGTCACCGCCACGGAGGGGTACTACCACGCCGTGGTGGACCGGTCGGTCGCCCCCGACCGGCCCATCGTCCTGACCGAGCGCGGCGACACCGTGACCGAGAACGCCCTGCTCGCCGCCGCCCGCCACGACGGCGTCACGGTCATCCGCAACGCCTCCTCCAACTACATGGTCCAGGACCTCTGCTTCTTCCTGGAGGCGCTCGGCGTCGAGGTCGAGGGCATCGGCACCACCACCCTCACCGTGCACGGCGTGCCCACCATCGACGTCGACGTGGACTACTCCCCCTCCGAGGACCCGGTCGAGGCGATGAGCCTGGTCGCCGCGGCGGTGGTCACCGAGTCCGAACTCACGGTCCGGCGCGTGCCGATCGAGTTCCTGGAGATCGAACTCGCGGTGCTGGAGGAGATGGGCCTCGACCACGACCGCACACCCGAGTACGTGGCCGACAACGGCCGCACCCGGCTGGTGGACCTGACCGTGCGGCCCTCCAAACTGGAGGCGCCGATCGACAAGATCCACCCAATGCCGTTCCCCGGCCTGAACATCGACAACGTCCCCTTCTTCGCGGCCATCGCGGCCTCCGCGCAGGGCAAGACGCTGATCCACGACTGGGTCTACGACAACCGGGCCATCTACCTCACCGACCTGAACCGGCTCGGCGGCCGGCTCCAGCTCCTCGACCCGCACCGGGTCCTGGTGGAGGGCCCCACCCGCTGGCGCGCCGCCGAGATGATGTGCCCGCCCGCGCTGCGGCCCGCCGTGGTCGTACTGCTGGCGATGATGGCGGCCGAGGGCACGTCGGTGCTGCGGAACGTGTACGTCATCAACCGCGGCTACGAGGATCTGGCCGAGCGGCTCAACACGGTGGGTGCGCAGATCGAGACGTTCCGGAACATCTGATGTGCGAACGCCGCCACACCTTGCCCGACCCGCTACTCAGCGGGTCAGGGACGGGTGCGGCGGCATCTCTGGGACTTCTCCGGGACCTTGGGCCGGGGGTCCCATAACGGTTTTCGCGCAATTCCTTCCGTTGGTCCAGGTTCCGCATCCTTCACGCGCCGAACGAGGCGGGAGAACCGCTGTGACGTGCGCTCCAGGCCGCGGCATTCACCGCCGCGTCCGGCGCCACGACGCCGGTCGCTCCTGGGGTGAACATCTCGGCGACCAGGAAGGCCAGGTCAAGCGCCTGGTCGCCGTTGAGGCGCGGGTCGCACGCCGACTCGTACCTGCGGTGCAGGTCGTCGAAACCCAGTTCGGCGCCGCCGCCGACGCACTCGGTCACGTCCTCGCTGGTCAGCTCCACGTGCAGTCCGCCTGCGTGGGTGCCGAGTGCCTCGTGCACCTCGAAGAAGCCGGCGACCTCGGCGAGGATGTCGTCGAACCGCCTGGTCTTGTGTCCGCTGGGCGCCTCGAAGGTGTTGCCGTGCATCGGATCGCACACCCACACCACCGGCGCGCCGGAAGCGGTGACCTTCTCCACGAGCTCCGGCAGCAGGTCCCGCACGCGGTGCGCTCCCATGCGCACGATGAACGTCAGCCGGCCCGGCCGCCGATCGGGGTCGAGGCGGTCGATCAGGGCCAGTGCCTGCGCGGGCGTGGTGGCAGGACCCAACTTCACCGCGATCGGGTTGTCGATGGTCGCGAAGTAGGCGACGTGGGCGCCGTCGAGCTGTCTGGTGCGGTCGCCGATCCACAGCATGTGGCCGCTGCCCGCGTACCTTCGGCCGGAACGCGGGTGGTGGCGGGTCAGCGCGGCTTCGTAGTCGAGCAGCAGTCCCTCGTGGCTGGTGAACAACTCCGTGGTGCGGGGTGGATCGCCGTCGCACGCGTCCTCGGAGGACAGTGCCCGGCCGATTCGGCCGGCGAGTTCGTCGTAGCGTTCACCGGCAGGCGAGCGTGAGACGAAGTCCTGGTTCTCCTTGTACAGCCGGTGCAGGTCGGTGCCGTCACGGGTGAATGCGCGCATGACGTCCAGGGTGTGGCGCGAAGCGTCGTACATCCGAAGGAGCCGGGCCGGGTCCGGCCGTCGTTCGGCCTGGCTGAAGCCGATGCCGTTCACCGCATCGCCACGGTAGACCGGGAGCGTGCGCCCGTCGACGGTCTCGGTCGGCCGGGACCGGGGCTTCGCGTACTGTCCGGCGATCCGGCCCACCGTGACCACCGGCACCGCCGACGCGTACGTCAGGATCACGGCCATCTGCTGCAGGAGGCGCAGTTTGCTGTGGATCGCCTGCATCGAGAGGCGGTCGAAGCGTTCGGCGCAGTCGCCCCCCTGGAGCAGGAACGCCTTGCCTTCTGCCGCCTGGGCGAGTCGTGCGGTGAGCATGTCGCACTCCTGTGGCGTGACCAACGGGAGCTGGGCCGCCAGGTGATCCGCCACGTCGCCGAGCTCGGCCTGGCTGGGCCACTCCGGCCGCTGGTGGGCGACGAGTGTCCGCCAGTGCGCGGCGGCTTCGCCGGTGCGGGTCAACATGATCTCCGTCCGCTTCTCATGGCTGGGCGGTGCGGGCGGTCAGCGCCGGACCGTCTCGACGAGGTCGTGGCTGATGCCCAGGTCGTCGAGCAGCAGCTGCAACGGTCCGGTGTCCCGCGCGGGTACGGGACGGGATGCGGCCCACTCGCTCAGCTGACCGGTGTCGATCTCGAAGCCGCCCTGGGCCGCCACGGTCACCCAGGGTTCCAGGTCCGCGGAGCGGAACGCGGTCAGTCCGGTGACGAGTGCTTCGCGGAACATCCGCTGCTGTGCGCCGTCCAGGTTCCGGTAGAGCGAGCCGCACAACTCGCGGAACACCACCGCGTGTCCGCCCTCGTCCCGCCGGTGCAGATCGGTGGTGATCCGGTTCATCGGCTGGATCTCCTGGGCGGTGGCGAGTGCGGAGAGGAACCCGCTGATCGTCGTCTCGGCGGCCAGGGAGAACGCGATGTCGACGATGTCGCGGTCGAACCCGGACAGCCTGGCGCGGACCGCGTCCCGTCCCTGGACGACCGACCAGACATCCGGCGCGAACCGTACGTCCGCCAGGTCGCGCCGCCTGCGGGTGACACCGACGGCGTTGTGGCACATCAGGATGTGGTAGTGCTCATCGATGATCGTCTGGTGCAGCGCGTCGACGGCGACGTCGTCGCGGCGGACGGGGATCCGTTCCTGGAGCATCAGCCGGCAGGCCGGCAGGATGATCTCGTCCTCGATGGCCGCGGTCTTGGCGTTGTAGGCGATCCACGCCGCGGACAGGATGCGCTCGCGAGCGTCCCGGTCGAGCCGGTCGGCACCCGGCAGGACCAGCACCGGGACGAGGTGTTCGGGGAAGTCCGGCAGCGCCGCGTCGAAGTGACCGTCGAGGTCGAGCTCGTCCTTCTTGACGGCCACTCGCTTCCCCCAGCGGCGCGTCAGCTGCACCAGCAAGTCGCGCTCGTACGCGGGCTCTTCACGTGCCGCGGTCATCGGGAAACCTCCCTCATGGGTTCACCTCGGGAATCAGGGCGGCGCCGACCGGAACGGCGAGCGCAGCCAGGCGTGACTGCCAGCGCTCGGCAGCCGCGGCGTCCGTGTCCTGGAACCGGCCCAGACCCTCGGTGACCGGCCGGATGCCGTGCAGGGCGTTCAGCGTCCAGACGGGTACGCCGGTGAGATCCGCCGCAGTGGCCTGCTCGGTGACGACCTGGTGCCCTGCCGTACCGGCGAGCTCGCCGAGCAGCGCGCGGGTGATTCCGGGAAGCAGGCCAGGGCCGGGTGGTGGCCCGCACAGCATGTCGTTCCGCCACCAGACGATGCTCGTGGACGCCCCTTCGAGCACGTGGCCTTCCGGCGAGACCAGCAGCGCCTCGTCGGCTCCCGCCGCAGCCGCGGCAGCGCGCAGGGAAGCCAGGTGGTCCAGGTCGGCGCCCTTGACGGCCGGCAGCCGCCGTCGGTCGGGTCCCGCCGCGGTCCACAACCGGACGGTCGTGGTGCGCGGTGGCGCGGGGCGCAGCCACATCCGCAGCCGCGTTCCCGGTCCGGTCTCCACGAGTTCGACGCGAGGAAACCATCGGCCTCGGGCGGGCAGCGACTCGGCGACCGCCCGCAGGAACCGGTTCGTGTGTTCCGCTGCCGGTCCGGAGAACCGGTCGCAGGCCGAACCGAAGCGTCCGGCGTGTCGGCCGAGTCCCCGCACCTGTCCCTCGTCCACGAGCCAGGAGTCGGCGACCAGCACCGTCCCGGCGGCGTCGGCCGTCGACCATCCGCCATCGGCGTCCCACCACCGGCGGACGCCCTGGTCTGTCGCTGTGTTCATCGCTGTGTTCATCGCTGGGAGCCGCCCATGTCCGACACCGTCGGCGCACGCCAGGCGCGGAGCGACGCTGCCGCCTTGAGCAGCATCTCCTCGTACTCGTCATGCGGGTCGGAGTCGAGCACGATCGCTCCGCCGGCTCCGATGGTCAACCGGTCACCGACGCGGACCGCGGTGCGGATCACGATGTTCAGCTCCGTGCCGCCGGAGAGGCCGAAGTAGCCGAGGGCGCCGGAGTAGACACCCCGGGCCTCCGTCTCCAGGCCGTCGATGATCTCCATGGTGCGCAGCTTCGGCGCTCCGGTCATCGAGCCGCCCGGGAAGCACTGCCGGGCGCAGTCCGTCGCGCTCACCCCGTCGGCGAGCCGTCCGCGAACCGTGGAGACCAGTTGGTGCACGGTCTCGTAGCTCTCGACCGCCAGGTACGGGTCGACCTCGATGCTGCCCACCTCACACACCCGGCCCAGGTCGTTGCGCAACAGGTCGACGATCATCAGGTTCTCGGCCTGTGTCTTGGCGCTGGAGGCGAGGGTGGCGGCCAGTTCGGCGTCGCGCACCGGGTCGGCATCGCGAGGGGCTGTGCCCTTGATCGGCTTGCTGGTGACCGTGCGGTCTCTCTCGATACGCAGGAACCGCTCCGGCGAGGAGCTGAAGACCGTGACGTCGCCGAGGCGTAGGAGCGCGGCGTACGGTGCCGGGTTCGCCCGGCGCAGCCTCAGGTAGAAGGACGTGTCGTCGTCATGGAACGGCAGGTGCACCTTGTTGGTCAGGCAGATCTCGTAGCTCTCGCCCCGGTTCAGCTGCCGTCGGCACTCCGTGATGTCCGCCAGGTACTGGCTCCGGTCGCGGCCGAGGTGTTCCTCGGCGTTCGGGGGAGGGCCTGCGGCAGGGTCGCCCGGCGGCTCGGCGTCGGCCGGGTTCAGGTCCGTCAGGAGCGCGGACGTCCGGTCCACCCACTCCTGCGCGTCGCGCCGGGCCTTCTCGTCGTGGACGGCCACCAGGTAGGTCAGTCCCTCCTGGTGGTCGACCGCGACGACGCGATCGGCGAACATCCAGACGGCGTCGGGCGTTTCGGCGGTGTGGCGGGCCGTGGCCCCGCACTCGGCCTTGAGTTCGTAGCCGAAGTAGCCGACGTAGCCGCCGGTCAGGTCGAACGGCAGGTCCGTATCGGGGATGCGCCGTTCGCGCAGCCGCTGCTCGAGGACGTCGAACACGCTGCCGGTGACGAGGCGGACGCCGTTCGCATCGCGTACTTCCACGGTCCCGCTGCCGGTGCGGTAGGTCAGGACCTCGCTGAGCGGACCTGACGTGTCGCCGAGGAACGAGAACCGGGACAGCCCTTCCTCCACCCGGCTGCTGTCCAGCCAGAAGCAGTACGGGACGTTGTCGAAGAGCTTGAGGAAAATGGCCTCGGAATCGGCGGCGGTCGACACGACCGTGCAGATGATTCCCAGTCCCTCGACCCCGCCGGGCGTGTCGTCGGAATGTGCGGTGTCGGTGACGGTGACGGACGGTCGTTGTCCATGCTGCGTCCGGCGGGTCAGCTCGGCGAAGTTCTGCAGGATCTCACGCCCGTACTGGGAAGCGATCGACTCGGGGTGGAACTGCACGCCCCACTGCGGCAGATCGCGGTGACGCAACGCCATGATCACACCGTCGTCCGCCCACGCGGTGGCGACGAGTTCCTCGGGCAGGGGTTCCTGCACGCACAGCGAGTGGTAGCGGACCGCGACGAATTCACGCGGAATTCCGGCGAACAGGGGATCTCCCTCGTGGGAGACCTTGGCGAGGTGCCCGTGTCTCGGTTCGGGCGCGGCGACCACCGACGCTCCGGCCAGGTGCGCGATCAACTGATGGCCGAAGCAGACGCCCAGCACGGGCAGGGTGGTGCGGCGCAGCAGGTCGCCGAGGAGACCGACGTCGCGGGGGTTCTGCGGCCGTCCAGGGCCGGGTGAGACCACGATGTTGTCGAAGTCCTCCAGCCGCAGGCCGGACAACGACGGATCGTCGTTGGCCATGACGACCGGCTCCTGGCCGTTGATGTCGGCGATCAACTGGTACAGGTTGAAGGTGTACGAGTCGTAGTTGTCCAGCAGCAAGGTACGCATCACGGACCGTCCAAGATTTTCGAGAGCGCTTGGACGTCGCCCGGTTCCAAGGTGATCCCGAAGATCTCCTCGGGAGCGGAAAGCATCTCGTCCTTGTCGAGTTCCCGGATGGTCGCCGGCTCTGCGGGACGTATTTCCGTGAGAGTGCTGCCGGCGAGGAGGTGCCTCACTTCGGGCTGTGTGCGCTGAAGGACCATCCGGTGGTTGAACGGCGAGCGCGGATGCGTGAGGCAGAAGTGGTTGAGGAGCTCGAAGTCCGACGGATAGCGTGCGTCGGTGGTGAAACCGTAGAGCTCTGCCGGACCCTCAGGTCGCAGGCACCGCAGCACGTGTTCACCATTTGGTTCCCGCACCAGGTCGAAGGGCCAATCCCCCTCCAGCCGCGCGTTCTCGGCGAGGCGGATGGGGGCGTGCGGCCCATATGCGCCAAAACTCACGTCGAAGAGCCAGCGTTCGTCGTCGAGCTCCACGCACAGGGCTACGTGGAGTGCGGGACCGAATCTGTTCCCGGTGCGGATCCGTGTTCTTCCCGCGAACGCCGAGAACGTGAAGCCGATCCGGTCCAGCACTGCTGCCATCAGGACGACCTGTTCCAGGCACCAGCCGCCGCGGCCCTGCCGCACGATCTTCTCCTGGACACTGTCCAGGTCCAGCGGCACCGCCGTGCGCCCGAGCAGCGCGTCGAGGTTGTCGAAGGCGATCGCGTCGACGTGGGCGGCGTGCAGGCCCCGCAGCGTGGAGAGGTCCGCAGCCACGTCGCCCCGGTAACCCACGCGGGTCAGGTAGGCGTCCAGGTCGACGCCGCTCCCCTGCCACATCGAATCTGTCACACGCAGCTCATCCTTCATGTGAACTGCCCTGCCACCACGGCCGCGAGAAGGATCCAGCCGAAGTAGGTGTTGGCGACAAAGGCGTCCCAGCACTTCTTCGGATCATCCAGGTCCACGCGTACGAGCAGATGGGACAGAAAGATTCCCGCGAGCATGACGATCAGGTAGAACGCCCACCCCATCGACGTCCGGGAACCGGCCCACAGCACACCGCCGACGCTGAGCACGACGAAGATCGCCAGCCATGCCTTGGTGGCCTTGCCGAACAGCAGAGCGGAGGACTTGACGCCGATGTTCCGGTCGTACTCCTTGTCCTGATGGGAGTAGATCGCGTCGTGGATCAGGGTCCAGAAGGCCCCGCAGGCGTACAGGCCGTACACCGCGAGCGGGTAGTCGAAGCTCCCGGTCACCGCCGTCCAGCCGATCAGCACGTAGACACTCATGACCAGCGCCAGGAACGCCGAGGGCCAGAAGAAGATGCGCTTCATGTAGGGGTACGCGACGATCAACGGGTACGAGGCCCCGGCGACCAGGGCTGTCTCCACGTTCGCCACCGCCAGGACCAGCAGCGCGACCACGCCCTGTGCGGCGGCGAACAGGAGTGCGTTCCCGACGCTGATCGTCCCCGACGCGACCGGACGCGACACGGTGCGGGCGACTCGGGCGTCGACGTCCCTGTCGACCGCATCGTTGACCGCGCAGGCCGCGCCGCGCACCAGCACCGCGGCGACGGCGAGAACCACCACCGCCAGGAGGTCCGGTCGTCGATCGGAGGCGAGGACGGCAGCCCACAGTCCTGGAAGCAGGTAGAGCACGTACCCCGTGGGCCTGTCCAGTCGCATCAACAGGAGATATGCGCGGACTGAATTCGGGCTCTTCGTGACGACGTCTGTAGATATTCTGTGCAGCATCAGGATCCGATCACCATGTCACCGGAAGTTGGACCAACCCGCCGATCAGCGTGTTGTGGCGCAGACTCAGCTCCTCCACACCGACAGCCAGACGCATGGACGGGAATCGTGCGACGAGTTGGGTGAGCACCACCTGGAGCTGCATCCGGGCCAGCATCGCGCCGACGCAGTGGTACGCGCCGTGTCCGAACACGAGGCTGTCCGTGGTGTCGCGCGTGACATCGACCCGGCCGGGGTCGGTGAAGGCCGTCTCGTCGTGGTTGGCCGCGATGATGTTCAGCAGCACGAAGTCGCCGGTCCGGACGGTGATCCCGTCGATCTCGAAGTCCGTCAGCGCGTAACGGGGCATACCGCCGTTGTGCGGGTTCGGCATCGACATCCGCAGGGTTTCCTCGACCGCGCCCGGAATGAGGCTCGGGTCGTCCAGCAACGCCTGCCACTGTTCGGGGTTGGCCAACAACAGCGACACGCAGGTGCCGATCCGGGCCACCGTGGTCTCGTAACCACCGAACAGCAACAACGCCGTCAGCCCGAGGACCTCGTTGTCGTCGATCCCCTCGGTCGCGCAGATCCTGGAGATCACGTCATCGCCCGGATTCTGCCGTTTGTCGGCGACAAGTCGCCTGCAATAGCCGAACAGCTCGCCCAACCCCTGTTTGGACCTGGCCGGGTCCCCGACGTTGGCGGCGTCCAGGGTCCAGCTGCCGAACCGGTCCTTGTCCTCCTGGGGTACACCCAGCCACTCGCACATCACCTGAATCGGCAGCGACAGCGCCAACGCCTGGCGCAGGTCCACCGGTGGCTTCTGCCCGGCCAGTTTGTCCAGGAGCTGCCCGGTCAGTTTTTCGACGTAGGGCCGCAGTGCCAGCATCCGCTCGGGTGCGAAGTGCGGCTCCAGCAGCGCACGCAACCGGGCGTGGTCCGTGGCGAAGCCGCCCAGCAGGCCGGCGAGTAGCGCCGACCCGCTGTCCTTCGCCGCTGCCTGCGGATCGGGATTCGAGCGGCTGAGCCGGTCGTCGTCGAGCAACTGCCTCACCCAGGCATGACCGGTGACCAGCCACGCCTCGTCGCCCTCGGCAGTACGAACCCGATGGACCGCGCCCTGGGACTGGAGCGTGCGCAGCCCTGGCGCGAGTTGCAGCACATTCGTCTGCTCGAAAGGCAATTGAGCTGGGGTACTCACTGACGGCCTCCGCCGGAATCGAGGTTCGGACCACCATGTCGAAGACGATCACGACGTACTGGAACTCGTCGCTCCGGTGTCCGTCGGGAAATGAGGAAGGCAGACCTGCCGACCGGCGGCAGGTTGGTCGGGTCCTGGGTGCCGGCCATGATCATGTACTCCGATCCGGATGCCGTCCCCGTCGGGAGTACGGGTCATGGCGTGCGATGGACGATGCGGTCGAACAACGCGGTCAGTTCGGTGGACGCGGCCGGGGACAGCTCGGCTCGTCCGAGGTACTCCAGAGCCGAGTCCAGATGACTGCGGGACAGCTGCTCGGCCGCGTGCCGCCCGCCGGATTCCTCGACGAGGTCGGCCATCTCCTGCAGGTACGCTGCCGTGGTGCCGTCGGCGTGCCACAGCCGGCGCAGTCGTTCGCCGACCGGGTTGTCGGCGGACAAGGCCGCCAGTACCGGAGAACTCGGGTTGCGCCGCAGGATGTCGCTCCGGACGGGCTTGCCGGTCACTGAGGGATCGCCCCAGATGTCCTCGACGTCGTTGAAGATCTGAAAAGCGAGGCCGAGATGCCTGCCCGCGCTGCGCAGGGCAGCCAGGACGCGTTCTGGTCTGCCCGCCCGCAGTGCGGGCGTCACCAGTGCGCACTCCAGCAGCGCGGACGTCTTGTCCTCCACGATCCGGTCGTACTCCGCGATGCCGGTGCCCGGACCCAGCCGGACGGTGAGCTCGCGAGCCTGGCCCGCGAGAACCCGAGCGAGAGCTTCGGTGAACACACTGGAGATCTCCGCACGGCCGGGGCCGGGGTCGTCGACGACCATCCGCAGACCAAGAGCCTGCAACGCGTCCCCGGCCAGGATGGCCAGGCCGGCACCGAACACCTTCCACGCGGCTGGACGGCCGCGACGCAACTCGTCCGCGTCGATGATGTCGTCGTGGATCAGGGTCGAGTTGTGCAGCAGCTCCAGGGCTGCCGCCTGGCACCGCACGTCCTCCGGCCGCAGGCCGACTCCGTCAGCCGCCGCCATCATGAGGGCGGAGCGGGTCAGCTTGCCGCTCTCCGCACTGCTGGCGTCACCGTGTTCGTCGGTGAAGCCGAGGTGGTAGGAGCAGATCCGGGCCAGGGTCGGCTCCAGTTCGGAAGCCTGCTGCCGCATGACGGGCAATACCGTGGACTGCACCATCCTCGGCGGCAGGAAGGCTTGGAGCCCGGTCGACGAGGTGTCGAGTGCGCTCATCGAGATTTTCCTCCGGTCGCACGCCTTCCCGATTACTGGTCAGAACCTACGCGCATGGGGTTCGAGAATTGCACCACTGAAAATCACTGTGCTGGATTGTCGCTCATACCGCCGATGGCGAAAGCTTGTGCAAAGCGCATGATCAACCGACATCGCCACAGGTCAATACGTAGACAGCTCCCGTGTCTACGCGCAATCCGAACCTGGAGCGACGCACCAGAATTTGCATGGTCGTTCCGACCGCCATCCTGAACGACCTCTCCTGTCGTGTCAACGACTCAGCGTGAGCGTCTTCGACTTTAGGAAAAACCCCAAAGAACACGGCGTAAGGCCTGGATTAGACTACCCTGCGGAGTGGTGGCCGCTGGGCGGCACCAAGGCCGAATTCGAGTCCGGCTATTAAGCCGGCGCCCAACGGCGGACAAGACTTCCCGAGAAGAACCCGGTTTCTGCCGACCGGAGCGGATGCCCTGTTCGGCAACGCGAGCCAGGCGTTCCGACGTGGACGTCACGGCACGGAACGGAGCGGGAATGAGTGGCGGTAAGCAGGTCCTGCCGGCCGAGCCGCGGAGTTCGTCGGCTCCGAGCCAGAGATACCGGAGGGCGCGGTGTGTGCCACCAGGAGGCCCGCCTGCTCGCCCGCGACGGGCGGACGTCGCTGCTGATCGGGCACGCGGACATCACACAACGCAACTGGTCATCGCCGAGAATTGTTCACCGAAAGCTTGAGAGGCGGAGTGGCTGTGTCAGTCGATTCTGGTCAATTACATGAAGGCAGGCCATTCGACCCGTACGGCGCACATCGCGACGACCCGTATTCATTTCTGGCCGGCATCGTAGAGACAGAGCCGGTGTTCTACGCCCCCTTGCTCGACGCGTGGTGCGTCACCCGGCGCGAGGACATGGTTGCCGTGCTGCGGGACGACCGGAACTTCTCGGCGCGCGACCACAACCCCCGCTCCTCGGTCGCGTTGCCCGAGGATGTGAGTCGGATGCTCCGGACTTGGCGCGGTGCCGGTGCTCTGGCCGTCGGTTCACTCGACCCTCCCGAGCACGCCAGGATCAGGGAAGTACTCAACATCGGGTTCACGCCCGCCAGGGTCAGAGCGTTCGAACCCACGGTCCGTGCGATCGCCACCGACCTCGCCGAGCGGACCGCGGTCTCGGCGGAGTTCGACTTCATCGCAAAGTTCGCCGTTCCGTACTCCCTCGAGGTGATCTGCCGGCGTCTCGGGATCCCGGACGAGTACTTCGACCGCTGCCGCACATGGTCCGAGCAACGCATCGAACTCATGATGTTGCAGAGCTACACCGATCCTGACTGGCTGCGTGAATACGCCCGTGGGCTGATGGAATTCGGAGCGTTCGCCCGGTCACTCGTGCAGGAGCGGCTCGCCTCACCGCAGGACGACCTGATCAGTGAACTGCTCCACGACGGCAAGGCGGGCAAGACGCTCACCGCCGACGAGGTCTCCGTCCAGGTCCCCACACTGATCTTCGCGGGACACATGACCGTGGCAGAGGCGCTCGGCACGATCGTCTTCCAGCAGCTTCAGTCACCAGGCGGCTGGGCCGAGGTGGCCGACGGGAAGATCGCCACACGGGACCTCGTCGAGGAGGGGTTGCGGTTCGACAGTCCGCTGGCGGGCATGTACCGGACCGCGCTCCATGACGTAGTGGTCGGCGACGTCCACCTGGCCGCGGGGAGCCGACTCCTTCTGCTGTACGGAGCGGCCGGCCGGGACGGTCGCTCCCACGCATGTCCGGCCGGGTTCAGTCCAGGCAGTGGGTCCGCCACGCATCTCGCGTTCGGGCACGGCATCCATTTCTGCCTCGGAGCCGGATTCGCGCGCCTGGAACTGGAGGTCGCGATACAGGCCATCGCCAGCAGGATGCCAGGTCTGACTCTGGCACCAGGGCTGCCGCCACGTCACCGGCCGGTGTTTCCGCTTCGGGCGTTGAGCGAGCTGCGGGTGCGGCAGCGGGGACGGACATCCGGGCAGTCGTCCGGAGATCCGAGCGACACGTTGTCCCCCGCAGAACTCACTTGACGTGCTTCTCCGACGGCATGGAAGGTGAGGAGCCCGGGTTCCACAGATCAGGATGCCGGTTGACCCCGGCATCCAGTGACGGCCCGTCAGTCCGACTGGCGGGCCGTTTCGGCTTGTGGGACTGGTGATGGCCCTGCACGTCGAGTGGGTGCCGGGTTCCACGTGGGCCTTGCCGGTCAGGGCGGGCATCGGCATCCAGGCCGGCAGGCCGAGCGCGGTCCGGACGATCTCCAGCCGGATCCGGTTCTGCGTGGTGTCGTGGAGAGCCAGGTTGCGCAGGCCGGGTGCGCGGATGCGGTCCTCGGCTCTGGCGTGCCGCCGGTGACGCCGTTCGAGTACGGCGATCGGCATGTCCTTGGTGTTGGTGCCGAGGCCGGCGTCGGTGAATCACCATCGGGCACCCGGGTGCGGGCGTTCCTTGCGCACGATCGGCCGCGTCCCCGCCGGCCGGCCCTGGAGACAGTCACCGTCGAGTCCGGCCACCCGGGCTCCGTCGCGAATCTCATCGCCCTGCTCGACGGCGGCCGTCCAGGCGGTGGCCCAGGGGACCACCGGCACAGCCTGTTCGAAGCAGCTCAGCGCGCGCCGCCCACGCCGAGCAGGCTGCCGGCCACAGTCGGCGGCCGGCAGCCATGACAGGAACTCGACGGTGTCCTTAAGCGTCAAGAAGTACCTCGACCTCAGCCTTACGGCATGAGACGCCGAGCTGAGAACCGGGGACGGCGCCCGCGGTCATGCGCGGACCGCGGTCAGGAAGAGGTAGCCGCTCTCCGGGATGGCCCCGAACCTACGCACGAAGTCGATGAGCGAGTTGGCCTTTTCCTCGCCGACCAGATCGGACAGCTGGTCGCGGACAGTCCCAAACGCGTCGGCCATGAGACTGAGGGTACGGATGACGTTGTCGGTGATGTCACGGATCTCCACGTCGACGAAACCGTTGGCGGCCAGCGCCACCCGGTATTCGTCCACCGTGCCCAAGGAGCGCACCGCGTAGTTCTCGCAGATGTGGTCCAGGACCACGCGTCCCTCAGGGCTGACCGGGTCGCGCTGGATGACGTCGGCGACGGCGAGACGACCGCCGGGGCGCAGGACGCGGGCGGCCTCGGAGAGCACCTGGCCACGGTCGGGCATGTGCCACATCGACTCGAACGCCCAGGCCGCGTCGAACGAGCCGTCGGGGAAGGGCAGGTCCATCGCGTCCGCGAACTGGAACGTGGCCCGGTCGGCGAGCCCGGCCTCGGCCGTGAGTTCCGTGGCCTCCGCCACCTGGATGTGGCTGACGGTGATGCCCACCACGTTCACGTCACAAGCGCGGACGAGCCGCCGCGCGGGATGGCCGACGCCGCAGCCGATGTCCAGAACCCGCTGGCCGGCCTGCGCGGCGAGACCTGAGATCATCAGGTCGGTCAGGCGGTCGGTGGCTACCTCGACGGAGC
The DNA here is from genome assembly GCF_042869095.1 of Streptomyces sp. NPDC007264. Lineage (NCBI taxonomy): Bacteria > Bacillati > Actinomycetota > Actinomycetes > Kitasatosporales > Streptomycetaceae > Streptomyces > Streptomyces sp. NPDC007264. The sequence continues at coordinate 527,300 of NZ_JBIAFD010000002.1, forward strand.
TGTCGTCGGCGTCGTTCTCCCAGTAGCCGTAGTGGATATTGCGGCCCCACGCGGAACCGTAGATCCGACCGAACCCGTCGTACACGTTGCGGACGTCGCTGGGAGCGGGAGACTGCTTGAGCGTCATGAGGAACTCCGTATCGTGGTGAAGGTGGCGGAAGCCGGAGGTGCTTCGGCCGTACCGGCGGTGGGCCCGCGAAAGATCGTGCTGGTACGCCGCCGTAGGTCCTGCGGGTCGACCGCGAGGATCTCGGTCAACCGCCCTGGAGTCCGGCAGTCATATCGAAAGGCGGGCGGAAACCCGCCGCGCTCGGCTGGGCAACGCCAGCCGAGCGCCTGCGTGATCCACTGACCGACCATGTAAGCCATCAGGTGTTGCGAGGGCCCCGAGAATCCGCCGGCTTGCGGAGGTCCATCGCGTTGAGCATGGCTGAGTGGCTGCGGGGGCTGTCGAATGTCCTGCTCTTTGCTCACTTCAGCTCGAAGCGCAGGAAACCCAGCCGCAAGCCCCCCGCTCGCCATTCAGCACCAAGCGCCTGGTTCGCCATCAGAGATATCCTCAGCTGTCGGCGCTCGACTGCTGAAAGGCTGCTGTCACTGTCCAGTACCGCCTGTGTCCAGGCGGTGCTCTCCTCCCAGAACGGCGCGGTTTCCGACGTAGCGTCGACGTCGTCGACCAACTCGAAACCCGCAGCCTGCGCGGCTTCTACGTAGTCGCGCACCGTAGCCGGTTTCGTGTAGAAGTACTCGGCCCACACATCGGCCCCGTGAGGGCGTGTGATGAATACTTCCTCGATGCACACACTCCCGCCCGGACGAATCACGCGCGCCAGACGCTCGAACCACTGCGGACGGTTGAAGTATCCGCTGCTCTCGATTGCCACCGCCGCGTCGTAGGGGCCGTCCAGGGGGAGGTGCATCGCATCGCAGACCAGTGTCCGGACCCTCCCGTCCACACCGCATTCCCGCGCGAAACCCTCAACGATCGGCGCGTGTTCTGGCGCATTGGTGACCGCCGTGACGTCGGCGCCGTATTCCTGCGCCCAGAAGAGCGAACCCCCGCCGAGACCGCAGCCGACATCCAGGATTCTCCCCGACAGCCGGTGTTCAGCGCCCCAGATCTTGGCTGCATATCGCAGCAGACCCTCTTGATGAAGCCGTATGCTGCGACGAATGGCATCCGGCGTCGCATCGTGAACATCCAGTGGCGTTCGGGAGGAAGGGTAGTGACCTACATGATAGTGAATCCTGGGTCCAGGCCCGTATTTGCGAACAAGCCTGGCCGTTTTGTCGTCGTAGTACTGGCCGACTATTCTCACCTCATCCTGAGGCTCCAGCACTGTTCGAGGCGAACTTGAAAGCTCATCCAGATTTGACACGGTCACTCCTCCAGAGCCCGGATGCCGACGACATTGCGAATGGCCTGCTTCGGTCGTTACGCTGCGCTCGCCATCATTTTGGCGAAGATACGCGGTTCGAAATGGAGAGCCGCCCTCACGAAACCCGGAATGTTGAGTCGCTTCGGAATTATGTGGCAGCTATCGGACTCCATCCTGGAGGGCAACCCTGGTCGTGTCAACGACGCGGCGTGAGCGTCTTCGACTTTAGGAAAAACCCCAAAGAACACGGCGTAAGGTCTGGATTAGACTACCCTGCGGAGTGGTGGCCGCCCGGCGGCACCAAGGCCGAATTCGGGTCCGGCTATTAAGCCGGCAGCCAACGGCGGACAAGACTTCCCGAGAAGGACCCGGTTTCTGCCGACCGGCGCGGATGCCCTGTTCGGCAACACGAGCCAGGCGTTCCGACGCGGACGTCGCGGCACGGAACGGAGTGGGAATGAGTGGCGGTAAGCAGGTCCTGCTGGCCGAGCCGCGGAGTTTGTGTGCCGGGGTACGCCGGGCGATAGCCATCATCGACCTCGCGCTGGAACAGCACGGCGCGCCGGTCTACGTTCGCAAGGAGATCGTGCACAACCACTACGTGGTGCGCGAGTTCCAGCGCCGGGGTGTCCGGTTCGTCGGCTCCGAGCAGGAGGTGCCGGAGGGCGCGGTGTGTGTCTTCTCCGCGCACGGTGTCTCCCCTCAGGTACGGCAGAACGCGGACGCACGCGGCCTGGACGTACTCGACGCGACCTGCCCCCTGGTGGCCAAGGTGCACCAGGAGGCCCGCCGGTTCGCCCGCGACGGGCGGACGTTGCTGCTGATCGGGCACGCGGACCACGAGGAGGTCGAGGGCACCTACGGGCACGCTCCCGAACAGACGGTCATCGTCGAGACGGTTGCCGATGCGGAGGCACTGGACCTTCCCCCGGGCGCACCGGTCGCCTACCTCACCCAGACCACTCTCTCGGTGGACGAGACGAAGGACATCATCGCCGTGCTCCAGCGCAGGTTCACCGACCTGCGCGGGCCCGCCACCGACGACATCTGTTACGCCAGCCAGAACCGCCAGGACGGCATCAGGGCCATCGTGGACCGGTGCGACCTGGTGCTGGTGGTCGGTTCGACCAACTCCAGCAACTCGATCCGGATGGTCGAGGTGGCGCGCAGGCTCGGCGGCAGGGCCGAACTGGTGCCGGACGTGACCCACTTCGACCCCACGTTGCTGGCCGGCGTGAGCACGGTCGGCGTGAGCGCCGGGGCGAGCGCGCCGGAGATCCTCGTCGACCAGCTGCTCGACCGGCTCACCGAACTGGGTTACGCGGACACGTCCGTGGAACGGGTGGCGACCGAGGACATCGTGTTCTCCCCACCCACACGGCTGACCGGAGCGGCGGACGCGCCGTGACCGATCGAGACCGGGCGACCCCTGTCCCTGACAGCGCCGGCGAGGACCCTGTCGGCAGGAGCGCGTCGGTGGTGAGTCGCGTCGGCCGTCGCTGCGACCTCGTCCGACCGGCCGCGGCCACCGCATGCCATGAGAGTCCTTTCAGGCGTCAGCCGGCACACGAGGGCGTCGGCCGGACCGGCGTCATCGCGCCGGACAGCCGGCCCGAACTGACGGAGAGAGTGGCCGAGGCCGCCTACCGAACCCGGTGAGGAGCACTGTTCGACATGGCGCTGCTGGAAACTGTGCGCGACCCGGCGCGGCTGCGTGAGCTGACCGCCGGAGAGCTCCGTGACCTCGCCGGGGAGATCCGCGCGTTCCTGATCGAGCGGGTCTCCGCGACCGGGGGACACCTCGGGCCCAACCTGGGTGTGGTCGAGCTGACCATCGCGTTGCACACGGTGTTCGAGTCCCCGCGGGACCGGTTGGTGTGGGACACCGGGCACCAGTCCTACGTACACAAGATCCTCACGGGCCGCCAGGCCGGATTCGACCGGCTGCGCAAGTCGGGCGGGGTCTCCGGCTACCCGAGCCGGGAGGAGTCCGAGCACGACCTGGTGGAGAACTCGCACGCGTCCACCGCACTGTCCTACGCGGACGGGCTGGCCAGGGCGGACGCCCACCTCGGCCGACGCGACCGGGCGACCGTCGCGATCATCGGCGACGGCGCGATGACTGGCGGCATGGCCTGGGAGGCGCTCAACAACATCGCGGGCGGGCCGAAGAGGCCGCTCATCGTCGTGCTCAACGACAACCAACGCTCCTACGCGCCGACCGTCGGCGGGCTGGCCGAGCACCTGGCCGACCTGCGCGCCGGGCGCGGGCCGGGCGTGTTCGAACAACTCGGGCTCGGTTACCTCGGCCCCGTCGACGGTCACGACCTCATTGCCGTCCAGGACTCCCTGCGCCACGCGATCGCACTGGGCGGGCCGGTGGTGGTGCATGTGATCACCGCCAAGGGCAGGGGATACCGGCACACCGAGACCAACGACCTCGACCTCGGCCACGCCGTCAGACCGATGGACCCGCACACCGGGCAGGCGCTGAAGGCGTCACCCCCGTCGTTCACGTCGGTGTTCGGCGAGAAGCTGGCCGAACTGGCCGAGCAGCGCGACGACCTCGTGGCGATCACGGCCGCGATGACCGAGCCGACCGGGCTCCTGCCGATGCAGCGCAGGTTCCCGCACCGGGTGATCGACGTCGGCATCGCCGAACAGCACGCGGTCACGATGGCCGCCGGCCTGTCCATGGGCGGCGTGCACCCGGTGGTGGCCATCTACTCCACGTTCGTCAACCGCGCGTTCGACCAACTGCTCATGGATGTCGCGCTGCACCGCCGGCCGGTGACGTTCGTCCTCGACCGGTCCGGGGTGACCGGCGACGACGGGCCGAGCCACAACGGCATGTGGGACCTGTCGGTGCTGCAAGTGGTGCCGGGGCTGCGGATCGCGGCACCGCGGGACGGCACCCGGCTGGCCGAACTGCTGGCTGAGGCGGTGGCGTGGCACGAAGGTCCGACACTGCTGCGGTTCCCCAAAGGCCCAGCCGGTGAGGACCTGCCTGCCACCGCCACGTTCAACGGGATCGATGTGCTGCGCCGTTCTGGCCGACTGGACGTGCTGATCATCGCGGTGGGTGCGCTGGCCGGGCTCGCGCTCACCGTCGCCGACGGTGTACGGGCACAGGGCATCGGGGTGACGGTGGTGGACCCGAGGTGGGTCACCCCGGTCAACCCCGCGCTGGCCGACCTGGCCCGCCGCCACCGGCTCGCGATCACGGTCGAGGACAACAGCCGCGCGGGTGGTGTCGGTTCCGCGATCGCGCAGGCGCTGCGGGACGTCGACGTGCGCACCCCGCTGCGCGAGTTCGGCATCCCGAGGCGGTTCCTGAGCCACGGCTCCAGGGCCGAGGTGCTCGCCGCCTGCGGGCTGACCACGCAGAACATCACCAGGGTCGTGGTGGAGCTGCTGACCGGCCTCGACGCCGCACCGGCGTCGGCAGGCATCGACGACCCCGGCACCTGGCCGGTTCACTCAGGGGAGGAACATTGACGACCGTCGATCTAGGAATGCCCTCGCCACGCAAGGACGAGGTCCCGCTCTCGGTGGCCACGCGGCGGACCTCCCGCCAGATCATGGTGGGCACGGTGCCGGTCGGCGGCGGCGCGCCGGTGTCGGTGCAGTCGATGACCACCACGTCCACCGCCGACGTCGACGCCACGCTGCAACAGATCGCCGAGCTCACTGCGGCGGGCTGCGAGATGGTGCGGGTCGCCGTGCCGTCGGCGGACGACGCGGCGGCGCTGCCGGCGATCGCCCGCAAGTCGGGCATCCCGGTGATCGCCGACATCCACTTCCAGCCGAAGTACGTGTTCGCCGCGATCAACGCCGGCTGCGCCGCAGTACGGGTCAACCCCGGCAACATCCGTCAGTTCGACGACCAGGTCGGCGCGATCGCCCGTGCGGCCGAGGACGCGGGCATCCCGATCCGGATCGGCGTGAACGCCGGGTCGCTGGACAAGCGGTTGCTGCACAAGCACGGCGGCGTCACGCCGGAGGCACTGGTGGAGTCGGCGTTGTGGGAGTGCTCGTTGTTCGAGGAGCACGGCTACACCGACCTGAAGATCTCGGTGAAGCACCACGACCCGGTGGTGATGATCGAGGCGTACCGCAAGCTCGCCGGCCGGTGCGACTACCCGCTGCACCTCGGCGTGACCGAGGCGGGACCCCGGTTCCAGGGCACTGTCAAGTCCGCGGTCGCGTTCGGCGCGCTGCTCGCGGAGGGCATCGGCGACACCATCCGCGTCTCGCTCTCCGCACCACCGGTCGAGGAGGTCAAGGTCGGCGCGCAGATCCTGGAGTCGCTCGGGTTGCGGCCGAGGGGACTGGACATAGTGTCCTGTCCGTCCTGCGGCCGGGCCCAGGTCGATGTGCACACCCTCGCCGAGCGGGTCACTGCGGCGCTCGAGGGGTTTCCGGTGCCGTTGCGCGTGGCGGTGATGGGCTGTGTCGTCAACGGGCCTGGCGAGGCCCGCGAGGCCGACATCGGTGTCGCCGCCGGCAACGGCAAGGGCCAGATCTTCGTCAAGGGCGAGGTGATCCGCACGGTCCCGGAGTCACAGATCGTGGAGACCCTCCTGGCCGAGGCCGCGCGCATCGCCGAGGAGATGGGCGCGGATGTCGAGGCGTGACCAGCCGCACCTGGTCCGACGACGAGAGGAGAGGCCCTCCCATGACGAACCCGACGGGCTTCGCGGAAGACGGAACTCGTCTCCCTCCACCAGGACTCGGCCTCAGGACGACTGCAAAGTTCGTTGATCAGGCGTTGGCGCAGGTCAGTTGGGTCCGAGGAGGGTGCACAACCCCTGGTTCGCCGGGGTGTTTGTCCACGGACGCAAACGCGCAGGACGCACCCCGCAGGGCAAGCCGACCCTCACCGACGTCCCGCGCGAGGAGTGGACGACCTTCCTCCCCGGCCACCACGAGGGATACATCACCGTCGAGCAGTGGGAGGCCAGCACCGCCGTCCTGCTGGACAACGCGACCAGCCGGGACGAGGACCGCAAGGCCGGACCGCCCTGTGAGGGCCCCGCGCCGCTGCAGGGCCTGGTGATCTGTGGGAAGTGCGGGAGACGGATGACGGTGGGCCACCGCCAGTTCCACCACGATTTCGCGCGCCATCGAGCATCAATCCGCAGTTTCACATGCAATGCGCGGGGGCCACGAATCTGTTCGCAGGATCTGGAGGACGAACGCCCTCGAAACCAGCGCGACACGATTCGGCGCCTGTAGCTTTTCGGACATGACGCGGACGTGGTAATCGATGGTCTTCGAGCTGAGGTACAACTCTCTCGAGAGTTGCCCGCTGGAGAAGCCGGCCGCAACACCCTCCAGGACCCTGGCCTGAAGCGAGCTCAGAATCAAGCCGCCGACCGGCCGGATTGCGTCGAAGCCGTTCTGATCACCATACATAGCACCCATCCCATTCCGTACAGCCGGGCCAGGTCAGGACCGTAACCGGACAAATGCAGAGCGAGACGTACTGAGCCGATGCCGGGGATCCACCGCTTCTTCGGCGGGCCGCCGAAGATCTCCGAGCCTTCGGCGTCGACAGCGATGACCACGCAGCCCGGATGCAGTTCGGATCGATGACCGGGACGAACGAGATACCGAGCATACGGCAGTGATAAGCCAGGGCCGGCGCGAAATTGCCGGACGCCGACTCGACCACCGTGGTGCCGTGTGCTGTCTCCCCGCGACCGATTGCCTGTTCCAGAACCCACGCGCCGAACGGTCTTTGCTACTTCCAGTGGGGTTGCAGGATTCCAGCTTTGCGACGATGTCGCACTGCTCGTCCGCCAGGGGAATCAGCGGGGTTCCCGTGGGGCCCCTGCGAATCTGCTTTACCCGTTCGATCAGAGATCTGTCAGCACGCCCGTGGAGCATGCGCCGAGTCTGACACGGGGTCGGTCGAGCCGGCTCAACCGCGACTCAAGCGCGGAGCGACAAGACCAGCGGGGGAAAAGAGAGGGGCTGTCCAACCGTCCACGTCTTCCTGGTCGCCCCTGGCACCCCGTCTCCCCCGCCGAACTACGCGACATCCGGGCCGACTTGCCGTTGGGATGCGCCGAACTCGACATCCGCACCGGCACGTTCTCCCTTGCCGGGCACGAGCGCTTCCTGCGGGACAACGCGAGCTCTCGTCCATCACTTCTACGACACCCTGCACAACCCGCTCGCCCTGACGTACTCGCTGCACTGCGGGATCGACAGCCGCCTGGAGACCGCGCCATGCACCTCACCACCGTTGACCTCGACGAGCAGGGACGGCTCCGGGCCCCCGGCAGCGGTCATACCGTCCCAGGCGACCGGATCGCGGAGCACCTCGCCCGACACCTCCGTGTCCCGGACGAGGTGACGGACCTCTACGTGTACGTGCACGGCTGGCAGACCGCGCCGCCCGCGGCCGCGCGCCGGGCCTCGCTGCTGCTGGCGCCGGCCCAGGAACTGCACGCTGCGCGGCCCGCGTTGTACCCCGGCCCGGAGAAGTGGACGCCGGCCGCCTCTTCCGTGGCGGCGTACGGACGCGGATGGCACCGGCCGGGGCGCACTCCGACTTCGGCCGCCCGGAGTCCGCGCACCTCATGCTGAGCCTGGCCGCGATGTCCAGGTGACGGTGGCACCTCCGGGGACGACAGGCTGCTCGGGTACCGGGGGCCGCGCACCGGGGGCGACCCCGCCCCTCCGGTGGCGAGCCGGCGCCGACCGTCCGCGGACCGTCAGGGAGTTGTCCGCATCGTGTCACGCTTCCCGGCGCGCGGTTCCTATGAGTCGTCGGGCGGCGCATGGTCGTGTCCATGGAGGCGGCAACACGGCCGCCCGCCCCTCACCCGGAGGTGCGCCATGTGTTCCCACCAGCCCACGTGCCACGCTGCCGGCACCGCCGCCCCGCACGTCGTCGCCGCCCACCCGGAGCAGGGCTGGACGCTGCTGTGCAACGGCGTGATCGTCTTCGACGACACCGGCGAACTGCTCCCCGACGGCAGCGTGATCGCTCCGCACCGGGTGCCGATGGAGCACCTGGCCATGGCGGCCTGACGCGCGGGCTACGGCAGCACCGCGAAGCCGTCGAGTTCCACGAGCGCCTCCTCGCCCCAGAGGCGCACGGCGCCCACGACGGCCACCGCGGGGTAGTCGCGGCCTGCCGACGCCCGACCAATCGCTGATCTGTTCGCGTGGCATCGAACGAAGACCGGCAGTTCCCCGCCGCGCTTGCCGCCGCCATGGCGGTCCGGCTCAACTACGCCGACGGTGACGGTGACGGTGTCGACTTCGAACCCTTCGCGGCCTTCCTCTCTGCCGACGAGACCACGGACTGGTTCCGGGCGTGGACCGGCAACGGCGAGCTACAAGGCGACCACTTCCGCGTGTTCGGCCAGGACGGCTCCGGTGGGTACGCGACGTTCTGGCTGGTCCACCAGGGCCGGGCACTGGCCGAGCAGCCCGTCGTCTTCCTCGGCTCCGAAGGAGAGACCGGCGTCGTCGCGCGCGACCTGGGCGCCTTCTTGTGGCTGCTGGCAGGTGGCTTCGGCCCTTGGGAGGCAGCCACCTCGTACAAGCGCGGCTGGGTTCCACACCCCAGCAGTGAGCTGACGGCCGTCGCGGAGCAGTTCGCACCAGACCACCGCGCTCCGGCAACTGCCGTGATCGAGCAGGCCACGCGAGAGTTCCCCGACTTCGACGACTCCATCATGGAACTCTGCCGCTGAGCCCGGTCCCCTGCGACCTGAGGCGAGTCGGACCAGGTCGCTCAAGACGCGAGCACGTTCGGCCAAGCACAGTGAAGCTGTTCCGTCCACCGTTCCGGCGCCCGGCACGGTGAACGGCATGCTTCAGGCTCAGTGCTCCGACACGAACCCCACGAACGCCCCCCACCCTTCGCGGCCGACCGCGAAGGCCGGGCGGGTCAGGTCCTTGGAGTCCCTTACGTGGACGGCCTGTTCGGCGAGCGCGACCTCCACGCAGTCGTCGCCCTGGCTGCCGCTGTAGCTGGACTTGAACCAGGCGAGTTCCGTCGTACCGCTGCCGGCGCCGCCCGCACACCGTCCGCCTCTGTTGTCCGTTCGGTCCGGGCCTCGTCGCCGTTGACGCTGTCCATCCACCGCCCCTCTCCGCGTACCGCACCGCTGCGGCCACCCTGCGCCGCCCCATGCCCAACACCCGACATGAGGGGCGGTTTCCAGCAGTGGTCGCGAATCAGCTGATCAATGGGCCTGCGAGGCATTCTCTCATGGCCTCGGCGGGGGTCTTGTCGCCGAGGACGAGG